>DASXYL010000053.1:0-90121 GCA_036502575.1 Jatrophihabitantaceae bacterium | reverse complement strand
GAGGACACCAGGGGGCGACTACCAACTCCAGCGCGACCGGCTAACACCCCTACACCGGCACTTCGGACCAGTCACTTCCCGGGCCCGCCACCAGCAACGCTACAACCCAAAACCAAGATCAACTTGACCAGAGAGGAGCCGTCTCGTACGAGGTGCGGTCGACGCCGACCCACACCAGTGCGGACACCGTCGCGACGACGAGCACCACCGCCCCGACGGTCTCGGTGCGCATGAACTCCCGTACCGGTGCAGCAAGGCTGCGGATCCAGGCTCTGGCCGACGTGTGCGCAGCGGGCAGTGTCGTGCTCAACCCGTGCTGCCGAGCGCTGCGCTGATGCCGACGATGATGGCGCCGGCGAGTGTCACGGATGCGAACGAGTACAGAAACCGCGTCCGGAGGAAGCGCCAGCGAATCCAGGCGAGGGCAAGGAGTTCGAACGCGATCACGACCACGGCTGCCACGAGCGCAGTGCGGTACTGCGGGATCAGGAACGGCAGCGTGTGCAGGATTCCTCCGAGGAACGTGCCGAGTCCGGTGATCATGCCGCGCACGTACGGGTTGCCGCGCCCGGACATGTCGCCCGTGTCCGACAGGCCTTCGGAGAACGCCATGCTGACGCCTGCGCCTATTGCCGTCGCAAGTCCAGCTATGAAGGCGGTCTGCGGGCGGTGGGTCGCGAGCGCCACCGAGAAGATCGGCGCGAGGGACGAGAGGGAGCCGTCGATCAGGCCGGTCATCGCCGGCTGTACCCGCTGCAGGACGAACGACCGCGCCGTCGGCTCAGCTACCTGGACCATAGCGTCAGGATCCCGGCTGGGAGCCCGCCGGCAATCCAGGCCAGCCTCAGTCCGCCGGGTGCGGTAGCGGAACTCCTGCCATTCCTGGTAGCTGCAGGTCTCGCGACTGTCCACTTGGACGGACGCGCACACATACCCGGCCCTCATGCAGCTGCTGGTGCCTGCTGGACGGCGCCGACCACATCGACGGAGTCGTCCCGCGTGTAGTGGAGCAGGAACTCGAACTCCGAGGTGAGCACCGCGGTCGCCCGGTCGTGCTCGACCGCTACGACGTGCAGTCTCCAGTCGTTGATTCGAAGGACGTCTCCGACGACCAGGTGTCGGGCGGGGATTCTCATGGCTGCCTCGCATCGCACACCGATGTCACGTCGCCGTGCGGAGGCGGTCGTAGTCATGCCAACTACGATCGGTGACGCCGGTCACATTGTCGCCCCGGCTGGCGGCCAACTCGCATACCGGTTACCCCGAATCCCGACCATCCCACGAGGGGGGCGATCCGGCGGTCAGAGCCGACAGCGAGGTCACGTGCGCCGCTACGCCGCGCGTCACCGATGTCGACGAGTTCATCGAGACGGTCGAGCGGATCGTCAAGGGGGCATCCGTCGTCGACCCCGCGCTCGTGCAGGAGCTCGTTGCGGCCCGCCGCGCCACGGATCCGCAGCGGGCCGGCGCGCACGAACGGCGCCGGCGAGCCTTCGGCAATGGCGGTGAACGTGGCGAGCAGCGAGCCCCGGTCGAAGGACGGTCTGCCCTCGACCGCCATGAACAGCGTCGCGCCGAGGGAGAACAGGTCCGACGCCGGCCCGAACGCGCGACCCTCCAGCCGTTCCGGCGAGACGTAGGCCGGGCTGCCGGCGAACGCTCCGTTCGCCGAGGCTGCGGTCTCGAGGGTGCACGCCACGCCGAAGTCGGTGAGGACGATCCGGCCGCCGTCGCAGAGGTGCACGTTGCCCGGCTTGACGTCGCGATGCACGAGGCCGGCCCGGTGCGTTGCCCGCAAGACGTCGAGAAGGCCCACGCCGACTCGTGTCACCTCGTCGACGGGCAGTGGCCCGTCCGCGCGCAGCGCCTCCTGAAGGGTCCGGCCCGACAGCGGCTCCATGGCGATCCAGGGGCAGCCGTCGTCCTCGACGACGTTGTAGATCCTGACGGTTCCGGGATGGACGACGTGTGCGGTGGCGCGAGCCTCGCCGAGGGCGGGAAGATCAGCAAGATCGTCTCTTCTCGGCCCCAGGCGGTGTCGTGGAGCAGGGTCGGGAACTTGCCGCCTGCTTCAGGGACGGCCTGGCGTTTGAACGCGACACCGCGGACGCGGTCCAGGTACAGGTCGAGGAACAGGTCGTTGAAGCGTGACCGGAGCAGCTGCTCGGAGTCGATAAGGGTGCGCCACTCAGCGGGAGATTTGGCTGCAGTGATGAACCGGTTCTTCAGGAGCGCGACAAGCGTCTTGCGTTGTGCGATGTTCAGCCCACCAGTGTCGCCTTCGAACAGCGATGCGCTGGTCGCCTCCTCCGGCTCGGCGTCGTCGTCGGTGAGGAGGTCCACCCAGGATGGGGTCGACCCGGCGTCCGCGCCGGCGACGTCGTCTGCACCGCGTTCGAGAATGTCCGGACGGTCGACGTCGTCGCGGTCATCGGGGTCGGGGCTGTTGGCGGCTGTCATGAGATGGGTCCTTCGTCAGCGGCGGCGAGTGCTCGCGCGTCGTCGAGGTTCAGCTCGCGACGGGCCACCAGGAACGTCCGGGCTGTGCTGTCTGGGCGCACCGTGTGGAAGCTGTCGTACGGCGCGTCGCCAACCATGACGTCGACGTCCACATCGACTGGGTGCACAGAGCCGACGACCGGCTCGCCGCCCTCGGGGTGGTTGGCAACCGCGGCGAGGACCTGGAGCAAGCCCAGGACCTCGACCGGGCGGCGCAGAGAGTCCGGCAAGGCGTTGAACACCGTGGCGGCATTATCGGCGTTGCCGGCTTCGATGGCGTCGATGAGCTCGCGGCGCAGCTGTGCAAGCGTGGGCCCGCCTTGACGGCGGATCGCGTCGAGGTCGGGCTCGCCCGGGGCCTCGCCGGACACGTCCTCCAGCGGTGGCGGTGGGACGTCGTTGTCGGGGTCGTAGAACCGCTCGCGCAGGTGGTCAGTGGTGATCTGTTCGGGAATGAGCGGCACCCCGACTGCGGCGCGCGGGCCGGCGTTCCCCATCCAGATGGCCAGCTGTTGGTCGATGGCCCGCAGCGTCGCGTCGAGTTCGCGGTCGCGGACGGTGTTGTGGTTGACGATGTGATCGCGCAGCGTCGTGGACAGCCGGGCGCGCTGGTTGAGGACGTCATCGATACCCCGGCGCAGGACAGTGACCGCGCCGCGGAAGTCGCGCTGCTCGGCGGGGGTCAGCGCAGCCGCGAACGGGTGGTCGAGGATTGTTTGCAGGTCTCTGCGCAGGTCGAGCATCAGCGCCTCGTCGCGCAGGAGGCCGAACGCGCCGTCGAACGCGCGGCCTTCGGCGGTGAGAGTCGTGAGCTCGTCGGTCTTGCGCAGGTACTCGGTGAGGACGTCGGCGATGGGCCGGTCCTCGTTGCGGAAGTCGGCGATGACCTGCCGGTGCATTGCCAGTACGGACTCCTCGACACGCTTGAAGTCGGACGGGAGCTGACCGATGAGCGCGAGGATGTCGACGTAGCCGTCGACCATCTGGTCGTCGGAGGCAGCGGCGAGTTCCCCGCCGGCTGCAAGCCGGTCGCGTTCGGCGGTCAGCTGCGCGATCTGAGCATCGAGTCGGTCGATGCGTGACTGGCGGTCGGGGTTCGCCTCGGTGGCCATGCGCCGTACGGCAGCGAGGATGGTGTTGATGCGGGACTCGCTGATGAGCGCCCGCTCGCGCGAGAGGGTCGCGACCAGATCCAGCGCCTCCATCGCGTGCGAGGTGAGCGAGTACTCCTCGGTACCGCTGTCGCCGATGGTCCGGAACAGCCACTGATCCCTCATCCATTGCACGCACAGCCCGCGACCGGTCGCGTTGGGAGGGAGCTTGTCCTCGCCACTAGCGGCGAGTTCCTCGAGGTAGGTGCTGACGGCCGCGTGGAGACGTTCAGCTGGGACCGAGCGCTGGTCACGGGAGAACGACAGCCGGAAGACTGCAAGCACCAGCGGGGAGTACCTGCGGTCGAGCAGGCGCAGCGTGGGCTTGTCAAACGCGTCCCGGACGCGCGACAGCTCGCCAGCGATGTCGCTCACCTGATCACCCCTCCCGGGCGCGGCTACAGTAACTCGGGATGCAGACAGAATCCCGGGCCGAGCGGACGGTTCTTGATAGGCGGCAGGGACTGTGCGCAATCGGACGGTTAGCTACCGATCACGATCAGTCCTTCGTGTTGAACGAAGTCGTCGAAGTCCTTTGTGTTCCGGGTTGCGAGCGGGAGCTCGTACTCAAGGCAGCACGCAGCTACCCATGTGTCGTTTTGCGGGCGGGGCCTGCCGCGTCGGCGTGCGTTCGCGGAGATGGCGCCCCATCGGCTGGCGACCGCCTCGCTGCCGGGCAGCACCGGCACCTCGTCAAGCCAGCTGTGCAGTGAGGCACGCCTAGCTGTACCCCAGCGGCGCAATTCTGCCCATTGGGTCAGCTCGGCGAGCGTGACGAAGGTGATGCAGAGTGGCTCGGCGTCGAGGCGCGCGGTCAGCCATGCCGGCAGGCGTTGCTTGATCAGCAGGGAGGCGACGTCGGTATCGAGGACGACGGTCACAGGGGTTCAGGCGAGCTGCTCGTGACGCTGTTCGCGGACGAAGGCGAGGAATTCGTCGAGTTCCTCGTCGGTGTCGAAGATGTCCGCGCGTGGAAGATCGGCGATGGTTACCGGCCTGGTGATGCCCTTGGCGGCCGCGAGCTCGTCCAGGGACGGCTTGGCCGCCCGCGGGTAGGGCCAGGGCTGGGGTGCGCTGCTCGCAGTCATCACGCCTTCCGCTCCATTGACGTCGTTGCGTCGATCGTACGTCGTCGCGCGCGACGGATCAGGGCAGCGCGCGGTAGACGGATCGAAGCTCGTGCGACCGGCGGGGACCGCCAGGGGACCAACCGGTTCGCACTGCGTACAAGTCGAGCGGGCCGTCCGCTGGGCGGCGGCTCCTACCTCTGAAAATGACTAGAGGCCCCAGATTCTGGGGCCTCTGTGTGTGTCCGAGGGGGGACTTGAACCCCCACGCCCGTTAAAGGGCACTAGCACCTCAAGCTAGCGCGTCTGCCATTCCGCCACCCGGACGAGCGACTAGCGAGTCTAGCCCATCGCCGGTGCCGCCCCGGACCGCCATCGGATGCGCAGTCGCGCGACATCGGGCAACATTCTCACCGCTTTGAGTTCTCCGATCGGTCACGCGCGGCTATCCTGCTCAGGCGGGACTAACATCGGGCGAACCGCAAGATCGGCAGACTCGTTGGACAGTCGTACGCTGGGCACACACGATCCCCTGGTCAGACGGCCAGGGAATGGACACAGAGGATCGACGGTCGCATGACACGCCGTAATCGGCTCAGCGGGGCGTTTATCGTCGCGCTGTGGGTTGCAGCGGCGGTGACCCTGGCGGTTCTCCTGCCCGGTAAGGGCGCGAGCGCCGGCGAAGGCCCCGCCCCCTGTGCCGACCCGACCACGAGCTCGGCGCCCACGCCGCCTGCGAACACCGTTCCCATCGAGGCGCCGGGTGAGGCGGGTTCAACACCGAGCAGCTCGGACCCGCCGACATGCACGCCCACCGATACCTCGCAGCCGAGTACCCCCGGCAGCACTACAGCGAGCGACGAGCCGACCACTACGCCGACCGGTACCGATCCGAACCCCGCTCCGGGTGACCCCACGTCCTCCGATCCGACGTCCGCGCCGACGTCGTCAGACGGCGGTAGCGTCCCGCCGCCGGTCGGGCTGCCTACCATCGGAGGCCCGGTGAAGAATTCGGGCTCGCCGCCGGGCCGCGAGCCTCCGACGCACGTCAGCCCGCCGGCCACGACGCCCCCGCCGGGCAACACGAGTCCCGCGCCGACCGACTCGGCTCCGGCGTCGCCGCCGGACTCCTCGACGCCGTCCACAACGCCGACCGCGAATCCGACCGAGCCGAACTCGACCGGCACGCCCGATCCGTCCGCCGGTACACCGCCGCCGTCCGACGGCGGAGCCAGCGTCATCCCGCCGCTCAACTCGCTAGCGGCAAACGGCCCGGGCAACGCCGTGAGTCATGCGCCCGGACCGACATCGGCCCCACCGTCGGGTGTCACGCCTCCCACGACGCCGTCGAGCTCGACCGGCGTACCCCCGACGTCGACCCAGACCGGAGGCGGCGGCGGGGATGGGACCCGAGCGACCACCTCGTCGAAGGACAAGACCGAGCACCTGAAGAACCTCGCGGCCAAGTCTGCGGTCGGAGCTGACGACTCGTTGCTGCTCGTCGCACTGGTGCTGGGCTTCACGTTCGCGGTGAGCGGCGTCGTCGTTGCCGCCGGACTGCGGGGCGGCCGGCGCGTTCGCTGATCGCCCCCTCGTCGGTCAGCCTGGTAGGAACGACGTCATGAACGCTGCGTCGACGCCGACCGCACAGCACGAGGTCGTCCCCCTGCTGTCCGACCTGATCCGCATCAACACGTCCAACCCGACCCACCCCGAACGCCCCGCAGCCGAGTGGGTGGCCGCGCGCTTGGACGAGGTCGGTATCGCCTCGCAGATCCTGGAGTCCGAACCGGGGCGGGCCTCGACGATCGCGCGCATCGAGGGCAGCGATCCGACGCGCAAGCCGCTGCTCATCCACGGCCACCTCGACGTCGTTCCCGCCGACGCGAGCGAATGGTCGGTGGACCCGTTCGGTGGCGAGGTCCGCGACGGCTACGTATGGGGCCGTGGCGCGATCGACATGAAGGACATGGACGTGATGACGCTCGCCCTCGTCCGCGAGTGGGCCCGCACCGGCCGCAAGCCGCCGCGCGACATCGTGCTGGCCTTCGTCCCCGACGAGGAGGCCGGTGGGCGCAAGGGCGCGCACTGGCTGGTGGACAACCACCCGGATCTTTTCGCTGACTGCACCGAGGCGATCAGCGAGGTGGGCGGCTACAGCGTCTCGGTCGGGGGCGACCTGCGCCTCTACCTGATCCAGACCGCCGAGAAGGGCATCAACTGGCTGCGGCTACGGGCGAAGGGACGCCCCGGCCACGGGTCGATGCTGCACGACGACAACGCCGTGACCCGGCTCGCCGCCGCGGTCACGCGGATCGGGGCGCATGAGTTCCCGGTCGTGGTCACCGACACGATGCGCCGGTTCTTAGCGGAAGCAGCCGAGACGTCCGGGGTGGAGATCGATCCGGACGATCCCGCGCCCGGGCTCGCCAAGCTCGGCACGATCGCACGGTTCATCGGCGCGTCGGTCCGCAACACCGCGAATCCGACCATGCTCGAGGCCGGCTACAAAACCAACGTGATCCCCTCGACCGCCGAGGCGACGATCGACACGCGGTTCCTGCCCGGGCAGGAGGAGCAGCTGCTCGCCACCATCGACGAGCTGATCGGCGACGGGGTCACCCGCGAGACGATCGTGCGCGACATCGCCGTCGAGACGAGCTTCGACGGCGCGTTGGTCGACGAGATGGCGGCCGCGTTGCGGGCTGAGGACCCGGGCGCGCGTCCGGTGCCGTACCTGATGAGCGGCGGCACCGACGCGAAGTCGTTCTCGTTGCTCGGCGTCCGCTGCTACGGGTTCTCGCCGCTGCGGCTGCCACCGGACCTCGACTTCGCCGCGCTCTTCCACGGGATCGACGAGCGGGTGCCCGTCGACGGGCTGCACTTCGGCGTCCGGGTGCTGGATCGGTTCCTGTCAGCCTGCTGACGTGTCGGCGGGCCGTGGCATCCTGCCCGCATGCTGCTCGACGACGTGGCCGCTGCTTCCGCTGAGATCGCGCAGACGTCTGCGCGGGGTGCCAAGGTGGCCCGGCTGGCGGCTCTGCTGCGCCAACTCGGGCCCGACGAGGCGGCGGTCGCCGCGTCCTGGCTCTCCGGTGAACTGCCGCAGCGCCAGATCGGGGTCGGCTGGGCCGCGTTGCGCGACATCGGGCCGCCGGCGGCCGCGGCGACGCTCACCATCGGCGGAGTCGACGCGGCGTTCAGCGAGATCAAGGGGCTGGCGGGGCCGGGTTCGCAGGCGAGCCGCCGTGACCTGCTGGCGGCGCTGTTCGGGGCGGCCACGGCGCGCGAGCAGGAGTTCCTGCGCCGCTTGCTCGGCGGGGACCTGCGTCAGGGCGCCCTGGTCGGGGTGATGGCCGACGCGGTGGCGCGGGCGGTCGAGGTGCCGTTGGCGGCGGTGCGCCGGGCGGCGATGCTGCGGGGCGATCTGGCCGCGGTTGCGGCGGCCGTCCTGCACGACGGGCCGGGCGCACTCGACGCGTTCCGGCTCGAGGTGGGCCGCCCGGTCAGCCCGATGCTGGCCCAGACGGCGAGCAGCACCGACGACGCATTGACCCGTCTCGGCGCGCCAGCCACTCAAGCCGCGTTCGAGTGGAAGCTCGACGGCGCGCGGATCCAGATCCACCGCGACGGCGGCGAGATCGGGCTGTTCACCCGGACCCTGGACGACGTGACCGTGCGGCTGCCCGAGGTCGTCGAGCTGGTGCGCGCGCTGCCGGTGGCGACCCTGGTCGCCGACGCCGAGGCGATCGCGCTGCGCCCGGACGGGCGACCCCAGCCGTTCGCGGTCACGGCGTCCCGGGTGGGCAGCCGCCGCGACATCGCGTCCGGACGCACGGCGACCCCGATCACGCCGTTCGTGTTCGACGTGCTGCACATCGACGGCGTGGACCTCCTGGACGAGCCCACCTCGCACCGCCTGGCCGTGCTGGACGGCATCGTGCCCGAGGCCAACCGGGTGCGGCGGCTGATCACTGCCGATCCGGCCGCGGCCCGCGAATTTCTCGCCGATACGCTGCGCCAAGGCCACGAAGGCCTGGTGGCCAAGTCGCTCGACGCGCCGTACGAGGCCGGTCGCCGCGGGGCCGGCTGGCTCAAGATCAAGCCGGTGCACACGCTGGACCTGGTCGTGCTGGCCGTCGAGTGGGGAAGTGGCCGGCGAAAGGGCTGGTTGTCGAACATCCACCTGGGCGCCCGTGACCCGGCCGGTGGGTTCGTCATGCTCGGCAAGACGTTCAAGGGCATGACCGATGAGATGCTGACCTGGCAGACGAAGCGGTTCACCGAGCTGGCGGCCGGGCCGACCGATCAGTGGGTGGTGCAGCTGCGGCCCGAGCAAGTCGTCGAGATCGCGTTCGACGGGCTGCAGAACTCGACGCGCTATCCGGGCGGGCTGGCGCTGCGGTTCGCTCGCGTGCTGCGCTACCGCGACGACAAGACCGCCGCCGAGGCCGACACGATCGAGACCGTGAAGGCGCTGGCTCAGTGGTAGCCGCGCGGTCAGCGCATCCGACATGTGATCAACATCCCGCCAGCTGGCGTATTCGCCACCTGAGCGGCTGTTGATCATGAACCGGATCGGCGCGCATCCGTCCCGGATCGTGGCTAGCTGCTCAGGCCGGGGAGGGGTAGGTGTCCGACCGCGCGGCGCCGGCGCAGCCACACCCGTCGGGTGCCGTCGGTGTAGCGCTGCACCCGGGCGAGTTCCCAGCCGCCGAACTCGGCGTGCAGGGCGAGACGCACCGCCGCTGAGGTCCGGCTCACGTCGGCCGGAATCCGCAGCGGCGCATACTCCCAGTCGGGATCTGCGACCGCCTCCTCGGCGGATATCGCCGTCATAGAAGGCCAGTAAACCCCTCCCGGCCACTGATCTCCACCCTTAGTTCGATTCGACGTAATCCAGCAGCAACTTTCGCAACCGGGTCCGGCGCGGACGCGCCCCGACGTGGCGCACGGCTCGGGCGAGGCCAGGGCCCACCGCGTGCACGACGGAGAGATGGCGTTGCGCCCGGGTCATCGCGGTGTAGACGAGGGGACGCGACAGCATGCCGGCGGCCTCCGGCGGCAGCGCCACGACCACGGCGGGGAACTCCGAGCCCTGCGCCCGGTGCACGGTGATCGCCCAGCCGTGCAGCAGATCGGCCAGCGCCTTGCCCTTCACCTCGGCCGGGCCGGACGCGAACTCGACGGTCACGGTGCCGTCGCGCTCGATGTCCACGACCACACCCACCTCGCCGTTGGCGTACCCGAACGGCTCGGCCTCCATGTGGTTCGCCGTGGCCACGACGCGATCACCCGGGTCGAACCGGCCGCGTCCCTGACCAGGGTTCAGCTTCGCCTTGAGTACGGCGTTCAGCGCCTGGGTGCCGGCGCCGCCGCGGTGCACGGGCGTGACGACCTGGATCTGCTCGGCCGCGATGCCCAGGGCCCGGGGGATCGAGTCCGTGACCAACTGCACGACGCGATGGGCCGCCTCGGTCGAACCGCGAGCCGGCACGATGACGACCTCGCGGGTCGGGTCGTCCACGACCGGCAGCTCGCCCTGGCGGACGCTGGTCGCGAGCCGGGCGATCGCACCGCCCTCCTCCTGGCGGTAGAGCGTCGTCAGCTCGGTGACCGGGACGACGCCGGCGTCGATCAGCTCGCCCAGCACCCGTCCGGGGCCGATCGAGGGCAGCTGGGCGGCGTCGCCCACGAAGACGAGATGCGTGCCGTCGGCGCAAGCCTCCAGCAGTGCGTCGGCGAGCTCGACGTCGAGCATCGAGGTCTCGTCGACCACCACGAGGTCCTCGTCGAGCGGCGCCTCGGCGTTGTGGGCGAACCCGCCGGTGAAATCCAGATCCGCACCCCGCTGCCGAGCCTGGGCGCCCAGCAGCCGGTGGATCGTCGACGCGGGGGAGCCGGTCAGCTCCTCGAGCCGCTTGGCGGCGCGCCCGGTGGGCGCGGCCAGGGCCACATTGCGCCCGGCCTTCTCGGCCAGCGACACGATGGTGGCGACGGTGTGGCTCTTGCCGGTGCCCGGACCACCGGTCAGGACGCTCACCCCCGAGCGCATGGCGTGCTCGACGGCCGAGCGCTGGACGTCGTCGAGGTCGGTCGCCTTGGGACGCAGGTCGGCCTTGATCGGCTCGGACGTGGCCACCAGCCGGGCGACGGACTGGGCGATCGCGTCCTCGGCCTCGGCGTAGCGAGCGAGGCCCAGCAGGGGTTGCTCGCCCTCATCGTCGAAGCGGATCACGGTGGCCGCCTCGAGCGCCGCCTCGACGGCAGCGCCCGGGTCGCCGGCCCCGAATTGGCCCAGCGCGTCCATCACCGCATCGGCCGGCGTGACCGTGTGGCCGTCGCGCGAGTCGCGAGCCAGCACATGGGCGACGAGCGCTCGGGCCCGGCGCGGGTCGTCGCGCTGCACGCCGGGCAGCGCGGCGCGAGCGACCCGGTCGGCGTCGTCGGGCTGCACCCCGGGGATGGCCAGCAGCAGCCACGGGTCGTCGCGCACCAGCCGGGGCGCCGGTGGCCCGAGCGTGTCGACCACCCGGCTGGCCACCCGGGCTTCGAGCCCGGCCGGGATGAGCAGTTCGACGAGTTCGTACACCGGCGCCGCCGCCAGGAACGAGGACAGCAGCCGGCCGGCCCGCATCGCCCCGATCTTGGGCAGTAACGCCAGCCGCTGCGCCGTCACGTCGGCCGGGCCGTGGATGCCGGCATCGTCGAGGCCCGCGGCCAGCTTGGGCCCGAGGCCGGGCCAGAGCCGGGCTTCGACGAACGCGGTGAAGATCGGATCGTTCAGCTGACGTCCTCGGGATAGCCGATAGCCGGTGCCGACACGTCGTCGAGCGCCTGGCGGATCTCCATCGGCAGCTCGAGCTTCTCCGAGGCCAGCGCGGCGGTGAGCTGGCCGAGGGTGCGCGCACCCAGGATCGGCGCGGTGACGCCGGGCTGGTCGCGCACCCAGGCCAGCGCGACGGCGATGGGCGAGGTCGCGAGCCCTTCCGCGGCGGTCGCCACCGCCTCGACGATGCCGATCTCGCGGTCGGAGGCGATGTCGGCCAGGTTGCGCCCGTTCGCCGCCGCCCGGGAATCGGCCGGGACGCCGGCCCGGTACTTGCCGGTGAGCACGCCACCGCCGAGCGGCGAGTAGGGCAGCACCCCCACACCCAGCGTCCGCGACGCGGGGATGACCTCGCGCTCGACGCCGCGATCGAGCAGCGAGTACCGCACCTGGTTGGCGACGATCGGGGCCCGGCCCGGAACGGCGCGCTGCCACACCGCGGCGCGGGCGGTGCGCCAGCCGCAGTAGTTCGACACCCCGACGTAGCGGGCCTTGCCCGACGCCACGGCGGTGTCCAGGGCCGAGAGCGTCTCGTCGAAGGGCACCGTGTCGTCGACGTAGTGCACGTACCAGAGGTCGACGTAGTCGGTGCCGAGACGCTGCAGCGACTGGTCGAGGCGGCGCAGCAGCTCGCCCCGGCCGACGTTCACGATGCGGTCGTGCTCGGTGCGGATGATGCCGGCCTTGGTGGCGATCACGACCTCGTCGCGGGGGACGACGTCCGCGATCAGCTGGCCGATGATCTGCTCGGAGCGGCCGAACGCGTACGACACCGCCGTGTCGATCAGCGTGCCGCCGGCCTCGCGGAAGGCGACGAGTTGAGCGGCCGCCTCGTCCGGATCGGTCTCGAGTCCCCACGTCATGGTGCCGAGGCCAAGCTGGGACACCCGAAGGCCGCTGTGCCCGACGCTGCGCTGCTTCACGGCGAAAACCTACCGGCTCGCGGGGACGGGCCGTGGCTGGGTGTGGACAGCCACGCCGACGTCCCTGATCAGCAACCCATGGCCGTCACCTCTAAGGTGAGCGCGTGAAGTTGGGATTGAACCTCGGCTACTGGGGCATGGGCAACGACGCGGACAACCTGGCCCTGGCCCGGGAGGCCGACCGGCTGGGCTACTCGGTGGTGTGGGCCGCCGAGGCCTACGGTTCGGACTCACCGACCGTGCTCGCGTGGGTGGCCGCGCAGGCTCCCCGCATCGACATCGGCAGCGCCGTGATGCAGATCCCGGCCCGCACCCCGGCTATGACCGCGATGACCGCCGCAACCCTGGACACGCTGTCCGGCGGCCGGTTCCGCCTGGGCCTGGGCCTGTCCGGGCCGCAGGTGTCCGAGGGCTGGCACGGCGTGCGCTGGGCCAAGCCGCTGGCCCGCACCCGCGAGTACATCGACATCGTGCAGCTGGCGTTGTCGCGGCAGCGGGTGCGCTACGACGGCGAGACGTACACGCTGCCGCTGCCCGACGGCCCCGGCAAGGCGCTGCAGCTGACGGTGCACCCGGTCCGCGAGCACATCCCGATCTACCTGGCGGCCGTCGGCCCGAAGAACCTGCAGCTGACCGGCGAGATCGCCGACGGCTGGCTGGCGATCTTCTACGCTCCCGACCACCGCGACGAGCTGTTCGAGCACATCGAGGCCGGGCGAGCCAAGGCCGGCAAGACGCTCGACGGGTTCGACGTCGTCGCCAATACCTCGATGGTGATCGGCGATGACATCGAGGCCTGCGCCGCGCCGTTGCGGGCGATGGCGGCTCTCTACGTCGGCGGCATGGGCAGCCGCGAGCAGAACTTCTACAACGCGCTCGCCGGCCGGATGGGCTACGCCGACGCGGCGGCGGAGGTCCAGAACCGCTACCTGTCGCGCGACTACGATGGCGCCGCCGCGGCCGTGCCGCTCGAGTTCGTGGACTCGACTGCCCTGCTCGGCCCACCCGAGCGCATCGCCGAGCGGATGGCGGCTTTCGCCGCGTCCGGCGTAGCGACCCTGGCCCTCACCCCCTTCGCCGCGACACTGGACGAGCGGCTGCGCGCGCTGACGACCGCCGTAGACGCGCTGGAGAAATCCGGGGCGGCCGGGTGAGCCTGCTCGCCACCGCCCAGCCCCTAGTCGCGCATCTCGCGTCCTCGTCGCCCAAGCACGACATGAACCTGGGCCAGGCGATCGTCTACGGCATCGTGCAGGGCCTCACCGAGTTCCTGCCCATCTCGTCCACGGCCCACCTGCGCATCGTGCCGGCGCTGTTCAACTGGGACGATCCGGGCGCGCCGTTCACCGCGGTGATCCAGCTCGGGACGACGCTCGCGGTGATTCTCTACTTCTGGCGGGAACTGATCCAGGTCGGCAGCGCATGGATTCGCGGACTAGTCGACAAGTCCGTACGCGGCACGCTCGAGTACCGCATGGGGTGGTACCTGATCCTGGCGACCATCCCGGTGGGGATCTTCGGCATCGCGTTCAGCCACCAGATCGAGACCGGCGCGCGCAACCTGTGGATCATCTCGATCACGATGATCGTGCTGGCGTTCGTGTTGTTGTGGGCCGAGCGGGTCGGCACGCGCAATCGTGAGGAGGAGGACCTGGACGTGCGCGACGCCCTCGCCGTCGGCACCGCGCAGGCACTCGCGCTCATTCCCGGCGCCTCGCGTTCGGGCACCACGATCACCGCCGGGCTGTTCCGGGGTCTGGACCGCGCCGCCGCCGCCCGCTTCTCGTTCCTGCTCTCCATCCCGGCCGTCGTGCTGTCGGGGCTGTACGAGGCGCGCAAGATCGGCGACGACGGTGGCGCCGGCGGCGGCCTGACCGGGGTGGCGCTGATCTTCGCCTTCGTGGTGGGGCTCGCGTCGATCGTCTGGCTGATGCGCTGGATCACCAAGCACAGCACCTACGTGTTCATCTACTACCGGGTTATCGTCGGCGTGATGCTGATCGGGTTGCTGGCCACCGGCGTTATCGACGCGACATCGAAGTAGGAGGCCATGTCCACCGTCCTGCTCGTGCGCCACGGCCTGACGCCGTTGACCGGACCGGTGCTGGCCGGCCGGACGCCCGGCGTGCATCTGGACGATCGAGGCCGCGCGCAAGCGCAGAGCGTCGCGCAGCGGATTGCCGCGTTGCCGATCGCGGCCGTGGTGACCAGCCCGCTCGAACGCTGCGTCGAGACCGCCGACCTGATCGCCGCCGCGCAGAAAACGGCACCGCAGCGGCACGTCGACGAGGGGCTGATCGAGTGCGGCTACGGCGACTGGACCGGCAAGTCGCTCAAGGACCTGGCTCGGGATCCGCTGTGGAAAGTCGTGCAGTCCCAGCCGTCCGCCGTGCGGTTTCCGAACGGTGAGTCGCTGCTCGAGGTCGCGGCCCGAGCCGTCCAGTCGATACGTGACTGGGACGCACGACTCGGCGCTGACGCGGTCTGGGTGGCGTGCAGCCACGGCGATGTGATCAAGGCCATTCTGGCCGACGCGCTGGGCCTGCATCTCGACCAGTTCCAGCGGATCGTCGTCGACCCGTGCTCGACGTCGATCGTGCGGTACACCGACACCCGGCCCTACGTGCTGCGCGCCAACGACGTGGGTGGCGACCTGTCGGGATTCGCGCCACCGAAGCGTCGGGGCCGGTCCCGCAAGGGCGGGTCGGATGCCACGGTCGGGGGCGGATCCGGGGGCGGCAACACCTGAGCACGAACCACTACGCTCGTAGGTAGCCATGGCCCGCCAACTGTTTCTCTTCGACCGCCCGCGACGATTCGTCGCGGGCACCGTTGGCACGCCGGGCGATCGCACGTTCTACCTGCAAGCCGCCGACGCCGCGCGCGTCGTCTCGGTAGCGGTGGAGAAGCAGCAGGTCGCCGTGCTGGCCGACCGGATCGAGCAGCTGCTCGACGAGGTCGTCGCTCGCACCGGCACCGTCATCCCGGACGGTGGCGAGCCCGACGCGGACGCTCTGGAGCAGCCGATCGACGAGGAGTTCCGCGTCGGGGCGATGGCCCTGGCCTGGGACAGCGACTCCAGCGTCGTCGTGATCGAGGCGCAGGCACCGGTGGAGGACACCGAGATCGCCCAGGAGACGCTGCTCGAAGACGTCGACGAGGGCCCCGACGCGCTGCGGGTACGCCTGGAGCCGGGCTCGGCCCGCGACTTCGTCACCCGAGCCCGCGCCGTGCTCGCCGCCGGGCGGCCGCCGTGTCCGCTGTGCGGGTTGCCGCTGGACCCGAACGCCGGACACATCTGCCCGCGGCAGAACGGCTACCACCGCGGCAGCGCCCTCGAAGCGTGAGCGAGGCGATGGGCCCGGACGACCTGACGCCGGCGGTCGAGCTGCCGGTGGACGACGCGCTGTGCCTGCTCCGCGACGGTGAGCTGGCCGTCGAGGGGCGACTCGTCGAGGCGTCGAACACGACGCTGTACTGCGCGGTCAGCAACGGTGAGCTCGCCGCGGCCTGCGTCTACAAGCCGGTCGCGGGGGAGCGGCCGCTCTGGGACTTCCCCGACGGCACCCTGGCCGAGCGCGAGATCGCCGCCTACGAAGTCTCGGCGGCGTCCGGATGGGACATCGTGCCGCCGACCGTGTACCGGGACGGGCCGCTCGGGCCCGGCATGGTGCAGCTGTGGATCAACGTCGACGAGGCCGTGGACATCGTGTCGCTGGTGCGGCGGTCGAACTCCGAGCAGCTGCGCCGGATCGCCGTCTTCGACGCGGTGATCAACAATGCCGACCGCAAGGGTGGACACCTGCTGCCGACGCCGGCCGGCCACATCTACGGCGTCGACCACGGCGTGACCTTCAACGTCGACCCGAAGCTGCGGACCCTGCTCTGGCAATGGGCCGGCGATCCGCTGACCGACGAAGCCGTGGACGTGCTGAGCAGGCTGCGGGCCGAGCTCGAAGGTGCGCTCGGTGATCGGCTGGGCGAGCTGCTGACCACCCGCGAGGTTCGCCGTACGGTGCGCCGCGTCGACTACCTGCTGCAGCAGCGATGCCATCCGTGGCCGGACGGTGACCGCCCGGCGATTCCCTGGCCGCCGATCTAGCATTCGATGCTCGGCTGGGCATCTCCCGGTGGTTGCCCGGGGTTGCCGGGATCAGCCGTCGATCTGCCCGACCGGCTGGCGCTTCTCGGCTTGGAAGAGGTCCTCGGTGCGCCCGTAGGCCCAATAGCCGGACAGGGAGAGATCGTCGTCCGGCGTCAGTCGGGTCTTGAGTGCGGCGCGGACGGCCTTCATCGACTCGCGCTCGCCGTGGGCGAAGACGCCCACCCGACCGGGGCGCCATTCGCCCGCGGTGATCGCCTCGGCGAGCAGTGTGGGTCGGGAGCCGGGGTCGGTGCGGTGCAGCCAGCGCACGTCGACACCGGACGGGGCTGGCGTGTCTAGGTGATCGGAGTCGTCGCTGGACTCCAGGTAGGCGATTCCGCGCGCGTTGGACGGCAGGGCCTCCAGCGCCGAGTTGATCGCCGGCAGCGCCGACTCGTCGCCCACGAACAGATGCCAGTCGAGTGCTGGATTGGGTCGGTAGGCGCCGCCCGCGCCGGACAGTGTGAGCAGATCGCCGGGCTCGGCCCGGGCGGCCCAGGGCGCGGCCAGCCCAAGGTCGCCGTGGACGACGAAGTCGAGGGTGATCTGCTCGAGGTCGGCCTCGACCCGCCGCACCGTGTACGTCCGGGTGACCGGACGCTGCTCGGGCGGCAGCGACTCGCGCAGCGCCGCGAGGTCGTAGGGCGGGGTGAGCCCGAGCGCCGGGTCGACGAAGACGATCTTGACGTACTTGTCGGTGAACTCGTTCGTGCGGAATGCCGCGAAGCCCGCGCCGCCAGCGACGACCCGAACCGTGTGCGCGCTGCGTCGCTCGCGCGAGCGGACAGCGAGCACAGCTTGGGGCCGCGCTGGTCGGGGCGGACCCGCCGCGACGGTGTCAGCCTGGGTGATCGGCGTGCTCATACGCAACCCTCGTCTCGAACGACAGCTAGTTAGGTAACCCTAACTTAGTTCTGGCCGGACTGGTTCCGGCAACCCGGGCTAAGGCTTGGCGGCGAGATCGGCCAACCGTTCCAGGGTGTGGTGGATGCTGCGTCGGTTGCGGGCCGGAAATCCCATCAGCCGCAGGGCGAGCTTGTTCTTGGCCTGCGCCGGGTCCCACTGCTCGGTCACCTTGGTGCCGCCTTCGACGGGGTCGAACAGGTAGCGCCACACGTGGCCGTAGAAGTGCCGCCAGGCGATACGCCGTCCCTCGTCGAACTCGACGACGGCGTTGCGGATCTTGTACGCCACGCCGATCTTCATGTCCATCGAGAACGTCGCGCCCTTGGACAGCCGAGGCGGGTTACCCCGGCGGACCGCGACCACGGATCCGGAGCCGTCGATGACCGGATGCATCGCGGGGTCGGCGATGATGTCGAACAGCGCCTGCGGCTCGGCTGCGATGATTCTCTCTTCGGAGACCAGCCCGTCGCTCATCCGAGCAGTGTGCCGGATAGGTTGGCGGGTATGGAGTCGTGGTCGGCGAGCCCCGTGCCGGTACTGCCGGCGCCCGCGGGTGATCGTCCGCAGCTGCTGCTCTACGACACGCCGGCCGGTGAGGTGCGCGAGACCGCGGCGAAGGGGACGGTGCGGCTCTACGTCTGCGGCATCACGCCCTACGACGCCACCCACCTGGGGCACGCCGCCACCTACCTCGCGTTCGATCTTGCGCAACGATTCTGGCGCGACGCGGGCCACGACGTGCACTACGTGCAGAACGTCACCGACGTCGACGACCCGCTGCTGGAGCGGGCGGCGCACACCGGCGAGAACTGGATGCACCTCGCTGAGCGCGAGATCGCGTTGTATCGCGAGGACATGACCGCGTTGCGGGTGCTGCCGCCGAACGAGCTCGTCGGTGCCGTCGAGTCGGTCACCGAGATCACGAAGGCCATCGGCGAATTGCTCGCAGCGGGTGCCGCGTACCACGTCGGCGAGGACATCTACTTCCCGATCGAGGCGTCCGGCCACTTCGGCTACGAATCGGGCTACGACCACGCGACGATGCTCAGCCTGTTCGCCGAGCGTGGCGGCGATCCGGAGCACGCGGGCAAGCGCAACCCGCTCGATTCGTTGCTGTGGCGGGGGCACCGCTACGGCGAGCCGTACTGGGACACCGATCTGGGCCGCGGCCGCCCGGGATGGCACATCGAGTGCTCGGTGATCGCGCTGAACCGTCTCGGCATGGGGTTCGACGTGCAGGGTGGCGGCAGCGACCTGATCTTTCCGCACCACGAACATTCGGCCGCCCACGCCGAGGCGCTGACCGGTGAGCATCCGTTCGCCCGCCACTACGTCCACACCGGCATGATCGGACTGGACGGCGAGAAGATGAGCAAGTCCCGGGGCAACCTCGTCTTCGTGTCGAAGCTGCGTGGCGGCGGCGTCGACCCGATGGCCATCCGGCTGGCCCTGATGGACGGCCACTATCGCGCCGACCGCGAATGGACGGGCGGGCGACTGCCCAAGGCTGAGGCCCGTCTGGCGCGCTGGCGCTCGGCCGCGGCACTACCGGCAGCACCTGATGCCCGCCCGCTGCTGGCGAGCGTGCGGGCGGCGCTCGCCGACGATCTCGACACCGCGGCCGCCATCGCCGCGGTCGACGACTGGACCGAGGCCACGCTGGCCAACCCGGGTGGCGACGCTGAGTCGCCCGGCCTGGTACGTGACCTGGTCGACGCGCTGCTCGGTATCGCGCTCTGAAGCCTGCGGGTTAGCTGCCCGCAGCCGGAAGGGTGACCGTGAAGCGGGCGCCGGGGTGGTTGTCGTCGATGTGTACGCCCCCGCCGTGGGCCAGCACGATGTCGCGGACGATGGCCAGGCCCAACCCGGCGCCGCCGCGGTCACGGCTACGGGCGTCGTCCAGACGGGTGAAGCGTTCGAAGACGCGATCCCGGTCGGCCGCGGGGACTCCGGGCCCGTCGTCAGCGACGGTCAGGGTGATATCGCGGCCGTCGTGGTGCAGGCCGACGCTGATCGCGTCGTGGGCGTGCCGGACGGCGTTGTCGAGGAGGTTGGCCACCACGCGGTCCAGGGCGGAGCGGTCGCCGATGACCTGCGCGGCCGAAACTCGGGTGGCGTCGATGTGCGGAGCGCCCGGCATGCTGATGCGCCGGACGTGATCGAACACGAGATCGTCCAGGTCGACCGGCTCACGGCGCAGCACTGCGTCGGCATCGAGGCGGGCGAGGCTGAGCAGCGAGTCGACCAGGGCCGCCAACCGGGCCGCGTCGGCGGCCAGCAGTTGCCGATCCTCGGGGGACAGGGGTAGCTGCGGGTGGCTGGCTCGTACGTCGAGCCGCGTGTGCAGGGCCGCGACCGGGTTGCGCAGCTCGTGGGCGGCGTCGGACAGGAAGCGCCGTTGCTGCGCGGCGCCGTCGTCGAGGCGGGCGAGCAGCTCGTTGAAGGTGGCGGCGAGGCGGTGCAATTCCTCGCCCCCAGGCGTGAGGGACAGCCGGCGGTGCAAATCCGTGCCCGGGATCGCGGCCACCTCTCGGCGCATGGTTTCTACCGGCCGCAACGCCCGGCCGACCAGCGCCCAGGCGACCGCGCCGAGCAGGGCGACCAGGACCGGGCCGCCGATGAGTAGGGCCGCCACCAGCTCGCGCACACTCTGGTCGATCTCGGCGGTCGGGCGCGCCGCGTACACCGTGACCGGTCCGGCCGGTGAGGACGTCGCCTCGGCGGCAACCCGGTAGGACCCCGGATCGCCGGCGATGCTGCCGGCCACCGCGCGGACGGTCACGCCGCTGCCCGGGGCCGGGAAGCTGAACTGGGCCGCTTCGCCGTCGATGTTGGCCGAGCTCGCCACCACGTGTCCGTCGCCGGCTACGACTTGAACCAAGGTGAGGCTGTCCGCCCCGGTCGCGCGCAGCGCCGAGAACTGCCCCTGCGCGGCTTCGGCCGCGACGTCGCTGACACGCTGGCTGACGGTCAGATCCACGCCGGCGACCAGCGTGCTGTGCACCCGCCACACCAGCAGGACCGCGGCCGCGGCGACGCCGACGGCGATCACGGCGGTGGACGCCGCGGTGAGCCGGGTTCGCAACGACCGATGCCGCCACCAGGACACGACCGGCCCGGCGCGCACGGCCGACGGCGAACCGGTATCGAGGGCGTTGATCACCGCGGTACCGACTCGCGCAGCCGGTAGCCCGCGCCCCGCACGGTCTGCAGGCTCGATCGGCCGAACGGAACGTCGATCTTGCGGCGCAGCCGCAGCACGTAGACCTCGACGATGTTCGGGTCGCCCGCGAAGTACTCATCCCACACATGGGCCAGGATGTCGGCCTTGCTCACGACCTCGCCCCGCCGACGCAGCAGATACTCCAGCACGGCCGACTCGCGCGCGGTGAGCTCGATCGTGGCGCCGGCCCGGTGGCAGTGGCGCGTCGCCGGATCCAACGAGAGGTCACCGGCGCCCAGGACCGGCGGGCGCTCCGGACGCCCCCGGCGCAACAGCGCGCGCAGGTGGGCCAGCACGACGACGTAGGAGAACGGCTTGGTGAGGTAGTCGTCGGCGCCCAGGTCCAATGCGTCGGCCTGGTCGTACTCGCCGTCCTTGGCAGTCAGCATCATCACCGGGCTCCACACGCCGGCGGCCCGTATCCGCTTCAGCACGTCGTACCCGGACAACTGGGGCAGGAGGATGTCCAGCACGATCACGTCGTAGGTGTATTCGGTCGCCCGCCACACCGCGTCCACCCCGTCGTGGGCGAGGTCCACGACGTATCCGTCGGCCCGCAGACCCTGCGCGAGGGCGTCGGCCAGCGGCACCTCGTCCTCCGCGACCAGCACCCGCATCCTTTCAGCATGATGACCTGGCCTGAACCGCACCTGAGGATGGGGCCTCACGCGAGTCAGCTGAGGTTCAGCCGCCCGACCGCAGCCTGGGGATGTGCAGGCGGACCGACCGCCGCACACACCTGGAGGTGCATTCCATGATCAAGCGATCAGGCAGCGTCGCCGCCCTGGTCGGTGCTGCGTTGGCTGCGGCACTGATCGGCGGTGGAACGGCGTACGCCACTGCGGGATCGAGTGGCCCGGCCGCACCGGCACCGGCGAAGGCCCATACGACAGCGGTGGTTTCCGCGGTCGGGGCCGACACGGCGGAAGGGCCGGACACGCCGGCCGGCAGCAGCGAGACGGCGGGAGAGCAAGCGCCCGAGCCGGGCTCGGGGACCGAGAAGAGCGCTCCGGAGTCCGATGGCCCCGGCGGGCATGCCGACCCCGAAGGCGTGAACGTCGACCACCAGTTCAACGGCAACGAGTAATCCGTAGCGTCCCGGCCGGGCGTTCGTGCTGCGCACGGGCGCCCGGCCGGACTTTCGGTGTCGAACCGTTGCCGAGCGACAGCCACCAGGCGTACGGTCACCCAGTCACGTAGCTAGACAGCGTTCATGTACATGAACCGACTGGGAGGCTTCGCATGACCACACCGGTGCATATCCACGGCTCCCGTCGGCGGCGTACGGTCCGGCAGATCGCAGGAGGCGTGCTGTCGTTGACTCTGCTTGTCTCGGTCCAGACGGCGACAGCTGGCACGACGCCGGCCGACACGTCAACGGCGGCGACCACGATCACGATCGACGCGAAGCACCCGGGCAGTCGGCTGCCGTCGGACTTCGTCGGGCTGTCCTACGAGATGCGCGAGCTCTCGGCGGCGTGCACGACGAACGACTGTGTGCGCAATTTCGACGCCCAGCACGGCAATCTCGTCAACCTCTACAAGACGCTCGGGGTGAGCAACGTCCGCATCAGCGGCAACCAGCTCGACCGCGACACGCTGTGGGTACCGGCCGGCCAGCAACCACCGAACCCCTTGCCCGATTGGGTGAAGGATGTCGTCACCCCGACCGACATCGCGCGGCTCGGCACGTTCCTGAAGGCCACCGGGTGGAAGGCCGAGGTGGGCATCAACCTCGTCCACTACGACCCGGCCCTGGCCACCGACCAGGCGCGCACCCTGTTCGCCGACCTCGGCCAGCGGCTCTCCGGGGCCGAATGTGGCAACGAGCCCGAGCACTACGTGAGCAACGGTTACCGTCCTGCGCCGTATGGTTTCGCCGAGCACCAGGCGGAGTGGGAAGCCTGTGCCGCCATGGTGGGCAGTTCGCGAATTGCCGCGCCCGACCTCAGCTCGCCCGGCAGCACCGCCACCTGGTTCAGCCAGTTCGCGCAGGTCGAGCAGGACCGCATCAACATGCTGACCGTCCACAACTACACCGGCGCCACGACGGTCACCCAGCTGCTGTCGCCGCAGGTACACACCAGCGAGCTCAGCATCGTCGCTCCGCAGCTGGCCACCGCTCAGTCCGTGCACGTGCCGATCCGGGTGGACGAGACCAACTCCGCGGTCAGCGGTGGCCTCGCCGGCGTCAGCGACGTGTACGCCTCGGCGCTGTGGGCGATGGACTACAACCTGGTCATGGCCCAGGCGGGGTTCGCCGGGCTCAACTTCCACGGCGGGTTCGGCGTCTGCGGCGCGCCGCTGTTCAACGGCAAGTTCCAGCGCTACACGCCGATCTGTGCGGCCGACGAGGCCGATCGGCAGGCCAAGATCTACACGGTCGGGCCCGAGTACTACGGCCTGTACATGGCGACCCGGATGGGGCCGGGCCGGTTCGCGCCGGTCTCGGTGTCCAGCGACCGCAACGTCACTGCCTACGCGGTACGCGGCGATGACGGACGCACGCGGATCGCCGTGATCGAGAAGGACGGCACGTCAGGTGCCGCGGTGCCGGTGACGATCAATGTCGGACGGCGCGGCGGGTCGGCGCAGGTGCTGCGCCTCACCGGCGACTCGCTCGACAGCGCCGCCGGCGTTGCGGTGCAGGGCGCCTCCGTCGACCGCAGCGGCCACCTTCGAACCGGGCGGCCGGATCACGCGCGCCTGCACGACGGGACGATCGACCTGACCGTCGCCTCGGGCAGCGCCGCGATCATCACCCTGGATCGCTGATGCCGTAGTTGCTGATCTCGATGAGGTTGCCGTCGGGATCGCGCAGATAGACGCTGCTCATCTCGCCCCGGGCGCCGGTGCGGGTGACCGGCCCCTCGATGATCGTGACGTCCAGTGTCTGCAGGTGGTCGATCACCTGCGGCAGGGGAGTGGCGGCGATCAGGCACAGGTCGGCGCTGCCGGCTACGGGGTTGGCGGCGTGCGGGGCGATCTCGTGCCCGGCCGGGTGCAGGTTGATCTTGCTGTCGCCGAACTCGAGCGCATGCCGTCCGTCCGCGAACATCACCGGGGTCATGCCGAGCACCCGCTGGTAGAAGTCGCGCGTCCGGTCGATGTCGGCGACAGTGAGGACGAGGTGGTCGAGATGGCTGATGGCCACCGGGTTCAGGGTGAGCTGGCAGGCGGCCCACGCCGAGCGGGACAGCCGCTCGCGCGCTCGGGTGAACAGCTCGATCAGGGTCGGGCCGTACCGGGTGGCGTACTCGGGGTTGCGGGTGAACACGTCGAGCTCGTTGGCGGCGGTGATCTCCATGAACGATCGGGCGTCGGCGGCGTCCACGAGCCGTGTGTCCCCGGCGAACCGGTCGTGTGTGTCCACCGCGCCCGAGCCGCCGAGCAGCGGGTACGTCGCACCGCGATCGACGCTGGCGTAGAGGTACACCATCGCCTCGGCGGCCCGGCCGATGACGCCAACGAGCTCGTCGCGGTCGCTCACCGGCAGCAGCGCCCGGGCGAACCCGTCCGTCCCGTACGTGGCGTGGCACAGGCCCGCTAGCACCACGTCCTCCGCGGCGTCCCAGGCCGCGAGCTGGTCGGCGACCCGGCGCAGATGGGCGAACAGCGACCCGCCCGGATGGGGGATGCCATCGGCGCCGTGATCGAGCAGAAACCGTTCTGCGGCAGCGAGATCCATACGGATCAGTCTGGTCGCTCAGGCGGTGGACGAACGCGTCGGGTTGCCCATCCTGATCGGCCGCCGGGGCGTGCGGAACGAGCGCAGGCTCACCGCCGCCCGCAGCCGCTGCCAGCGATTCAGCCCTTGGTTGATCTCGCGGCGGGTCCGCTCGACCTCTGACCAGTACCACGCCGCGGCCTCCGGCGTCGGTTGGCCCGGACCGAACACCACCGAATCGGCCGACGCTGCGAGCGGAGCCAGCGCGAGCGGACCGAGACTGCGGGCGTCCTCGCGGCGGGTCTGCCCGCCGGGGACCGGCCGACCGAGGTCGCGGGCGTAGTCGACGATCTCGCGCCAGCCCGCCGCCACCTGGGTCGTCGTCGCGCCTCGGCTGCGGCGCCGCCGTCGACGCATGCCCTTGAGGGCGACGATGAGCAGACACGGCAGCACGATCGCTGCGATCGGCGGGCCACCATAGGTGCCGATCAGTCCCAGCGCGTGCAGGAACTGGTTGCCGCCGCCATCGCTCGAGGAGTTCTTGCTGGACCGGCGATCGACCCGAGTCTGCTGCTGATCCGGGCTGTCGAGCGAGCTCGGCGGGCGCACCGAGTTGGGCGGCGGCACGACCGCGGCCGAGCTGTTCTGCTGCTGTTGCGGCGGGATCTTGTCCGGCTTCTTGGACGTGTCCGGCATGAACTCGCTGGTCGGGATCCGCAGCCAGCTGCCGTCGGCCGCGTGCACCTCGACCCAGGCGTGGACGTCCTTGCCCTTGACGAGACCGCCCGGCTCGGGGACGGCGCCGAGCACGACCCGGGCCGGCACCCCGAGGAAGTTGGTCATCAGCGCGAAGATCGCCGCGTACTGCTCGTCGTCGCCCACCAGCTGGGTGCCGGCGAGGAACCCCGTGAGTCGGCCGATGCTGTGGCCGGGCAGGTACTGCGCCTCGTCCCCGGCGCCGTCGCTGTACTTGCCCACCTCGCGCAGGTGCTTCGCGATCGCGAGGACCTGCGGCCAGGTGCCGTTGACGCCGTGCGTCCACTGCGTCGCGTAGCTCTGCAGGAAGGCGGTCAGCTCCGGTGAGGTGTCGGAGGTGCCGAACGGCGTGACGCGGCTCAGATCCGGCGCCGTCGGCGGAACCAGCGCGTGCATCGTGTAGCTGTCGCCGTCCTGCAGGCGCGGCGGGACGACGCCGGTGTCGGTGGCGAGGTTGTACCGGAACGCCCCGCCGTACGTCTTGCGGTTCGGCCCGGCGAAGCTGACCTTCGACAGCTGCCCGGCGGTCGGCAGCCACACGTCGTTGTAGGCGCCGCCGACCTCGACCTTGACGCTGGCCCGCGCGTCATCTCCGGTCGTGGCGATCGACGTCCCCACGCGCTGGAACGTCGCCGTCGACGCGGTGCTCGCATCGGGATCACCGGTGACCCAGACGTTGCCGTCGTAGGTGGTCATCGTGGCGATGCGCAGCGGCGATCCGTCGGGCAGGCCGGTGGCGGTCAACAGCGTCTTGTCGTAGAGGTCGCCGTTCTTGGTGTACTTGCGGAACCCCGCGAGTGGGCTCGGGTACTGCTGCACGTCGAACGGCGGATGCACGTAGTTACGCAGCACGACCCGGTGAGTCGCCTTCGCGAGCGGGAACCCCGGCCCGATCACCGACGCGCCGAGCGCGGCCAAGGCCAGCATGCCCACGCCCAAGGCGATGCGCGTGGTCTGGCGGGCGCCGTGTTGCACGGTGGGGCGGGTGCGCTGGTGCCGGATCGCCGCCCAGCCCAACCCGACCGCTACGAACGCGGCGCCGAGCGGCCAGGTGGTGGCCTTGGGCAGGCCGAGCAGGATCGTGGTGGCGAACAGTGCCGCGGGGGCGAACAACGGCGCGAAGGACGGCTTGGTGCGTAGCGCGAGCGTGCCGCCGAGCGCGGCGGCGGCGAGTCCGAGCAGGAACGGGATGCCGAGCAGCGGCCCGCTGCTGCCGATCGGCGGCAACGTCGTGAGCAACTGCTTCCAGCCGTGTCCGGCGAGATTGAACAGCCCGGACAGCGACTTGGGACCGGGCACGACCAGCCCGACGACGAAGTACGCCGCCACCGTCGCGACCGCGACGAGCAGCGCCGGCACGGCGAGCGCGGCGCCGGCGTAGCTGACGATCAGCCCGACCGCGATACCGATGCCGCCGGCGACGAGGTACCCGGTGCCGCCGTACGTCGTGCGCAGCACCAGCAGCGCGAGCACGCACAGCACGGCGAGCAGCGCGAGATCGCCCAACTGCGCGGTCGTGGCCCGGCCCCGCTTGGGCTGCTCGGCCGCCCGGCGGTGCCGGCTCGGCGCGGCTGTCATCGTTCCGCCACCACTCGCATGAGGGCCGGCAGGTCGTTGAGCGCGTGCAGGGTGAGCACGGTGATGTTGCCGACCGAGGTCATGCCCGGATCGGCGTTGGGGTCGATGCGCAGCGCCACCGTGTCGATCTCCGGCGGCAGGGAGGCGGCCGCCCGGCGCGTCGTCCCGAACGGCAGGACCGAGCCGGTGATCAGGATGGCGATGCTCGTGTCCGGCGCGGTGCGCAGCACGCTGCCGGTGAGCGTGGCGAGATCGGCCTCCTCGCCGAACTCGGCGCGGGTCAGCCCGTCGAGGATCTGCTGGATGTTGCCGTCGGCGACGGCCTCGTGCGACGCAATGATGCTGGCCTGCTGCTCGTCCTGGATGGCCCGCACAGCAACCGATCCGGCCGCGGATAGCGCCAGCTCGAACTCGTCCTCGGTGGCGTAGCTGGCCGGATCGCCGTCGATCACCATCGTCGCGTGGATGCGCCGGGTGTCGACGAACTGGCGCACCATCAACTGCCCGGTCCGCGCCGACGAGCGCCAATGGATGTAGCGGCGGTCGTCGCCGGCCGCGTAGTCGCGCAGCGCGTGAAAGGCCAGGTCGCTCATCGACACCGCGTTGGAGGTCTGGCCCTCGAGGTCGCGCAGCAGCCCGGAGCCCAGCGGATCGAGCCCGACGATGCGCGGGTGGACGAACAGCTCGGTGACGCCCGTCCAGGCGACCTCGCGGCGCACCAGCCCGAGCGGATCGCCGCGCACGGTCAACGCCGGGCCGACCGCGACGACCGCTCGTCGCGTGGTGGGGATGACGAACAGCTCGTCGTGCTGGTGGCTGCTGGGCAACGACGGCAGGTTGAACCGCGCAACCGCGGCGCCCACCCGCAGCTCGAGGCGGATCGGCCACATCCGCCGCGGCGAGATGTTGGTGACGTTCACCTGGCCGGCCGCCGGCGCACCGACCGACACCCGTCGTGGTTGCAGCATGACGTTCACGTGCAGGGTCGCCCGGCCGATCAGGAACACCAGCGACATCAGCACCAGCAGCAGGCACGCAGCGGCGAGCAACATCGCCTCGCGCCAGCCGAGCTGCCAACCCAACAGCCAGGCTGTAATCATGGTGACGAGCACGGACCAGCCGATCGGGGTCACGACCCGCCGCACCACGCGCGCGGCCCGTGACGTGCGCTCGACGACGCCGCCCGCCGGACCGTCCGGGCGGGTCAGCGTCGAGGCGAGCGTCGACCAGGTGTCGGTGAACCGATTCGGCACTAGGGCTACGCCGCTCGCTCGGTCGGGGGCACCACGGTGGCGAGGATCGCGTCGATCACCTCGAAGACGGTGGTGCCGCTGAACTGCGCCTCGGCGTCGAGCAGGATGCGGTGACTGAGCACCGGGACGGCCAGCTCCTTGATGTCGTCCGGCGTGACGAAGTTCCGCCCGACCGAGGCGGCCCAGGTCTTGGCCGTGCGCAACATCGCCAGGCAGCCCCGCACCGACAGGCCGAGCTTCACGTGCTGATGGCGCCGCGACTCCTCGGCGAGCCGGCTGACGTACGCGAGCACGGCCGCGTCGACGTGCACACTCGCAGCCAGCTTGGCCATCTCGGAGATCTGCTCGGCGGTCACGATCGCCTGCACGGCAACCGTACGGTCGCGTACGGCGGCCTCGCTCAGCAGCGCCACGGTCGCCTCGTGGTCGGGGTACCCGAGGCTCGCCTTCATCAGGAACCGGTCGAGCTGAGCCTCGGGCAGGCGGTACGTGCCGGCCTGCTCGATCGGGTTCTGCGTGGCGATCACCATGAACGGACGGCCCGCGTTGTGCGACACGCCGTCGACGGTGACCCGGCCCTCCTCCATCACCTCGAGCAGCGCCGACTGCGTCTTGGGCGAGGCCCGGTTGATCTCGTCGGCGAGCACGATCGTGGAGAAGATGGGACCGGGGTGGAAGTCGAAGGTCTGCTTCTGCTGGTCGTAGATCGTCACGCCCGTGACGTCGGACGGCAGCAGGTCCGGAGTGAACTGGATTCGCGAGTTCGATCCGTGCACGGTGTTGGCCAGCGCCCGGGCCATGCTGGTCTTGCCGGTGCCGGGGAAGTCCTCGAGCAGCAGGTGCCCCTCGGAGACCAGGCAGGTCAGCGCCAGGCGCACGACGTGCTGCTTGCCCAGCACCGCCTGGCCGATGTTCGCGGCCAGCCGCGTAAACACGTCGGCGAACCACGCCGCCTGGTCAGGCGTCATCTCGGTCACGGGTTATGTCTCCTCATTACCAGGGATTCAACGTGTCGCTATGGCCACCGCAGTTGGCGGTGACGGCGTCGTGGTAGCCGTAGTAGAAGCTCTGGTCGGCCGAGTAGCTGCCGCTGCCATTGGTCTGCACGGTGTAGTCGCGGGTATCTCCGTGCCCGGTGGTGACGTGACAGTTGTAGGACGTGTTCGCGGCGAAGTACGTCAGCGTGATGTGCACGAAGTAGCAGCCGCTCGTCGAGCAGTTCGGTTGCCCGTTCGCGCTGGCGCCGTGGCTGACCGCCGTCGTCGGCTGGTTGGTCGGCGCGGCTGGCAGTGTCTCCGTGTCGGACGCTATGCCGCTGGTCTGGTTGGTGCCGTCAACCGTCCGGGTGATCTGCACCCGGACGCTGTGCGACGTATTGCAGTTGTAGGTGTTGGTCGTCGAGCCGCCGTTGGGCACGGTGCTCCGGTTCGTCCAGCTGCCGCCGTCGATGCTGGTCTGGTACGTGGCCTGCTTGCCGTTCCCGCTGCCGCCGGACCAGTTGAAGGTGATCGTGCCCGTGGTGTTACCGATCGCCCCGCAGCCGCTCGTCGAGCCCGAGGCCGAAGGCGCGCTCATCGGGCCGAACGGGATGACCGTGTTGGACGACGGGGACCAGGCGCCGCACTGGTTGGCCTCGTTGCAGCCGCGAACCTGCGCGCTGTAGGACGTGCCGTTCGACAGCCCGCTGATCGACTCGGTCACCTGCGAGCCGGGCGAGCCGGGGCTGTTCCACGAGCCGGAGCCGCCGGTGTTGAGCTGGTAGTCGACCCGGGTCAGCGAGGCGCCGTGCGGCTGCGGCAGCGTGAACGTCACGTGGATCGCACCGTTGTACCCGTTCATGTTGGACGAGTCGTGGTCCGTCGCGCTGACGCTGCCGACCGTCGCCGGGGGAGCGGTGGCCAGAACCTCGTTCGACTTCGGGCTGGGCGACGAGGTGAGCTTGCCGGAGTTGGTGGCGGTGATCGTGTAGCTGTACTTCGAGCCGTCGTTGGCCAGCCCGGAGAACGTCGTCGACAGCCCGGTCGCGCTCTGCGTGCCCGCCGCCACCCCGCTGCGGTACTGGGTCACCGTGTAGTTGCTGATCGCCCGGCCGTTGCCGTCGGCGGCCGCCCAGGAGACCGTGATCGCCTTCTCCGCGTTGTCGGCGGAATCCGCCCCCGCCGCTGACGGGGCCGCCATCGCCGGCGGTTTACCGAACGGGATGACCTTGGCCGCGGAACCCCATTGGCCGGCGCCCTGCGCGTTGATCGCGCGCACCCGGATGCTGTACGTCGTGCCGTTGGCCAGCCCCGAGACCGACGTCGACGTACCGCGCACGGTCGTCACCGACTGCCCGGTCGAAGGGGCGGGTGAGGTCTGCACCTGGTAGCTGGTGATGGGCGAGCCGTCGACGTGGCCCACCGACCAGCTGACCGCCGCGCTCTGGTCCTTCGCCGCGGCCGAGACGCCGCCGACCGGGTCGGGCACCTTGTCCGGCGTGCCGGGCCCGGACGCCGGGCTGGGCTGTCCCCAGCCGACGACGTTGTGCGCGCGCACCGTGAACGTGTAGCTCTGACCGTTCTTCAGGCCGCTGACCGTGCACGGCGAGGCCGGGCACGAGTGGGTGCCGCCCCGGCTGTCGCGCAGCGCGATCTGGTCGAGCTGAGCGCCGTTCGCGGCCGGGGGGGTGAACGCCACGACGATGGTGTGGCTCGTCACCGACTGGATCGACGGCCGGCCCGGCGTCCCCGGTAGACCGAGCACTTCGATAGTCATCCGTCCCTGCACGTGCCGGTCGTCGTGGCCCGCACCCGCTACGTCGGTCACGGTCAGGTCGAAGACCATCGTGCCGTGGGTGTCGCCCGCCGGCGCCGACAGGGTGATCTTCGAGCCCGACGTGGACGCCCCCAGGTGGGTTCCGCTGAGCTGCTTGACGGCCAGCACGCTGATCGCCGCGCCCTGGATCGGTGACTGGACGTAGGTGCGCAGGTCGACGGTCTGGCTCGCCCCGGCCTTGAGGCCGCGCACGGTGATCGCCGAGACCGTCGGCGGCGGCGCCTTGATCACCCGCACGTTGAGCGTTGCCGTGACCGACGAGCCGGCCACGCCGACCTTGATCGTGCCGGACTTGCCGGGACGCGCCTGCGGTCCCGGTGTGATCGTCACCTTCGAGTTGCTGTTCTTGGCGATCGAGACGCCGCCGAGTTGCTTGGCCCAGCTGGAGGTGAAGTCGACCTGCCCGATCGCGTTCGGGTCGTCGAGCCAAACGTGGCACACGGTCGCGAGATCGAGCTTGAGCGGCGGGCCGCCCTGGACGGCAGTCAACGTCGAGGTGGGGCAGCGCAGCACCGGCTGCGGCTTGCCGATCTGCACCGGTACCGCGATCACCGCCTTCTGCGCGCGCGGGTCGGACAGGCTGGTGCCGTCGGTGACCTCGAAGACGGCCGAGGCCGGGCCCTGGTAGCCCTTGCGGGCGGTGAGAACGAGCGTCGTCTGGTCCTTGCTCGACACGGCCAGCCCGTTCGGCGGCGAGCCCCAGATGCGATCGGTGGTGGTCAGCCGCACCGGCTTGTTCGCCGGGTCGACGACGTAGTCGCTGAGCTTGATCGTCTTGGTGGCACCGGGCGCGAGCTCGATCGCCGGCGCATCGGGGCGCAGGTGCGGCTGGGCCGATCCGTTGCCGGGCACGTGCACGAGTCCCATGGACGTCGCGCCGCCCTTGTCGCGCACCTCGTAGGCCACCACCTGCGGGAACGCCTGCACCGGAACGACCAGCTTGCGGTCGACGACGTGCGCCGCCGGCAGAAACGCCCGCGAGATGGTGAGCCCGTCGGCCGTGCCGTCCGGGTCGTCGTCGTTGGCCAGGACGTCGACCGTGCTGCTCGTCGCCCCGGGCGTCACCTTGGCCACGTCGTCGCGGGCGACCGGTGCGATGTCGTACTTGGGCTGCGAGTTGACCACCACCTGGGCGACCGAGCGTCCGCCGGTGCCGTCGGTGATCGCGTAGGACACGATCAGCGGTTTACCGGTCGCTGCCGGGGCCTTCACCACGATGCGGTCGTCCTGCACGCTGGTGCCCTCGGGCACCAGATCGTTCGTCGTGTCGAGCGCCGCGATCGCCACCGCGTCGTCCGGCGCGGTCAGGTCGTTGCCGAGCACGGCGACCCGCACGGTGGCTCCGGGTGCCGCGGTGACCTCGTCGTCGACCGCCACCGGGGGCTGGGGGTCGCCGGGCGGGACGACGCCGATGCGGATCGTCGCCGAACCGCTCAGCCCGAACCGGTCGCTGACCTCGTAGGTGAACGTGTCGGTGCCGGCCGCGAGCGGGTACGCCTGGTAGGTGATCGTCGTCGGTCCGGTCGCCATGATCCGGCCGAGCTGCGGGGCGCTGCCGATGCCGGTCACGGTCACGGCGTCACCGTCCGGGTCGACGCCCGTCCACGGCACCGTGATGGTGACCTGATCGCCGGCCACGACCGACCGCGAGATCGGAGTGGGCGCCGGGGGCTGATCGTGAGCCGCGTCGGTCGGCAACGGGTTGACGGTAATGCGCGCATGCCCGACCGACGTCGCGCCCGAGGGGTCGGCCACCACGTAGTCGACGACGACCTGCGTCGCGGTGGGGACGGTCGCGGGAGCGGCGTAACGCAGCACGTTCCCCGACACGTATCCGGCGCCGACGCCGCTCGGGGTGGTGACGAGCTGGCCCGCCTTCAGCGACATCGGGTCGCCGTCGGGGTCGATGTCGTTGTCGAGCACCGGCACGTCGACGGTGTCGCCGGCCCGCACCGTGGCCAGGTCGTCGACCGGCGTGGGCGGCGAGTCCTCCGGCGGAGTGGGCAGCTGCAACACGCTGACCTGCCCGGTGACCGGCGGCGCGACGCCGTCGGTGACGGTGTACTGGATCAGCCGGGCTCCAGGGCTGACCGGCTGGGTCGACGTGATGCGCAGCCAATGCCCTTGCAGCACAGCGATCTCGAGCCCGGCGTTGTCGTCGACCGCCACCGCGCGCTGCACCACGAGAACGTCGCCGGACGGGTCGAAGTCGTTGGCCAGGACGTCGACGGTCTGCGCGAGCTGGCCATGCAGCACGGCGGTGTCGGGCATCGCGACCGGCGGCAACGGCCGGGCCGAGCCGGCCACGACGTCGAGCCGGATCGCCCCGCTGGCCAGCTTCGCCGAGCCGAACGCTGCCTGGTACTTCAGCGACAAGGTGCCGACGTGCTTGGGCGTGATCGTGACCGTTCCGCCGGCCAGGTCGGTGGCGGTCGTGGCGCCAACCGGCTGGGGCAGCGGCGCGGCGAGGGTCAGCTTGGCCGACGGGTCGGTCGGGTCGGAGCCCGGCACGTCGTTGGCCAGCGGGCTGAGCGTGATCGGTTGGCCGACCACGGCCCGGGCGACGTCGGGCTCGGCGATCGCGGGCACGGCGTCGAGCGCGTTCTGCGCCAGCACCTTCACCTTGATCGTGGCGTCGACCGGATCGGCGATGCCGTCCGACACCTGGTAGTGGATGGTCTGCTGGCCGGCCGTTCCGGGAGCGGTGTAGACGATCCCGCCGTCGGGCGTCGTGGCCGCCGAGCCCCCGTCGACTGTCGCCTTGGTGACCGCGAGCGGGTCGCCGTCGAAGTCACGCCAATCGGAGAGCACCTGACGGGTGGACGTGCTGCCCGCGGCGACCGTCCAGGTGATCGGCTTGTACCCGGCGCGCAGGTTCGGGGCCTCGTCGATGTCGCCCTTCTGCACCCGCACCGACACGTCGGCCGACGCCGACTGCCCGTGGCCGTCGCTCACGGTGTACTTGAAGTGGACGTCCGAGCCGGCGCTGGCCGGGACGACGATCTGCACCGACTGCTCGTCGGCGGCGATCGACGCGGTAGCCCCGCCATCGACTCCCGAGATGGCGCTGATCGCCAACTGGTAACCGCACGGGTCCGAGTCGTTGTCGGTCACGTGCAGGACGGTGGCCCGTCCCGGACGCGCGCCGAGCGAGTCGTCCCTGGGCTGGGGCGGGCGATCCTGGGCGCACGGCTGCTTCTGGGTGGTCGGCTTGTTGGGCTTCTGGCTGTTCGGCTTCGGCTTCGGCGGCTGGACGGCCTGCCAGTTGTCGACCTGCTGAACCGTGCTGTCGATGATCCAGACGCCGCCGCTGGCCAGGTCGTTCAGCACGATCTGCGCGCGATTGACGCGGAAGACGGGCTGGCTCAGCTTGGCCTTCGGCACCTTCTGGGCCACCGCCGGCTGGCCGTCGCACGAGCGCGCGTACACGCTGGTCGCCCCGCCCCAGGCGGCGTGGACGCACGCGCCGAGCACGACCGGCCGGGCCGGGGTACCCGTCCCGTTCGTGAACAGGGTCGTCGCGTTGCCGCCGTTGCGCGGCACCCGGATCAGGGCCGACGAGCTGGCGACATACACGGCCGGCGCATCCGGACCGGCCTGCTGCAGGACGAGATCGGTACCGGCGGCGCCCTCGGGCAGCGACACCGTCTTGCCACCGGGCAGCACGATGGCCCCGGCCTTCGCGTCCAGGACGACGGGGGTGTCACCGACTGCGGTCAGGGCGAGGCCGGGCATCTGCCGATGCAGGTCCGTGGTCGCCGGCTTGGCGAAGCCGGCGTTGTTCGGGCGGATCGTGACGAGCTTCTGCGTGCTGGCCGAAGCGGCGAAGATGACGCCGTCGTCGGTGACGGCGAGATCCGCGCCGGCGCCGACGGTGGCAAGTGGCTTCGCCGCGGAATCCAACGCCGCCACGCCGGAGAGGTTGTCGCCGGTGACCCGGGCGCCCCACACCTTGCCGGTGGCCGGATCGAGTACCGCCGCGGTCGACCCGGACAGCGCGATGACGTCGCTGCCGGCCACGGTGGCAGCCTGCGTCTCGATCACCCGTCCGGTGCTGACGTCGACTGGGAACAGCTTGCCCTGCCCTCGGTCGAGAGCGAGCACAGCCGATCCCTCTTGGGCCACGTCGACGGTGTAGGTGTTCTGCGCACCGCCGGGCGGATGGAAGCCCGCGTCGAGCTGGCTGATCGGCTTGTTGAGTCGGCCGAAGAGCCCGTCGGCGTTATTCGTGACCCAGATGCCGCCGTCGTTGAGGTCGACGTGGCGGGCGGTGTAGCCGCCGGCGCGCACCGCGTAGGCGACCAGAGCGGACGCCGCGACGACAGTCACCACCGCCGCGCTAATAGTCGCGCGGCGGTGTCTGGAGAGCCCGCGGAGCCTGGCCATGCTCACGCCGACATCTTCTCATTCACGAAAATCGCACACACTCGCTGCTCTTGTCCGCCGGAGTCGGATCCGTGCTCGCCCCACTCGCTTCGCTTCGGGGGCAATCCCGGATCCGAACGCGCCTTCGGCGCGTCCGCGCAGCGGCCGGCGGCTCTTCGCGCGAGCGCTCATCGTTACTACCCGGCGCATTTCGGATCTGACCAGGATGAGGCGAAGGTGCCGTCGTTGCGGTACACCTGCACCTGCAGGCAAACCTGACCGCCGGACGGCACCGTGAGCTCGAGCTGCGGCTGGGGGGCGACACCGCTTCGGGTGCCGCCGCTCTCGCGCCAGCGATAGCTGTCGCCGCTCGCCTTGCCGTCGTACGTCCACTGGAACTTGATCTTGCCGCCAGCGGTGCGGGCGGCTGTCACCTGCGGCGTGCCCGGCGCCTGCGCGTCCGGGCCGGAGGGCAGCACGATCTGGGTGCCATCGGTGGGCGTGACGTCCTTGGCCTGGTGCTTGCCGCCGCTGCTCAGGGCGACGACCAGCGCGATCGCGCCGGCGGCGCAGGCCGCGGCCGCGACGATGTACCAGGTGCGTCGCGACCTGAAAGGGGACGCGGTCCGCCGGGGCGATGGCGGCCCGGGCGGCGGCGGGTACTGCTCCGGGCTCGCCTGCGGGTAGGCCCGGGCTTGCGGGGACTGCCACGGCGGCAGCACCGGGGCCGCTCCTCGCTGGGCGTCGATCCGGGTCGGCTGCTTGCGCCGGGTGGGATCGTCGTCGAGCTCGCGGGGCAGCCCTCCCAGCGGGCGCGGTTCGCGGTGATCGGCGCCCTCGACCCGCATCGGCTGATTGATCCGGGTGCCGTCCTCGTCGGTCGGCGCGTTCGCGGGGCGCATCGTGGCGGCCGTCCGGCGGGGATCGTCGGCCACCACGATCGTCGTCAGTGGCAGCCGCTGCTCCTGCTCGACGGCCTGCAGCGCCCGGGCGAAGGCCAACCCCGTGGCCGGACGGGCGGCCGGATCCTTGGCCAGCGCGCTGCGGAGCAACCGCTCGAACGACGGCGGTACATCGCCGCGTCCGGTCGGCGGCGCCGGCGCCGAGGTGATGCGGTGCATGAGCGCGACCGCCGAGTTGTCGCCGCCGCGCAGGTCGAACGGCGAACGCCCGACGAGCAGGTGCCACAGCGTGGCCGCGATCGAGTAGACGTCCGAGCGCTCGTCGGCGTGCTCGGCGCTGAACAGCACCTCGGGCGGCGCCCACGGGATCGAGATGCCGTCGGTCTGCCCGGACGCGGCCTCGGCCTTGGTGGCGGCGATGCCGAAGTCGGTGAGCCCGAGGGTGCCGTACTGGCCGGTGAGGATGTTGGCCGGCTTGATGTCGCGGTGGAGGATGCCGATGCGGTGCGCCGCCTCGACGGCGCTGGCGATCTGGATGCCGATGCGCAGCACGTCCGGCACGGAGAACCGCTCGCCGCGCGCCCGCTGTGCGAGGTTCGGCTGCGGGTAGTACTTCATGACCAGGAACGGGCGTCCGTCGGCGGCCATGTCGGCGCGGAACACCTGGACGATGTGCGGGTGGTCGGCCAACTGGGCCATAGCGTTGGCCTCGGCGCTGAACTGGCGCTGGGCCTGCTCGGACAGGTTCTGCGCCGACAGGACCTTGACCGCGACCTTCATCCGCGGCATCTGCTGCTCGTACAGGTAGACGTTGGAGTAGCCGCCCGAGCCCAGCGGTGCGATGTACAGCAGTCCTGGCAGTTCCGGCGGCTGGGCGGCGCGCCCGGCTGTGTTGTTCACGCTCGGCTCACCCAGTGACCTCGTACCGGAATGTCACTTCGTCCGCGAGGCTCACCACCGTGCCCGGCTCGATCGGCACCGCCTCGTTCGGGCGCAGTCGCTGCGGCTCCTGCCAGGGCGGGGTAACCACGGTGCCGTTGACCGAGTTGAGGTCGGTGAGCAGCACGTGCCATCCGTCCAGGCGGATCTCGACGTGGGTGCGGGAGATGTCATGGCCCGGGCTCGGCAGGCGCACGACGTGCGGGCGTTCGGCCTCGTTGGACTCGTCGGCCTTGGGGTTACGTCCCATGATCACCGTGCGGTCCAGCGGCACCACGTCGCCGGTCGAGAGCCGCAGCACGCCGAGCGTCGGCCGCGGGACCGTCACCGGTGCCTGGCCCATGAGCGGGAAACCGCACACCCGGCAGGACACGGCCATCGGCGGGCTCAGGTGCCCGTGCTGGCAGCGCACCGCCTGCACCATCAATCCGGACGGGCCGGGCTGGTCGGCCAGCCCGGCCATCCCGGTCAGCGACGCCCGGCTGACCGTCGAGTCGGGTGAGTCGGGCGCCGGCGGCCCGGGCGGCGGCGCTGGCCAAGCCGGCGCCCCGGCCGGCAGCCCTTGCGGCGGCCCGGGCGGCGGTGCGCCCGGCGCGGGCGGGGGAGGAGCGAGCCCCTCACGGCCGATGCCGCCGCCGCCGGACACGACGCCCGGAGGGGGCCCGTTTCGGTACGGCTGGCTGTCGTCGGACGGTGGTCCCAGCGGCTTCACGGCGGCAAGCCAAGACATCGAGTCCGGCTCCGGTTCGGGACCCGGCGGGGGCTGCAAGGCGCCCTGCGGCGGCGCGGCGGGGGGCGACACCTGCTCGGCGGGCGCCGGGGCTGGCGGAGGCGGCGGTAGCGGTGGCCCGGCCGCTTCCGGAGGTGCCGGCGGTTCCAGCCACGGGATGATGGGCGGGTCGGTGTCGGGCGATGGCCCGGAGTCCGGGTCAGGCCCCGAGGCCGGGTCAGGCGGCCCGACGTCCGGCCCAGCGGCGGGCGGCGCCTCAGCAGCCGGAGGTTCCGGCGGCATGGGCAGTGGAGGCGACGCCGGAGCGGTGCCGTTGAGCTGCGATGCGGCGGAGGCCACCGGGTCAGGCGCCGGGTGTGGCGCTGCGTCGAGCTCCGGTGGCGCGGGAGGAGGCCCGGACGGCGCCGGTGCTGCGGGCGGCTCGGATGGCGCCGCCGGCAGCGGCACGTCGCTGACGCTCAGCCGCAGGCTCGAGGCGAGCGTGACGCCCGGCGACAGCGGCGCCTCGGCGGTATCACTGGCCGCCGCGTCGGCCCGCAGCCGCACCGCGGACGCCTGCGCCGGTAGGGCGTACTCCCGCCACGTGGCGACACCCTCGGCGCTCACCTCCTCATCGGTGCCATCGACGGTGACCGTGGCGGCGGCGCTGCCCCGCACGACGACCGCGCGGCGCTCGCCCGACACGCGCACCAGCGCGAAGCTGCTCACGGCCCGCAGCCCCCGCTGCAGCACCGCGTCGAGAATCTCGTCGATCTCGGCGCCGCTACGCAGCAGCGACCACGCCTTGAGCACGATCGCGTCGGTCGGGTCGATATCGACGAGTAGCCACCCGGCCTCGGCGCCGACGGCGACCCAGGTTCCAGGCGTGTACGCAGCTTCGGAGGACATGATCTTCAGAATCCCACGAGACCCTGCTGGCGCGGCGCGGTGTCCTCATCTATCTCGTGGGCGAGCCCGTCGCTCATGCTGCCCGCGAAGTCGATGACCACCACCGTGATGTTGTCGTGGCCGCCGGCGGCAACGGCCCGTTCGACCAGTGCGGCGGCCGCCTCCTGCGCGACGGTCTCGCGATGCAGGATCTCCTCGATCTGGTTGTCCTCGAGCTCGCGCGGCAGACCGTCCGAGCAGATCAGGAACCGCTCACCGGCCACCGGCGGGAACACCCAGATGTCGGGTACCGGGCCGGGGTCGGTGCCGAGTGAGCGGGTGACCACGTTGCGGTCGGGGTGCGTCTTGGCTTCCTCGGGCGTGATGTAGCCGGCGGAGATCAGCTCCTGCACCTCGGAGTGGTCGACGCTCACCTGCTGCAGCTCGCCGTGCACGTAGTGGTAGACCCGCGAGTCGCCGACGTTGAACACCGCCCAGTGCGCGGAGCCGCCGGCGCGGACGACGCCCAGCCCAGCCAGCGTGGTGCCCATGCCCTTGCGGGTGTCGTGCTTCGTGCCGCTGTCGAGAATCTGCTGGTTGGCCCGGGCGATCGCCTCGGCGATCTCCTCGGTACGCAGCTCGGGCTTCTCGGCCAGCGCCCGGAACTCGCCGACCGCGATCGCGCTGGCTACCTCACCCGCGGCGTGACCGCCCATCCCGTCGGCGACGACGAACACGCTCGGCGCCACGAGGTAGCTGTCCTCGTTGATCTCCCGGACGCGTCCGGGATCGGTGGCGGACCCCCACTGGACCGACATCATCGGCGCGTCAACCCCACCCGGCTTCATGAGAACAATGCGGCGGTGGGCAGTCTAAACCGAGCGCCCGGAATGTGGGCCCGCTCGGCCGGTCCGGACCTGCTTTCGCGACCGTGATACCGGATTGCCCCGCCGCCCGGGGCGATCTTGATACGCATCTGCGGTTATGGCCCACCGGGCGTATCAAGATCCGCTCAAGATGCGCTAACCGCCGGCGGTGGGCCCGAGTCCGCCCGGCCCGAAGCCGCCGCCGCGGTCACGTCGGCGCAGGTAGCGCTCGAACTCCCGGGCGATGGCGTCGCCCGAGGTCGCGCCCATCGCGCCCCGGTCGATCTCGTCGTCGCGTTGCTCGAGATTCCGGATGTATTCGGTGACCTCGTCGTCCTCGGCGGCCATCTCGTCGACGAGCTTCTGCCACTCGTCGGACTGCTGCGGCAGCTCGGCGAGCGGGATCGGCACGTCGAGCACCTCCTCGACCCGGTGCAGCAGCGCGAGCGTGGCCTTCGGGTTCGGCGGCTGGGACACGTAGTGCGGCACCCCGGCCCAGAACGAGATCGCCGGGATGCCGGCCGCCACGCAGGCGTCCTGGAGCACGCCGACGATGCCGGTCGGGCCCTCGTACTGCGATTGCTCCAGCCCGTACTTGTGCGCGGACGCCTGGTCGTAGGACGTGCCGGTGACCTGGGTGGCCCGGGTGTGCGGCGTGTCGGACAGCAGCGCGCCGAGTGTGACGACGACCCGCACGTCCAGGGCGCGCATGACGTCGAGGATCTCGTCGCAGAACGCCCGCCAGCGCATGTTCGGCTCGATGCCCCGGACGAGGACAAGATCGAACGCGGCCCCGGGCGGCCGGCACACCGACATCCGAGTGGTCGGCCACGTGACCCGGCGGGTCACTCCGTCGACCATGGACACCGTCGGACGGTTGACCTGAAAGTCGTAGTACTCGTCCGGATCGATGGCCATGAGCGGCTGGGCGTCCCAGATCAGCTCCAGGTGCTCGATGGAACCGGTCGCGGCGTCGCCGGCGTCGTTCCAGCCCTCGAACGCGGCGACGAGCACCGCGTCGGTGAGCTCGGGCCAGCCCTCGGCCTCGAGCTCGGCTCGCGGGTGCTCCTCGGCGAACTCGGTCATGGGGATCAGCCTACGACCGGTGTCTCGCCGGGATCTTCAGGAAGACGGATCGGTGAGTCATCCGGCTGGGCCATAATGCGCAGGGGCGCGCCGGTAGCCTAGTGGGATGGCGAATTCCGCGATTTCGTTGCGCCCGGACGCGACGGAGTCCCTTCGTGAGCTGTTGTCGTCGCGCATCCTGTTCCTGGACGGCGCGATGGGCACGATGATCCAGCGCCACACCTTCAGCGAGGCCGAGTACCGCGGCGGCACCCGGTTCGCCGACTGGCCCAGCGACGTCCAGGGCAACAACGACCTCTTGACGCTGACCCAGCCCGAGGCGATCAGCGGCATCCACCGCGCCTACCTCGACGCGGGTTCGGACATCGTCGAGACGAACACGTTCAACGCGCAGCGGATCTCGCTGGCCGACTACGGCATGCAAGACCTGGCCTACGAGCTCAACCTCGAGTCCGCCCGGCTGGCTCGGGCCGCCTGCGATGCCGTCACCGCCGCCGACCCGTCCCGGCCCCGCTACGTGGCCGGTGCCCTGGGCCCGACCAACCGCACCGGGTCGATCTCGCCGGACGTGAACGACCCCGGTGCCCGCAACATCACCTACACCGAACTCGTCGAGGCCTACCTCGAGCAGGCCAACGGTCTCGTCGACGGCGGCGCCGACATCTTGCTCATCGAGACGATCTTCGACACGCTCAACGCCAAGGCCGCGATTTTCGCCGTCGAGACGCTGTTCGAGCAGCGCGGCCGGCGCTGGCCGGTGATGATCTCCGGGACGATCACCGACGCGTCGGGGCGAACGCTGTCCGGCCAGGTGACCGAGGCGTTCTGGAACTCGGTCCGGCACGCCCGGCCGCTGCTGGTCGGATTGAACTGCGCGCTCGGCGCGAAGGAGATGCGGCCCTACCTGGCCGAGCTCGCGCGCGTCGCCGACACGTTCATCTCCTGCTACCCGAACGCCGGGCTGCCCAACGCGTTCGGCGAGTACGACGAGTCACCCTCGGAGACCTCGTCGATCGTGCGCGAGTTCGCCGAGAGCGGGCTGGTGAACATCCTGGGCGGCTGCTGCGGCACGACGCCGGACCACATCAAGGCCATGAGCGAACTCGTTCGCGGGCTCGCGCCGCGGGTGCCGTCGAGCATTGCCTCGGCGTGCCGCCTGTCCGGCCTGGAGCCGCTGACGATCACCGACGAGTCGCTGTTCGTGAACGTCGGCGAGCGCACCAACATCACCGGCTCGGCCCGCTTCCGCAACCTGATCCGCGACGGCGACTACAACACCGCGTTGTCGGTGGCCCGCCAGCAGGTCGAGAACGGCGCGCAGGTCATCGACATCAACATGGACGAAGGCATGATCGACGGCGTCGCGGCGATGGACCGCTTCGTCAAGCTGATCGCCAGTGAGCCCGACATCAGCCGGGTCCCCCTCATGGTCGACTCGTCCAAGTTCGCGGTGATCGAAGCCGGCCTGCGCTGCGTGCAGGGCAAGCCGATCGTGAACTCCATCTCCATGAAGGAGGGCGAGGAGAAGTTCCGGCGCGAGGCGACGCTGTGCCGCAAGTACGGTGCCGCGGTCGTGGTCATGGCCTTCGACGAGGACGGCCAGGCGGACAACCTCGAACGCCGCAAGACGATCTGCGAGCGCGCGTACCGCATCCTCGTCGACGAGGTCGGCTTCCCGGCCGAGGACATCATCTTCGACCCGAACATCTTCGCGGTGGCAACCGGCATCGAGGAGCACGCCAACTACGGGGTCGACTTCATCGAGGCGACGCGCTGGATCAAGGCGAACCTGCCGGGCGCGCTCGTGTCCGGTGGCGTCTCGAACGTGTCGTTCTCCTTCCGCGGCAACAACGCGGTGCGCGAGGCGATCCACGCCGTGTTCCTCTATCACGCGATTGCCGCGGGTATGGACATGGGCATCGTCAACGCCGGTGCCCTCGTCGTCTACGACCAGGTCGACGAGCGGCTGCGCGAACGCATCGAGGACGTCATCCTCAACCGCCGTCCCGACGCCACCGAGCGGCTGCTCGAGATCGCGGGGGAGTTCGCCGGCGACGGGGCGAAGGTCGAGGCCGCCACGGAGGAGTGGCGTTCGCTGCCGGTCAACGAGCGCATCACCCACGCGCTGGTGAAGGGCATCGACGAGTTCGCCGAGTCCGACACCGAGGAACTGCGCGCGCTCATCGAGGCCCGCGGCGGACAGCCCATCGAGGTGATCGAGGGTCCGCTGATGGCCGGCATGAACGTCGTCGGCGATCTGTTCGGCGCCGGCAAGATGTTCCTGCCCCAGGTGGTCAAATCCGCGCGCGTGATGAAGAAGGCGGTCGCCTATCTGATCCCGTTCATCGAGGCGGGCAAGTCGCCCGAGGACGCGGGACGCAGCAACGGCACCGTCGTCATGGCCACGGTCAAGGGCGATGTGCACGACATCGGCAAGAACATCGTCGGCGTCGTGTTGCAGTGCAACAACTACGACGTGATCGACCTCGGCGTCATGGTGCCCGCGCAGAAGGTGCTGGACGCGGCCAAGGAACACGACGCCGACATCATCGGGCTGTCCGGGCTGATCACGCCGTCGCTGGACGAGATGGTCAACTTCGCGTCCGAGATGGAGCGGCAGGGCTTTAACATCCCGCTGCTGATCGGCGGAGCCACGACCTCGCGCGCGCACACCGCGGTGAAGGTCGACAAGAAGTACCACGGTCCCGTCGTCTGGGTGAAGGACGCGTCGCGGTCGGTACCGGTGGTAGCGGCGCTGTTGTCCGACGATCAGCGCCCGGCGTTGCTGACCGAGCTCGAGGCCGAGTACGACTCGTTGCGGGAGCGGCATGCCGCGCGGTCGGAGGCGAAGACGCTGCTGTCGATCGACGCGGCCCGGGCCGACCGCACCCCGATCGACTGGTCGTCCTACCGTCCACCGCGTCCGCACCTGCTCGCACAGCAGGCCCCCGACGTGCACCATGACAGTGAGCGGGCCGAGGTTCTGGCCAAGCAGTTCGTCAAGACTTTCCACGACTACTCGATCGCCGAGCTGCGCGACTACATCGACTGGCAACCGTTCTTCAACGCGTGGGAGATGAAGGGCAAGTATCCCGACATCCTCAACAACCCGGCTTCGGGCGAGACCGCTCGCAAACTGTGGGACGACGCCCAGCGGATGCTCGACTCGATCATCGCCGAGAAGTGGCTGACGGCCTCCGGCGTGTTCGGCCTCTTCCCGGCCAACACCGTCGACGACGACGACATCGAGGTGTACACCGACGAGTCGCGCCGCTCGCTGCGCACCACGCTGCGGCAGCTTCGGCAGCAGACCGAGCACCGTCCCGGCGTGCCGCATCGCTCACTCGCCGACTTCGTGGCGCCGCGGGACACGGGGCTGCGCGACTACGTCGGCGCATTCGCCGTCACCGCCGGGCTGGGTGCCCAGGACAAGATCAAGGAGTTCAAGGCGGCCCTCGACGACTACAGCGCGATCCTGCTGGAGTCGCTGGCCGACCGGTTGGCCGAGGCGTTCGCCGAGCGGCTACACCAGCGCGTGCGGACCGAGTTCTGGGCCTACCAGGCCGACGAGCACCTCGACAACGAGTCGCTGATCAAGGAGCGCTACGTCGGTATCCGCCCGGCTCCGGGCTACCCGGCCTGCCCGGAGCACACCGAGAAGCAGACGATCTGGGATCTGCTCGACGTCTCGACCAATGCCGGGATCGAGCTCACCGAGAGCATGGCCATGTGGCCGGGGGCATCGGTGAGTGGGCTGTACTTCTCCCACCCGCAGTCGCAGTACTTCGTGCTCGGGCAGATCGGCCGCGACCAGGTCGAGCAGTACGCCAAGCGCAAGGGCTTCACCGTCGCCGAGGCGCAGCGCTGGCTCGCGCCCAACCTCGGTTACCGCACCGACGACGATTAGCGAGTGAGCGCCCAGCTGCAAGCGGTGCTGTTCGACATAGATGTCGCGCCCGCCGTTGACGAGCGGTGGCGGACGCTAGAGCCCTTGCGTTCTGGGGCATGGATGCGTTGAGCGCGTTGGCTGGCGTTGGGATCAGGTGGTCGTCTCGTGTACCCGACGTGTACCCGACCCGATGCTGCGCGGCAGCGGCTCGACCTTCTGCTTGGCAGTGATGCGAGCGTGCTGCCCGTCGCCGCTACGACCGCGACCCGGTCAGGCATACGGCGCGCCTGACGTAGCGTCGCCGTCCCCCGGCGCAACCTGTTGGCCGTGAGGATCACGACGCAGCCGATCGACGTGCATGTCACCGGCGGACCTAACGGATGGGACTACGTCGTTGGCACGTGCACGATCGCGGCGACGGTGCTCGCACTGATCGCGATCGGCTTCGCGCTGAAGGCGGGGCGCGATCTTGTGCACGATCGGCGCCAGGTCTTCGAGTTGGGGATCCTGTTCGAGCTATACGAGCGCCTTAACGGAGGGGTGCGCCCGCCGGAACCCGGCTTGCTGATGCGCGTACGCCTTCTCCCGCAGGCTGGACTGTCGGTGCTGCACGACTGGGCCCTCGATCCGAAGCCACCTCCGCGCGATGAGAGGGACGGGAACGGGGCGGACCTGACGGCGCGGGATCAATACCATGAGGCGAAACGCAAAGAGGCTTTGCGCGAGATCGAGCACGCGATCGCCGCACGAACGCACTAAGACGTGCCCTGGGCGCCAGGCATCGTCCAGACCGCTCACTAGACGTCCCTCTGCTCCCGTGCGATGCGCTCGGCAATGATGTCGACGTCGGACGGTTCAGCCGGTCGGCCGATGCGTCGGCGCAGTCGGCGGCGAGCACCTGCTTGTTGGCGCTCGCGTAGCTGTTCGGCGTCGGGGTGGGGCACGGTGGCCGAGCCCTCCGTGTCCTGGTCGGCCACCGTGCCCCCTCTCGTACCCGCGCCGGACGGCACCTGTGCGTGCCCGGCCGGGGAGTCGTTGGTCTCGGCGTCGGATGGGGTGATCTGCTCGGACGTCGGGGGCACGCACTGAGCGAACCGGCGCCGCTGATCGTGCGGAACGGATCATCGAAGGGCGGCATCGGGATATGCGCACCGTGCATGTAGGTATGCGCGCGGGGGATGACGACGGCACACTGAGCGGATGACGGCCGGTCTGTCCGAACAGCCTGAGGCGCTGCGTCGTGCGGTCATCACCGGTGAGATCGGCGAGGTGGTGCGTCTCGCCCGCGTACGCGCTGGGCTGAGCCAGGCCGAGCTGGGCCAGGCCTGCGGCGGCTATCGGCAGTCGACCATCTCGCGGCTGGAGGCAGGCCGCGTCAGCAACCCGGACCGGCGCACGCTGGCCAAGGTCGCGGACGTGCTGGGCATCCCGCCGGAATGGCTCGGCATCGCGTCCGGGGTTATGGGAGAGCCACCGTCGCCTGCACCCCAGCGGGCTGGGCAGTCTGCGGCGGGCCTGCTGAACGTCGATGCCCGGGTCACCCCGCGCACCGTGCAGGCGCTGGAGATGGCCATCGTCGACTACTGGCGCCGCGATGACGAGTTCGGCGGACGCTCGCTCTACCCGGCCGTCGCCGGACATCTGCGCTACGTGCTGGACCTACTGCGCTACCGGACCGATGCTCCGCTCCGTCGGCAACTCGTCGGTGTCGGTGCCGAGCTGGCCCGCCTGGCCGGGTGGATGCTGTTCGACTCCCGCCACTACGCCACCGCCGCTCGCCACTACGCGCAGGCCGCCGATCTCGCCCGCGACTTCGACGACCCGGCGTTCACCGCGAACGTGATGGCGTCGATGAGCTTGCAGGCCACCTATGACGGCGACCAGGACGAGGCCGTCGCGCTTGGCCAGGCAGCCGAGGACGTCGCCCGTGCCACCGCTACGCCGAGGGTGATGGCGTTGCTGGCCATGCGCACCGCGTTCGCTCTCGCTGCTGCTGGGGACCGGCACGGCACACACGCCGCGCTGTCTCGCTCGGAGCGTCGACTCGAACAGGCCCATCAGGGTGATGACGACCCGGCGTGGTGCGCCTACTTCACCGAGCCGAAGTACCTGGCCGATCTGGGCATCGCCCGTGCCCGGCTCGCTGAGTCCGCCCCTGCCGTGCCGCTACTGGAATCCGCGCTAGACCGGCAGGACGACCGCAACCACCGGCTGAAGGCGTTCCACGCGCTATGGCTCGGCCGCGCCCACCTGGACCTCGGCGAGCTGGAACAGGCGTGCCAGGACGGCCAGCTCGCGCTGCGCTACGCCCGGACCATCGAGTCACCGCGCATCGATCGGCACCTACACGAGTTCCGCGACGCCCTACGCCCGCACGACCGGGTGCCCGCCGTACGCACGTTCGTCGCCGACTTCGCGACGATGGCCTAGGACCTGCCGAGCAGGTAGCGCATCAGCCCAACCAGGCTGGCGCTGGAGGTGATCTCTCGCCGGTCGATCATCCCCGGAACGTCGGCGAGCGGTATCCACTCGATCCGGTCCGACTCGTTGACCTCGGTCGGCTCGCCCACCTGCACCGCGCCCTCGGCGAGGAACACGTGGTGCTCGCTGTCGGTGATGCCATTCGCCGGCTCGGCGTACACCAACGGGCGCAGGCTCTTCGGACGCCAGCCCGTCTCCTCCTCCACCTCGCGGGCGGCGGCCTGCTCCGGAGTCTCGCCCGGCTCGATCAGCCCCATCGGCAACTCCCAACCCCAGCCATCGGTGATGAACCGGTGCCGCCACATCAACAACACCTGCGCGGCATCGTTCACCATCACCACGGCAGCCAATGAACGCAGCCGCACCACGTGGTACTCCCAGCGCCGACCGTCCGGCTGCTGCACATCCACCAGCACCAGGCGCACGAACGGGCTCTCATAGATCGGCCGTTCGCCGAACACGGTCCACTGCATCGGATGAGGCGCGTCGTCAGGCACGCCGTCGAGCATTCCATCCGACAGTGCCCGCGCTGCCCGGGGCAGGTGATGTGCCTGGACAGCTACACCGTCATGATCACTCGTTCCGCCGTTCGTACAAGGTGACGCCAATTCCGAACGCCGCCCCGACCGCACCGACGATCACCACCAGCAGCAACCGTTCTCGACCCCTTACCTGGCAGGCATCGGCGATGCCTTGACTGCTGCCATCGTCGGTGGAAGGTTGCGCGTCCCACGCGGTCAGGCCAGTGCCGCAGTCGATGGTGGTCCCGAGCACGCTGTACTGGATTGGCAGCAAGACCACGATGATCGCGGCGAACAGTCCTAGCACGCCGATCAGCAATCCCCAATACGTACGACGCCGAGGCGGCAGCGGCGGATAGCTGTAGTACGGATTCCATGGACCGTGGTATTGGCTCATTACGCGCCCGGGAGACCGAGCGCGATCCGTACGGCCTCGGCCTTTCCCGAGGCACTGTGATAGTCGTTGAACGCCGCGTTAACGTCATCTGCCGAGGACGCAGTCGCGCATAGCGACCAGGTCGTTCGCTCCTCGGCCAGCGCGTCGACGAATGCATCGACCTGCCTGCGCGCGCTCGCTGGCCAGTGTCCCGCCGCCATCTTGCGTGCCAGGGTGTGATCGTCCGCTGCGGCCCGGCGGCAGATGGTCCGCCAGCGACTGACGCTCTGATCGTTGGCGTCGCGCATTCTGTTCACTGCGTCGATCGTGGCGTTGCTGGGCTTGACCAGTGAAAGGTATTGAGCCTGAGCCTGCGCCATCGTCCACACGGTCGGAGTCGGCATCGGTGTGGGTCTTGGAGCACTAGTCGCGATGCTCGCGTGCGCAGGTGAGCCGACGGATGTCGCCTTGGTCGGCGAGCTTCCTCCGGAACTGCATGCGGCTAAAGCGGCGACGACAGCAGCGGCAAGCGACACCGCTGCGAGGCGGATGAAGATCATATGGAGTCCCCCCGGACCTGTGTGGCACACGTAAGGTAGCTCGTACTGCGGGGAAGCGCATCACGAACGGTGGGTATGGGCACATGCGCATGCCAATAACTCAGGCCGCAGTAGTTGACTGCTCAAGCATTCCAGCCCGTACGCACGGGCAGCGGCTACACGTGGCAGTCCCGGCCCCGTCCGGGTAGGGGGTAACCCGCCCAGGGGGTACGAGTGTCGTCCGCTGCCCGCTGCGAGTCCTTGTCCTACGGTTGCTCGATGTCGATGCGCTGGGGTGACGTCGCTACGTGGGTCCAGGCCGTCGGCACGGTTGCTGCCTTCTGGATAGCGTTCTGGCAGATTCGGACTGAGCGCCGCGCGCGCCAAGCTGGCGAGCACGTACAGCGCGAACGGGATCACCGCTCACAAGCTGAGCGTGTCTCCGCTTGGTACGGCGGCCAGGAACTACCGCCGGATGCCGACTATGACAGCCAGGACACCACCGTGATCTCGGTGCTCAACAGGTCGGACGAACCCGTCTACGAGGCCGTGATCACGATGGTCTACATCCAAGGTGCTGCGCCGCACACTGGCGAGGCGTGGTCGGAGATCGCGCCGCAGGACGCTCCACGAGAAGTCTGGGCAGTCCTGCCACCAGGTGAGCGGCGGGTGACGATGCCGGGCGGTTGGGGGATCCTCACTGGTCGGGTCGGCGCGGAGATTGCCTTTACGGATCGTGCCGGTGCGAGCTGGGTTAGGCGCGCCACCGGCGCACTCGAAGAGCTGCCGACGGATGCGATCGATCACTACGCGATCAGCCGGCCGCTGGACTACAAGCCGCCCATCAGGAGCTAGTCGCGTGACTCCTGCGCGGAAGGGTCACGCCATTCGTTCGCCGGGCAGAGGCGAGCCCGGTGGCCGGCGAACCTCGCGGCCGACACCACACGCCCTCGCAAGCGCTCGATACTCGACCACCACATCTTGCCGGTGATCGGCGGCTACCCCGTCGGCTCGGTCAAACCGAGCACGATGGCCGCCGCCGTTGCGACCTGGTCGAAGACGTTGGCGCCGGGCACCGTCGGGCAGGTGCTCCGAGAGGTCCGTCAGATTTTCGACGCGGCGATGGCTGACGGCTTGATCGCCTCGAATCCAGCGAAGGCGGTGAAGGCTCCGAGCGCGCCACGCAGGCGTGACGTGCATCTGTCCGACGAACAGGTCTCCAAGATCATCAAGGAAGCGCCGGAGGAGTACCGCGCGCTCGTCGTCGGGCTGGCTGGTCTCGGCATGCGGATCTCCGAGGCGTGTGGCCTCCGGGTGAGCGACATCGACTTTCTGCGCAAGACGGTGCAGGTACGTCAGCAACGGCGGCCGGGCGGCGACATGGGCGAGCTGAAGACGGACTCCTCATCGCGCGACATCCCGGCATCGGACGGCGTGCTCGCGGCGCTTGCGGAGCAGGTACGACTCTGGCCGCGCAACGACGGCTTGATCTTCTCCAGCGCGAGCGGCCGAGCGCTGACGAAGGCGATCGCGGGCCACCTGTTCGACCACCTGGAAACCGCCACCGGCATCGCTGTGTCGCCGCATTCACTCCGGCACTACTTCGGGTCGAGCCTGATCTCGGGCGGAGTGTCGGTAGTAGCGGTGAGCAGATGGCTGGGGCACTCGTCACCCGAGATCACGTGGCGTGTGTACTCGTACCTGATGCCGAGCGACGAAGTGGTGGGCCGCGCAGCAATGGCGAAGACGATGAGCAAGCTCGTTCCTGATGTGTACCTGTCGTGTACCCGCGACGGCGTCAGTGGCCTCTAGGCCAACGAATATGCCGGGTCGGCTAGCTGCCGTTCTGTTCGACATGGACGGCACGCTGCTCGACTCGGAGAAGGTGTGGGACGTCGCCCTCGACGACCTCGCGCACTATCTCGGCGGTGAGCTGTCCGACGCCGCGCGCCGCCGCATGGTGGGATCGAGCCTGGCCCGGTCGATCGCGATCATGCATCACGACCTCGGCATCGACGCCGATCCGGAGAGCAGCGGCGCCTACCTGACCGACCGCACCGCCGAGCTGTTCCACACCTCGCTGGTCTGGAAGCCCGGCGCGCACGAACTGCTCGTCGCGGTGCACGACGCCGGGCTGCCGGCGGCGCTCGTGACGTCCACCCATCGCCGGCTGACCGAGATCGCACTCGACACGATCGGCCGGCAGTACTTCGCCGCGACCGTGTGCGGCGACGAGGTGCCGCACCCGAAGCCGGCGCCGGACCCGTACCTGCGAGCCGCCGAGCTGCTCGACGTCCGGGCCGCCGACTGCGTCGCGATCGAGGACTCACCGCTCGGTATCACCTCGGCCGAGTCGGCCGGCTGTGCCGTGCTGGCCGTACCGAGCGAGGTACCTCTCGAGCCGGCACCGGGCCGCCCGGTCGTGTCGAGCCTGGTGGACATCACGGTCGCCGATCTGGCCACGCTCGTCGAGGCCGACCAGCGCTCGTGGCGATGACACCGACGATCGCCGACATCCTGCCGAGCGCGTTCGCCGTGCTCGGCGCGCCCGGCCGCACCGACCGCGCCGATCGCCTCGACCTGCCCGACGTCCGGCGCTTCGCGGTGCTGCTCGTCGACGGGCTGGGACATCACCTGCTACCGGTCGCCGCCCCGGTGGCCCCGGTGCTGGCCGACATACAGGCCGGGCGCCTCGGCCGGCTGACCGAGCTGGCCAGTTGCTTCCCGTCGACCACGCCGACGAGCATCGTCTCGCTCGGTACCGGCGCGCTGCCCGGTGCGCACGGCGTCCTCGGCTTCACGGTCAACATCCCGGGAACGCGACGGGTGCTCACCCACATCGACTGGTCCGGTCGGCCCGACCCGGCCCAATGGCAGCCGCTGCCCACTCAGTTCGAGCTCGCCGAGGCGGCGGGAATCAGGACGAGCGTCGTGTCCCGCCCGGAGTTCGAGGGCAGTGGCCTCACCGTCGCCGCCTATCGGGGTGCCCGGTACGTGGACGCTGCCGACCCGGACGTCCTGGCCGACCGGATGCTCGCCGAGCTGGCCGGCCCGTCCCGCCTGGTCCTCGGCTACCACCCGACCCTCGACCACGCGGCGCACCTGTTCGGCATCGACTCGACGCACTGGCGGGTCGCGGCCGCCGAGGTCGATCGGCTCCTCGGACGGCTGATCGACGGGCTGCCCGCCGACGCCGCCCTACTGGTCACCGCCGACCACGGTGGCCTGAACGTGCCCCCCGACCATCGCTTCGACCTCGACACGGACCGACGTCTGAGTGCCGGGGTGCGCGTCGTCGCCGGCGAAGCCCGCGTGCGCTACCTGCACACCCGTCGCGGCGCCCGCGACGACGTGATCGCGGCCTGGCGGGCGGTGCTCGGCAATGTCGCCGATGTCGTCAGCCGGGACGAGGCGGTCGCGGCCGGATGGTTCGGACCGGTGCCGCCCGAACACCTGGCGCGCATCGGCGACGTCGTCGTGGTCTGCCGCGAGGATTACGTCGTGCTGGCCAGCAAGCACGAGCCGGACACGGTGGGCAAGCTCGTTGCGTACCACGGGTCGACCACCCCGGCCGAGACCGCGATCCCGCTCATCGTCGTCACGGGCTGACCCAAAAGACAGGTCGCGAGGCAACAATGCCTCGCGACCTGCCCGACGCTGATCCCTTCTGCTCAGCGTCTCGGAAACGGTGTCAGAGCACCGGAATCGGTGTCAGGGCACCGGAAGAGCGGGGGGACCGGGGAGCGGCGGCAGGCCCGGCAGCGGGGGCAGGCCCAGCAGTCCGGTCACGGTGTTGAGGAGCCCCAGGACAAGACCCTCAACAGTCGCCAGAAGACCGCCCAGACCACCTAGGTCGGCCGGCTTCATCTTGGCCACGGCGTCTTTCACCTGCTGCTCGAGCTGCGTCGCCGGCGGCAGGTTGGACGTTCCGGGCAGGCCCGGCAGCGCCGGCAGACCTACGGCGGTCGTCACGGTGTTCAGCAGACCGAGCACGGAGCCCTCGATGCCACTGATCAGAGTGCCCACGCCGCCCAGGTCGTGCGGTGAGACCTTGCCACTCTTCTGAGCCTGCTTGAGCTGCTTTTCGACCTGGTTAAGAAGCGTGATGAGCTTCTGCGCATCGGCACTGGATTGGGTTGCGGTCGCCATGGTCTTCGCGGTATCTACGGCGCCGTTGTGGGACGGAATTGCCCGGGCCGTCGGCACGCTGACGGCCAATCCCGCAACTAACGTTGTTGCGGCGAGCAGGGATGTAATGCGACGGGACATGGACTGCCTCCTTGGCTGCCCCCGTGTCTCGAATTGCCCTACGGAGCACATGATGGGGTAAATGATCATGGCTGTCTAGAGTCATATGATCTTGGTGAGATGCCCGGCTTAACACGATAAATACAGTACGGCTGCCGAGCTAGTGGATCTTGACGTCCGTGGCGCGCCATAGGCATAGGCGGATTCAAGCGAACGATCCGTATCAAGATCGCGCGCGACAGCGGTAGGCGACCAGAACGAACGCAACCACCTGGCGATGAGCGCTCGCGCGAAGAGCCCGGCGCCGCGACGCGGCCGCGCCGAAGGCGCGAGCGGAGATCCGGCGTCCACCCCGAAGCGAAGCGAGTGGGTGGCGACGGAGATCCGAGAAAGCCGGGATAAGTTACGTCAGCCGGGCCAGGCCCGCGCGAAGTCGCTGGTACCAATCTCGGCGCCGCGCCGAAGCGTCGCCCGGGGGCGGATCGCCGAGCGGGAAGTCGTCGCTCGTGACGCGGTACGTGATGCGGTAGGCGAGGATCTCCGTCGCGAGCTCGAACCACCGCGTCGGCGCGTCGGGTGGCGGAGCCAACCCGAGGGTGTCGCGAAACCAGCCGGGGAAGAGCGCCTGCGAGGCGACACCGGCATCGATCATGTGCCGCAGTTGCCGGCACAGCTCCTGCCAAGCGTGGCCGACCGCGTCGATGTCCTTGCCGTGCTTGCCGCGTACCGCGTCGTCGGCGTCCAATCGCTCGCGGGCCACTCGGGCGGCGCTCTCGAGCCGTGGTCCCTCTTGCTCGAGTTCGGTCAGCGCTTGCCAGGCTGCGGCGAACTCCTCACCCGCACGCACCGCGGCCGCCTCCTCGCCGTCCACGATCGCCTCGCTGAGCGAGGTGACGGTCGCCTGGCGGCGATCGAGTTTGCGGCCCCATTCCCAGTGCCGGTCAACGGCCACCTTGAGTTCCTTGCGGGCGGCGCTGTCGAGCAGCTCGTCCTGGAAGCGCTCGCCTCGCTCGACCTTCGCGGCAAGTTTCACCATGGCCTCGTCGACGTCCCCGTCCAGGTCGCAGATCGGCGCATCGGCGGTGATCAACGCGTTGGCCATCAGCCAGTCGACCTTCTGGCCGATCAGCCGCACCGTGCGGAGGAGCTCGCTCAGCTCGCCTCGTACTGCGGCGCGGTCGGATTCCAGCTCCGAGCGCAGGCGGTCCAGATCCTCGGCCGACGGTGCCTCATCCACGGCTGTCACCTCCCTCCGGTGGCGCCGGGTCGCGTCCCTGCGGCGGCCCGGCGTCACGCCGGCGCCGGGCCCGAAGGGCACTGACCACAGGCACCGCCGCGACCGCCAACGCCAGCAGGCAGGCGTAGCCCAACGGCCGCCAGGTCAGTGCGCCCAGCAGCGAGAGGAAGGCCAGCGCGGCCGCGATGATCGCCTTGCGGAGGTCGATCGCGTGCTGGCCGGCATCGCGGACCAGCACCGGGAGCATGGAGATCGCCATCAGAGCGCCGGCGAGCAGCACCGGAACGCCGATCGCGAGGCGTGCCGCCGGGATGGCACCCGACGCCGCCAGCACCACGATCAGCACCCCGGCCAGCGCCACGCCGCCGGTCAGCTGCCACAGCCGGAGCTGCTCACGGCGGCGGTCCTGCTCGAGCAGCTCGGCCACCCGTTGCTGCCGGTGCGCCACCCGCATCGCCCGCAGCCGGGACTGCGCGTCGAGCAGGTCCAGAGTCGCCGCGCCCACGGCCTTGACCGCGGCCCGGTGCTCGGCGCCGCTGGCCGGGCCGCCAGAGCCGCTCGGGCCGGCACGCAGCTCCGCATGCATCCGCTGCACCCGAGTCCGCAGCTCGTCGACCTGGACGGCGAGTGCGACGATCGCGGGAGGGGTTTCCTCCCGCGCATCATCGGTCGCCATAGGTTGCAGTGTGCGCCCGCCCGTCCAGTCGATCCCTAACCGGACCAAGTCGGACTCAAATTTGCCCGCCGGCCGCGCGGCGACCGGCGGTTCTTCGCGCGAGCGCTCATCGCCTCAGAGTTCGGGCTCGACGGCCGGCTTCGGCACCTCACGGCGATCGCGATCGATGCGGACGATCGCGTCCTCGGGAAACGGCGGCGGAGTGCCGCCGAACGCCGGGCACCGCGATTGGTGGTCGCACCAGTCGCACAGCCGACTGGGGCTGGGCCGGAAGTCCGCGCGCTCGGTCGCCCGGGCGATCGCCACCCAGATCGCCTTCAACGTGCGCTCGAACCGCAGCAGCTCCTCGGCCTCGGGCGTGTAGGTCAGCGTGTCGCGGTCGGCCAGATAGATCAGCTTGAGCTGCCGGGGAACCACGCCGCGAACGCGCCACAGTACGAGCGCGTAGAACTTCATCTGGAACAAGGCTTTCGCCTCGAACGCCTCGCGCGGGATCGTGCCGGTCTTGTAGTCGACGACCCGCACGTCACCGGCCGGGGAGACGTCGAGCCGGTCGACGTAGCCGCGCAGCCGCAACCCGTCGACCACCGTCTCGACGAGCTCCTCACGCGCCGCCGGCTCGAGGCGGGTCGGATCCTCGATGGCGAAGTAGCTCTCGACCAGACCGCGCGCCGAATCCAGCCAGGAGGTCAGCTCGGAGCCGGCCGCGTCGTCGTCGGTGAACAGCCCGGCCAGTTCGGGGGCCTCGTCGAGCAGGTGTTGCCAGGCCGGCCCGACGAGCTGCTGGGCCGCCTCGAGCGTGCGCTCGGACGCCGGCAGGTCGAACAGCCCCTCCAGCACAGCGTGCACGACAGTGCCGCGGGTGGCCGCGCGCGAGGGCGCCTCGGGCAGCCGGTCGATCGTGCGGAACCGGTAGAGCAGCGGGCAGGTCTTGAAGTCCGACGCGCGCGACGGCGACAGCGAACCGACTATCGCGTCCGGCAAGTCCGCCACGCTCGTCGCCACCGTCTCTGTCATGCCCGAGACACTAGAACCGTCCCCTGACAATTTCTGGCAGGCACCATCCAACCCGCCGGATGTGTCGCGGCCGGCGGCACTTCGCTCGAGCGCTCATCGTCACAGCCAGTGGATCCGCCCGACCGGCCAGATGATCAAGAATGCCCGCCCGATGATCGACGACCTGGGAATCGGTCCGAACACCCTGCTGTCGCTGGAATTACATCGGTTGTCGCCCATCATGAAATACCGTCCGGACGGCACGGTCACGGGCGCGAAATCCGTCGTGCCGTGGCAGGCCGGATTGACGTAGGACTCCTCGAGCGAACGGCTGCCAATCCAGACCTTCCCGTCGTGCCCGCTGACGGTCTCCCCGGGCAGCCCGATGACGCGCTTGATGAGTACGTTCTCCGGAGCGTCCACGCCCGGTGGGCGGTGGAACACGACGACGTCACCACGATGCACCGCGTGCAGTCGATAGGACAGTTTGTCGACGAGCAGCCGGTCGTTGTTACACCCCGCGCACCCGTGCAGGGTCGGTTCCATCGACTCGGACGGGATCCAGAACGGCTCGACCACGAAGGTGCGCAGCCCGAGCGCCAGCAGCGCGGCCACCACGACCAACACGAGCAACCGGATCGGGAACCCGAACTGGCGCGACGGCGCCCGCTGGCGATGGCTCCGACGCGGGATCTCGCCCCGGTCGTCCGGGGGGATCGCCTCGATGATCTGGGTCTCGTCGAGCGGTGATACCGGTCGTGGCGGCGGCGGCGGAAGGGTGGGCGGAGGGGCCGGGTCGGGCAGCTCCGTTGGGGTTCGGTGCGCGATCGGGTCGCGGCCCCGGCCGTGGCGCCCGGCCTGGCGGCGTGCGGCGATCTGAGCCTCGATACGGCTCCGTAGATCGTCGCTGTCGCTCACGCTCCGTACGCTAACCCGGCTCACCGTGAGGCGCCGTAGCATCGCTGGGGATGAGCGCGAATCGTCCGCCGGTCCGCGCCGGCGGCAGGTTGCTCCCGGTGGGGAGCTTCCGTGGGGTGCCGCTGTACTTCGCGCCCTCCTGGGTGCTCATCGCGACCCTGATCACGATCACCTACCACGGCATCGTGTACGACCTCGTGGACGGCATCGGACAACCGATGTCCTATCTCGTCGCGTTCGCGTTCGCGGTGCTGCTGGCCCTGAGCGTGCTCGCCCACGAGCTGGGCCACACGGCGGTCAGCCTCGCCCTCGGCCAGCCCGTCAATCGGGTGGTGATCTTCCTGCTCGGCGGCGTGTCGGAGATCGAGGGCGAGATCCGCCGCCCCCGCGACGAGTTCCTCATCTCCCTCGCCGGCCCGCTCGTGTCGCTGGCCCTCGCCGGGGTCGCGTGGGCGGGCTACTCGGTCACGACGGACGCTACGGTGCTCTCCGTCCTGCTCGCCCTGCTGATGTGGAGCAACCTCGTGGTCGCAGCCTTCAACCTGCTCCCCGGGTTGCCGTTGGACGGCGGGCGGGCGCTGCGCGCGGGCGTGTGGGGGGCGACCCGATCACGGCTCACCGGCACGAGAGTGGCCGCCTGGTGCGGTCGGATCGTGGCCGTTCTCGTCGCGGGCGCGTCGGTACTGCTCAACGTCGACGGGTTCAACTGGAGCCTCGGCACCGCCGTGTTCGGACTCGCGCTGGGCGCGTTCATCTGGATCGCCGCCACCCAGTCGCTGCGCGTGGCCGAGATGCAGCAGCGCCTGCCGGCACTGTCGATGCAGCGCCTGCTCCGTCCAGGGCTGCTCGTGCACGCCGACCTGCCGGTGTCCGAGGCGATCCGGCGGGCCGGTGAGGTGCGCGCCGGCGGCCTGGTGGTCGTCGACTCGGCGAACAACCCCCAGGCGATCGTCGACGAGTCGCGCATCGGCGCGATACCACCGGATCGGCGGCCCTGGGTTCCGGTCGGCGACGTCGCGCGTCCTATCGAGCCGGGCTTGGTGCTCGGCGTCGATCTCACCGGCGACGCTCTGCTCGCCGCCCTGCGCAGCACGCCGGCGCACGAATACCTCGTGGTGGACCGGGACGGCTCGCCGGCCGGCATCCTGTCGTCCAAGGATCTCCTCGCCGAGCTGACCAGGCCCGCCGCATGAGCGACGCGTCGTTCGCGGCGGGGGAGCGGGTGCAGCTCACCGACCCCAAGGGTCGCCTGCACACCGTGACCCTGGAGCCCGGCAAGCAGTTCCACACCCACCGTGGCGCCATCGAGCACGACGCGCTGATCGGCGAGCCCGAGGGCAGCGTGGTGGCGTCGACCTCGGGCACCGTCTACCTGGCGATGCGGCCGCTGCTGGCCGACTTCGTGCTCTCCATGCCGCGGGGCGCCGCCGTCATCTACCCGAAGGACGCAGCCCAGATCATCGGGCTCGGCGACATCTACCCCGGCGCGACCGTGCTCGAGGCCGGTGCCGGCTCGGGCGGGCTCACCTGCTCGCTGCTGCGCGCCGTGGGGCCGTCCGGGCGAGTGATCTCCTACGAGAACCGGCCCGAGCACGCCGAGGTCGCCGTGCGCAACGTCGAGACCTTCCACGGCCTGCGCCCGGACAACTGGACCCTTCACATCGCTGACGTCGCCGACCACCGTCCGGACGAGGTGGCCGATCGGGTCGTGCTCGACATGCTCTCGCCGTGGGACGTGCTGCCACAGGTGTCTGACGCGCTACGTCCGGGCGGCGTGCTGATCGGCTACGTGGCGTCGACCACGCAGCTGTCCCGGCTGGTCGAGGCGCTACGCGAACACGGCGGGTACACCGAACCCACCTCGTGGGAGTCGCTCGTGCGCGGTTGGCACGTGGTCGGTCTCGCGGTGCGCCCCGAACACCGCATGATCGGGCACACCGCGTTCCTCGTCATGTCCCGGCGCATGGCGCCCGGCGTCGCGGCGCCGACCCGGCAACGCCGTCCGGCCAAGGGCGGCTAGCTAGTACTTGCCGGTCCAGGCGAGCTTCCACGTCTCGGGGCCGAGGATGCCGGTCGCCTTGAGGTCATTGGCTTTCTGAATGTGCTTGACGACCGCCAGCGTGCTCGGCCCGAACTGGCCGGTGCCGGTCAACGGCGCGCCCCGCGCCCGCATCCGCAGCTGCCAGGTCTTGATGGTCGCGCTGTGATCGCCCAGCGAGTAGTACTGCGAGGCGGTCCACTTCGGCGCGACCGTCGGCTTGCGGTAGGTGCCGGTCCAGGCGAGCTTCCACGTCTCGGGGCCGAGGATGCCGGTCGCCTTCAGGTGGTTCTGCTGCTGCACGGCCTTGACCACGGCGAGCGTGCTGGCACCGAACTGGCCGGTGCCGGTCAACGGCGCGCCCCGCGCCCGCATCCGCAGCTGCCAGGTCTTGACGGTCGCGCTGTGATCGCCCAGCGAGTAGTACTGCGAGGCGGTCCACTTCGGCGCGACGGGCTTGGCCGGCGCCGGTTTCGGAGCGGGCTTGGGTTTCGGAGCGGGCTTCGGTTTGGGCGCCGGCTTGGGGGTGGACTTGACCGGCGTGCTCTTGCGGTACTTGCCGGTCCAGGCCAGGTCCCAGGTCTTGGGGCCGAGTTGCCCGCTACCCGGAAGCCCGTTTTGCTTCTGCACCGCCTTGACCACGGCGAGCGTGTTCGCACCGAACTGGCCGGTGCCGGTAAGCGGTGCACCGCGGTGGCGCATCTGTAGCTGCCACTGCCGGATGCCCGCGCTGTGATCGCCCACGTTGTAGTACACGCCCGGCCAGGCATGCGAGCTGGCGCCCGAACCGCCCGATCCACTTCCCGGCACGGTGATGTCGCCGATGCGGCCCGAGCGGGCGTCCTTGTCCTCGCGCAGCCCGACGATCGGCGCACACTGCCACGGCTGCCAGCCGCGCATCCGGTAGAGGATCAGCGCCCGGGCGTCCTGCTCGGCCGCCGAGGCCCGGTTCGGATAGCCCGAGCCGCCGACGCTGCGCCAGGTCGACAGATCGAACTGGTACGCGCCGTAGTGGTCGTTGCCGGTGTTGATCGCGTAGTTGTTGCTGGACTCGCACATCCGCAGGCGGTACCAGTCCTGCGCTGACGGATCGGCGGCCGCGCTCGAGGTGTGGCGCACCTCCATCACCACGACGGCGGCCACGGCGGCGCAGATGCCCAGCACGACCACCCGGCACAGCACGCGCCACCGGCGACCGGTCGGCTGATCGGAGGCTACTTGGGCTGCTTCGGAATCGGATCGGGGCGAGTGCAGGCGAGGCATGGGCGGTCCTTCCATCGACCGCGCATCACCGTACGACTAAATCCCACTGTTCACAACTGCACCACTGAACACACCAGTATCAGCGCCTCACACGAAGCTACTCGGCAGCGACACGCCGAGAAGGCGCGAGGCGACCACGCGAGGCGACCCAAGAGACCGCAACTACGACGCTATGAGCGCTTGCGCGAAGAGCCCGGCGCCGCGACGCGGCCCGCGACGGAGGAGCGGTACGGAGATCCGGCGTCCACCCCGAGCTTGCGAGTGGGTGGCGACGGAGATCCGAGCCAGCCGGGTTAGACGTCCGGGCCGGCTACCGCTGCGCCGTCCGCGGCGCGCACGACGTGAATGCAGTCGCCCGGGCACTCCTTGGCCGAGTCGATGACGTCCAGGCGCAACCGCTCGGGGACGTCGGTCTCGGCGCGACTCGCCGACAGCAGGTCACCGGAGTCGTTCTTGACGTAGGCGAGTCCGTCGATGTCGAACTCGAATACCTCAGGCGCGTACTGGACGCACAGCCCGTCGCCGGTGCACAGGTCCTGGTCGATCCAGACGCGTAGCTGCTCGCTCACCGTGTCAATCATGCCCTCTGGGTCGTGACCGGGTGGCCAGTTGATGACGTGCGCATCCCCACAGTGAGGGTAGATCCCTTCCTCGATTCGCCCGGCTGTGTAGGGTTGGATTTCGCGAACCACACGAGTGGAGGTGGCCCGCATGGCTCCCGAGTCCGACGACACCATTCGCTCACATGACCATGACGACGATGCGTCGCGCGAAGCACGGCGGCGTACGGCATTTCTCGAGCAGGAAGTTGAACTGCTCCGGGCGAAAGTCGCTGAGTCCCCACGGCATATGCGCATCCTGGAAGAGCGGCTCGCCGATGTGCAGGCGCGCGTTGCGAGCCTCGGCGAACGCAACGAGCGACTGGTCGAGACCTTGCGCGAAGCGCGCGATCAGGTCGTCGCCCTCAAGGAGGAGATCGACCGGCTGGCCCAGCCGCCGAGCGGCTACGGCGCGTTCCTCGAAGCGTTCGAGGACGGCACGGTCGACATCTTCACCGGCGGGCGCAAGCTGCGGGTAGCCGTCTCACCCGAGGTGCCGACCGAAGAGTTGCAGCACGGCCAGGAGGTCATGCTCAACGAGGCGATGAACGTCGTCGCCGCGCGCGGGCACGAGCGCACCGGCGAGATCGTCATGCTCAAAGAGCTGCTCGAAGACGGTGAGCGCGCCCTGGTCATCGGGCACACCGACGAGGAGCGCGTGGTCTACCTCGCCGACATCCTGCGCGACCAGCCGCTGCGCAGTGGCGACTCGCTGCTGCTCGAGCCACGGTCGGCCTACGTCTACGAGCGGATCCCGAAGAGCGAGGTCGAGGAGCTCATCCTCGAAGAGGTCCCCGACATCGACTACACCGACATCGGCGGGCTGACCAAGCAGATCGAGGCCATCCGTGACGCGGTCGAACTGCCGTTCCTGCACGCCGACCTGTTCCGCGAGCACGAGCTGCGCCCGCCGAAGGGCATCCTGCTCTACGGGCCGCCCGGCTGCGGCAAGACGCTGATCGCCAAGGCGGTGGCCAACTCGCTGGCCAAGAAGGTCGAAGAGGTCCGCGGCGCGGGGTCGGCCAAGTCGTTCTTCTTGAACATCAAGGGCCCGGAGCTGCTGAACAAGTACGTCGGCGAGACCGAGCGGCACATCCGGCTGGTGTTCCAGCGGGCCCGCGAGAAGGCCAGCGAAGGCACGCCGGTCATCGTGTTCTTCGACGAGATGGACTCGATCTTCCGGACCCGTGGTTCGGGTGTGTCCTCCGACGTCGAGAACACGATCGTGCCGCAGCTGCTGTCCGAGATCGATGGGGTCGAGGGCCTCGAGAACGTCATCGTGATCGGCGCGTCCAACCGCGAGGACATGATCGACCCGGCGATCCTGCGGCCGGGCCGCCTCGACGTCAAGATCAAGATCGAGCGGCCGGACGCCGAAGCGGCGCAAGACATCTTCTCGAAGTACATCACCACGACCCTGCCGATCCACACCGACGACCTGGCTGAGCACGGCGGCGACGTCAAAGCCACCGTCGCGGCCATGATCCAGCGCACGACCGAGCGGATGTACTCCGAAACCGAGGAGAACCGCTTCCTGGAAGTCACCTACGCCAACGGCGACAAGGAAACGCTCTACTTCAAGGACTTCAACTCCGGCGCCATGATCCAGAACATCGTGGACCGGGCGAAGAAGATGGCCATCAAGGACGTGCTGACTATCGGTCAGCGCGGCTTGCGTGTCACGCACCTGCTGGCCGCCTGCGTCGACGAGTTCCGCGAGAACGAGGACCTGCCCAACACCACCAACCCGGACGACTGGGCCCGGATCTCCGGCAAGAAGGGCGAGCGGATCGTCTACATCCGCACCCTCGTGTCGGGCAAGGGCCCCGACGCCGGTCGGTCGATCGACACAGTGGGCAACACCGGCCAGTACTTGTAAATCCGATTGTGGTTCGGACGCACTGCTATTCGGTGCGTCCGAACCACAATCGCGAGGTACTTCGGTCAGTGGGCGCGGACCTCTGACAGCTCGCTCTGCGGGGCCGGTACGACGGCCGGGGTCGCCGGTGCTTCCTGGCGGCGGTAGAGCAGGATGCTGGTCACGATGAGCCACACCGGCGTGGCGAAGAAGACCGCGATGCCGGTCGGGCCGGTCAGGCTCAGTACGCCGAGCACGATCGTCACGATCGCCAGCCACTTGGGCAGAGCACCGGTGCGCAGGCTCCCCAGCCCGGTGGCGAGGTAGAACGCTGCGAGTCCGGCGATGAACAGCAGCCACGTGCTGTCGCTCAGATAGCCGAGTGAGATCACGGCTTGGACGTTGTGCTTGTCGGCCGCCTCGACGTTCGCGAACGAGACCATCGCCATCAGCGTGATGCCGATCCCGAACACGATGCCGCCGGCGAAGGCCGCGTTGGCATGCGCGGAACTGCCCCGCTCGCCGGAGCGCAGGGCGCGCCGGACGGCCGTCGCGAAGAACAGCATCAGCACGCAGAAGTAGATGGCGGCGAATCCGGCGATCGTCTCGACCGCCTGGTGGTCGGAGTACCACCGAACGTACTTCTGCTCGCCGTCGGTGATGCTCGGCTCGTTGATCGTGAGGATCATGGCCGTAGTGGCCACGAGGCCGCCCAACGCGCCGGCGAGCGGCAGGAGCCGCTCGAATCGACTGGTTGTCATGGAGTTCCCCCATCAATTGTCTTGGTGCACCGAGTCTGTGGCTGTCAGCCGGGGGGTTGACGACATCTGACAGAACTGGCCGGGAGTGTTACGCCCGTGTTGGGGAGTGTGGTTGGCTTCGACGGGTGCGCCGCCTCACCGCCCTCGCTGTCGTCCCGCTCCTCGGTGGATTGCTCGTCGCTTGCGGGGGTCACAGCAAAGACTCGCCGCAGAAGGCGGTGGCGCAACGCTTCCTCGACGCGCTCGGACATGGGGATGCGGCGACGGCGGCAGCGGCGACATCCAACGAGGCGGCAGCCGGCGACCTGATCGCCAGCAGCCTGAAGGGTCTCGGCAACCCGACCGGCACCCTGAAGGTCACCTCGGTGCACAGCACGACGGCCGACTTCAGCGCGTCCTGGTCGCTGCCGGGCGCGACGGCGGCCTGGACGTACGAGGGGACGCTGAAACTCGCCCAACGTGGTGGCTCGTGGTCGGTGGATTGGGCGCCGAGCGACCTCAACCCCGGCCTCAGCGCCGGCCAGCACCTGGTTGCCCGCCGCGCGCTGCCACCGCGGGCCGAGCTCGAGGACGCCACCGGGAAGGCGCTGTTCGCCCAGACGCCGGTTGTCTACGTCGGCATCGATCCGGCGAAGGTCACGAACCTCGACTCGCTGGCCTCGACGCTCGCCACCACGCTGCACATCAGGGCATCCGACATCGTGGCCGACGTCAAAGCGGCGAAGGACACCCCGCACGCCTTCGTCCCGGTGATCACTCTGCGCAAGCCGGCCTACGACGCCGTCTACTCGATCATCCACCCCTTGCCGGGCACGGTGTTCGACACCGGCACCGAGCTGCTGGGCCCGACGAGCCGGTTCGCCCAGCCGCTGCTCGGGCACGTCGGCCTCGCCACCGCTGACAGCGTCAAGGCGTCCTCCGGCCGGATTCACGTCGGCGACCAGACCGGCCTGGACGGACTGCAGCAGGTGTTCGACGCCCAGCTGTCGGGCACGCCGGGCGTTGACGTCTACGCGGCGGATGCCGACGGTAAGGCCGGCCGCAAGCTGGGCTCGCCCGGCGCGGCGAAGCCGGGGACGCCGGTCCGGCTCACCCTCGACAGCGGCGTCCAGACCGCGGCCGACGACGCCCTGCACTCGGTGCCGCAGGCCGCGGCGATCGTGGCCCTGCAGCCGTCGACCGGGCGCATCCTCGCCGTCGCCAATTCCGAGGCGACGCGCGGTGACATCGCGCTCGCCGGGCAGTACCCACCGGGTTCGACGTTCAAGATCGTTACCGCGGCAGCCGCCCTTGCGCAGGGCGGCCTCACGCCGGACACCCAGGAGAAGTGTCCGGAAAGCGCGCCGGCCGGTGGGTTCCCGATCCACAACAACGACGGCGACAGCTTCCCGGCCACGCTGACGTTGCGCAAGGCGTTCGCGATGTCGTGCGATACGACGTTCGTGCAACTCGCCCTGAAGCTGCCACCCGGCGCATTGCACACGACGGCGAGTCAGTTCGGCCTCGGTGCGCAGTGGCACCTGCCGGTCGACTCGTTCAGCGGATCAGTACCTGCCACCCCCAACGAGGGGGAGCTCGGTCAGGACTCCATCGGCCAGGGCAAGGTCCTGCTGAGCCCGCTGGCCGCCGCCGCGATGGCCGGCGCGGCCCAATCGGGCCGTCCGATCGCGCCGTCACTCGTCGTGGGCAAGCAGGCGAACGCCGGCCCGGCGCTGCCGGCGACCACCACGAAGGCCCTGCAGGAGATGATGCGATCGACGATCACTGATCCCCAGGGCACGGCCACCGCGCTCGCCGGCCTGCCCGGTGCGCCGGTCTCCGGCAAGACCGGCACCGCGCAGTACACGCCGGACAACAAGCAGGCGCATGCGTGGTTCACCGGCTACCAGGGGGACCTCGCGTTCGCCGTCTTCGTGTACGGCGGTCAGTCGTCGACGAAGGTGAGCATTCCTATCGCCAAGACGTTCCTTGCCGGGCTGCCCTAGCGTCCTACCGTTCGGTGGCGGTGGCGCCGTGGCGGCTCAGGCCGCGGTGCGGCGGGCCACGCCGCCACGGGCCAGGCGTGCTTCGAACAATCGCAGGGACGCGTCGTGCAGCCAGTTGACGACGTCCTCAGACGATACGGTCGTCGTGGTCGGTCGCGCGGACACATGCGTCGTCGCGCCCGATCGAAGCGGGTTGCTCTTCACGATGCGTCCTCCCTCCGTCGTGTGCCGTTCCGTCGACGAGTTGCTTACCCATATGACGCCCTGGACATGCGGGATGTTGCGTTTTCCGGCAGCCGATACCACATCGTTAGCTTTGCCGAACCGGTGTTGCAGCGGCATCACACGGCGCAACCATGTGTAAGGGCCGTAGCCTTGAACGATGAGCGTGCGCCGGGTGATGGGTACTGAGGTCGAGTACGGGGTCAGCCTGCCCGGTCAGCCGTCCGCCAACGCGATGTTGCTGTCGGCTCAGGTCGTCAACGCTTACGCCAGCACCCTGCCCGCGGGCCGGGCGCGTCGGGCGGCCTGGGACTTCGAGGAGGAGTCGCCGCTGCGCGACGCGCGTGGCTTCGAGCTCGGCGGGGGAGCCGGGGTTGCGCAGGAGTTCATCGAAGCCGAAGAGGACGCCGGGATGGCCAACGTCATCCTGCCCAACGGTGCCCGGCTCTACGTCGACCACGCCCACCCCGAGTACTCCACGCCCGAGGTCACCACGCCGCTGGACATCGTCCGCTGGGACAAGGCCGGCGAGCTCGTCATGGCCGACGCCGCCCGCCGGGTGGCCGCCATGCCCGGAGTGGCCACCCCGATCAACCTCTACAAGAACAACACCGATAACAAGGGCGCCTCCTACGGCGCCCACGAGAACTATCTGATGAGCCGCTCGACGCCGTTCGTGTCGATCGTGCGGCATCTCGTGCCGTTCTTCGTGTCCCGGCAGGTCATCACCGGCGCCGGCCGGGTCGGCATCGGTCAGGACGGGCGCACCGCCGGCTTCCAGATCTCGCAGCGCGCCGACTTCTTCGAGGTCGAGGTTGGCCTGGAGACCACGCTCAAGCGCCCGATCATCAACACCCGCGACGAACCGCACGCCGACGCCGACCGCTACCGCCGCCTGCACGTGATCATCGGCGACGCCAACCTGTCCGAGATCTCGACCTACCTCAAGGTCGGGATGACCTCACTGGTGCTGGCGATGATCGAGGACGGCTTCCTGCCCGACGACCTCGGCATCGCCCAGCCGGTACGCGAGCTGCACGAGATCTCGCACGATCCAGGACTCACGCACCTGATCCGGCTGGCCGACGGGCGAACGATCACGGCGCTGCAGCTGCAGACCGAGTACCTCGACCGGGCGCGCAAGTTCGTCGACGACCGCCTCGGCGAGGACGCCGACGAGCAGACGCGCGACGTGCTCTCTCGATGGGAGTCGGTGCTGACCCGGCTCGACACCGACCCGATGCAGCTCGCGGACGAACTGGACTGGGTGGCCAAGCTGCGCCTGCTCAACGGGTACCGCGACCGCGACGGCCTGGAGTGGGATTCGCACCGGCTGCAGCTCGTCGATCTGCAGTACTCCGACGTGCGGGTGGACAAGGGCCTGTACCACCGCCTCGTGGCCCGCGGCGCCATGCAGACGCTGCTGCCGACGGACGCCGCCCGGACGGCCATGTCGACCCCGCCCGACGACACCCGGGCGTACTTCCGCGGACAGTGCCTGCAGCGCTACGGCTCGGCGGTCGCCGCCGCCTCGTGGGATTCGGTCATCTTCGACGTCGGCCGGGAGTCGCTCGTCCGGGTGCCGACCCTCGAACCGTTGCGCGGCACGAAGGCACACGTCGGCGAGCTGCTCGAGCGCTGCCCGACGGCCGCCTCGCTCATCGAGGCGCTCGTCGGCCCCCACTGACGTTTCTGCGCGCGCCAGGCTCGGCCGAGGGCATCCCCGACTGCGACGAATCGGCACGCAGGTAGTTCGCTCTACTCGGTGGTTCGTCTCCCGTGGTCCCAACGTCTTTACGGCCAGTCAGTAGCAATGCGCATCGCGATCACCTCCGTGTTGTGCGAATGACTGCAGACAAGTCTTGTCGCTTACGGCCAGTCAGTAGCAATGCGCATCGCGATCACCTCCGTGGCTCTTTGCGCAGTCGATGGCCTAGTTGGGCCTAGTTGGCGCCAGATCATGCAACTTTCTGCGCATGAGCGGATCTGTCCGGTAATGACAGGCCAGCGCCGCGTGGGATAACGTCTGTGTGACAGGAGGCAGCTTCGGGCGGGCGTAGTGCGGACGAGGCATAGATGAAGCGGAGTGCCTTGGACACGATCAGGCGCTGGGCGCTGTGGAGCGCGCCCCGACGGGTCGTAGTACTCGTCGTGGTGGTTGAGATAGCCACCGCCTGGTTCTCCGCTGCAATCTGGACGGACAGCGTCACGAGAGCGGACCTCCTCCGATTCGGCCTGCTCGTGCTACTGAGCGTGGCCTATCTTGAGGTCACGCGGCAAGTAGAGCACCGGCGCAGACTGTTCGCAAACACCTCCGGTTACACCAACATGAGCTCGGTCTGGGCCGTAGCGGGGGCGATCGTGCTGCCCTCGAATCTCGCCGCAGCACTTGCTGCCTTGTTGTATGCCCACTTCTGGCTGCGCTCGTGGCGCACGGTTGATGGCATAAAGGCGCACCGCGTTGGTTACAGTGCGTCGACAGTTATCGCATCGTGTCTGGCGGTGTCTGCGGTACTTCGGGTTACCGACCTGACCTGGGACCACACCGTAGGCACTATCGCTGTCGCCACTGGCTTGGCAATGCTCGTCTTCCGAATCGTCAACCGTGGACTGATCTCCGCGGCCATCTTGCTCAGCTCAGCCACGTACAGCCCAGCGAAGCTGTTCGGCTCATGGCAGGAGAACAGCGCCGAGTTCGCGACGCTGGCGCTGGGCGCGGTGACAGCGGTGTCGCTGGTGCGGGTGCCGTGGTTCGCGGTCATGGTGTTGCCGGCCGTCTTCCTGTTGCAGTACCACGCGTTGTTGCGCGATCTGGTGCAGGCGGCGACGGTGGACGGGAAGACCGAGCTGCTCAACGCGGCCGCGTGGCGGCAGCTGGCCCAGCGCGAGCTCAGCCGGGCGGATCGGCAGGCGACGTCCACCGCGGTCCTGGTCATCGACATGGACCGGTTCAAGCACATCAACGACACCTACGGGCACCTGGCCGGAGACACGGCGTTGCGAGCCGTCGCCGACACGCTGGCCGACGAGCTGCGCGAGTACGACGCGGTGGGGCGCTTCGGCGGTGAGGAGTTCGTCGCGCTGCTGCCGGACGCCGACACCCACGCTGCCGCGAACGTCGCCGAGCGGCTGCGCCGGCGCATCGAGACGACCGAGATCCTCGTCGAGGGGCGCAACGCTCCGGGGATGCAGCGGGTGCACGTCACGGCGTCGGTCGGTGTCGCGTCCACCCCGGCCAAGGCGGCCGACCTGGACGACCTGCTGCGGGCCGCCGACAATGCGCTCTACGCGGCCAAGCACGGTGGGCGAAACACCGTCTGCGTGGCCCCGACGGCAGTCGCCGCGTAACCGATTCGGTTACCGCTAGTGGCGATGTGCGCCACTCGGCGGGCACGACTTGCGACATCTACCTGAACGTCGCAACCCCTCCGTCATCCTGTCGAGCTAGGGTGAACTTCGGTCCGAGCGAGGGAGTCGACATGCCCACTCACGAAGGCGGCCAGACCCGGCCGCAACGCCAACCCGACGAGGTCGAAGAGGTCGAGGTCGACAGCCAGTCCGACGTCGCTGAGCGGCAGGAGAAGCTCACCGAGGACGTTGACGCGCTGCTCGACGAGATCGACGACGTGCTCGAAACCAACGCCGAGGACTTCGTCCGATCGTTCGTGCAGAAGGGCGGCCAGTAGCCCCCGCACGACGCCTGACCGTCGGTGTCATGGCGAGCGCGCGGATCGGTAGGGTCGTCAGCAGCAATCTGACACTGACACAGTCGGCGGCAGCCGACACTGACGGGAGCGCCGTGAGCATCGAGCGGTTCAGGGGCGCGGACGCCATCCCCGGCGTGCTGCGCCACGCAATGTCGCCCGGATCGTCCTCGTTCACCGAGTTCATCAGTGTCGCCGCGCCCGACCTGTTGCCTCAGCCGCATCTGGTCTCCGACCTCGCTCCGCACGGCACCACGATCGTCGCCGCCGTCTACGACGGTGGCGTCGTGATGGCCGGCGATCGCCGCGCCACCATGGGCAACCTGATCGCCCAGCGCGACATCGAGAAGGTCGTCGCCGCCGACGAGTACACGCTGATCGGTGCCGCCGGTACCGCTGGCATCGGCATCGAGGTGGTCCGGCTGTACCAGGTCGAGCTCGAGCACTACGAGAAGATCGAGGGCACGCAGCTCACCCTGGACGGCAAGGCGAACCGGCTGGCCACCATGATCCGTGGCAACCTCGGCCTGGCCATGCAGGGCCTGGCCGTCGTGCCGTTGTTCGCCGGCTTCGACACCGCCATCAGCGACCCCGCCCAGGCCGGCAAGATCTTCAGCTTCGACGCCGCCGGCGGCATCTACCCGGAGCGCTACTACGACTCGGTCGGCTCCGGCTCGGTGTTCGCCAAGCCGTCGCTGAAGAAGCGGTGGCGTCCCGGCATGACGGCCGACCAGGTCGTGCGGGCCACCGTCGAGGCGCTCTACGACGCGGCCGACGACGACTCGGCCACCGGCGGGCCCGACCTGGTACGGCAAATCTTCCCGGTCGTGATGCTGGCCAACGCCGAGGGCACCCAGCGCATCCCCGATTCGGACCTGGACGCCGTCGTGCGATCGATCGTCGACGAGCGCCGCGACCAGCCCGGCACCTGACCCCGCCGCGCCGTAACGCCACAGCCCCGACCACCGACCAGCGGAGACCACCACTATGACGATGCCGTTCTACGCGTCGCCCGAGCAGATCATGCGCGACCGATCCGAGTACGCGCGCAAGGGCATCGCCCGCGGCCGCAGTGTCGTGGTGTCGACGTACGCCGAGGGCGTGCTGTTCGTCGCCGAGAACGCCAGCTCTGCGCTGCACAAGGTCAGCGAGATCTACGACCGCATCGGGTTCGCCGCCGTCGGCATGTACAACGAGTTCGAGAACCTGCGGGTGGCCGGCATCCGGCTGGCCGACACGCGCGGCTACTCCTACGACCGGCGCGACGTCACGGCGCGCGCCCTGGGCAACGCCTACGCGCAGCTGCTGGGCGGGCTGTTCACCGACCAGCAGAAGCCCTACGAGGTCGAGTTGTGCGTGGCCGAGGTCGGTGACACCACCGAGGACGACCAGATGTATCGCATCTCCTACGACGGCACGATCATCGACGAGCCGAACTTCCTGGTGATGGGCGGGCAGGCCGAGGCGCTGACCACCGAGATCCGCCGGACGTTCACCGCCGGGCTGGCGCTGGGCGAGGCGCTGGACGTGGCCGTGCGCGGGCTCGGCTCGGTCGGCGGCAACGGCGCACCGCGCACGCTGCGGGCCAACCAGCTCGAGGTCGCCGTACTCGACCGCACCCGGGGCAAGCGCAAGTTCAAGCGGATCGAGGGCGCCGCGCTCACCGCGCTGCTGCCGGTTCCGGACGACGACGCCAAGACCGCCGAACCGGCCCCGGCCGACACCCCGCCCCACGACGAGGACAGCAGCTCCGACTGATCCGCGAGAGGCGGGATCAGTCCGTAACAACCTCGCCGTTCGCGACGTGCACGTCGATCTTGGGCAACGGGGACGCCGCCGGACCGTGAATCACCTCGCCGGTCAGGGCGTTGAACTTCGAGCCGTGGCACGGGCAGTGCAGCTCGCCGCCGGCCGGCTGAACGGTGCAGCCCATGTGCGTGCACTTGGCGCTGAACGCGGCCACCGTGTCGCCGGTCGGACGGGACACGATCGCGGCCTTGCCGTCCGGCAGCTTGGCCGCGACGCACATGCCGACCTGGATGTCGGCCACCTTGGCCAGCGCCGGACCGGCCGGCGCCGAGCTGGCCGGTCCCGAGCTGGCCGGGGGCGGCGCGCCGGGGCTGGTGCCGTCCTTCTTCGAGGAACTCGAACTGCAAGCCGCCAAGGCGACTGCACCGGCCCCGGCAGCGCCAGCGGCGAGGACGGAGCGGCGGGTGACGGTCGGATCAGTGGGCATCGAGCTACCTCCGGTTGGTGAACGCTGTCGCGTGTAATCACGGCCACCTTGTCCGTTTGGTTCACGGCTGAACCGAGCCGGCTCGCGCTGCGTGTTACGAGCAGTGCAAGGAGGAGGTGCGGCGTGGATGTCGTGACAACACTCGCGCCGACGCTGATCGGCGGGGCAGACTGCAGGAAGACCGACGCGCCGCGCCGGCCCGTCAGGACGTCCCGAACAAGCAGGAGTGGTGTGGCGACCAGCGACGCCGAGCTGATGCGTACCCTGCACGACCAGCACGCCCGGGCGCTGTGGTCGTACGCCGTGCATCTCACCGGCGGCGACCGAGCCCGCGCCGAGGACGTCGTCCAGGAGACGATGCTGCGGGCCTGGAAGCATCCGCAGGTGCTGGACCAGTCCGACGGCTCGGCCCGGGCCTGGCTGTTCACCGTCGCTCGACGCATCGTGATCGACGACTGGCGGACCTCGCGCAGCCGGCACGAGGTCGTGACGGCCGAACCGCCCGAGCAGCACGTGGCCGATCCGACCGACGGGAAGGCCGACGCCGCGGTTGTGACGGCGGCGCTGCGGCAGCTTTCGGTCGAGCACCGCCAGGTGATCCTGGAGTGCTATTACCGTGGGTCGTCGGTGGCCGAGGCCGCCCATCGACTGGGCGTGCCCGAAGGCACCGTCAAGTCCCGGGCCCACTACGCGTTGCGCGCGCTGCGTTTGGCGCTGGACGAGTTGGGAGGTGTGCAGTGAGCAACGATCCATTCGAGATGTTCGACGCGGCGTACGTGCTCGGCGCGCTCTCCGACGAGGACCGCCGTGCTTACGAGGCGCACCTGCTCGAGTGCGACGCCTGCGCGACGGCGGTCCGCGAGTTGCAGGATCTGCCGCCGGCGCTGGCCATGGTCTCGCCGGCCGCACTGAGCGACGATCCGCCACCGGCGTCGTTATTGCCGGCCCTGGAACGGCGAGTCCAGCGCGATCGCAACCGGCGCCGCTGGATCGTCGGTGGGCTGGCCGCGGCGGCGGCGGCCTGCATCGTGTCGCTGGCGGTCGTCGCCACCAGTTCGTCGTCGTCGAGCGGGCCGAGCGGGCACCCGGTGGCGATGTCGGCCATCAGGCCGGTGCCGATCCGGGCCACCGTGGACGTGCAATCCGTCGGCTGGGGCACCCGCATCGACATGGTGTGCATGTACTCGCGCAGCGTCAAGGCCGGGCATCCGTACTCGCTGGTCGTCGTCGACCGCACGGGCGGCAGGCACTCGCTCGGCACGTGGAACCTCACGCCGGGCAAGGAAGCCAAGTACGAGAGCGGCACGTCGCTACGACGTGACGAGATCAAGTCCGTGCAGATCACCGGCTACGACAAGCCGGACGAGCCGCTGCTCACGCTGGACCTGTAGTACCCACTGCCTCGTCGAGGAACGGACCGAGCACGCGGGTCAGGGTGTCGGCCACCGCCTGGGCCGACTCGACCGGCTGCGTCGCGTGGCTGATGCACAGCCGGGCTGCAGAATCGGCGAACCGCTCGACGTCGGCGGCTGCGGCCTGGGGCCACAGCTCGGCGATCAACGCGCCCAGCCGGCTGCTGGCGATCTGCAGCACCGGGGCGCCGCGGGTGGTCAGGAACGACAGCAAACCGCCGTCGTCCGAGGACGTGATCGCCTTGAAGAACGGCGCGTCGGCGGCCGCCGTCAGGAACGTCTCGACGCCGGCGCGTAGAGCTTCGCGAGCCGACCCGGCGTGCGCGCGGACGGCGTCCTCGATCGAGGTCAGGAACAGGTCGGCCTCGCGCAGCACGTAGGCCTGGGCCAGGGCTTGCCGGGACCCGAACTCGTTGTAGAGGGTCTGCCGGGACAGGCCCACGGCGGCGGCCACGTCGGACATCGTCGTGGCCGCCCAACCACGTTCACGTACCAGGTCGTCGACGGCGTCGAAGACGGTGTCGCGCAGCAGTCGCTTGGCCGCCTGGGGGAACGTCATGACTCCACCGACACGAAGTCGAGCTTCTCGCGGACGCCACAGTCCGGGCAGCACCAGTCGTCGGGGACGTCGGCCCAGGGCGTGCCGGCCGGGAATCCCTCACGCGGCTCGCCCGCGGCCTCGTCGTAGACGTAGTCGCACACCTCGCAGCGGTACGAGCTCACGCGGCCATCTTCGCCGACGTCGACCCGTAGCGGGTCAGGATGCGATTGCGTTTCGACGGTTGGATGTTGGCCCGGGCGATGTCACCGCCGTAGTGGGCCAGCACGCGGCGGTCCATGACCCGGCGCCACAGCGGCGGGAAGTACGCGAGCACGATCATGCCGGCGTAGCCCGTTGGCAGTTGCGGAGATTCGTCGAAGTGGCGCAAAGCCTGGTAGCGGCGGGTCGGGTTGGCGTGGTGGTCGCTGTGCCGCTGCAGGTGGTACAGCAACACGTTCGTGACGATGTGGTTGTTGTTCCAGCTGTGCCGGGGGTCGACGCGCTCCCATCGGCCGTTCGGCAGCTGCTGGCGGGACAGGCCATAGTGCTCGAGGTAGTTCACCGCCTCGAGCAGCGAGAAGCCGAGGACCGCCTGCAGCAGCAGGTAGGGCAGGATGCCCGGTCCGAACGCCGCCACGAGGGCGCCCCACAGCACGACGCTCATCGCCCAGGCGTTGAGGACGTCGTTGCGCAGCGTCCAGGTCGACTTACCCATGCGGCGCAGCCGGGTGCGTTCCAGGCGCCAGGCGTTGCGCAGGCTGCCGGCCACGGTGCGCGGCCAGAACGCCCAGAACGTCTCGCCGAACCGGCTGCTGGCCGGGTCCTCGGGGGTGGCGACGCGCACGTGGTGGCCGCGGTTGTGCTCGATGAAGAAGTGCCCGTACAGCGTGGGGGCCAGCGCGATGCGGGCCAGCCACCGCTCGGCGTGCTCCTTCTTGTGGCCCAGCTCGTGCGCCGTGTTGATCGCGACGCCGTTGAGCAGGCCGAGCGAGACGGCCACCCCGATCTTGTCGACCACGGACAGGTGGTGGTGCGTCCACAGCCAGGCGGCCAGCACGAGGTCGAGATACTGCAGCGGCAAGAACAGGTAGGTGCACCAGCGGTAGTAGCGGTCACGTTCCAGCCACCCCAGGACACTGTCCGGCGGGTTGGTCGAGTCGTGGCCGATCAGCACGTCGAGCAGCGGGATGATCCCGTACACGAAGATCGGGCCGAACCACCAGAACAGCCCCAGGCCGGTGACGTTCACCAGCCCCCAGGCCGCGAAGATCAGCAACGGGATGAGCGCGCCCAGCAGCCAGGCGTAGCGCTTGCCGTCACGCCAGGCCGGGCGCTCACCGCTGGTCGTGACCTGCCCGGACAGCGATCCCTCGCGCATGGCCGGCCTCCTTGACGAAACGCGGATACGTGTCGTCCAGATTGACACAGCACCCTCATTTGTCAAGCACGGGGTCAGGCGCGGGCCGACACCGCCGAGCTGACGGGCAGGTAGTCGTACCCACGCAGCACCCGAGTGCCGCGGCGGACCGGGGTGCCGGCGATGGCCAGGTCCGGCAGCCGCTCGAACAGGGCCTCGAGGGCGATCGCGCTCTCGAGCCGAGCCAGCATGGCGCCCACGCAGAAGTGCACGCCGGCCGAGAAGGACAGGTGCTCGCGCGCGTTGGCCCGGGTGACGTCGAACCGGTGCGGGTCGTCGAACACGGCCGGATCCCGGTTGGCCCCGGCCAGGATGACCAGCACCGGCGTGCCTTGCCGCACACTCACCCCGGCGACGTCCACCTCGCGCTTGGCGCTGCGCAAGGTGACCTGCACGGGGGAGTCGTAGCGCAGTACCTCCTCGACGGCGTTCTCCCAGCCGGAAGGATCGGCGCGCAGGGCGGCGAGCTGCTCGGGATGGGCGAGCAGGTTCACCACGGCGTTGGCGATCAGGTTCACGGTGGTCTCGAAGCCGGCACCGATGGTCAGCAGCGCCGTGGCCCGCAGCTCGACGTCGCTGAGGCGGTCGTCGCCGTCCATCGTCGCGAGCTGGCTGAGCAGGTCCGTGCCCGGGCTGCGGCGCAGGTCGGCGATGTGCTGGCCGATCGTGACGTGGGCCTGGCGCACGGCGGCGTCCACCTCGCGGAACTGGCGCAGCGACAAACCCGGGTCGAGTGCTTGCGAGGCGGAGTCGGCGAAGCCCTGCACATGCCCGCGCAGCCGTTCGGGCACACCGAGGATCTCGGCGATCATCGTCAGCGGCAACACCTTGGCGTAGTTCGCGACGAGGTCGAAGCGCGGCTGGTCGGCGACCCGGTCGAGCAGCTCGTCGGCGAGTTCGCGGATGCGTGGACGCAGGCCGTTCATCGCCCGGGCGGTGAACACCCGTGACACCGGCCGGCGCAGCCGAGTGTGGACCGGCGGGTCCACCGCGAGCAGCGACGGCGGCTCGATCGGTCCCGGCACCGAGCTGTCCACGAGCCGCCACATGAGCCGGTTCAGCCGCGGCGAGCCCATGTCACCGGGGCCGACACTGAACGCGTCGCTGCGCAGGATCTCGTTGGCCACCGCGTGCCGGGCCGTCGCGCTCAGCAGCTTGCCGTGGACAATGACGCACTGTTCGCGGATGCGGTCGTACGTGGCGAACGGATCCGCGCGGATCGTCGGATCGGCCGCCGTGCCGGCGATCGCGTCACCGCGCCGGGACGCCGCCTTCAACGCCACCCGGGGCAGCCCGTGGGCCAGCGCCCAGGTGGCCAGCAGCCGGGGACGGATCGGACTGAGAGTCGCCGCGCTCGTCATGAATGGGACGCTACGACTACCTGACCACGCGGACATCGTGCCACGGTAGGAATGTCGGGTGCTCGCGCGCGCGGACGCCTAGGCTAGGAGTAAGACCCGCAAAGAGCAGGAGTCCTAGTGCACCGACGCATCTTTGGCATCGAGAACGAGTACGGGGTCACGTGCACGTTCCACGGACAACGCCGCCTGTCACCCGACGAGGTGGCGCGTTACCTGTTCCGGCGGGTCGTGTCGTGGGGTCGCTCGTCGAACGTCTTCCTGCGCAACGGCGCGCGCCTGTACCTGGACGTGGGCAGCCATCCCGAGTACGCCACGCCCGAGTGCGACTCGCTGACCTCGCTGGTGGCGCACGACAAGGCCGGCGAGCGCATCCTCGAAGGTCTCGTGGTCGACGCCGAGAAGCGGCTGCACGACGAGGGCATCGCCGGTGACATCTACTTGTTCAAGAACAACACCGACTCGGCCGGCAACTCCTACGGCTGCCACGAGAACTTCAACGTCGGCCGGCACGGCGAGTTCAGCCGGATGGCCGACGTGCTGATCCCGTTCCTGGTCACCCGGCAGCTCATCTGCGGGGCCGGCAAGGTGCTGCAGACCACGCGCGGCGCCGTGTACTGCCTGAGCCAGCGGGCCGAGCACATCTGGGAAGGCGTCTCGTCGGCCACAACGCGGTCACGTCCCATCATCAACACCCGCGACGAGCCGCACGCCGACGCCGAGCGGTATCGCCGGCTGCACGTGATCGTCGGTGACTCGAACATGAACGAGAGCACGACGATGCTCAAGGTCGGCTCGGCCGATCTGGTGCTGCGGATGCTCGAGCACGGCGTCACGTTCAAGGACCTGGCGCTGGAGAACCCGATCCGGGCGATCCGCGAGATCTCGCACGACCTGACCGGCACCCGGCAGGTGCGGCTGGCCGCCGGCCGTTCGGCGTCAGCCCTCGACATCCAGCGCGAGTACTACAGCATGGCTGTGGACTTCGTCGAGCGCACTGGCCCCGACGACTCGTCCAAGCGGGTGCTCGAACTGTGGGGCCGCACGCTGGACGCCGTCGAGCAGAACGACCTGACCAAGATCGACCGCGAGATCGACTGGGCCACCAAGTACCAGCTGATCGAGCGGTACCGGGCCAAGCACGGGTTACCACTGTCGTCGCCGCGGGTCGCCCAGCTCGACCTGGCCTACCACGACATCCAGCGCAACCGTGGCCTGTACTACCTGTTGCAGCGGCGGGGCCTGGTCGACCGGATCACGAACGATCTGACCGTGTTCGAGGCGAAGAACGTGCCGCCACAGACCACCCGGGCCAAGCTGCGCGGCGACTTCATCCGCCGCGCGCAGGAACGGCGACGTGATTTCACCGTCGACTGGGTGCACTTGAAGCTGAACGACCAGGCGCAGCGCACCGTCCTGTGCAAGGACCCCTACCGCAGCGTCGACGACCGCGTCGAGAAACTGATCAACTCGATGTAGAGCAAAGTGATCGCGCCGGACGGATCGATCACATCTCGTTCCGCCCGCGCGGCTGCGGCCTCGCGACGGTCACCAGCACCCGCCCGACGCGTCGGCGGTTGGGATCAGCCCTCGGCCGAGCCGTCGCCGTAGTCCTGGCCGTACTCGGCGTTGTCGCTGTAGGTGTGGTCCGGACCCCACTGGACCGGCGGCGTCTCGGGCATCGACGGCAGGTGCACGTCCCCGCCGAAGAACTCGTCACCGGCGTGGCTGAGTTCCCGTCCCGCGGCGTGGATGTCCACCGACGCCTCGTGCTGGGCGTGGTCGGCGAACGCACGTACGCTCTGGCCGGTCTCTTCGGCGCCGACGGCTTCGGCCGCGCCGGCCACCAGGTGGGACACCGCACCGACGCCGACCTCGCCGGCCGCCTGGACTCCGTACACCTCGGTGCTGAGCAGATCCGCCGCACCCTGCAGGCCGTGGCCGACCGCGTCGCTCAGGTCGCCGAAGACCGAGCCCTCGTTGTCACTCATCGCGTACTCCTTGTCCGATTGGCATTCAGGCCGAGTATTGATCCGGGCAACGGCCTCGTGAACGCCAGATCGGGCAGCCTTGGACGCGTCATCGGGCGCCCGTTCGGCCGTCGATTCGGCTGTCGGCTCTCCCGGATACTGTCGGAGCCGTGAGTGACGTGCAGTGCGCCGCGACCATCCTGGTGGTGCGGCACGGGGAGAGTGAGGCGAACGTCGCGCGGCGGCTCAGCTCGGCCGCGCCGGGGGAGCCGCTGACCGCACGGGGCCGGGGCCAGGCCGCCGCGCTGGCCGAGCGATTGCGGGGCCGGCGGATCAGCTACGTGTACGCGTCGCCGCTGCTACGGGCTCAGCAGACCGGTCAGGTGCTGGCCGAGACGCTGGGCGTCGGCCTTGGCACCCTGGACGGTGTTCCCGAGGTCAGCATGGGTCGGTGCGAGGGCAGCGACTCGGCCGAGGACTGGGCGCACGTCGACGGGACGTTCGTGCGCTGGCTCGAGGGCGATCTGGGGGCCGGCGTCGACGGCGGGGAGACCGGGCACGAGGCGGTGGCGCGGATCCGCTCCGCGCTGCAGGAGATCGCCGACCAGCATCGGGGCGAGACGGTCGTGGTGGTGAGCCACGGCGGGGTCATGTCGCTGGCGCTGCCGCGATGCACGTCCGACGTCGCCGACGATTACGGACTGAAGCGATTCGTGCCCAACTGCGGGCTGGTCGAGCTGAGCGTCGACGCCGACGGCTGGTCGCTGCGGCAATGGCCCAGTGACCCGGATCGGGCGCCGCATCCCGGCGACTTGATCGACCTCGTCGGTCAGGCCGAGGCGCGCCGCGCACAATTGGACGCCGCCGCCGAGATCCACGGCGTGCCGTGCACCGCCTACCCGCTCGACACCCCGTGGGCCGTCCGCGCGACGCTGACCGGACAGGCCGACGTCCCGGCCGGGATCGACGACGTGCTGGCCTGGCTGGAGGATCGCCGGCTCGGGGCGTGGCAGGTGCGGGCCCGCGTCGAGCAGGTCGAGTTGCTGCGGCCGCGACTGGTGCCGGTACTCGGGCTCACTGTGCTGCTCACCGACCGGCCGCCGCACTACACCGTCCCGGAAGGGTGCGAGATCGAACCCGCTCGCGACCTGGACGAGTTCCTCGGCGTGTTCGGCTCCGAGCTGCGACCGGTCGTCGCGCGGGTGTTCGGCCAGCCCGGCCACACGGCGCTGGTGCTGCGGGTGGACGGCGCGGCGGTGGGCTGCGCCCGGGTGACCGAGGCCGGCGGCACCGCCTACGTCTCGGGGATCGCCGTGCGTCCCGAGTACCGCGGGCGCGGGCTCGGCCGGCTCATCTCGGCCGCCGCCGTCGAGCACGGTGTGCGGGCCGCCGGGCTGGCCTGGCTGCATTGCGAGGAGCACCTGGCCCCGCTGTACGAGCAGCTCGGTCTGCGCCGGCTCACCACGCACGTCGACCTCGAACCGGCCGCGTCCTAGCCAACCTCCTCCGCAGCGACCCATGCACCCGAAGGATGACGGAGGGCCACCTTCGGGTCGCACACTCGCCGGAACTAGAGCAAGGCGGCGGCGTGCCGGCCGGCGGCCGCGGCGGCCACGAAGTAGGCGTAGTCCTCGTCCAGGCCGCGGCCCATCGTCGACAACCGCAGCGGTAGCGCGCGCAGCGCGGCGTCGAGCCCGTCGACCGAGACGGTGACGATGCGGTGCCGCGAGCCGAGCGGGGCCAGGTCGTCGGCCACCGTCCGGGCCAGGACCGGATCGAGCCCACCCGGCACGACCAGATCGGCCGCGGCCAGGGCCACCCGGCCGAACGCGGTCAGCGCGTGATGCGACACCCCGCGATGCCGTTCGCGCGGGTCGGCGTCGGACAGCCGCAGCGCCCCGACCGGCCGCCCGCCGAGTACCGACACGGCGTTGACCACCTCGCCGGCCGCCACCCCGGAGAACCCCCACGGTGTGGACGTACCGAGGTTGCCCGGCCCCTGTGTCACCACTGCCACGTCGGCGTGCAGGACGTGCCGGGCGGCCAGCAGCGCGGTGTGGACGGTGACCGCCTCCAGATCACCGCCGAACGCCTGCCCGGCGGTGACGGTGCCCCACAGCAAGGGCCGCAGCTGCGCGACGGTGCGCGAGTACCACAACGGCAGCGCGCCGCCGTCGGTCAGCACGTAGGCGATGCGGGCGTCCGGACGGTCGGCGCGCACGCCGGCGACGATCGCGGGTAGCGCCGAGTGCAGGTCGGCGATCACCACCGGCATCGCATCGATGGACGTCGAGCCGGCGATGACCGCGTGGTGCGGTGAGTCGGGCTCGTCGACGCCCAGCACCGTCGCCTGAGCCGGCGTGTAGCGAGCCTTGACGAGGTGCCCCGGCCCGGACGGGTCCGGCGGCAACCGGTCCGGTAACGCCACCACCAGGGCGTGCCCGCCGGTGCCCAGGCCCATGGCCAGCGCGGTCGTGTTCAGCACGGCGCGATCGCCGGGCTCCGGAGCGCCGACCAGGGCCAGATAGGCCAGGGCCGCGACGACGCCGTCGTCCGCGACGTCCACGCCCACCTCGCGTACTCCGTCCCATTCGCGCCGGACGTCCACCACGGTTCCGCTCCGCCACCGAATCACGCGGGCAGGGTAACCGCCGTGCGAAGAGGGCCATCGATCGGCAATGATCGGGGCGTGACCCGCGCGCAGACTCCGCGAGCCGCCACCCGGCGGGCGCGTCCGCGCATTAGTTTCGAGGATATGGCAGCACGACGGGCCGAACGGCTGGTGAACCTCGTCATCTGCCTGTTGTCGACGCGGCAGTTCCTGACCGCCGAGCGGATCCGCGACGCCGTCCCGGGCTACGAGCCGGCTGACAACGACCCGCGCACCGACGAGGCGTTCAAGCGGATGTTCGAGCGGGACAAGGCCGAGCTGCGCGACCTCGGCGTACCGCTCGAGACCGGGCGCAACAGCGTCTTCGACGCCGACGACGGCTACCGCATCACCCGCCGCGAGTACGAGCTGCCGCCGATCGACTTCGACCCGGCCGAGGCGGCAGCGGTGGGCCTGGCCGCGCGTCTGTGGCAGTCGGCCGCCCTGGGCACTCCGGCGCGCAGCGCGCTGATCAAGCTGCGGGCGGGCGGCACCGCGGTCGACCCGACCGAGAGCAGCCAGCTGCCGCACGTCGACGCCAGCGATCCCACGCTGCCGGCGTTCCTCGACGCGGCCCGTAACGCCCGGGTGGTGCGGTTCGACTACGTCAAGTCCGGCTCGGGGCAGGCCGAGCGCCGCGATCTCGAACCGTGGGGCGTGCTGTCCTATCGCCGGCGGTGGTACGTCGTCGGGTACGACCGTGATCGCGACGACCAGCGCAGCTTCCGGCTGTCCCGGGTGCAGGGCGAGGTCAAGCCGTACGGCCCGACCGGGGCGTTCGAGCGCCCGGAGAAGGTCGATCTGCTCGGGGCGGTGGTCGGTCGCCGGCCCGACGAGGAGCGCGTCGCCCGGGTGCGCGTCACCGGCACCGGCGCCGCCCAGCTGCGCCGGTACGCCCGGCTCGAGGACGACGGCGAGCTCACCATCACGTTCACCGACCTGAGCTGGCTGGCCCGGGTGGTGGCCAGCGCCGGGACGAGTGCGCAGGCGCTGGACCCGCCGGACCTGGTCGAGGCGGTCCGGGCTCGGCTCGAGGCCGTCGCGCAGGTGGCCCGGGGAGATCAGCGATGACCGGCGAACGCGAACGGCTGCCCCGCCTGCTGGCCCTCGTGCCGTACCTGCAGGCCCACAACGGCATCGCCATCGAAGAGGCCGCCGCCGACTTCGGCATCAGCGAGGACCAGCTGCGCCGCGATCTGCAGCTGCTGTGGATGTGCGGGCTGCCCGGTCACGGCCCGGGCGATCTGATCGACCTGTCCTTCGAGGGCGCCACCATCTCGGTGATCTTCGACGCCGGCATGTCCCGTCCGTTGCGGCTCACCGCCGAGGAGGCGCTGCCGCTGGTGGTCGCGCTGCGCACGCTGGCCGAGATGCCGGGCGTCACCGACCGCGACGCCGTCGAACGGGCGCTGGCCAAGGTCGAGTCGGCCGCCAGCGGTTCGGTCGAGGCCGAGACGGTGGCTGTCGAACTGGACCGGGTCACCCAGTTGCTGCCCGTGCTGCAGCAGGCGATCGACGCCGGGCGGGCGCTGGCGCTGCGGTACTACACGGCCACCCGGGACGAGACGACCGAGCGCACCGTCGACCCGATGCGGCTGTTCGAGATGGACGGGCGCAGCTACCTCGAGGCGTGGTGCCGCCGGGCCGAGGGCATGCGGGTGTTCCGCGTCGACCGGATCGATCAGGCCGATGTGCTCGACGAGGCGGCCAACCCGCCGCCCGAGGCAGAGCTGCGCGATCTGACCGAGGGCGTGTACACCCCGGCGCCCGAGCACATGCTGGTGGTGCTGCGGGTCGAACCGTCCTACGGCTGGGTCGCCGACTACTACCTGCCGGAGTCCGAGACGATCGACGCGGACGGCCGCCGCCAGATCAGCCTGCGGGTGGCCGACCCGGCCTGGGTGCGCGCGCTGGCACTCGGCTCGTACGGGCACGTCGAGGTGCTGTCGCCGGAATGGCTGGCCGAGTCGGTGCGCGACGAGGCCCGCTCGGCGCTGGCGGCCTACTCGTCCTGACCGTCGTCCTGAGCGCTGTCGGGGTTGCTGTCCCGGCTGCGCACGAGCTTGCGGACCTCGCGCCGGAACCCGATCGAGGGCGCGCCGATCAGCTCCCACGATCGTCCGATGCCGATCAGGAAGCAGGTGACGACCAGGATCGCGATGGTGCGTACCTGCCCGGCATCGTCCGGGTCCGCGATCAGCCCGGCCCCCTCGACGATCTGGAGCACGAACACGGCAGCCAGGCCGAGCAGGAAGGACGTGTCGCGCAGATCGCGCCAGCCCAGCCCGCGTACCCGGATCAGCGAGAGCAGCGACCCGGCCACGAACAGCAGGCCGATCACGCCGACGATCAACGCGGTCGTGCCGACCTTCTGGCCGGGGATGAGCGCGAACAGCGACACGGCCAGCGCGTTGGTGAACGCCGTCAGGGCGGCTGACGCGCGTACCCGGTGGACCTGGGTGTCGCCGCTTTCGGCCAACCGTTCCAGCGACACCGAGATCGCCACGAACAGCAGCCCGATCAACGCACCGGCCACCCCGGCACTCGCCACGAAGAAGTCGTGCAGATCATCGGGAGTCACCAGGGCATCCTCCCGTAACGGCTGACCGGCCGTCCGGGGGCTCAGCCTGTCTCAGTAGAGTTCGGCGCGTGGCGTGGGTGGTCGGCCTTGTCTGGGGGATCGCGGTCCTCATCGGCCTTGCCGTGCTCGGCCTGTGTGCCTGGGATCTGGCCGGAAAGGTGCGCCGGCTCCGCAAGGACGTTTCCCGCTTGCTGACCCTGCAGGACCGGCTGACCGATCTGCAGGCCCAGGTCGCCGACGCGCAGCAGCGCGTGCCCAACCTGCACAGCATCGCGGGCCGGTGACCGGGTGAAGCTGCGGGTTCCGTTCCTGCGCCGACGACACGTGCGCGACCCCGAGGGCCGCATGTCGGTCATCGATCACCTGCGCGAACTGCGTCGCCGCGTGATCATCATCTTGTTGATCATCGCCTGCGGGGCGATCGTCGGCTGGGTCTTCTACGACCCGATCCTGCGCTTCCTCGAGCACCCGTACTGCTCGGTGCCGGCCAAACACCGGTTCCCGGGGATTCAGGGCGGCGGCTGCCACCTGATCTACAACCAGGTGCTGGCCGGCTTCACCACCCGACTCAAGGTGTCGTTCATCTCCGGCGCGGTGCTCACCGGGCCCCTGTGGCTGTACCAGATCTGGGCGTTCATCACCCCCGGCCTGCGCCAGAACGAGCGCAAGTACACGCTCAGCTTCATCGCGGCCTCGACGCTGCTGTTCGCCGCGGGCGTCGCGCTGGCCTACGTGGTGCTGGCCAAGGGGTTGCGGGTGCTGCTCGGGATCTCCGGATCGGGCACCCAGGCGTTGCTGACCGTCGACAGCTACCTGTCGTTCGTCACGCTGATGCTCATCGTGTTCGGGGCGTCGTTCGAGTTACCCCTGCTCGTCGTCATGGCCAACATGTCCGGCGTGCTGCCGGCCAAGTGGCTGCGGAAGTCGCAACGCGTCGGCATCTTCTTGATCTTCCTGTTCGCCGCCGTCGCGACGCCGACCACCGACCCTTTCACCATGTGCGCGATGGCGTTTCCCATGGTGCTGCTGTTCGAGGGATCGGTACTGTTCGCGATCATCCACGACAAGCGCAAGGCCAAACGCAAGGCGCTGGCCGCCGAGCAGGCCGCGCTACACGCCGACGACGAGGACCTGGACACCCCCTCGGCCGTCGACCCCATCCCGCGCCCCTTGGACGACGTGACCTAGCCAACCCGCCTTTCGTGGATCTTCGCGCGAGCGCTCATCGCGTTGTGGTTACGCGGAGGCCTTCGTCGTCGACGTGAATGTCCACTGTGGACAGATCCGGCACGGTGGCCGTCGCGTCGAGTCGGGGATAGGTCGTCAGCACGCCCAGCACGGGCATCCCGGCGCGCTGACCGGACTCGACGCCGGCCGGGGCGTCCTCGACGACCAGGCAGCGGGCCGGCGCGAAACCCAGCCGGGCGGCGCCCTGCAGGTACGGCTCTGGGTCGGGCTTGCCGCGGCGGATGTCGTCGATGGTCACCAGCACCTTCGGCATCGGCAGCCCGGCGGCAGCGATCCGGGCGGTGGCCAGCCGGGTGTCGCCGCTGGTGACGATCGCCCAGCGGTTCGGCGGCAGGCCGTCGAGAGCCTCGGCCGCGCCCGGGGCCGCGACGACGCCGTCGGTGTCCGCCGCCTCGGACGCGAGCATCCACTGCGACAGTTCGTCGATCTGCTCGGGCGTCAGGTGCGGGGCGACGGTGGCCATCACCTTGTCGCCCGGGATCCCGTGCAGGTACGGCTCGAACGCCGCGAACGGGATGTCGAGCTTGGCCGCGGTGGCCTGCCAGGCTCGGATGACCGCCGCCGTGGAGTCGACGAGGGTGCCGTCCAGGTCGAACAGCACGGCGTCGCAGTCGAAATCAATCACGCACGTAGGCTAGATGGCATGTCCGCGCCGGCTGATCGGTACGCCGCCGCGCGGCGCCGGGGGAGGTATCCCGAGTTCGTACGGTTCAGCAACAGCTACCCGTTCGAGCTCGACCAGTTCCAGGTGGATGCCTGCGAGGCGCTGGCCGAGGGGCACGGCGTGCTGGTGTGCGCCCCCACCGGATCGGGCAAGACCGTGGTGGGCGAGTTCGCCGTGCATCTGGCGCTCGCGTCCGGGCAGAAGTGCTTCTACACCACGCCGATCAAGGCGCTGTCCAATCAGAAGTTCAACGATCTGGTCGACCGGCACGGTGCCGACGCGGTCGGGCTGCTGACCGGCGACAACGCCATCAACGCCGGCGCGCCGATCGTGGTCATGACGACCGAGGTCCTGCGCAACATGCTCTACGTGGGCAGCTCGTCCCTCGAGGGCCTGGGTTACGTCGTCATGGACGAGGTGCACTACCTGGGCGACCGGTTCCGCGGCGCGGTCTGGGAGGAGGTGATCATCCACCTGCCCGAGGCGGTCCGGCTGGTGTCGCTGTCGGCCACGGTGTCCAACGCCGAGGAGTTCGGCGACTGGCTGGTCACGGTGCGCGGCGACACCCGGGTGGTGGTGCACGAGCAGCGGCCGGTGCCGTTGTGGCAGCACATGCTGATCGGCACCCGGATGTTCGATCTGTTCGGGGCCGACCAGGCGGCGGTCAACCCCGAGCTGAAGCGGTACCTGGCCGAGCGGATGCGCTACCTCGACCCGGGGGCGCGGGGCAACCGATCCACGCGCGGTTGGCGCCCGCCGAACCGTCCGGACGTGATCGCCCGGCTGGACAGCGAGGGGCTGCTGCCGCTCATCACGTTCATCTTCAGCCGCGTCGGTTGCGACGCCGCCGTGCGCCAGTGCGTGCTGTCCGGGATGTGGCTGACCGAGCCGGCCGAGCGCGACCAGATCACGTCCATCGTCGAGCAGCGCACGGCCGCTATCCCGGCCGAGGACCTCGACGTACTCGGCTACTGGGACTGGCTGGACGGGCTGCGCCGTGGCGTGGCTGCCCACCATGCGGGGCTCATCCCGGCGTTCAAGGAGACGGTCGAGGAGCTGTTCGTGCGCGGCCTGGTCCGCGCCGTGTTCGCCACCGAGACGCTGGCCCTGGGCATCAACATGCCGGCCCGCACGGTGCTGCTCGAACGGATGTCGAAGTTCAACGGCGACACGCACGCCGACATCACGCCGGGGGAGTACACCCAGCTGACCGGTCGGGCCGGGCGGCGCGGCATCGACGTCGAGGGGCACGCCGTCGTGCTGTGGAGCCCAGAGGCCGACCCGGGTCGGGTGGCCGGCCTGGCCTCGACCCGGACGTACCCGTTGCGCTCGTCGTTTCGCCCGTCCTACAACATGGCGGTAAATCTGGTCGGGCAGTTGGGACGTCCGGCGGCGCGGCAACTGCTCGAGGCGTCGTTCGCCCAGTTCCAGGCCGACCGGTCGGTCGGTGGGCTGGCCAAGCAGATCCGCCGCAACGAGGCCACGATGCGCGAACAGGCGGCGCAGATGACCTGCGACAAGGGCGACTTCGCCGAGTACGCCGCCCTGCGCCGGGAGCTGTCCGATCGCGAGGCGGCGCTGGCCCGGCAGGGCGCCCGGGCCCGACGGGGCAACGTCGTCGCGTCGTTGGAGGCCCTCAAGCCGGGGGACGTGATCCGCGTGCCGGCCGGTCGACGCGCCGGCGTGGCCGTGGTGCTCGACCCGGGCATCGCGCCGCGCGACGACCCGCGGCCGCTGGTGCTGACCGAGGCGCGATGGTCGGGGCGGCTGTCGCTCACCGACTTCCCGTCACCGGTGGAATCCCTCGCGACGGTGCGGGTGCCGAAGCGGTTCAACCCCCGATCGCCGCAGGACCGGCGCGACCTGGCCTCGACGCTGCGTGCCCTTGACCTGCCGCCGGCGCAGCGCCGGTCGCGGCGGGACAGCGCAGCGGTCGACGACGAGCAGATCGCCCAGCTGCGCGCCGCCATCCGGGCGCACCCGTGCCACGGCTGCCCGGACCGCGAGGCGCACGCCCGCTGGGCCGAGCGCTACCACCGCCTGGAACGTGAGACCGCCGCCCTGCACCGCCGCATCGAGGGCCGGACGAACTCGCTCGGCCGCACGTTCGACCGGATCTGCGAGCTGCTCGACGAGCGGGGCTACCTGGCCGGCGACGAGACCACGCCGGCCGGCCGGCAGGTGGCCCGGATCTGGTCCGAGTCCGACCTACTCGTCGCCGAGTGCCTGCGGTCCGGCGACTGGGACGGTCTGGACGCCGCCGAGCTGGCCGCCGTGGTGTCCACCCTCGTGTACGAGGCCCGCCGCGACGAGCAGCTCGCCGACCGGATGCCGACCGCGCCAGTGCGCACGGCGCTGGCCAGCACCACCCGGATCTGGGCCGAGCTGGCCGACCACGAGTCCGAGCGGGGCCTGCCGCAGACCCGCGAACCGCAGCTCGGCTTCGTATGGGCGGCCTACCGGTGGACCCAGCGCGACAGCCTCGATCGGGTGCTGACCTCGGCCGCGGACGTCGGCGTCGAGCTCTCGGCCGGCGATTTCGTCCGGTGGTGCAAGCAGTTACTCGACCTGCTCGAACAGATCGCCGCGGCCCCGTCGCCCACCGGCGAGCCGGCCCCGGTGGCGGCCACGGCTCGCGCCGCCGCCCGGATCATCCGGCGCGGCGTGGTGGCGCAAGGCATGTTCCCGTGACTCGGTACGGTGGGCCGACCCGCGCAGTAGCGTAGGGCGCGAAACCGGCAGTGCGTCGCTGCTTCATCGACGCGCAGTGCGATCCGGACGGAAGAGGCACACGATGGCATCCGACAACGGCGATCAGGGCAATCAGCCCTGGCCACCTCAGCAGCCGCAGGGTTCGGACTGGGGCCCGAGTTCAGCGCAGGGCCAACCTGCGCCGGACGCGCCGGCCGACAACGAGCCGGAGGACGCCACGATCGCGCGGCCGATGTCGACCCCGCCGCCTCCGCCGCCCGCCGAGCCGGCCGCCTCGTCCGAGGCTGAGCCGGCCGCCGAGCCGCTGTCGACCGACGACGATCGCACCCAGGCGTTCTCCCGCAAGGACCTGGGCCTGGACCGGCCGTCGCCCACCCAGCAGATGCCGGCGTTCCCGCCCCCGCCGCCCGGAGCGTCCTACCAGCCGCAGTCGAGCTCGCCGGCCTACCCGCCGCCGAACCCGCAGGGTGCCCCGGCGCCGGCCCCGTCGCAGGGCTACCCGCAGGCGTACCAACCGGAGCCGCAGGCCTACCAGCCCGAACCCCAGGGGTATCAGCCCGAACCCCAGGGGTATCAGCCCGAACCCCAGGCGTACCAGCCCGAGCCGCAGGGCTACCAGCCGGAGCCGCAGGCCCAGCCGGGCTGGGCGCAGCAGCAGGCCCCCGCACCGGGATACGGCCAGGCGCCCTACCAGCAGCCCGACCCGGGCTACCCGCCCCAGCAGCAACAGCCCTACGGTGCGCCGCCGCAGGGCTATGGCCAGTACGGGCCGCCGTACGGCCAGCAGCCGTACTCGCCGTACCCGCCCGGACCGCCGAAGAAGCGCCACGTCGGGCTGTGGATCGGCCTCGGCGTCGTCGTCGTGGTGGCCGCGCTCGCCATCGTCGCGTTCGTAGCCAAGCCCGGGTTCCTCGGCTTCAAGAAGGTGCTCGACCACACCGCGGTCGAGAAGACGCTCGAGAAGGCCGGCTATACCAACGCCAAGTGCAACGACGGCAAGAACCCGACGGTGAAGAAGGGCAAGACGTTCACGTGCACCGCCGACGGGGGCAAGACCGTGACCGTGAGGATCACCAGCTCGAGCGGCAACTACTCGTTCAGCCTGGGTTGATGCGTCATCCTGCCGTGAGCAACGGCAGTGGATGCAATGCCCGGAATGGTCACCCGGATGCGGGCTGACGAGTTAGCCATTCAGATCGGTGCTCTCGTCCCGCTCACCCGGCCTGGCTGGGTCGAGGCGGGCCGGCACTTGCTCGCTGGACTCCAACTGGCCGTAGGCGAGGTCAACGACACCGGCGGGATCGTCGGAAGACCGCTCGAACTGCTGGTCCGAGACACCGCAGCGGATCCACAGCGGGCCGCGGCGGCCGTCGATGAATTGGCGGGCCTCGGGGTGGCTGCCCTGGTGGGGGAGTATCACAGCGTCGTCGCTCGCACTGCTGCCGGCCGGGCCGACGCCATCGGCCTGCCGTTCCTCTGTTCCTCAGCAGTTCTCGACGCCCTCACCGAACAGCCGACGGAATGGGTCGCGCGCCTCGCCCCGGCGCAGTCTCGCGGCTGGCCGATCTACGCAGACTTCCTCCTCAGCGCGGGCCACCGTCGAATCGCCATAGCGGCTGACGCGAGCGTCTACTGGGCAGCTGGAGCCCGCATTCTGCGGGAGTACCTCGCTCCACGCGGCGGCACCGTCATCGAACTCGACATGCGCGCGCTCACCCCCACGGCTGTGTGCGACGAACTCGTCGACAACCGCGCGACAGCCCTCGTTCTTCTCGCTGGCCACCCGGAGCCGGCAGTGTCGATCGTCAAATCAGTGCGCCGCGACCAGCGTCTCGCCGAGATCGTGATTGGGGCTCCGGCCGGGCAACCGGAGTTCGCCGAGTGGGCGACGTTGCTGGGTGACGACGGCGCCGCGATCCCGTTCTTGCGGTACCGGCCCGAGCGCCTGAACCCACTCGGTGCACGAATCGAGGCGGCGCTGCGCGAGCGGCTGGCCGAAGCGCCGTCCTTCGTCGCCTTCGAGGGCTACGACACGGTCGCCGTCCTCGCCGAGGTGCTGCGTTCTCACGGCACGGACCGGAGGCGCATTGCCGAATCCTGGCCACGGGTTGCGGTTGACGGCACCCGCGGGCCGATCCAGTTCTCCCGCACGGCGGGCATCAGCGTGTGGCAGTGGGCTCGCGTACCGATCCAAGTCGTTGATCGAGACCCGGCGCAACCCGATCGCTTTCGGACCCTGCACATCGGCTGAGTAACCGTGGAGGTCGGACTGCGCGGATCTGTCCGAGCTTGAAGGGTGTTCACTCACATCGTTCGGGCCTTGGCGATGGCGTTGAGGACACGGTTGATCGAGTCGTCCAGGCCGTAGCGGTCGGCTAACTCGACCAGCGTTGCGCTGTCGATGGGCGCGGCGGGCAGGTCGTCGGCCAGCTCCGGTACCGGGGCGTCGATGCGTC
>DASXYL010000052.1:0-70680 GCA_036502575.1 Jatrophihabitantaceae bacterium | reverse complement strand
CCCGAAACCCGCCCCGGCGCGCTAGCGGAGGGCTAAGAGCTCGCGCGGATAGGTCAGCTGGGATTCGGCCGCCCCCCAGGACCCCAAGCGCTATCCGTGCGGGCTCTTAGTGGCTCACCCACTCCTGTTACTCAAGTTGTCCGCGCTTCGCGACACCAGGACGTCGCGAAGCGCGGACAACTTGTCGGGCTCGCTAAAAACGCTCGCCCGTGCCGTATGCCGCGAATCCCTCGATGGTCACCGGCAGGTGGCCACCGGGCTGGGCGCCGAACAGCACCGCGACCAGCTGGGTCAGCGTCGCCGGCTGGTACCCGTAGGCGGCCAGGTAGGTCGGTGCCGCGCCGATGTAGGCCAGGTCGTACGGTCCGCCGACCGACACCACGACGACCGGCTTGCCGGTGGCGAGCAGCGCCCTGACCAGAGCCTGCTGGCCGGTGTCGCCCCAGGCGTTGTCGGTGGTGACGACCACCTGGTCGTTGGCGTTCGCCGCGGCGACGGCGGCGTCGATCAACGCCTGCGACGGCGCGCCGCCGGTGTACACGCGCTGGGTGGTCACGCCGTGCGTGGCGATCGAGCCGGCGAGCGTCTGCGTGGTGCCCGCGCCCCAGCCGGTGACCAGGACCTTCTGACCGGCACCGTGCAGCGGCAGGACATGATTCTGGTTGCGCACCAGGGTGATCGAGTGCTTGGCCACGCTGGCCGCGGCGGCGTTCTGCGACGCGGTGCCGACACTGGTCGGCACCTTCGACACGTCCACCATCGCGTTGTCGAACAAGCCGAGCTTCTGCTTGAGCTTCAGCACCCGGGTCACCGACTGGTCGATGCGGGCGGTGCTGATCCGTCCACTGTGGACGGCGGCCAGCACGGCGGCGTACGCGTCGGGCAGGCTGGTCGGCATCAGCGCCTGGTCGACGCCGGCCTCGATCGCTCGCACGGCGCGTTCGGCCGGGTCGACGTTCTGCAGCGCGGCGGCGCTCAGCGCGTCGGTGATGACCACGCCGTCGTAGTGCAGCTGATTGCGTAGCAGGCCGGTGACGATCGGCTCGGACAGGCTGGCCGGTGCCCCGGACGGATCCAGCGACGGAGCCACGATGTGCGCGGCCATGATCTCATCGGTGCCGGCGGCGATCGCGGCCCGGAACGGCGGCAGGTCGTTGCGCTCGAAGTCGGCGCGCGTCTCGTCGGTGACGGCGATGCCGTTGTCGGTGTTGATGCTCGTGCTACCCAGGCCCGGGAAGTGCTTGGCCGTGGCCGCCACGTGCGCCGACTGGTACCCGAGCACGGACGCCGTGCCCAGCACCGCCGCCGGGACGGCCTGGTCGCCGAACGAGCGTGGGCCGTCGGCGGTGTTGGCCGGGTTGGTGTTGACGTCCACCACGGGAGCGTCGTCGACGTTGATGCCGATCGCCTTGAGTTGCTGGCCGGTCGCGCGCGACATGGTGTACGAGTCGACGGGCGAGAACGTCGCGCCGATGGCCATGTTGCCGGGTGAGACGGCCAGGGGCGCGCCGATGCGGGTGACGTTGCCGCCCTCCTGGTCGGTGCTGATCAGCAGCGGGGTGCCGTCGCTGTCGTGGGCGGCCTGCTGCAGGCCGTTCGACAAGCCGGCGATCTGGGTGGGGTTGTTCAGGCTGTCGGTCCAGGCGAAGTAGATGACGCTGCCGAGGTGGTACTTGGCGATCACCTGGGCGCCGGTGTCGACGCCGTACAGCGCGCGATTCTGGGCGGCGTCGGCCGCGCTGGGCGCCGTGGCCGAGTCGCCGTAGACGTACGTCGAGAACAGCTGTCCGACCTTCTGCTCGAGCGTCAGCTGGGCCAGCCGGGCTGTGACGGGATCGGGCGGGGGAGCGGCCGATGCGGTCGCCTGCATCCCGATTGCCGCGAGTGACAACACAGTGGCGCCAGCCAGTACCGAACGGATTCGCATGACATCTCCTCGCAACGCGGGCCGAAGCGTGCGAGGGAGACCTTAGGGGTTGTTTATCCAGGTGGTCTAGACAAACTTCGCTGATGCGGTGACGAACGTCTTATAGCTGGCGGACGGCGCACGGACTTACCCTCTACCCGTGTACCGCACCATGCTGAAGAGCAAGATCCACCGGGCGACCGTGACCCAGGCGGATCTGCACTACGTCGGCTCGATCACGGTCGACGCCGACCTGATGGATGCCGCGGATCTGCTGCCCGGCGAGCAGGTGGCGGTCGTCGACGTCACGAACGGGGCCCGACTCGAGACGTACGTCATCGAGGGCGAGCGGGGTAGCGGCGTCATCGGCATCAACGGGGCGGCCGCGCACCTGGTGCACACCGGCGACCTGGTGATCATCATCAGCTACGCGATGCTGCCCGACGTCGAGGCGAAGGCGTACGAGCCGAAGGTGATCTTCGTCGACGGGGCCAACCGCATCACGCACCGCGGCGACGACCTGGCGCATCCCGGCTCCCTGCCGGCCTGACCGCTGCCCGTGCGGCCGGTCCACGGACAGCGGCCGGCGTCAGGTGTCGTGGCGGATGCGCGCCCGTAGCGGGGGGTCCCGCCGGCGGGCCAGCGGCTCGGGCAGCGTTGCCCGCTTCGTCCGCCGGCTGGCCCACGCCGACCACGCCGTGATCAGGAAGCCGAGGGTGCCCGTTCCGGTGGCGATGCCCTCGGCGACGGCCGCCCGGGTCTTCTCCGCGAACCAGAACGGTTCGTACATGTTCGGCAGCGGGCCGAGCGCGCCGATGTCGTAGTGCGTGTAGATCATCACGGCCCCGAGTGCCGAAGCCGCGACGATGATTGCCAACGCCCAGCCCACCAGCGCCCAGGCTGTCCGCCCCACCAGCACCAGGACGGCCAGCGCCGCGAACGACGCCGCGCCGGCCTCGATGCGGAACAGGTCGCCCTGGCTGAGCCCGTTGTCCCGGTTCGGTTCGTAGCGGAACGCCTGGTCGACGTGGGTGTAGGCGTCGACTGCGAGCATCCCGGCCGTGACCACGCGCAGGACCCACAAGACCGCGGGCACGACCCATCGAGGCAACGACCGGGTGAACATCAGTAGCCGCCGCCACCGTTGGGATAGGAGTACGACGGCCCCGAGGGCTGCGCCGGCGCCTGGCTCGCGAATCCGGCCGGCGTCGCGGCGTGCCAGGTGAACGACTGGCTGCCGAACTTGTCCGTGAAGTTCTCGCCCTTGGTGTCGCCGGCCGAGTGGTCCTCCGAGAACGAGTACAGCGGCGCGCCGTTCAGCGCCACCTGCATCTTGCCGTCGGGACGGGCGATCGTGGTGAGCTTCGCCGTGATCGACGAGGGCCCGGTCGGCGTGCTGTCGGCCACCACCAGCGGCGTCCAGAATTGCAGGCACGCCTGCGTATCGCACACGATCTTGCCGTTCATCTCCTCGTCGCTCGCGTAGAGCGTCTTGCCGTCCGCGTCGGTCAGCACGTCGCCCAAGTCGCCGGCGCTGCGGACGGCCACCGTGGTGTTGGCGGTGCCGCCCGGACTGGTGTCGTGCGTGCCGCCCCCCGAGGAACTGCACGCGGCCAGGGCGAGCAGGCCGGCACCGCCGAGGCCGAGCAGCACATGCATCCGGTAGATCATCAGTAATCCTCCTTGCTCAGTGGGGCATCACGATCCGGACGAGCTGATGACCGTTCGGGGTCACCACGTCCAGTTCGGTGATGTCGTCGGCCGGGATCGCGGTGGCGCCCGGCACGCTGGCGGTGCCCTGCGGCGACGCGACCCAGGTGGCGGCGGTGTCGCTGCGGCCGTCGTCCGCGTGGGCGACCAGCAAGCAGGTGCCGCCCGGGTAGGCACCCTTGAGGTCCAGGCTGAGTTGCGTTCCCCAATCGTGGCGGTCCAGCCTGACGGTGGCGCTGACGTGCGTCCGGGGATCGACGGCCACGACGGTCGACGTCCGCGTGCCGTGCTCCGGCACATGCGCCACGGTCGACAGCGTCCCGACGGCCGCGAGCAACGCCGCGGCGCCGACCAGTGCGGCGGCCCGGCGGCCGCGCGGGGTGCCCATCTCACGCGACGTGGAGCTGACGAGGCGCTGCAGCAGGGCGGCCGGCGGCGCGGCCGGCGGCGCCTCGGGTGGATCGTCGAACCGCTCGATCTGCTGCATCGGCACCAGCGGCAGTAGCTGCGGAATCCAGTCCAGGCTCGTCAGCTCGCGCTGGCACGTCTCGCAGGTGGGCAGGTGGGACTGCAGCATGGTGGATTCGTCCGGTTCGAGGGCGTCCAGGACGTACGCGGCCACGTAGTCGCGCAGCTCGCACGTCACGGCCGGGTCACCCCCCGTTCGTGCAGGGCCAGGCCGAGGGCGCGCAGCGCGTAGTGCAGGCGCGATCGCACGGTGCCCGGCGGCAACCCGCGCTCCTTGGCCACCTCGCGAGCGGTCCGGCCGCGGTAGAAGCAATCGACGAGCACCGCGCGGTGGGCCGGCGACAGCGCGGCGAGGGCGTCGGTCAGGAGCACGGCGTCCAGCGCGGCGTCGAGGTCGTCGTTGTCGGCTGCGACATCGAGCGGGTCGGCCGACGTCTCGGGCGGCCGGGCCCGGCGGGCGCGGTACGTGTCGATGACCAGGCGGCGGGCCGTCGTGAACAGCCACGGCCGGATGGCCTCGGACGGCAGCCGATCGGCGCTTCGCCAGGCGCGCAGCAGAGTTTCCTGGACGATGTCCTCCGCCGAGGACCGGTCGCCGTCGAGCAGGCGCTGGACGAAGGCGAGCAGCGGTGCCGCATGCTTGGCGTACAGCACCCGCGCCAGCTCTTCGTCCCGCAGTGGCGTGTTACCCACACTATGTACGACGGATCCGCGCGCCGTTGTACTCAACTGCGAACGCGATGAGCGACCACGAACGCGATGAGCGCTCGGATCCGCTCCCGGCGGATGAGTTCAGTCAGCCGTTCGCTGCTAGCGGACGGCTCCACGGGCATCACTGCCGCGTCTCGTCCGTTGTCCCGGGTGCGTCGCCGACTTCGCGCCGGGCGGCGTGACTGTTCGGACGTTCGTAACCGGATCTGCGACATCGACCGTCACACTGCGGCAGTAGAGTCATTACTGACGGTCTGCTGCGAGAACTTGTGACGACGGCGTCGGGGGTCGCGGCGGGTATCCGCACCGACCTCCAGCAGTCTGAACGAAGGCGCGGAAGGAGCTAGCAATGTTCGAGAGGTTCACCGACCGCGCACGTCGGGTTGTCGTCCTGGCCCAAGAAGAGGCCCGGATGCTCAATCACAACTACATCGGCACCGAGCACATCCTGCTCGGCCTCATCCACGAGGGCGAAGGCGTCGCCGCCAAGGCCCTCGAATCGCTCGGCATCTCGCTCGAGGCCGTGCGCTCCCAGGTCGAGGAGATCATCGGCCAGGGCCAGCAGGCGCCGAGCGGGCACATCCCGTTCACGCCGCGGGCCAAGAAGGTGCTCGAGCTCAGCCTGCGCGAGGCGCTGCAGCTCGGCCACAACTACATCGGCACCGAGCACATCCTGCTCGGGCTCATCCGCGAGGGTGAGGGTGTGGCCGCCCAGGTGCTGGTCAAGCTCGGCGCCGACCTGAACAAGGTCCGCCAGCAGGTCATCCAGCTGCTGAACGGCTACCAGGCCAAGGAGCCGGCCGGCACCGCGTCGGAGGCCACTCCTTCGACGAGCCTCGTGCTCGACCAGTTCGGCCGCAACCTGACCCAGGCCGCCCGCGAGGGCAAGCTCGACCCGGTCATCGGACGCGAGAAGGAGATCGAGCGCCTCATGCAGGTGCTCTCGCGGCGCACCAAGAACAACCCGGTGCTGATCGGCGAGCCCGGCGTCGGCAAGACCGCCGTCGTCGAGGGGCTGGCCCAGGCGATCGTCAAGGGCGAGGTGCCCGAGACGCTCAAGGACAAGCACCTCTACACCCTCGACCTCGGGTCCCTGGTCGCCGGCTCGCGCTACCGCGGTGACTTCGAGGAGCGCCTGAAGAAGGTGCTCAAGGAGATCCGCACCCGCGGCGACATCATCATGTTCATCGACGAGATCCACACCCTGGTGGGTGCGGGGGCCGCCGAGGGCGCCATCGACGCCGCGTCCATCCTCAAGCCGATGCTGGCTCGCGGTGAGCTGCAGACGATCGGTGCCACCACGCTCGACGAGTACCGCAAGCACCTGGAGAAGGATGCCGCCCTCGAGCGGCGCTTCCAGCCGGTGCAGGTAGGCGAGCCGACCGTGGCGCACACCATCGAGATCCTCAAGGGACTGCGCGACCGGTACGAGGCGCACCACCGCGTCTCGATCACCGACGCCGCGTTGGTGGCGGCGGCGGGCCTCGCCGACCGGTACATCTCAGACCGGTTCCTGCCCGACAAGGCGATCGACCTGATCGACGAGGCCGGCTCGCGCATGCGCATCCGCCGCATGACCGCCCCGCCGGATCTGCGTCAGTTCGACGAGCGCATCGCCGAGGTGCGGCGCGACAAGGAGTCCGCGATCGACGCGCAGGACTTCGAGAAGGCTGCTGGTCTGCGCGACAAGGAGAAGACGCTGCTCGCCGAGAAGGCGCAGCGCGAGAAGGAGTGGAAGGCCGGCGACATGGACGTCGTGGCCGAGGTCGACGACGAGCAGATCGCGGAGGTGCTGGCGATCTGGACCGGCATCCCGGTCTTCAAGCTGACCGAGGAAGAGACCGCGCGGCTGCTGCGCATGGAGGACGAGCTGCACAAGCGGGTCGTCGGCCAGCAGCAGGCGATCAAGGCCGTGTCCCAGGCGATCCGGCGTACACGGGCCGGGTTGAAGGACCCGAAGCGTCCCGGTGGCTCGTTCATCTTCGCCGGCCCGTCCGGTGTGGGTAAGACCGAGCTGGCCAAGACGCTGGCCGAGTTCCTGTTCGGTGACGACGACGCGCTGATCCAGCTGGACATGTCCGAGTTCCACGACCGGTACACCGTGTCGCGACTGGTCGGGGCGCCCCCCGGCTACGTCGGCTACGACGAGGGTGGCCAGCTCACCGAGAAGGTGCGCCGCAAGCCGTTCAGCGTCGTGCTGTTCGACGAGGTCGAGAAGGCTCACCCGGACGTGTTCAACACGCTGCTGCAGGTGCTCGAAGACGGGCGGCTCACCGACGGCCAGGGCCGCATCGTGGACTTCAAGAACACGGTGCTGATCCTGACCACCAACCTGGGCACCCGCGACGTCTCCAAGTCGGTCAACCTGGGCTTCCAGGCGTCCAACGACGAGTCGTCGAACTACGAGCGGATGAAGCAGAAGGTCACCGACGAGCTCAAGCAGCACTTCCGCCCTGAGTTCCTCAACCGCATCGACGACACGATCGTGTTCCACCAGCTGACCGAGGACGAGATCGTCCACATCGTCGACCTGCGGCTGGCGCTGCTCGACACGCAGATGCGCAACAAGGACATGGGCCTCGAGCTCACAGACGCGGCCAAGAAGTTGCTGGCCAAGAAGGGGTACGACCCCGTGCTGGGCGCGCGGCCACTGCGCCGCACCATCCAGCGTGAGATCGAGGACTCCCTGTCGGAGAAGATCCTGTTCGGCGAGCTGGCGGCCGGGCAGATCGTGGTCATCGACGCGGAGCCGTCCGAGACTGCTTCGGAGAAGGACGGGAAGTTCACCTTCCGCGGCGAGGCCAAGCCGGCACCCGTGCCGGACGTCGTCATTCCCGCGGACGTCGTCAGCGAGTAGAGCAAGCGGATCGCGCCGGAAGGATCGATCGTTGATCGGTCCGCCGGCGCGGCTGCGGCCCGTCGTGGTCACCAGGTGGCCGCCCGTGCTTTTGGCCGCCCGGCATCGTATAGACGCCTGGGCGACCAAAACCGTTCAGCGCGGGGGCTAGCCTCGTTTCGGTGGGTGAACCGTTCGCGGTGGGTCAGCTGATCCAGGCCAGGTGGGCGCGGTTCGGCAAGGTGTGGCTGTCGATACCGGTGCATGTGTTGAGCGACGACGGCGACACCCTGGTGGTCTACCTCGCCGAGGGTGCCCCGTTCTCGAGCCCCGACCCCGACTTCCCGTGGGGCGAGCATCCGTGGCTGCAGCACCGGGCGTTTCGCGGCCACGGGGTCGTCATGCAGCTGTGGCCCGGGGTCGCCCATTCGGTCTGGGCATTCTGGCAAGGCCCCAACCGAGCCTTCTCGCACTGGTACGTGAACTTCCAAGAACCGTTCCGTCGCGTGGCCGAGGGGTTCGAGACGTTCGACCAGGAGCTGGATCTGGTGCTCTCGCCCGACGGCCGCTATCGGTGGAAGGACGTCGAGAGCTTCGAGCAGATGGCGCGCGACGGCATGTTCCCGCCCGACGAGGTTGCGGCGGTTCGCACCGAGGCGGCGAAGGTGGCCGCCGCGCTCGACCGCGGTGAGCGATGGTGGGACGAGTCCTGGGCGGCCTGGTCGCCGGGGTGATCCTGATCCGGTTTTGGTCACCCGCCGTCATATATCCGGCTGGGTGACCAAAACCGTTCAGGCAAAACCGTTCACGAGGCGCCGGGCAACGCGTAGCGGCCGTCGGGCAGCGGGTCGATCAGGCCGTCCACGATCAGGGCGTCCAGGGCGCGGCTGCGTTGCCCCGCATCGGGCCACACGACGTCCAACGCGGCTGCCTCGACCGGCGACGGGGACGCGCGCAGGACGTCGAGCAGCAAGCCCCGCACTTGGCGGTCGGTGCCGGCGAACCGTTGCGGGCGCACCGTCGGGCCGCGGTAGGGCGGCGAACCCGCCAGCCGCCACGCGCACGAGCCACGCAGCGGGCAGTCGCCGCAGCGGGGTGTGCGGGCGGTGCACACCAGCGCCCCGAGCTCCATGAGCGCGACGCTGGCCCGAGCCGCGACCGCGGGCGCAGACGGCAGCAGCGCCTCGACCGCGGCCAGATCGCGCGCGGCCGACGGCGGCCCCGCCTCGCCCTGCCCGGTGAAGGCTCGGGCCACGACCCGGCGCACGTTCGTGTCGACGACGGGCTGGCGCTGCCCGAACGCGAACGCCGCCACCGCGCGTGCCGTGTACGCGCCCACCCCGGGCAACTCCAGCAGGGCTTCGACCGAGGCGGGCACCTCGCCCCCGTACCGCGAGACCAACGCGACCGCGCACGAGTGCAGGCGCAGCGCGCGTCGCGGATAGCCCAACTTGCCCCAGGCGCGCACCGCCTCGCCCGGCGTGGCGGCAGCCAGCGCCGCCGGCGTCGGCCACCGCGCCATCCAGTCCTGATATGCCGGCAGCACTCGGACAACCGGCGTCTGCTGCAACATCACCTCGCTGACGAGCACCGCCCACGGCGAGGCGCCCGGACGCCGCCACGGCAGGTCCCGCGCGGCTCGGCCGTACCAGGAAAGCAACTCGTCCACGGGCACCAGTCTCTTCGATGCGACCGGCAATGGCTCATCGGCTAGCGTGACGCGACGATGCTGCGCCCAATCGGATCGTTGTCACCGGCCGTTTACTGGCGTCGGCGGCTCCTCTTCGCCGGCGCGGTGCTGCTCACCGTCCTCACCGTCTACGTGGTGTTCGTCTCCGGTGGCGACAAGAAGAAGCCGGCCGGCGCCCACACGTCGGCCCCCACGCCCACCAAGCACACGTCGACACCCGCCGCGGTGCCCTGCGTGCCGTCGGTACTGAGCATCGCCGCGCAGACCCAGGCCAAGCGCTACCAGGTCGGCCAGCAGCCCGAGCTCGAGATCCAGGTGACCAACACCGGGCAGGCGCCGTGCGTCGCCAACCTGTCCGACAGCGAGATCGAGTTGCTCGTCTACAACGGCGAATCGCGGGTGTGGGGGAGCCACGACTGCCAGGTCCAGCCCGGCGCTAGCCCGCTGACCCTCACACCGCGGCAGTCGGTGCGCCGCTCGATCAGGTGGACCGGGCTGTCGTCACAGCCGCATTGCGTCGGCCACCGGCAGCGCGTCGGCGCCGGCAACTACACCCTGCACGCACAGTTCGGCCAGATCGACGGACGCACGGCCACCTTCAGCATCGGCTGACCTCGCCACGCGTTCACGCCGGCGCGTATGTCGCCGAAGGGTCACATATAGGGATGTCCCCCGATTCCTCCGCTACGCCGACTCCGTAGCGTCTTGCATGGTGTTCGGCGCTCTGCGGATCGTGGGGGAGCGCGCGGGCGCACTACCTTCACCGAACCCGTCGTGGGGGCGAGGCCGATGAACCTCAGCGCTGCCATGGACCTGCACGCAGCCCTCGGGCTCGTCGCGATCTTGGTCGGGGTCTAGGACCGGCGTCGCATCGCGCCGTGCGCTGGTCGCCCAGACCGTCCCGGAAGCGCTATATGTAGGGACGTTCCCCGATTCCCCGAGTAACGCGGATACGTAGCGCATTGCCCGTGCCCCAGCCGCTCTTCCTCGTCGAGTGCTACTCCTCCTCCGCCACTGCCGAAGCGGCTGCTGACCTGCTCGCGCGTTTGCGCGCCCTGGGCAGCCGCTTCGCGAGCGGCGTGCTCACGCCGTTGTCGTGCATCGCGGTGCCCGGGGACGAGATCTTCTTCTGCCTGATCGAGAGCGACTCGCTCGAATCGGTCCACCGGGCGCTGCAGCGGACCGCGATCGGTTACCAGCGGGTCGTGGGCGCTTTCGCGGTCGGGCTCACCGCACCCCCGAGAGAGGCCAGCGGATGACCACGTTCCTCGACATCCTGCCCGCGCTCGTCGCGATCCTCCTAGCTGCGGCGTAGCTGCCGCTCAGGTGGCCGTAGGCACTGAGCGTGCCGATGCGCGGACCCCGGCCTATACAGTGAGGGCGCTCTATCGGCGCCAACGCGACGATTGCTCTCGCCCGGCCGTCACGCGCACTCTCAGTTGTGGGCGGGCAATTGGTGCACAATGATCGTTATTGCGGGGGGCGCAGTGCGCAGGGGGCGCGGTGAACGGGAACCGGGGCAACGGGCGCGACGCGGCCTACCGCGTTGTCGGCCGCGACCGGCAGTTGGCCGAGTTGCGCGCCGTCCTCGAGCCGGGCGACCGTGGTCCGACCGCGTGCGTCATCTACGGCCCGGCGGGCATCGGTAAGACGACCCTCTGGCGTGAGGGTCTCGCCGACGTTTCTGACCGGGGGTATCGGCTGCTGACCTGCCGTCCGGCTGAGTCCGAGGCCGGGTTGTCGTTCGCGGGCCTGCGCGATCTCCTGGACGGAGTGCCCGAGGAGGTGCTGGCCGGCCTGCACGAGCCGCAGCGGCACGCCATCGAGGTAGCGCTGCTCCGACGGGATCCGGACGAGCCCGCGCTCAAGCCGCTGGCGGTCGCGGTGGCGCTGCTGCGGATCGTGCGCGCGCTGGCCGCGGACGCGCCGGTGGTGCTGGCCGCCGACGACGCGCAATGGCTCGATCAGCCGACCTCGCAGGCCATCGAATACGTCGCTCGGCGCCTCGGTCCCGAACCGGTGTGCCTGCTCGCGACCGTGCGCAGCGATCGCGAGCCGGTGTCGCCGTTCGGGTTGGCGCAGGCCCTACCCCCGGATCGCATCATCCGGATCGGTCTCGGCGGGCTGAGCCTCGGCGCGCTGCACAGCCTGATTCACACCCGCACCGATCTGACGCTGTCCCGGCCGGTACTGCGACGCGTCGAACAGGCGTCGGGAGGCAACCCCTTCTTCGCCTTGGAAATCGCCCACGCGCTGGTGCAGTCCGGTGGACAGGCCGCCGCCGGCGAGCCGCTACCCGTGCCCGACAAGGTGAGCGACCTGCTCGTCGGCCGAATCCAGCGGCTGCCGCCGGCGGCCCGGGAGGTGCTCGACGTCGTCTCCGCGCTCGCGCGGCCGACCGTCGATCTCGTCGTGGCCGCCTTGGGCGAACAGGTCGGCCTCGACGGGCTGGACCAGGCCGAGCGCGACGGCGTCGTCGAAGTGGACGGCAACCAGGTGCGGCTCGGGCATCCGCTGTTCGGAGCGGCGGCCCGGACGTCGCAGGTGTCGCTACGACGGCTCCACGCACGCCTCGCCGACCTGGTCGACGACGCCGAGGAACGCGCGTGGCACCTCGCGTTGGCCAGCGAGAATCGCGACGAGCAGGTGGCGGACGCGCTCGAGGCCGGCGCCGCCGAAGCGCAATCGCGGGGGGCGCTGACCTCCGCGGCCCAACTGTGGGAGCTCGCCGCGCTGCGGACCCCGACCGGTGACACGACGCGGTACGCGCCGCGGATGGCAGCAGCGGGACGGGCCCTGTTCCACGCGGGCGACACGCGCCGAGCCTGGTCGCTGCTCGACAAGGCCGCATCGCAACTGCCTGCCGGGCCGGACCACGCTCGCGTGCTGCTCGAGTTGTCCCACGTCGTCTTCCACGAAGGTGCGACCCAGCAGGCGGTAGGCCTCTGTAAGCAGGCCAGCGCCGAGGCGCCCGAGTCACGGCTGATGCAGATCGAGGCCGGCCTGCGCCAGACCTGGTACGGCACGCACGACCTGGCCGACGAGCAGCGAGCAATCGAGGCGACTCTGCGGCTGCTCACCGACGAGGACGCCGACGCCGATCCGGACCTGGCCGCATGCGTCTGGCTGACCGCCGTCGACGTCCGCTTCTTCACCGGCCGGGGCATCGATCGGGACTTGATCGAGCGCGGGCGCAAGGTGCTGAACCCCGCTAGCACGTCCTGGGCCGGCACCTGGGCGATGATGACGTGGCGGTCGCTGGCCAAGCACCTCGCCGACCCGGTGGAAGCGCGCGCCGGGTACGCGGACGAGTTCGCCGCCAACGTCGGCGACGAGGTGGCTACCGGCACCTCGCTCATGCACCTGGCCGAGATCGACTGCTGGCTCGGTGAGTGGCAACGAGCCAGCCACGAAGTGCGCCAGTCGATGGAGATCATGCAACAGTCGGGCTCCCGGCGCTGGCGCGGGTTCGTGCTGTACGCGCACGGGCTGATCCTGGCCCACCTCGGCGAGCTGGACGCGGCCCAGGCCGCCGCCGACGAGGGGCTGACCCTGGCCAGCGAGTTCGACGACCCCTGGGTCACCGCGCTGCATCTTGTCGTGCTGGGCTTCGTCGCGATCTGCCGCGACGATGCGACTGAGGCCGACCGGCAGCTGTCTCGCGCCGATGAGATCATGCAGGCGGCGGGGGTCGGGGAACCGGCCCGGCACCGCTTCCACGGTGACCACGTCGAGGCGGTCGTTGCGAGCGGCGACCTCGACCGGGCGGCCGGACTGGTTGATCGGATGGAGCGCCGGGTCGCGGTCGCGCCGTACGCCTGGCTGGTCGCGGTCACCGCGCGCTCGCGCGCGATCCTCGCGATGGCGCAGGGCGACCTCGACGCCGCGTCGGTCGCATTCGGGAAAGCCCTGGCCGTGCACGCCACGCTGCCCATGCCGTTCGAACGGGCGCGGACGCTGCTGTGGCAGGGTCGATTGCTGCGACGACGCAAGGAGAAGCTGCAGGCCCGCGTCGTACTCGCCGAAGCCGAGAAGATCTTCGCCGACCTGGGCGCACCGGTGTGGGCTGAGCGCGCGGCGGCCGAACTGCGGCGCCTGGGCCTGCAACGGGGAAGCGTCGGGGAGTTGACCCCGACCGAGGAGCGGATAGCCCGGCTGGTCGCGAGCGGCTTGACCAACAAGGAGGTTGCGGCCGCCGCGTTCGTCACCGTCAAGACCGTCGAAGCCAATCTCAGTCGCATCTATCGCAAACTCGGCATTCACTCCCGCCGTGAACTCACCACCTACGCCCCACTTGTAGGGACGACCCCTGATTCCTCAGCCGGGCTGTCTCCCTAGCGTTATGTGAGTGGGGGAGCCGCTTTTCCTGATCGAGTGCTACGCCTCATCAGCGACGGCCGAAGTCGCCGCCGAGATGCTCGCGCAGCTGCGGTCCGGTGCCAACGGCGGGTCCGGAACCAGTTCGGTCACGCCGATGTCGTGCATCGCCGTGCCGAGTGACGAGATCATCTACTGCCTCGTGACGAGCGACTCCGCCGACTCGGTCCGCGAAGCACTCACCAATATGTCGATCGGCCACGACCGCATCGTCGGGGCCGTCGAAGTCAAGCCCGTCCGGGGGGTCGGGCTTTGACCGATGCCGCGTCGCCCGCATCACGACGGAGTTGCGGGCGACGCGGCGTCCATTTCGCTTACGGGTAGCGGTCGATGATCGACGCGTCGGCCAGTCGGGAGATCGCCTCGCGCACGCTGCGGGCTCGCGACTCGCCCACGCCCTCGACGCCTTGCAGGTCCTCGACCGTCGCGGCGAGCAGCTTCTGCAAGCCGTCGAAGTGCTGAACGACCCGGTCGAGGATGGGGCCGGGCAGCCGGGGCACCCGAGCCAATAGCCGGTAGCCCCGGGGGCTGGCGACGCCGTCGAGTGATTCCGCGGCACTCGCGAAGCCCATGGCCGAAGCGACGAGGCCGAGATCGAGCAGGTCCGTGGCGGACAGGTCGGAGAGCTCGGTCAGCACCTGCTCGGCGGTGCGGCCGCGGCGCCCGCCCGGCAGGTAGTCACGCGTGATGAGCTCACGGTCGGCGTCGACCCCGGCCATCAGCTCCTCGAGCTGCAGAGCCAGCAGCCGCCCGTCGGTGCCCAGCTCGACGACGTAGCCGACGATCTCGTCCGCGATGCGGCGCACCATCTCCAGGCGCTGCATCACCATCGCGGCGTCGCGCACCGTGACGAGGTCCTCGATCTCCAGCGCGGACAGCGTGTTCGACACCTCGTCCAGGCGCGCCTTGTAGCGCTCGAGCGTGGCGATCGCCTGGTTGGCGCGACCCAACAGCTCGCCGCTGCTCTCCAGCACGTAGCGCTGCCGGCCGAGGTACATGCCGATGATCCGCATCGACTGCGACACCGAGATGACCGGGTGCCCGGTCTGGATGGCGACCCGCTGCGCGGTGCGGTGCCGGGTGCCGGACTCGTCGGTGTCGATGCCCGGGTCGGGCATCAGGTGGGTCGCGGCGCGCAGGATGCGGCTGCCGTCGGACGAGAGCACCAGGGCGCCGTCCATCTTGGCCAGTTCCCGGAGCCGGGTGGCCGACGATTCGACGTCCAGGGGAAATCCGCCCGTGCACAGCGACTCGACGGTCTCGTCGAATCCCATGACGATCAGCGCGCCGGTGTTACCGCGCAGTACCCGTTCTAGCCCGTCGCGTAACCAGGTCCCGGGCGCCACGGTAGCGAGCACGTTGCGCAACGCTGCGTCCCTCTCGCTGGTTGGCACACCCGCTCCCAACTGTCAGCCATCGGCCTACCGTGCCGACAGTCTAGGTCTGGACGCCGCCGGAGCGCGCGGCGGTTGGGGCCGAGTAGATCTTCAGCGACCCCCTGGAACAGTGCGCAGGACCAGCCGGCGGGGGTCGCCGAGCCGATTGCGAAGGCTGGCAACCTGCGCCAGGGCCTCGACCAGAGTGGCGACGGGAAGCGTCTGGATACCCGGCGCGGCACCTGTTTGGCCCTCCGGGACCAAGGCAATGGTAAACCCCAGCCGGGCCGCCTCGGCGAGTCGACGGTCCAGGCCGCTGACCCGGCGGACGTCGCCCGACAGCGACACCTCGCCGATCGCTGCGAACGTCTGCGGCAGCGGCACGTCGCGTACCGCCGAGGCCAGGGCCAGCGCCACGGCCAGATCGGCGGCCGGCTCGGTGGCCTGCAGGCCACCGACCGTGGCGGCGTACACCTCGTGATCGCCGAAGGACATGTCGCCGTGCCGGGTCAGCACCGCGAGCAGCATGGCCACGCGTCCGGAGTCGAGGTCGGTGACCGAGCGCCGCGGTGTTCCGCCGTTGGTCGTGCGGGCGACCAGCGCCTGCACCTCGGTCACGAGCGGTCGCTTGCCCTCGAGGCTCACCGTGACGCAGGTGCCGGCCACCGCCGCCGCGCGCTCGGACAGGAACAGCCCGGACGGGTCGGCGAGGCCGGTGATGCCGTGCTCGCGCATCTCGAAGCAGCCGATCTCGTCGGCGGCGCCGTACCGGTTCTTGGTCGCCCGGATGAGCCGCAGCGACGAGTGGCGATCGCCCTCGAAGTGCAGGACGACGTCGACCAGGTGCTCGAGCACGCGCGGCCCGGCGATCGCACCGTCCTTGGTGACGTGCCCGACGATAACCGTGGCGATGCCCCGCTGCTTGGCCATCGCGATCAAGGCGGCCGCCACGGCGCGGATCTGCGGGACGCCGCCGGTGGCGCTGTCGATGCCGTCGGTGGAGATCGTCTGGATGGAGTCGACGACGAGCAGCCCGGGCTTGACGTCGTCCACGTGGGTGAGCACCGCGCCGAGGTCGTTCTCAGCGGCGAGGTAGAGCGAGTCGTGGACGGCGCCCGTGCGTTCGGCGCGCAGCCGCACCTGGGCCGGGGATTCCTCGCCGGTGACGATCAGCGAGCGCTGACCGCTGGCCGCGAACCGGTAGGCCACGTCGAGCAGCAGCGTGGACTTGCCCACGCCCGGCTCGCCGGCGAGCAGTACCACCGACCCGGGCACCAGCCCACCGCCGAGTACCCGGTCGAGCTCGCTCACCCCCGTGGGACGCGCGCGGGCAAGGTCTGGATCGAGCTCGCCGATCGGGCGGGCCGGCTGCTGTACCGGCCCAGCCTTGACGGATCGGACGGATCTGACCGGACCCCCCACCTCGGCGACGGTTCCCCACGCCTGGCATTCGCCACAGCGCCCCACCCAACGCAGCGACGTGCTTCCGCACTCGGAGCATCGGTAGGCGGCCGTGCGGCTCGGCTTGGTCACACCGTCAACCTAGGGCCGCCCACCGACAGAAACCCGCAGGCGCTACCGGTCGAAGTCGGTGCCGCGGATGGTTCCCTCCCAGGCCAGGGCATCCGCGCGGTCGCTGTCCACGCGCGCGATGATCTGGTCGAGGGAATCGTCGCCCAACGGCAGGCGCAGCGGCGTGCGGTCGGCGTCCAGCGCGGCGAGGATCGCGTCGGCCGCCTTGGCCGGATCGCCCGGCTGGCTGTTGTCGAATGCGCGCATCGCCGCGCGAACGGGTCCAACGGTGTCGGCGTAGGCCGCCAGCTCCGCGGACATCTGCATCGCGCCGCCGTGCAGCCCGGTACGGAACGCGCCGGGCTCGACGATCAGCACCCTGATGCCGAACGGAGCCACCTCCTCCGCGAGCGCCTCGGAGAACCCTTCCAGGGCGAACTTCGTCGCCGAATACGCGGAGCACCCGGCGAACGAGATCCGCCCGCCCACGCTCGTCAGCTGCACGATCGCACCGGACTTCTGCGCGCGCATGTGCGGCAGTACCGCTCGGGTCAGCACGGCCGGGCCGAAGAAGTGGACGTCCATGAGGTCGCGCAGTTCCGGCTCGGTCGTCTCCTCGACGGCGCCGATGAGTGCCCGCCCGGCATTGTTGACGAGGACGTCGATGCGCCCGTGCTGCTGGACCATCTCGTCCACGACGGCCGGGATGCGAGCCGTGTCGGTGACGTCGAGCGCCGTCGCGTGCACCTGATCCGGATGGGCGGCGACCAGGTCGTGGAGCGCCGCCGGTCTGCGCGCGGTGGCGACGACTGTATCGCCGCGGTGTAGGGCTGCTTTGGCGATGGCCCGCCCGAATCCTGACGACGTGCCGGTGATCAACCAGACGCGATGTGAATTCACGTGCTCGAACCTACGACGGGCGGAAAAGGGGATTAGCCTTCGGCGGTCGGTGCGATGTCGATGCTGGGCGTGGTCGCCGGCCCGGGTGCGAGATGGACGGCCACGGTGAACGTCACCGAGCCGGCCTTGGCGAACTGGAACGTGATCGGGAACGCCTGCGACGGGAACAGCTCGCGGGTCAGCCCCTCTAGCTGGATGACCGGCAGTTCGGGCGTGTAGCCGATCGAGGTCGCGCGTCCGGCCGGCAGGTCGATGGCCGAGAGCGTCGGAGCCGCGGTCTCGGTGGGCGTCGCGCTGGTCGTGTCGGTCGGCGTCGAGGTCGGGGTGGTGCCCGTTGTGTCGGTCGGGGTCGAGGTGGGCGTCGCGCTGGTCGTGTCGGTGGACGTCGAGCCGGTCGTGTCGGTCGGGGTGGTGCTCGTCGTGTCGGTGGGCGTCGGGGGCGGGGTGAACGTCGACGCGGCCTCGTCGGCGAACATCCGGGCGTCAGCGGCAACCGGTGTGCTGATGCCGATCAGCTGATCGTTGCTCAGGCTGCTGTTGACGATCACCAACTGCAGGGTGGCGTTGCTGCCCTTCGCGTACCCACTGGCGGCCGGGGCGGTGACGGTGACGGCCCGCAGCGCGATCGAGCCGGCGTTGGCGGCAACCCCGTCCACCACGGGGGTTTCGTCGGCGGTCTGTGCGCGTTGCCCGGCGGCGCAGCCACCCAGAACCAGCAGCGCACCCGCAGCCGCGGCGACCCCGATGCCGATACGGCGCGAGCCGGCCAGTGCGATCACGTCGTCTCCTTCAGGCGCAAGCGACTTCCACCGGGAGACACTAGCGAGCGGCCCACCAACGTCCGCGAGCGGCCGCCCCCACGGCGTCGACGAAGGCTGTGTAGCGCATCGATAGGGAAAGTGCCACTGGGCAAATGCGGACGTAGCGAACTCTAGGCCAATGTGCTGCGTGTTACCCTTGAGGAAGTGGAAAGGGGCCCGCTCACATGACGTTTAAGGTCGGCGAGACCGTTGTCTATCCCCATCACGGGGCGGCGAAAATCGAAGCAATCGAAGAGCGCACGATAAAGGGCGAAACTAAGATTTACCTGAAGCTGAAGGTTGCCCAGGGTGATCTGACCGTGCTCGTGCCGGCCGACAATGCCGAGATCGTCGGCGTTCGTGACGTAGTAGGCCAGGAGGGTCTCGACCGCGTGTTCGAGGTGCTCCGCGCGCCGCACACCGAGGAGCCGACGAACTGGTCGCGCCGGTACAAGGCCAATGGCGAGAAGCTGGCGTCCGGTGACGTGAACAAGGTCGCCGAGGTCGTCCGTGACCTGTGGCGTCGGGACAAGGATCGTGGGCTGTCCGCCGGCGAGAAGCGCATGCTGGCCAAGGCTCGCCAGATACTGGTGAGCGAACTCGCGCTGGCCGAAGGCACCAATGAGGACAAGGCCGAACTGGTTCTCGACGAGGTACTCGCCGAGGCAGTCGCCTGAACCAAACGCGAGACATGGCGGCGACCCGATTGACGGTCGCCGCCATTCTTGTTGCTGCGGGTTCTGGGCAGCGCCTCGGCGCCGAGGTGCCCAAGGCGTTCTGCCTCGTTCGCGGGCGTCCGCTGCTCGACTACGCGCATGAGCGCTTCACGGGCCATCCCCTGATCCGGGACGTCATCGTGGTCGCTCCCCCTGAGCGCGTCGACGAGGCGAAGGCGCTCACCGGCGCGATTGTTGTCGCCGGCGGCGCCACCCGGCAGGTGTCGGTTGCGGCAGGAATGGCCGCGTTGCCGGCCGACGTGGACGCCGTCCTCGTCCACGACGTAGCGCGAGCGTTCGCCCCGGCGGCGGTGATCGAACGGGTGATCGCGGCGCTGGGCGAGGGCGCGGACGCCGTCATCCCGGCCCGCCCGGTTACCGACACGATCAAGCGGGTGGACGATGCCCGCCGGGTCGTCCAAACCGTCGATCGTTCGACGCTGGTCGCCGTGCAGACCCCGCAGGGATTCCGCCGCGACGTCCTGGAGGCCGCGCACGCCGCGGCGGTCTCGGCGCAGGCGACCGACGATGCGGGCCTGGTCGAGGCCTACGGTGGCACGGTGGTTGTCGTCGACGGCGCGGACGAGTCGTTCAAGATCACCCACCCGTGGGATCTGGTGCTGGCCGAGGCGGTTGCAGGGCGTTGACCATACGCACCGGTATTGGCGTGGACGTACATCCGATCGAGGCGGGACGTCCGTGCCGGTTGGCCGGCCTGGACTGGCCCGGCGTCGACGGCTGCAGCGGTCACTCCGACGGCGACGTGGCTGCGCATGCCGCCTGCGACGCGCTGCTGTCCGCCGCCGGGCTGGGCGATCTCGGCGCGGTGTTCGGCACGGACGATCCCCGCTGGGCCGGTGCGTCCGGCGTCGCGTTGCTCGCCGAGGTCGCGGCCCGGCTGTCAGCGGCCGGCTGGACGGTCGGCAACGTTGCCGTCCAGGTGATCGGCAACGCCCCCAAGATCGGGTCGCGCCGCGCCGAGGCTGAGGCCGTTCTCTCGAAGGTCGTCGGCGCCCCCGTCTCGGTCAGCGCCACCACCACCGACGGGCTGGGCCTGACCGGACGCGGCGAAGGCATCGCCGCCCTAGCGACCGCCCTCATCGAGCGCCCCTAAGACGATCGGGCAACTTCTTGCGGCCTCAGACCGCAGACGGTTGCCCAATCGGGGACGACGCGGGGGAGAGCGCGGCCGACAGGTCGGCCCAGAGGTCGTCGACGTGCTCGATGCCCACCGACATACGCAGCAAGGCTGCAGGTGTGCCACGGGCGGCGTCCACCGCGTAACGCGCGCGGCGCTCGATCAGGGTCTCGACACCACCCAGGCTGGTGGCGTGGGTGATGAGCGAAACCCGATGGCACACCGCCTCGGCCGCCTCGCCGCCACCGGCCACCTCGAAGGACACCATCGCGCCGTACCCGCGATGCAGCCGCGTCGCCCGCTCGTGCCACGGGTCGGCCGGCAACCCCGGGTAGCGCACCCGCGTCACGGCGGGATGGGACGCCAGTCGCTGCGCCAGTGAAAGAGCGTTGGCCTGGGCGCGCTCCATCCGTAGCGGCAAGGTCCGGATGCCGCGCAGGGCGAGGAACGACTCCAATGCGCCGGGCACGGCACCGGTCATGTCGCGCCGCGCCCGCAACGCGTCGCCGAGGTCGGCCGAGCGGGTGACGAGCGCGCCCATGAGCAGGTCGGAGTGCCCGGACAGGTACTTGGTGGCCGAGTGCATGACGATGTCGGCGCCGTAGTCGAGTGGACGCAGCACCAGCGGCGTGTTGAGCGTCGAGTCGACGGCGACGATGGCCCCGGCCTCGTGCGCGGCGTCGATCAGCACCGGCAGGTCGGCGACCCCCAGCAGCGGATTGGTCGGCGACTCGAGCCAGAGCAGTGCCGCGCCGTCCAGCGCCGCCAGCACGGTCGCCGTGTCCGTGACGTCGACCTCGCGCACCGTCATCCGGCCCAGCTTCTCCTGAGCGGCGAAGATCGTGCCGGTGAAGTTGTAGCCCTGCTGCGGGACGACCGCGATCGTGCCGGCCGGCTGTCCCTCGACGACGGCCGCGATCGCCGCCATCCCGGACGCGAACGCCAGCGCCTGACCACCTTCGAGATCGCCGATGGCCTGCTCGACCGCGCGGATCGTGTCGCTGCTGCCCTGGCGCAGGTAGTAGTTGTCGTCCGGGCCGTAGTGGAACGGCGCGGAGAGCACGATGGGGGTGTTCACCGGGGCGCGATGGGTGCGGGCCGGGCGCCCGCTCGCGACGGCTATCGACTCGGGATGCATCGTTCGACGGTAGCGATCCACCCTCGACCGGGTGCAGGGCAAGGTCGTCGGCACCGTAGATGGTCCGGCCCCAGTGCCGTCGCCCTCTACGATGGCTCGGTGACGCTGCATCTCTACGACACCGCGACCAGGTCGCTGCGGGAGTTCGTCCCGCTCGAACCCGGCAAGGCGTCGATCTACCTGTGTGGCCTCACCGTGCAGGGACCTCCGCACATCGGACACGTGCGCAACTGGGTGACGACCGACATCCTGCGCCGGTGGCTTGCCCACAACGGCTACGAGGTCACGCTCGTCCGCAACTTCACCGACATCGACGACCGGATCCTGGTCAAGGCGGCGGAGGCGGACGAGCCGTGGTGGGCGCTGGCCTATCGCAACGAGCGGGCGGTGCGGGCTGCTGAGCTGGCGCTGGGTTGCCTGCCGCTCAGCTACGAGCCGCGGGCCACCGGGCACATGACCGAGATGATCGAACTGATCCAGCGGCTGATGGACAAGGGCCTGGCCTACGAGTCCGGCGGCGACGTGTTCTTCGACGTCGCCGCCCTCCCGTCCTACGGGTCACTGTCCGGGCAGAAGATCGACGAGATGTACCCGGCCGGCGACAGCGCCGGTGAGGCCCGCAAGCGCGACCCGCGCGACTTCGCGTTGTGGAAGGGTCACAAGCCCGAGGAGCCGGCGACGGCCTCGTGGCCCACGCCCTGGGGACGCGGCCGGCCGGGCTGGCACCTGGAGTGCTCGGCGATGGCGACCAAGTACTTGGGGCCGACGTTCGACATCCACGGCGGCGGGCTCGATCTGGTCTTCCCGCACCACGAGAACGAGCTGGCCCAGTCGGTCGGCGCCGGTGACGGTTTCGCGCGGTACTGGGTGCACAACGGCATGGTCAACCTCAGCGGCGCGAAGATGTCCAAGTCGGTCGGCAACACGGTGCTGGCCAGCGAGATCGTCCAGCAGTGGCGCCCGGTCGAGGTGCGCTACTACCTCGGCGCTTCGCACTACCGCTCCAACATCGAGTTCTCGCCCGAGACGCTGGACGAGGCCGCGGCGGCCTACCGGCGCATCGAGAACTTCGTGCAGCGGGTGGAGGGCCCGTCGGAGCCGCCGGCCGAGCTGCCGGCGGCGTTCGTCGAGGCGATGAACGACGACCTCGGCGTGTCCACGGCGTTGGGCGTCATCCACTCGCGGGTGCGCGACGGGAACCACGCGCTCGACGAGTCCGACGCCGAGGCGGCGCAGGCGGCGCTGGCCGATGTCGTCGCGATGACGTCCGTGCTCGGCATCAGCCCGTTGCAGTGGGCCGATTCCGGCTCGTCCTCCGACTTGGTGTCCACTGTGGACAGTCTGGTGCGCGTGGCTCTCGACCAGCGCGCGCAGGCCCGGGCCCGCAAGGACTTCGACACGTCCGACGCGATCCGCGACCAGTTGACCGATGCCGGCGTGATCGTCGAGGACACTCCGGCCGGTCCGCGCTGGACGTTGAAGGGGCATTGACCATGGCAGGCAATTCGAGCCGGCGGGGCGCGATCCGCAAGGGGAAGAAGGGCGCGACTGCCGGCTCCGGCGGCCAGGGTCGGCAGGCGTTGCGGGGCCGGGGCCCGACGCCACGGGCCGAGGAACGCACCGGACATCCGGCGGCGCGGCGGGCGAAGGCGTCCGCGACCCGGGAGAAGGCGCGCGCCCGCAACGTCGAGGCGCCCGAGCTGCTCGTCGGGCGCAACCCGGTCGCCGAGGCGTTGCGGGCGAAGGTGCCGGCCACCACGCTGTACGTCGCGATCGGCATCGAGACCGACGAGCGCGTGACCGATGCCGTGCGGCTGGCCGGCAAGCGCGGCCTCGCGCTGCTCGAGGTGAGCCGTGGTGAGCTGGACCGGATGACCGGTGGCCTGCTGCACCAGGGCATTGCGCTGCAGGTGCCGCCGTTCGTGTACACGGCGCTGCCGGACATGCTGGCCCGGGCGGCCGAGTCGACCACGGCGCCGCTGCTGGTCGCTCTGGACGGCGTCACCGATCCGCGCAACCTCGGCGCGATCATCCGCAGCGCCGTCGCGTTCGGCGCGCACGGCGTGATCCTGCCCGCGCGTCGGGCGGCCGGGGTCACCGCGGCGGCGTGGCGCACGTCGGCCGGGACGGCGGCGCGCATCCCGGTCGCGCAGGTCACGAACCTGGTGCGCGCGCTGCGCGACTGCCAGCAGGCCGGGCTTTTCGTCGCCGGACTGGACGCCGGCGGCTCGACGTCGCTGGACGATCTGCAGGCCGCCGATGGCCCGTTCGTCGTGGTGGTCGGCTCGGAGGGACGGGGCCTGTCCCGGCTGGTCGGTGAGACCTGCGACCTGACCGTGTCGATCCCGATGGCCGGACCGGCCGAGTCGCTCAACGCGTCGGTAGCCGCAGCCGTGACGTTGGCCGAAGTAGCCCGCCGACGTCGCGCGTGACGTCAGCGCTACCGGCCGAGGGCCTCGCGCAGGCTGTCCGCGGTGAGGCGCGCACCGGACGCCGGCGTATTGGGCTCGAACCGCCGTCCCTCGGCGAGCGGCCCGGCGTCCACCACGTCGTAGCCGAAGGAGTCGATCAGCTCCGTCACGACCTTCTTGGCGTCGGCGTCGTCGCCCGAGATCGGCAGCGCGCGCCGGTCGGCCGACCCGGCCGGCTGGCCCTGGTCGAGCAGATCGCCCGCTCCGATGCTGTTGAACGCCTTCACCACGCGCGCATTGCCGAGATGGGCGGCCAGCAGCTCGGAGCTCGTCGTATCGCCCGAGTCCAGCGCGGCGATGTGGCCGTCGCGCTGCGCGTAGTAGTTGTTGGTGTCGATGACGACCTTGCCGGCGAGCGGCTCGACCGGGACGTCCGGGACGGCCCGGACCGGAATCGTCACGACCACGATGTCGCCCGCCGCGGCCGCGTCCGCTGAGGTCGCCGCCGATGCCTGGGGGCCGAGTTCGGCGACCAAGCCGGCCAGGGTCTCGCGGCCGCGGGAATTGCTCAGGACGACGTCGTGTCCCTGCGCGATCGCCAGGCGGGCGACGGTGCTGCCGATCCGGCCACTGCCAATGAATCCGATTCGCATGACCTTTCGAACCGGGGAGCCGCCGTCGCTGTTCCCCGGAGACGGTTTTGGCCGCCCAGCGGTCTATGTGACGCTGGGCGGCCAAAAGCGCGAAAGGCTCAGCCGAGGCGCTCGCCGGTCTCCGGGTTGAACGCGTGCTCCTCCTCGGGTCGGACCTCGACGCTGACCGTCTCGCCGATGCGCGGCGGGACACGGCCGTCGAAGCGGACGACGAGTTGCTTGGCGTTGAGCTCGTCCTCCTCAGGCATGGTGCCGTGCACGTAGGCGTCCGCGCCCAGTTCCTCGACGAGGTTCACGTGCAGCTTCAGCGCGTCGGCCGCGCCGTCCGAGGCGATGTGGAACGACTCGGGCCGCACGCCGAGCGTGATCCTGCTCAGGTTGGCCGCGGCCGCCGCGTCGAGCACTGGCTTGGACAGGGTGACAACGGCGCCACCCAGCTTGGCCCCGCCGTTGATCAGGTCGACATCGCGCAGATTCATTGCGGGCGAGCCCATGAAGCCGGCCACGAAGGCGTTGCTGGGCCGGTCGTAGAGGGCCCGTGGGGTGTCGGCCTGCTGCAGGATGCCGTCCTTGAGCACTGCCACCCGGTGGCCCATCGTCATCGCCTCGACCTGGTCGTGCGTGACGTAGATGGTCGTGGTGCCCAGACGCGCCTGCAGGGCGGCGATGTTGGCGCGGGTCTCGACGCGCAGCTTGGCGTCGAGGTTGGACAGCGGCTCGTCCATCAGGAAGACCGAAGGCTCGCGGACGATGGCGCGGCCCATGGCAACCCGCTGGCGTTGGCCACCGGACAGTGCCTTGGGCTTGCGGTCAAGGTAGGGCTCGAGGTCGAGCATCTTGGCCGCCTCGCGCACCTTCTGCGCCCGCTCGGCCTTCGGGACGCCCTTCAGCTTGAGGGCGAAACCCATGTTCTCGGCGACGGACATGTGCGGGTAGAGCGCGTAGTTCTGGAACACCATCGCGATGTCGCGGTCCTTCGGCGGCTTCGTCGAGACGTCCTTGCCGCCGATGTGGATCTCGCCCTCGTCCACGTCCTCGAGTCCGGCGAGCATCCGCAAGGCGGTGGACTTGCCGGATCCCGACGGCCCGACCAGCACCATGAACTCGCCGTCGGCGACGTCGAGGTTGAGCTGGTTGACCGCAGGTATCGGGTTGCCAGGGTAGAGGCGGCTGGCGTCGATGTACTGCACTTCGGCCATGGGGTTCTCCCTTATCGGTTATCGGGACCGCGCCGGGTACGGGCAGCCCGGGCCTAGTCGGGATGCCTCACGGATTTCCGATCGGCCAACGGAGCCCGTCTCACCGATGAAGAAGACGGCGTCAGCCGACCGGCATAGCGGTCAGGTGAACCCATTGGACATGCGTGACCTTGGCCACGTCAAGTGCTGTCAAGTTGCGGTATGTGTGGATACCCAGAACCGCAGCTTTCCGCCCCGTTCATCGTCGAATCGCCCGCAGTTGGCTTCGATCACTTTGCGCGATCCGACGTTGTCGCTGTCGCAGGTGATCAACGCCGGATCGATGCCCAGCTGCTTGGCGGCCGGCAACGCCGCGCGCAGCATCGCCGTGGCGTGGCCCCGCCGGCGTGCGCTCGGGCGCATGTCGTAGCCGATGTGGCCCCCGTACTCCAGCAGCCACTCGGTGAGCCGATGCCGGATGGCGATCCGGCCCAGGTACTCCTCGCCGTCGACGTACCACAACGTCGTGCACGGCACCCATCCTCGGCGGCGCGGTGTCTCCTCGAGCGCGTCGGCCCGCAGCTGCGCCGTATACGTGGCGAACGCTTCGAGTGCCTGCCAGACATCCCGGTTCGTGCGGATCTCGTCGCCGAGAATCGTGTGATCGTCGTCGTGCCCGCGTCCCTCGGCCTGGAACTCGTCCATGGCCTTCAAGTACGACGCCTGGACGGCCGGGGTGGGCGCGACGAGCTCAGGCACGGTTCTCGTAGAAGTCCGCCGGCGGGGCCTCGTCGCGCAGCTTCGCCACCTCATCCCGGATCGCTGCCATGATCACGTCGGTGATCTCGCGCAGCGCCTCGCCGGTCGGCTCGGCGTCGTGGTAGCGGGACAGGTCCACCGCCGGCCCCACGCTGGCCTCGACGCGCGGGCGGAAACGACGCTTGCGCACCTTCTGCGCGCCCCATTGTCCGACCGGCACGACGCGGATGTGCGGGGCGAGCAGGGCGAGGCGGGCGACCCCGGTCTTGGCCTGCATCGGCCACTGCGCCGGATCCTTGGTGGTCGTGCCCTCGGGGTAGATGACGATCGCCTCGCCGTTGTCGAGGGCCTTTACCGCCTCGTTCAGCGACTTCGCCGCGTCGGTCGTCCCGCGATACACCGGAATCTGCTTGCAGCCTCGCATGATCGCGCCTAGTACGGGCTTGTCGACGATCGTGTTCTTGACGAGAAACCGCGGGATGCGTCCGGCCTGCCACGTCATTCGGGCCATGACCAGCGTGTCCATGTGCGACACGTGGTTGATCGCGATGATCAGGCCGCCCGTGGCCGGAATCCGGTCCAGACCGCGCCACCGGGCGCGGTACACCAGCCCGACGATCGGGTAGACGATGATGACGGCGAAACGGATCCAGGCCCCGGCCTTCGGCTTGTGTACTCGGCTCACGTCGTCTCCAGTCTGCTGGCGGCGCAGCCAGTCTGCTGGATAGACGTCCAGGACGCTGGTCCCAGTTCCGCTGTCCGCGCCGGCCGCACCCCTGAACTAGACTTGCCGTCACCGCCGACGTGGCGCAATTGGCAGCGCACCGCTCTTGTAAAGCGGTGGTTAGGGGTTCGAGTCCCCTCGTCGGCTCCACTACAGCCCAGTGTTTTCGGGGATCATAGCGCTTTCAGGGTCAGCTGGAGGCGGTTGAGCTACGCGAACGTTTTCATGGACAGATGATCTTCATCGGCGAAGGTTGCGCGGTGGCGGGTGGTGACTCAGTACCCCGGATCGGCGTCCACCGTGCACGCTGGACACCTGCGGCGGACACCTGCGGCCGTGATGGCTGGACAGTTTTGCGTGCGCATATGCGCATGTGTTAGCGTCTCGGTTCGTGGCGCATGAGGAGTTCGCGGCGGCGGGTGAGCTGTTGTCGGTGTTGTCGGCGCCGGTGCGGTTGGCGATCATTTTGCGGCTGGCGGAGGGTCCGGCGGCGGTGCATCAGCTCGCCGACGGGTTGGACGAGCCGCAGCCGTTGATCTCGCAGCATCTGCGGATCTTGCGCTCGGCTCGGTTGATCCGGGCCTCGGTGCGGGGCCGGGAACGTATCTATGAGCTGGTCGATGACCATGTCGCGCACATCGCGCGTGACGCGGTGCGCCACACGACCGAACCGCAAACCACGATCGAGGAGAAGACATCATGAGCGCACCCGCGCATACCGAACACCCCCAGCACGAGCACACCCATGGTCAGGGTTGTGGCCACGTGGCAGTGCCGCATCAAGACCACGTCGACTATGTGCACGAGGGTCACCTGCATCGTGTGCACGACGGCCACGCCGATGAATGCGGGCCGGCCGGGCACAGCGAGCACGCCGCTCACGAGCACAGCCACGGCGAGGGGTGCGGCCACGTCGCGGTCCCGCACGAGGACCATGTCGACTACGTGCACGAGGGTCACCGTCACGCCGGCCACGACGGTCACTGGGACGAGCACTGATCGATCCGGTAAGGCCACGAGAAGGATCTGAGGGTGGCTGAGTCGACGCGATCACCGGGGCGAGTGCGCAGCACTCGCCAGGCCGCCGCGGTGGAAGAGGTCCTGCGGGACGTGGACGGATTCCGCACCGCGCAAGAGGTGTTCGACGAGGTTCGTCGCCGCGGTGACCGGGTCGGGTTGAGCACGATCTATCGCCACCTGAACCTGCTCGCCGAGCGCGGCTCCGCCGACGTGGTGCACCGCGGCGACGGCGAGTCGCAATTCCGGCTGTGCGGCACCGCCGACGCGGCAGCCGACGATGATCACCATCATCACCTGGTGTGCCGGGTGTGCGGGCGCAGCGTCGAGGTCTCCGGCCCGGAGGTGGAGGCGTGGGCGCAGCGGGTGGCCAAGAAGGCGGGCTTCACCGAGATCAGCCACACGGTCGAGGTGTTCGGGCTGTGCCGGGAACACTCGGCGCCTGCTACGCCGCGGTCGAAGCGCCCCCGGCGCGGCGCCTAGCTGATCGTTAGATGGCAGTACAGCCTTCCATGAATACACGTAGCAATGTACTGTCGCGTGGTGCAGGTTGCGACGCATGGCCAGGTGTTGGCGCGGTTTGGTCATGCGCTGTCCGATCCGACGCGGGCCCGGGTGTTACTGGCCCTGAAGGATGGCGCGGCGTATCCGGCGGAGTTGGCTGATCTGCTGGAGGTGTCGCGGCAGAGTCTGTCGAACCATCTTGCGTGCCTGCGCGGGTGTGGGTTGGTCGCCGCGGTGCCGGAGGGGCGCCGGGTCCGCTACGAGTTGGCCGACCCGAAGCTGGCGCACGCGATCACCGACCTGCTCGGTGTCGTGCTGGCCGTCGATCCGGTCAGTTGCGCGGATGCTGCTGATGAGGCGGGCTGCTGATGACGGCGGTGCGGGTAGGGACGGTCCGGGGGGAGTCGCTGGCCCGGCGGGTACGTCTGCTGGTGCGCGCGACGATCGGCTACAACCTGCTCGAGGCGGCGGTAGCACTGGCTGCGGGCGCGGCCGCGTCGTCGACGGCGTTGCTCGGGTTCGGGTTGGACTCCTTGGTCGAGGTGTCCTCGGCGGCGGCGGTGGCCTGGCAGTTCGCCGCGCGCACCCCCGAATTGCGTGAGGCGCGGGAGCGGGCGGCGCTGCGGATCGTCGCGGGGTCGTTCTTCGCGCTCGCAGCACTGATCACCGCAGAGGGGATCCGATCCCTGGTCGGAGCGAGCCAGGCCCGGCCCTCCGCGCCCGGGATCGTGCTGGCTGCGGTCTCGCTGGTGGTGATGCCGGTGCTGTCGGCGGCGCAGCGGCGCGCCGGCCGGCAGCTGGGGTCCGCGTCGGCGGTGTCGGATTCCAAGCAGACGCTGCTGTGCACGTACCTGTCCGCGGTGCTACTGCTCGGCCTGGCCGCGAACTCACTGCTCGGCTGGTCGTGGGCTGACCCGGCGGCTGGCCTGATCATCGCCGCGGTCGCGGTCCGCGAGGGCGTTGAGGCCTGGCGGGGCGAGGCCTGCTGCGTGGCCCCGACGGCGATCGGCGCCGATCAGACCTCGCCACCAGCCTGTGCTTGCGGGCACTGCGGCTGAGCGGTTCAGGCGCGCACCCCAACAGCGGGCTCGCCTTGGCTGCGCTGTCGGCGGCCCCGCAGGCTCAGCAGCGCGGCAAGCGCGTACTCCGCGGTGGCGACGGCCATGATCGCAAAGCTGGCGGGCAGTTTCGGGTAGGCGTAGGCCAGTCCGAGCCCGATCCACATCGCGGCGACCGCGAGGGCACCGGACAGCGCGAGAGCGGGCCAGGGTCGGTCGGTGAGACGTTGGGCAGCGGCGGCCGGGGCGGCGAGCAGCCCGAGTAGCAGCAGTGCCCCGACGGCTTGGCTGGCTTCGGCGGCGCTGGCGCCGACGATGGCCAGAAACAGCGGGCCCAACACGCGGGTGGGGATGCCGTGCGTGGCGGCGACGTCGGGGTCGAGGGTGGCGAACAGCAGCGGCCGGGCGATGAGCAGCACCATCGCGAGGAGCGTGATGGCGATGATGACCGCCGTGGTGGCGGCGTTGGCGCTGATGCCGAAGATCGATCCGAACAGGACGGTGACGCTGGCGGCGCCGTTGCTGGTGCTGGCGTGGGTGGTGTAGTAGGCGAGGAAGAACACGCCGAGCCCGAGGACCCAGGCGAAGGTGGTGCCGATGACGACATCGTCGGTGCTGCGACGCCCGCCGAGCAGGCCGAGTGCCAGGCCGACGGCGATGGTGGCGCCGAAGAGCCCCAAGCGCAGGTCGACGCCGGCGGCCAGCGCAGCGAGCGCGCCGGTGTAGGCGACGTGGGAGAGCGCGTCGCCGGCGAAGACTTGCCCGCGGAGCACGACGAAGTAGCCGACCAGTCCGGACAGCAGCGCGATCGCCGTGCCGGCGCTCACAGCGTGTTGGATGAACGGGTGCCCGAGCATGTGCGCCACGCCGGTGAACGGATCCACGGCCAGCGTGCGTCCACGCGTGCTCATGCGGTGCCCGAGGACAGGCCGGGGACATGCGGAGGGATGGCCGGTGAGCGGGTGCTGAGGCGTCGGCCGAGTGCGTCGGCGGCGGCCCGGTAGATGGTGGCGAGCAGGAACGTACCGAAGGCGAGGGTGCTGACCCAGAACCCGATCGGGTAGGGGGAGAAGAACGCGATGCCTTCCCCGACCCAGGTCACGACCAGGGCGATGACGATCGACAGCACCAACCCCACCGCGGGGCGGGCGGTGAGCCGGGTCGCGGTCGCGGCGGGGGCGACGAGCAGGGCGAACACGAGCAGACTGCCGGTGACCTGGCTGGTGCCCGCGGCGGCGACGCCGAGCAGGACCAGGAACACAGCGGACAGCAGCCGGACCCGGATGCCGCGGGCTTGGGCGATGTCGGGGTCGATGGTGGCGAACAGCAGCCGCCGCCCGATCACGGCGAGCACGAGCAGGCAGGCGGCGCCGGCGATGAGCAGGATGACGATCTGCTGGTCGGTGACCCCGGTGATGGTGCCGAACAGCAGACTGTTCAGCCCAGACTGGAATCCCTTGTAGAGGCTGACGAACAAGAACCCGCAGCCCAGCGCGAAAGCCTGCACGGTGCCGATCACCGCGGATTCCTCGCCGTAGCCGCCGACCGCGGAGTTGGCCCGCCCGCCGCCGGGCAGCGCGGCGATGATCAGGGCGCCGGCGATGCAGAAGCCGAAGTAGCCGAACGCTGCGTTCCAGCCCAGCCAGGTCGCCCCGGCCGCACCCGGGAAGCCGACCACCGCGAGGGTGTGCCCGGCGAACGCCTGCCGGCGCAGCACCATCAGGTACCCGATAGCCCCGGCCACCACGGCGACGATCGTGCCGGCGCGCAGCGCGTTGAGCATGAAGTGGAAGCTGAGCAGCTGGCGGACGTCCTCGATCAGGTTCCAGGTCAGGCCGCTGGTCATCGCCGGTGCTCGGGTGGGGCGTCGGGCTGCCCGACCACGACCAGGCGCCCGGCCCGGTCGCGCAGCACATCGATCGGGGTGCCGTAGAGCATGGTCAGCGTGTCCGCAGTGATGACCTCGGCCGGGGGGCCCATCACCGCGCCGCCGTGGGCGAGGTAGATGACCTGGTCCAGGTAGCGCAGGATCGGGTTCACGTCGTGAGCCACCAGCAGCACCGCCACGTTCTGCGAGCGGCAGATCTGCTGGATCAGGGCACTGACCGCCGCCTGGTTGGTGACATCCAGGCTGTCCAGCGGCTCGTCGAGCACCAGCAGGTCCGGGCGCCGGATCAGGGCCTGCGCGATGAGCAGCCGCTGCTGCTCCCCGCCCGAGCACTGCCCGATCGGGCGCTGCGCATAGGACTCCGCGCCCACCAGCGAAACCACCTCACGCACCCGGTCGCGGGCCTCACGCCCACGCCGACCGGCCAGCCAGCCCGGCAACGGCGTGCCCCACCGGTCCCCGTCCCAGCCCAGCCGGATCACGTCCACGCCCCGGATGCGGGTGGAGGGGTCGAATGCCCGGCGCTGCGGCAGATACCCCACGCGCGCGTTGCGCCGCCCGGGCGCCCCGCCCAGGACTTCCATGTGCCCACCGGCGAGCGGGTGCAGGCCGAGGATCGTCTTCAGCAACGTCGACTTGCCCACCCCGTTGGGACCCAGCACGGCCACGAACTCCCCGGCCCGCACTCGCAGCGTGACCTCGGCCCAGATCGTGCGCCCGCCGACCCGTGCCGCGGCCCGCTCCAGGGCGACCACATCTGTGCCGACGGTCAGCGCAGCGGGCTGGTCGTCGGGGGCGGAGTCAGTGCCGGACGTGGACACGTCGGTGCCGATCGCACCCGGCGGGCGCGCTAAGCTCATCTGCCCGTCGCCTGCGCCAACGCTGACTCCAACGCTTGCAGCTGCCCGGACTGCCAGTCCTGGAAGCTGGCGCCCTTGGGGGACAGCGTCTCGGTGACCGCGGCCACCGGGATGCGCTGCTTCTTCGCCGCCGATACCTGCGCGGAGACGTCCGGGGTCGAGTTCTGGCTGTTGAACACGTAGACCTTGATCTTCTTGCCGCTGATCTGAGCGTCGATCGTGGACTTGTCCGCCGCCGACGGGTCGGTGCCCTCGCTGATCGCCTTCAAGAAACTCGGAGGGGTGATCAGGTCGAGGCCGAGCGCGTCGGACAGCGGCGCGAAGATGCTCTCACTCGCGCCGACCGGCGTCCCGGCATATTTGGTCTTGATCTCGCTGATCAGCTGGTGGTACTTGGCCAGCCCGGTCGTCTCGAACGTCGACCGCTGCGTGTCGAAGTAGGCGGCGTCTTGCGGGTCGGCCTTCTTCAACGCCGCGGTCATCGCGTCGGCCACGTTCTCCACATCCGACGGTGAGTACCAGCGGTGCGGGTTACCGCCGGCCGGCACGCCGACCAGATCGCCCACATCGATGACCGTGCGCGAGGCGTCCGGGTTGGCCTCCACCGCCTTCGCGGCCCACGAGTCGTACCCGATCCCGTTCTCCACGAACAACGCCGCCGAGGCAATCACCCGCCCATCCGCCGGTGTCGGCTCATAGTCATGCGGGTCGGTGTCGGGGTTGGAAATGATCGAGGTCGTCTTCACGTGCGTTCCGCCCAGCTGCGACAAGATGCTGCCCCACGCGTTGATGCTCGCCGCCGCGGTGATCACCTTCCCGCCACCGCGGGACCCAGACCCGGCAGGCGCGTCGCTGGCCTTCGAGGACGTGCCACAGGCGGACACCGCCAACGCCACGGTCGTAGCGACCGCGGCGCACAACGTAAGACGACGACCAGACATGAGCACACACTCCCGAGCAGCAGACAACCTGACGTGACCGCACGGCGAGCCGACCCCGACGTGCCTACGCCGAGCTAACTCGGAAATGAGACCCGTTGTCAATACCGATAACCCCGTTTAGGGTCAACGTCATGAGCAGCGCGCCCCTCGCGACCACCAAGCACCAGGCGTGGAGCGTCGCGTACAGCCTCCGGATGACACCGCGAGTGCGACGGGTCCTCGCGTTGTTGGAAGGGCGGGAGATTCCGGTCACCGCCCAGCAGCTATACGCCGAACTGCGCGACGCCGGGGACCACACCGGCCGCACCACTGTGTATCGGGCGCTGCATGCGCTCGCCGACGCCGGGCTGGTGCACGAGTTCCGCGGCGCTGACGAGATCGGCTACCGCGCCTGCACACCTGCACCCCACGATCACCTGGTCTGCGCCGGCTGCGGACGCGTGCAAGAACGTCACCTCACCGGACTGGACGAGTCACTGGCCGACCTGAAACGCGAAGGCTTCCTCGTCGCCAGTTGCCGCATCGAGGTCTACGGACTGTGCCCCCGCTGCACCCGGCGGCAATCCACAGTGGCACCGCGCGCCCTGTGATCTAGCGCCGCGCGTCCGCGGCAGGTGCGGTGAACGTCGATCATCGGCAGCACGCCGCACATCATCGAGTCAGGCGCCACCAAGGCAACATAGCTCAACTACCTGCGTATATTCACGCCAGCGCAGATAACCGATATAGTCGCGGAGTGGTTACTGACACAGCGACTTCGCCCCTGAGCTCGACGGCGCTTGACTCTGCACCGCCCGAGAGCGCCGGACGCTCATTCGCGGCGCGGGCGCGGGGATTCTTCGGGTTGCGCGAGGTCCGGTGGGCAGCCCTGGCGACCGTGCTGTTCGCGGTCGGTGGCGTGGCGCAGCTCGCGGGCGCCCCGGCGGCGGTGTGGTGGACGTTCTACCTGGCCTGTTACGCCAGCGGAGGCTGGGAGCCGGCGCTCGCCGGGTTGGAGGCGCTGCGGGCGAAGATCCTCGACGTGGACCTGCTCATGATCGTGGCTGCGATCGTCGCAGCATCGATCGGGCAGGTCTTCGACGGCGCGCTGCTGATCATCATCTTCGCAACCTCAGGGGCGTTGGAGGCACTGGCGACCAAGCGCACCGCAGACTCCGTGCGCGCGCTGCTGAACCTCGCCCCCGAGCAGGCGACCCGGCTCACCGCCGCCGGCGAGGAGATCGTCGTCGGTACCGCCGATCTCGTCGTCGGTGACATCGTGCTGGTCCGTCCGGGGGAACGCATCGGAGCAGACGGAGAGGTCGTCGACGGCGCCAGTGAGGTGGATCAGGCCTCAATTACCGGCGAGCCTCTGCCGGTGCTCAAGGAACTTGGTGATGAGGTGTTCGCCGGAACCCTGAACGGAACGGGAGCCTTGCGGGTGCGGGTGAACCGTGCCGCCAACGAATCAGTGGTCGCCCGGATCGTCGCCCTGGTCGAGGCCGCATCGGCGACCAAGGCACGGATGCAGCTGTTCATCGAGAAGGTTGAACAGCGGTACTCGGTCGGTGTGGTTCTCGGGACGCTCGCGTTGTTCTTTGTTCCACTCGCACTGGGCGGCGACCTGCAGTCGACACTGCTGCGCGCGATGACGTTCATGATCGTGGCGTCGCCCTGCGCGGTCGTGTTGGCGACCATGCCGCCGTTGCTGTCAGCAATCGCGAACGCCGGCCGACACGGGGTGCTGGTGAAGTCCGCGGTCGTGATGGAGCAGCTCGGACTGACCGACGCGGTGGCCTTCGACAAGACCGGCACCCTGACCGAGGGCGCGCCGCGGGTCGCGGAGATCCATCCGCTACCGGAATCCGGCATCGATGAGGCGACGCTGCTCGCCCTGGCCGCGGCCGCCGAACGTCCCAGCGAGCATCCGCTGGCTACCGCGATCGTCACCGCTGCGCACGAGCGCCACTTGGATCTGGCCGCGGCCGAGCAGTTCGATTCGGCACCCGGCCGCGGGGTGGTCGCGGTCGTGTCTGGGCACACGGTGCGAGTCGGTTCGCCCGCCCTGCTCGCGCAGGCCCCCCACACGCCCGCCGGCGCGGCCTGCACCCGCGCGCAGGTCGTCGTCGCCCAGTGTGAGGCGGAAGGACGCACGGCGGTCGTCGTCCTGATCGACGATCAACCAGCCGGCGTGCTCGCGCTGGCCGACCAGCTGCGGCCCGGCGCGGAGCAGGCGGTGGCGACGCTGAGCCGACTCACCGGCCGCATACCGGTGCTGCTCACCGGCGACAACCTCGGCGCAGCACGGCGGCTGGCCGCCGAGGTGGGCATCGACGACGTCCGTGCCGGGCTGCTGCCCGCGGACAAGGTCGACCACGTCCGGCAGCTGCAGGCGGCCGGCCGGCGGGTGCTGCTCGTCGGCGACGGCGTCAACGACGCCCCAGCCATGGCCGCCGCCGACCTCGGCCTGGCGATGGGGCGCCACGGCTCCGACCTGGCGTTGGAGACATCGGACGCGGTCATCGTCCGCGACGAGCTCGCGACCCTGCCCAAAGTCATCGATCTATCCCGCTGCGCGCGTCGACTGGTGACCGCGAACTTGATCATCGCCGGGACCGTGATCACCGCCCTCGTCATCTGGGACCTGGTCGGACACCTGCCCTTGCCGCTCGGCGTGGCCGGGCACGAAGGCTCGACCGTCATCGTCGGACTCAACGGCCTGCGGCTACTGCGGGCCGCCGCGTGGCGCCGTGCCGGCACACCACCGGCGCAGCGTCCGTGACCCGACGTGCGCGCGCTGTACGCGACACCAGCCAGGCCGCGCCCTGCACGGTGACGGTGTGTCGCGGCTGCTGCTGCGGCGCCCTCGGCAAACATCCCGAGGTGAACCACACACGTCAGCTGTCCCGGCTACGCGACGGTGTCGCCAACGGAGGGCGAGTCCACGTGGCCGACTGCCTGAACGCATGTGAGCACTCGAACGTGCTCGTCGTGGCACCCTCGCGCGACGGCCACCATGCAGGCGCTCGGCCGATATGGCTGGAATACGTGCTCGACGACGAGGCCATCAGCGACGTCCTCGCCTGGGTGAACGCCGGCGGTCCTGGCATCGCCGACCCGCCCGCCACCCTCGAGCTGTACACGTTCACACCACCTCGCCAAAGGCGCGCCGTCGACCGGCGCTGAGCGGCTGCGTCCGTAATCCCATCGCGCGACCACCGACCACGTAGCGGCTACTCCTCACCTCGACGTCCCGTGTTGCTCGGGTGCGCCGCAGGCGCGGGCCCAGCGGACGGAGCGAGTGCCGCGTCCACGCGATGTGGGGTGGCAGCGAGGGTGAGACTGCGGACCGAGGGGATGAGGACCACGATGGTGCTGGCGACGAACATGACGGCGGCGGCACCGATGAAGGTCGCGGTCACCCCCACCGCTGCGGCGATCGGCCCGGCCAGACCGAGACCGATCGCTCCGACGCCGAAGGAACCGAGGGCGTCATAGGAAGTGACCCGCGAAAGCGCACCACCGGGAACGTGCTGCTGCAAAGCAGTCGCCCACAGCACCTCGAACGTGTCGGAGCAGATTCCATCGGCGACCATGACGGGAACGATCACCCACAGCGGCGCGCCGACGCCCAGCAAGATTAGGGACGGGAGATATCCGAACGTGGCAAAGATCGCGACTCGAAGCGGATAGCGAGGGCGAACGCGAACAAGAAGCACGCTGCCCACGAGGAAGCCGACCGCCTCGGCGCTGAGGATGGCCGACCAGCCCAACGCTCCGCGGAAGTGGCGTTCGGCGACCAGCGGGCCCAACACCCGAATACACCCGCTGAAGCAGGCAGTGATGACTGCGTACTGCGCGACGATGGCCCAGACCCACCGTCGCGCCGTGAACTCTGCCCATCCGCCTCGGAGGCTCGCGATCAGAGTCATTGCTGTGGCGGTGGGTGCGGCCCGGATATGGATGCCTCCCAACAGCGCCGCGGAGAGCAAGAAGGTGGCGGCGTCGATCGCCAGTGTCCGGCCCGGGCCCACGGTGCTAACCAGCACTCCGCCGAGCGCCGCACCGACCAGGGTGGCCGCATTGATCGACACACGCAGCAGAGCGTTGGCCGGCTGCAGCTGAGCGGGCTCGACCAGCTGGGGCAGGATGCTCGCCGAGGCAGGGAAGAACAATCCGGCCGCTGCCCCGCTCAGCGCGGCGAGCGCGGTGAACGTTGCCAGCGAGGCGCCGCCGGCGATGACCACCGACGCCACAGCAGTCTGCGCGGCGCAAGCCAGGATCTCCGCGCCGATCATCAGCCGCACCCGCGGCCACCGGTCGGCCAACACCCCGCCGAGCAACAGGAACCCACCTTGGGTTAGCGCCCGGGCAAACAGCACCGCACCTAGAGCGCCGGTCGATCCGTGATGCGTGTCAAGGACCGCGAAGGTCAACGCGATGGCGGCGACCCCGTCGCCCAGCAGCGAGGCGCTGCGTGCTGCGAACAGTCGCCGGAACGACCGGTTCAGCCAGATCGGACTTCGACTGTCGACCGTGAGGTCGGCCACCCCTGCCCCCTGCTCTGCCGCTGCTAAGCCCGACCGGCGGCGGGGTCAGGGACGCTGACCGGGCAGATCAGGCTCGTCTCCGTACCTGCGGCGACCCGCGCGGCCAGTGGCGGTCGCGGCGGCCGCTTGGCGAACCGCAACCGCTGCAGCCGGTCCGGCAACGGCGTGTCCGGTGGGCCGCTGAGCCATTGGGCGAGGGCGTCGACGTCGACGGCGTCGTTGACGGGGCCGAGCCAGAAGTGCTCGCGCCTACCTACGGGGGATGTTCGGCGGACCAGCACGACATCGGAGTGCTCGCATTCGTCGAGGCACTTCACGACCCGGGTCACACCCGTCCCGCTCGCGCGTACCGCGTCACGGATGCGCCGCGCGTGCGCGTCATGGTTGACGTTGGGATGCTTGGTCGTGCTGCCGCAACAACAACCGCGGCAGAGCGTGACGGTCAGCTGACGAGGCACCCACCTATGTTACTGCATAGCTGCACAGTAACGCAGTTACGAATGGATTAAACCCGCAGCCAGATCGTGGGTATCGAGTAGATCGGCCGAGCGAGTTGTGGGCCATACACGCATCAGGCCGAGCTGCGCGGCAGCAGCATTTAGCGCGGGGGCGCCGTCCTTGCGTATCAGGCGGTCGTGAGCTTTCGCGGCTTGCGCCGGGCACCAGGTGTGATCGCTTCGCCCATCGCGGTCTCGACGAGTTTGACGATGCTCGGGTCGGTGACGGTGTAGTACTGGAAGGTGCCTTGCCGGCGGGCGTGCACGAGGCCGGTCATGCGCAGTTTGGCCAAGTGCTGGCTCACTGCGGTGGGGTGCGCGCCAGTTAGCTCGGCCAGGCAGGTCACCGACGATTCGCCTTGGGCGAGGGCCCAGAGCACGCGCAGCCGAGTCGGGTCGGCGAGAATCCGCAACCGTTCCGCGGCCTGCTCGACTGCGTCGGTTGTCGGCATCGAGAATCCGTCAATGCCTTCATGCATGCGCAGATTCTAGCAGAATTAGGCTCACCCGCTGCTGCCGATTGCCAGCGGGTTCGATCAGCGAGCCGAGGCCTGGTCGAGGTGTTGGCCGGGCAACTCGACGACGTGTCCGTCGCACATTTCCAAGACCCGATGACACAGCACCTGTAGAGCGATGCGGTCGTGGCTGGCGACGACGACGGCAACTCCGCCCGCTGCGGCGTCGGCGAGCAGGTGCAGCACACCTGCGGCGACCGAGACGTCGAGTGCGGCGGTGGGCTCGTCGGCGACCAGCAGGCGCGGTCGGGCGATCAGGGCGCGCAGGATTGCCACCCGCTGGCACTGCCCGCCGGACAGCTGCGCGGGGCGGCTGTCGAGGTCCAGCGCGTCAAGGCCCACGGCGGCAAGGCGTTCGGCGGCGATCTGGCGCCGCTGCGCCGGGTTGGGGTGGGGTCGGCGGCGGGAAGCCATCAGCGGCTCGGTGATGGTGCGCCAGATCGGCCAGCGCGCGTCCAGCGCGCCGACGGAGTTCTGCGCGATGGGCATGACGTAGCCATCGCGCCGGGGTCGATGCTGTGGCTGGCCGCCCAGGCGCAACTGCCCTGTGGTGGGCTTCTCCAGGGTGGCGAGTACCCGCAGCAGGGTTGACTTGCCGCATCCGGAGGGGCCTTGGATGCCGACTACCTCGCCGGGAGTCACCCGCAGGTCGATGCCGTCGATCACCGTCGTGCGTTGGCGTCGGTAACCGTAGCGCACGCTGATCGCGCTGGCCTCGATGACCGGTGCGCTCGCCGGGGCGACGTCCACGCGCCGGCGGCGCACCGTGGGCCTGACCGCGGTCACGAGCCCGTTCCCGCCACGTCGTTGGCCACGGTCAGCCTGAGCTCCCGGTGCCGGACGCACGCCACGTCGTCGGAGAACTCCGGGTCCCGGGCGCGGCAGTGATCTTGGGCATGCACGCAGCGGGGCGCGAACGCGCAGCCTTCGGGATCGACGTCCAAGCGTGGCGGGGCGCCGGGCAGAGGGACCGGCAGGCCCGCACCGAGTCGGGGTGAGGCCGCGAGCAGCGCCGCGGTGTAAGGGTGGCGGGGATGGGTGAGAACCCGCTCTGCCGGCCCGTGCTCGACGATCCGCCCGGCGTACATGACCGCGACGGTGTCGCTGTGCCGTCCGACCAGGGCGAGGTCGTGGCTGATCAGCAGGACCGCGACCTGCGTGGAGCGCAGCGAGCTGAGCACACTGTCAGCGCGGTCGGCGTCCAACGCGGAGGTCGGTTCGTCGGCGATGATCAGACACGGGCCGTGGGCGTTGGCGGCCGCGATGGCCGCGCGTTGCAGCATGCCGCCGCTCCACTGATGCGCGCGCAGCCGCGCTCGTCGCGCGGCATCGGCGATGCCGAGTTCCTCCAGCGCGTTGGTAACCTCTCCGGCCGGGGGACGTTGCCCCCGGGCGCGCCACGCCTCCGCGACCGAGGCGCCGACCGAGTAGAGCGGGTCGAAGGAGCGCATCGGGTCCTGGCCCACGTAGCCGATGGTGCAGCCCCGTACCGCGCGCAGATCTCGCTGGCTCACTCCGACCAGTTGCTGGCCTTGCACCTGGGCGCTGCCCGAGCAGTGAGTGCCCGCGGGAAGCAGACCCAGCAGCGCGAGCGCAATCGTCGACTTGCCGGAACCGGACTCGCCGACCACCGCTAGGCAGCGGCCGGGCTCGATGCTCAGGCTCACGCCGCGCACCGCATGCGTTCCTCGCCGGTAGCGCACGTGCAGGTCCTGCACGTCCAACGCGGCCCCTGGCTCACCGTCGACACCCACCGTCGGCTGGGTGACCGGGGTCGTGTGGTGTTTGAGCAGACGGGTCATGCCGGCACCCGCTCTCGCACCGCGTCAGCGATCAAGTTGACCGCGCCGGCGGTGAGCACGATCGCCATCGCGGGCCCGACGAGCAGCCACGGCTGGACCGAGAAGGCGCTTCGGGAATCGGACAGCATCGATCCCCATTCCGCCGCGGGTGGTTGGATGCCGAGGCCCAGGAACGACAGCCCGGCGATGCTGATGACGATGTCGCCCAGCGTGAGTGTGCTGATCACGCACAGCTGGCTGGCCACCCGCGGCAGGACGTGACCGATCGTGGTGCGCCACCAGCCCACGCCGGCCAGGCGCGCCGCGGCGACATCGGGCCGGTTGCGCGAGGCCAGCGCAAACGCGCGGCTCATCCGGGTGAACGAGGCGATATAGCTGACCGACAGCGCGCCGACCAGCTGCATGAACCCGGGCCCCAGCGTCCCGATCACCGCCATCGCCAGTACCAGACTTGGAATGGACAACACGACGTCGGTGATTCGCATCAACACCGCATCGACGAACCCGCCCAGCAGCCCGGACAGCGTGCCGACCAGCAAGGCGACCGCCATCGCAATCGCGAGCACCAATACGGCGGCGAACAGGCTGGTGCGTCCACCGGCAGCCACTCGTGCCAGCTCGTCGCGGCCGTAGTCATCGGTACCCAGCGGATGCGCCCAACTCGGGCCGCGGAACGCGTCCTGGATCGCCACCGCAGAAGGCGTAGCGCTGCGCAGTGACCCTGCGGCGATCAACACCGCCACCACGGCAGCACAGGCCAGTCCGAGCCGTCCGGCGAGCGTGGACACGACCGCGGAGACAGCGGCGCGCGGGGTCAGCAGCGAGAACCCGGATCGGGGCCGGAGCCAACCTCGGATCCGTCCGCTCTGAACAGTCATCGTCGGCGGCGACTGCCGTGGCGCCGGCGGGGCCGGGGTGGTGACGCTCATGTGGCGGCCTGCGTGCGGGGATCGATCAGCGTCGTCAGCACGTCGGCGACCAGGCTGGCCGACACGTAAGCGAAGGTCGCCAGCAGTACGCCCGCCTGCACCACGGGCAGGTCGCGCTGCGCGACCGAGCTCACGAGATACGAGCCCACCCCGGGCCAGGTGAACACGGCCTCCACCACGACCGTGCCGCCGATCATGTAGGCCGCGGACAGGGACAGCGCGTGGATGAACGGCACGAGCGAGTTGGGTAGAGCGTGGCGGAGCAGCACCCACAGCGGCCGCGCACCGCGGGCCTGCGCCATCAGCGCGTAGTTCTCATCCATTGCCGCGATCGCCGAGGCGCGCAGCACCCGGGTGGGTACCGCCATCGACCCAACCGCGATACAGATTGCCGGCAGCACCGCGTCGCTCAAGCTGCCGTTGGCGATCACGTGGCCGATGCCGAGGTTGACGATGACGACCTGGATCAGCACCAGGCCGACTACGAACGCCGGGACTGCCGCGGCCACCACGGTCAGCCCGCGCAGCGCGACATCGGGCCACCGCCCGACCATCGCGGCCGCGGCCAGGCCGACCAGCAACGCCACCGTGATCACCATCGCCAGCGCGGTCGCAGCCAACGTCAGCGTGGCCCCCAGCCGGTGCGCCAGCTCGGTGCGCACCGGCAGCCCGGAGATGTAGGAGGTGCCGAAGTCGCCGCGCACCGCCCGGGCGAGCCAGTGCAGATACTGCGCTACTAGCGGCCGATCCAGGCCCAGCTCGTGCTGCACGGAGGACAGTTGCTGCGCCGTGGGCGATCGGACACCGCGCGTCGATAAGACCTTCTGGGCCGGGTCGCCAGGCCCCACGGCGGTCAACAGCCACACCAGGACCGACGACGCCCATAACGTCAGCACCGCCTGCCCGATCCGGCCGGGCAACATCCGCAACACCCGCCCGCCCCGACCAAACCCGCGCCACCCACGGGGCGGACGCCGCGCCTGCTCCGCGTCCGCAGCTGGCGCCGCCACTGCCGCCTCAACCATGGGCGGCGAGACCACGTCGGTGCTGGTCACGAGCCCGGCGCGGTCTGCCACGTCCACTCCTGCTGCTGGTAGCCGTCACCCGGGACGTAGGACTGCCAGTTCTTGCCGACCAGCGACCCATCTTTCACGAAGGAGACCGTCGCCATGTACGCGTCGTTCCAGATCGACTGCTGCGCGGCCGCCAGCGCCGTCTTGCGGTCGGTCGCCTTGGGTAGTGCGGCAAGCTGCGTGTCCAGCTGGGGGTCGGCGATGTGCCAGTAGTTCAGCGAGCTGTGCGTGTCGAACAGCTGGCTCAGATACGCATCCGGGGCCCCGGTCGGTGAGATCGAGTAGTCGTTGTAGAGCGCGAGGTTCCACTTTTTCGCATCGTCATACATCTTCGGGTCATACGGTTGGCTGGCGATCCTGACGTTGATACCGACCTGCTTGAGCATCGTCTGGATGCCGATCGACAGCGGCTTCATCACCGGTCGCTCGTTGTAGGTCAGCAGCGTCAGGTTCAGCCGCTGCCCATCCTTCGACCGCACCCCTCCCGAGCCCCCGGTCCAGCCCGCGGCGTCGAGCAGTGACCGCGCCTGCGCCAGATCGGTCTTCTGCGTGGACACCGTCAGCGGATACGAACTCGGGAAGATCCCCGTCGCCGGCTCGCCAGTCCCCGCCGTGAACCGCGAGCCCAGCTCCGCGTAGTTGATCGCCATCAACACCGCCCGGCGCACCGCGACATCGTTGAACGGCGCGGTCGACGGATTGAGGTACATGTTCAGCCGCAACAGCGGCACGTTCGACAGTTGCAGCTTCACATCCGATCGACCCTTGGTCAGCTGAACGACGTCGGGCTCGTTCGCCCCATCAGCGACATCGACCTGCCCGCTCTCCACCGCCGCCGCCCGCGCCTGCGCATCCGGGACGAGGGTGACCGCGACACCGCCCAAGGCTGGCTTGCCCTGCCAGTACTTGTCGTACGCGACCAGCTGCATCCCTCGGGTGTCCACGCTGGTCAGCGCATATGGCGCCGTGAACACACCCTTACCCGCCAACGCATTCGGCGCGCTGCCCGCCGCGGCCACCATCGGCTCGTCATAGACCGCGAACGCACGATCGGCCAGGTCGTAGGGCAACAGGGGCTGCGGCGTACCCGTGTCCACGGTCACTTGCAGAGGGCCGGTAGCCGTGAACGTCGCGCCGGGTAGTGCCGCCTTGCCGGCGTCGCTGAGCTTCACCTCCCTGTTCATCGCTGCGGCCACCGTGGTCGCCGTCATCGGATGCCCGTTTTGGAACGTTACGTTCGGCTTCAAATCGAGCACCCAATGCGTTGCGTCCTTGCGGGTCGGAAGGGTTGCAAGTAGGAACGGCTTCGCCGAACCCCGATCGTCGACCTTCGTCAGCGTCTCCACGAACGAGAACACCGCATCGATGCCCTTCGCCGGGTCGATCGCCGCCGGCAAGAACACGGCCGCGATCTTCAACGTCGGCCGACCGCCAGAGCTGCTCGAGCCGCCACTCCCGCTGCAGCCGGCAACCGCCAGAACAGCGCAAACGCTGACCACGCCCAGCCCTCGACGCACCTGCCTACGGGGCCTCGGCGATGCACCGTTGACCACGACACGCTGTCGATACGAACTCGCAAGCCCTGGCATGAAGGCAACTATGCACCTTCGCAATCACGAAGGGAACCGGTCGCAGGCAGTTTTAACGAGGACGAAATCAGGCGAGGTTCCAGCCGGCGCCAACCTAGTAGACAATGTCTACAGACTATGTGTGGGGGCGCTGGTGTGACCGGCGGCCCGCTACGGTCGCGGCTGTGCACCTGCTGCTCCAGGACCGGCGTCGTGCAGGTCTTCTTGGAGCAGGCGAACGAGCATTCCTCATCGGCGGCTGACCCAGGGCCGGCGAAGCCGACCCGTCCGTGTGGATCTCGGCCAAGGATTGCGTCCTCGAGCCACTGTCCACTGTGGACGGTCTGTCCATGAGTCTGTCCATGAGTCGGGGCCGAAAGATGCCACGGCTGCAACTGATGCCACCGGCTCGATCACGGGATTCCGGGCCGTGGAGCCGCCGCCGACACGGCTCACCAACCTTGTAAAGCGGTGGTTAGGGGTTCGAGTCCCCTCGTCGGCTCCACTCAGAGGCCTGGATTTCCGGGCCTCTGGTCGTTCTCGATGAATCTCAGTTGATCTCTGTCCAAACCCGTTCCCTGCCATGTCGATCTACGACAACGTAGTCGCTGGCCTCAAGGTCACCGGTGTCAAAGCCAAGCGTGACGCCAAGGACGGTTTTGGTCGAGGAGTGCCTGACCAAGGCAGGGTTGTGGCGTGAGGTCCGTGATCGTCTCCGCCAGCCCGGCGGTGCGCTCTCTGGTGGCCAGCAACAGCGGCTGTGCATCGCCCGGTCCCTTGTCATCCGTCCCCGCGTGCTGCTGATGGACGAACCGTGCTCTGCGCTGGACCCCACCTCGACGCGAGTGATCGAGGAGACCATCGCCGACCTGGTCACCGAAGTGACGATCGTGATCGTCACGCACAACATGCAACGGCGGCACGTGTGTCCAACCAGTGCGCGTTCTTCCTGGCCGAAGAGGGCGCCCACGGCTACATCGTCGAGCACGGCCCGACAGACGCGATGTTCGCGACCCCGCAGGACCCACGCACGTCCGACTACGTGCACGGCCGGTTCGGCTGAGCGTGCTTGGGATGGTCGCCGCCAGCGCGCTGGGCGGCGGTGCCAGCAAGATGGCGGGTGAACTCGGGCACGGGGCGGCGTCCTCTCGCGGCGTCGATTCGTCGTGAGCATTTCGGGCCGACCTGTCGGAATGAGTGGCTCGCCGTGAACTTCCGATAGAGCGAGGATGACACAGCGGAGGCCCTGCGCCCGCCGCTCCACCCGGCACCCGTCGCGGATCGGGTTGTTCTCGTCCCACATCTCGGGGTAGCTCGCGTCGCTGATTGCGGTGGCGCAGTCGGTGACGCCGCCCAGGCGGCAGCACCGTGCGGCCCGGCACGGCGCGGGCGTCGCTCAGCCTTGCGGCATCCGGGTCCAGCTGAAGGGGCCGAACGATGTCGCGGTGGTGGGATGGTGCGTTCCGGGCGCGGCGGTGAGCTTGAGCCACTCGAGGGGGAACGTGCTGCCGTGCACGACGATGCGGTGGAAGTTCGCGACGTCGTAGGACGGGTGGCTGGCCCATGCGTCGTAGCTGCACACGTTGGCGTCGCCGGTGCATGGCGCGCCGGGCGCGAGCGGGTTGTCCGAGCGGTAGGTGTGCGAATCGCCGGTGAACAGCAGCACCGGCTTGCCGAACGCGCTGGTGTGCGCGGCCAGGCTGGACACGATCGGCTCGTAGTTGGTCAGGTGAGCGGCCGTCTTGCCGTCGAGGTCCCACATGTCGGCCTGGGTGATCACGACGACGCCGGTGGCGTGCTCGGCCGAGGCGACGGCGAATGCCGTGTTCAGCCAGCGCAGGTCGGCGCCGGTGCGTTGCGCGGCCTCGTCCTGCTGGGCCGCGGTGACGGGTGCTCCGTACCAGGGGTCGGCGTCGTTGTTCGATCCGCCGGGGACGTTGATGGTGACGAAGACGATGCCTCGCTTCTGCCACAGCACGTTCTCCGCGTACCGGGCGTCGGTGGGGTGGGTGCGGTCGGGGACCTGCGCCTGCGAGAGCACCTTCAGCCTTCCGCTGCCAAGCGTGCTCCCTGGCCGGCCGAAGAAGGTCGACCGGATCAGGGCGAGGTTGGCGACCGGGTTGCCGCCGGCGTAGTCGACGGGTTGACCGGTGGCCGGGTCGAGCACGTAGTTGATCTGGCCGGTGCTGGCGTTGTAGCTGCCGCCGCCCTCGCCGGCCTTGTGGCAGTCGGCCCATTCGTTGTCGCCGGGCGTGTACACGAGCGGGTCGGCATAGCGGGCCCAGAGCGCGGCGATCGACCGGTCGTAGGCCGCGGTGCAGTACTGCTTGCCGGAGTGGATGTCGCCGACGTGGATGACGGTGCTGACGTCGGGATCGGCGTTGACCGAGTCGATGAACGCCGGCGTCGCGTCGAACTCGGCAGTGTCGCCCTGGAACGTGCCGTACGGGGCGTCGCCGTACACCGCGAGCGTGAACGCGCCGCGGGTGCCGTGGTCCTCGGCGGACGACGCCGTCACCGGCAGCGCGCAGAAGGCCAGCGCAGTCACAGCCGCGATCCAAGACCGACTCATCATGGTGCCTCCCCGAGTGCTGAATCCGACCTCGCACAGCTTCGCGGTAGACCTTAGGACGCGGGGAACGCTGCGGTTAACGCCAGGCGAACAAGTCCCGCAATGCGTTCGCGATGCGGGGCGGCAATGTTCTGGCTGCCCGTGGTCCGCGGCGGCCTGGCAGAGTACGGCCGGAACACAACCGACAACGCGGTGAAGGCGGCCAGCGATGGTCGGGTCCGGGTTCGCGGCGGTCGAGCACATCGTGGCGTTGATGCTCGAGAACCGCTCGTTCGCTCACCTGCGAACTACACCGTCGCCCTGGGCGAGCAGCAGCTGCTCGACACCTACCGAGCCCTGCGCACCGGGCATGGGTGGGACGCCACGCTGCTGATCATCACCTATGACGAGCACGGCGGCTGTCCGACCACGTCCCGCGGCCGTGGGGCGCGACCGCTTCGGACGAGACCGCCGGTGAATTTCGGGTTCGACTCACCCGCTTCGGGCCCGGTGCCGACCGTTGTGGTGAGCCCGCTGGTCCCGGCGCCGGAACGGTGCACCGGGTCGCGGACGGGGCAACCCCGTTCGACCGCACCAGCATCCTGGCGACCGTCGAACACCGCTTCGGGCTCGCGCCGCTGAGCCGACGCGCCGCGGCCGCCCCGGACGTCGGCGGCGCGCTGCGGCTGACCACGCCGCGCACCGACGACCCGCTGGCAGGTGTCAGCGCCCCGCCGGCCCCGCCCGACCCCACAGGGCTCGCCATGCAGCCAGCGCACCTGCAGCAGATCCAGGCCGAACTGCTCGCCGAGCAGGCTGGGCTGCGCGACGCCGAGCTCGCCGTCCTGCCCAGCAACGCCGACTACCAGCGCAACATCGCCTCGCACAGCTGAGGCGCGACGGGGCCGCAGCCTGCCGCTGCAGCCGCTGTTACCTACGGTCGGACCCATCCCCGAGTGAACACGTCCTGGCCGAACGGGCGCAGGCCTTGCTGCGCGGCGAAGCCGAGGTGACCGTGGCCGTCGGCGCCACCGGTACGGATGCCGAGCAGATCCTCGTAGCTGCGCAGTGCCGAGTAGTGGTTGTACGGCGTGGGGTTGACCCTGCCGGGCTTGATGTAGCGCGCGTTGAGCAGGACCGCCCCGACCCGGCCACCACCCGGGTACTGCCCCGGCTCGACCGGGGCTGGCAGGCCGTACGCCGCGAGGATACTGGCGTATCCCGGCCAGGCCCAGCTCGGCCCGGGGTGTTCGTTGCAGCAGGCCGTCGCGTCGTGGAACGGGTCGGACTCGTCGAAGGTGACCACGACGAGCGTGTGGCCGTCGCGGTAAGCCGGCGAGTTGAGAATCAGCGGCATCCAGTGCTTGAGCCACATGTCGGCACCGACCAGGCCACCCGTGTGCCCACCCTCGGTGTTCGTGCCGGCGCAGCTGGCGTCATGGCCGTCGTTGCACAGGTTCGGCGTGATGAGCGCGAAGGCGGGAGTGGTGCGTTCGTGGGCGAGGTCCTGTGCGAGGTGGCCCAGGAACCGGTCGGGCGCGCCGCTCTGGCCGACCGTGACCGTGCCGAGTGGCACGACGTGTGCGTTGCACCGGGCCTGGTCGTCGATCACGGAGTGGAAGAACACGAACGGCACGTGTCGGTCGGCGTACTGGTCGGTGGGCGATGCGGCGTTCGTGACGTCGGCCCCGCCGAGGGGTGGATGCGCGCAGTCGGTGCCGCTGAGCGGGTCGGCCACCCCGTGGTCGCGTGCCGGGTCGTTGCCCATGTCCTCGGCGTACTGCCGCCAGGTGGTCGACGATCGGTGCAATCCGTCTAGCTGGTCGCCGATCGTCTGCACGGTCGACGGATACACGCAACCGTCCCCGTCGACCTGGCCCGGATAGGTCGCCTGGTCAGGATCCATGGTGCCTGGAGTCACGTCGGCGAAGACGCCCTTCGGCGTGCTGAGGTCTGCGATGCAGTCGTCGCTGCTGACCCGGTTCGGCGCCTCGCCGGAAACCTGGGCGATGTAGTTGTCTGTACTCGCGTGGCCAGTCGCGTAGTAGTTGCTGAGCAGCTGACCCTGCGGGACGAGGACGTGGTTGAGGTAGGTGGCCGGGGAGTTCGCTCCGAACGTCGCGTCGAACTGCTCGTTCTCCAGATCGACCACGATCACGTGCTTGATGGCCCCGGCGGCGGCGCGCGGTGAGGCGAAGGCTCGGCGGAGCTGGTCCCCAGCAGCGACCCGGGCGCCGCCGCGAGGGCAGCGATCAGCAGTACCTTCAGTCCCCGTCTGCGCATTGCCGCAGCATGGGGCGAGGACGTGACGCGGCGTGGGCGCCCCAGCAACGAGTTTGCGTCGGGACAGTGAAGCTCAGACTCTTCGGGATCTCGTTGATCGGGTCAAGGGCGCGCTTGATCGGTCAGCATGTTGTAAACACCAATCCCGGCCGAACGCTGGTCTGATGTTAATGATCTGGCCAGGTCCGAGCTGCACGGCAGTAACGGTTCGTGGAGATCGTGCTAGCGCGGGGCTGTCAGGCAGAGGAGTTGGCATGCACGAAGACGCGCCTCGGGGCGTTACCCGACGCAGATTCCTGGGAGCAGCGGGGATGGCCGCGGGCGCGGCGGCCAGCCTGTCCGTGCTCCCGGGGTCGATGCGCAAGGCGCTTGCCGCGCCTGAGGAACGGCTGCGTTCCCTGGAGCAGGTCGAGCACGTGCTGATCTTGATGCAGGAGAACCGGTCCTTCGATCACTACTTCGGCACGCTCAAGGGCGTACGCGGTTTCGACGATCCGCACGCGATCACGCTGCCGACGGGGCGGTCGGTGTTCTACCAGCCGGATCCGCTGAATCCTGACGGCTATCTGCTGCCGTTCCACAACGACACCAAGACGACCAGCGCCGCCAAGGCCTACGGCACCGACCATTCGTGGAAGGGCCAGCACCAGTCATGGAACGGCGGGCGGATGGACAACTGGGTGCCGACCCACCGGGCGCTCGACGGCGCCGTGAGAGGTCCGTTCACGATGGGCTACTACACACGTGACGACCTGCCGTTCCACTATGCGCTGGCCGACGCGTTCACGGTGTGCGACAACTACTTCTGCTCGGTGTTCGGCCCGACACACCCGAACCGGGTGATGGCGATCAGCGGCACCGTCGATCCGGACGGTCGGCTCGGCGGCCCGGTCGTGGACAACCATTCGACCGGATTCCGGTGGACCACCTACCCCGAACGGCTGGAGGCGGCCGGTGTCAGTTGGCGCTACTGCACCGCGTATCCGCCCGATACGGACCTGGGCTGGTTCAAGGCGTTCCAGGACGCCAGGCCCGGCGAGCCGCTGTACGAAAACGCGATGGTGCCCTATTCGCCCTCACAGGTGGCCGACATGATCCGTGGCGATCAGTTGCCGTCGGTCACCTGGCTGGACGCGCAGTACCTTCCGTCGATCTACGGCCTGCCCGAGGCGGCCGAGGGTCCGGGTAACTTCTCCGCCGCCGGCGCCGAGTACATGTACACGATCCTCGACGCGCTCGGCTCGCGCCCCGACGTGTGGGCCAAGACCGTCTTCATCATCAACTACGACGAGAACGACGGCCGTTTCGACCATGTGCCACCGCCGACCGCCCCGCCCGGCACACCAGGGGAGTGGGTCACCGCCTCGCCGCTGCCCAGCGGGGCGTCGGGAATCGCGGGGCCCATCGGACCGGGGTTCCGGGTGCCGGCGTTGGTGATATCGCCGTGGAGCCGAGGTGGGTGGGTGTGTAGCGAGCCGTTCGACCACACGTCCACGCTGCGCTTCCTGGAGCGACGCTTCGGCGTGATGGAACCCAACATCAGCGCGTGGCGTCGTAGCAAGCTCGGCGACATGACCTCGGCGCTGCGCCTGAGCCACCGCAACCCGCGCTTTCCCGAGCTGCCCGACCCCGCCCCGCTCTACGACCTCGAAGTGCAGGAGGCAGCCACCCTCCCCGCACCCACCGTGCCCACCGTCCAAATGGTCCCGCGCCAAGAACCGGGCGGCCGCCCGCACACTCTTTGACCGGTCGGGTCTTGTGCTCTCACCCTGAACCGGAGGAATGTCATGCGCAGACGAGGACTCGTGCTGGTTGTACTCGCGGTGGCCGTCGTCGCGGCCGCGCCGGCGAGAGCCGCAGCGCTACGGACGTCAGGTTGGCAGTGGACGGCACAGTCGATCGCGCCGGGCGTGACCGTCAAGGTCGGCGTGCTGGCCGCCGCGAGCGCGCCGTTTTGGACGGTGACGATCGACGCGCCGGCGACGAGCTCGCTGACCGGTCAGCCCACCGTGGCCGAGCTGGGTACCCAGCAGTGGGCGCAGGACACGGCAGTGCGGCTGCGCGCTGCCGGCTACCTGCCTCGGGTCGACGTCGTCGACTGGCCGTCGTTCACCGATACACCCCAGGGCGTCGAGGGATTCCGTGTCCGCACCGGGGTGTACGGATCGCAGGCGGATGCGCTGGCGGCCGTCGGCACGCTGAAGGCGGCCGGATTCACCACGGCGGCAGCCGAGTGGACCGGATACGACGCCGACCAGGCGCCGGATGCCGAGCAGGTGCACGTCGCGATCATTGACCCGAGCCGCTTCCACGGCGAGATCGAAGCGACACACGACGGCGCGGTTGCGCAACGGGAGAAGACGTCGGCCATCGCTGCGAAGCTCGGCGCCCTGGTGGCGGTGAACGGCGGCTTCTTCGTCACCTCGGACGCCGACGGCTACCAGGGCGTGTCGTCCGGGCTGGCCGTCTACGGCGGCACGCTCGAATCGCAGTCGGTGGGCGCTCGCGCGGCTCTGGTGCTCGGCCGGCGCGGCGGCCGGATCGACAACCTCGTCTCGACGGTCACCCTGCGGGCCGGGCGCGCCGCACACGCCGTCGAAGGCGTCAACCGCAAGCCGGGCCTGGCGCGTGACTGCGGACGCCCCGGCCTGCAACCCACGTCGCGGCCGCGGCAGGACTTCACCTGCACGAGCACGGACGAGCTGGTGCTGTTCACTCCGGAGTTCGGCGCCGCGTTGCCCACCGGGCCGGGCGCGCAGGTCGCGCTCGACGCGCACGGCACGGTGATCGCGGCCGGACCGCGCGGCGGCGCTGTTGCAGCCGGCGCACAGGTCGTGCAGGGCATCGGGACCTCGGCGTCGTGGCTGACCGCGCACGCGCCGGTGGACACGCGGCCCACGCTGGCGCAGCAGATCCGCGACGCCGCCTCCGGTGCTCGCGTCGACGCCGAAGGCATCGTGAGTGCCGCACCGGTGCTGCTACGCGACGGGCAGCTCGCCATCGACGCCGACACCGAAGGCGTCCTCGACGCGCACGATCTGTCGTTCGGCTACGCCTGGGCCGAGCAACGCCAGCCACGCACCATGGCCGGCATCGACGGGCACGGTCGGCTGCTGCTCGTCACTGTCGACGGCCGCCAGCCCGGCACGAGCGAGGGCGTGACGATCCAGGAGGGCGGCCGCCTCATGCGCGAGCTCGGCGCCGTCGACGCAATGAACCTCGACGGCGGCGGCTCGAGCGCGATGGCCGTGAACGGGCTGCTCGTCAACCACCCGTCCGATGCGACCGGTGAACGCGCGATCGGTGACGCGGTCGTCGTCCGTCCCTAACCCGGCACCGCCGTTACGGTGCGGCGGCGGAACTTTCCGCCGACGAAATAGACCGCGCAGTGGGCGGCCACTACGACCAGGTCAACGACACCCGGTACGCGACTTCATCCCAAATGCTCGTCGAACGCGCAACTCGACAGCAGCTCTCCGACCGGCGACCGGTTCCCAGTCACCGGCCAAGGCCGCTTCGTGGCAGCCGGGCTCATGCGGGCCGGGACCGCGTTGCTCGGCGTCGTCACCGCATCCATCGCGTCCTGGCTGATCGAGAGGGTGCGCGAGGTCGAGGCCGACGTCCCGGCCGTGACCCAACGTGAGATCGCACAGCTTCGAGCCGAGATTCGGGCCCTACGTCAGGTGCTACGCGCAGCACGGACGCCCGACGCTGAGCTGTCCGTGATGAATGAATACCGGCCAGGACTGTCGGTTGGCGAGCGCGTGCCGCTCGGCTTGGTGTCTCGCGTGGACTGGTTCGTGGACTGAACTGGGGGCACCTACTGTTCTCGGAGCGCTTCCCGAGCTGAGAGACCCCCGGAAACTGTGCCCCGGGCGCGTGCGTGTTCTCGCTGGCACCGATGCTGTACGCACTCGTAATGCGTACATCAACCGTCCACGCCCGGCGGCGGCCCGCGCCGCGGCGGCCACGGCTGGCGCTGGAAGGATCTCCCGGTATGAAGCAGCGTTACATCCGAGTCGGCGATGAGCTGACGGACGATGTCGCCGTGGTTGTCCGCGGCGGTCCGCTCGATCGCAACCTGCTACGCGACGACGCGCTGCGCAACCACGCGATCTACGGCACCTACGGGATATCCGTGTTTGCGGTGCGGGACTTGAGCCTGGACGAGCTCGCCCAGCAGTCGCCGCTGATCCGATTCGAGCAGCTGACGATCGTGACGGTTGGTGCGCTGCGGCAAGCTGGCCTGCGACTGGAGGCGACCGGCCGCAACCCGCGCCACTTCGACGTCGGATTCGACGAGCTTGAGGACGGCATCGCCTGGCTGGTCAGCTGCGAGCATCAGACCATCGCCAACCCGTACCATGAAGCCTGATGAGAGGAAGTGAGGTACGGCCCATGGTTGACGTTGACCTGGTCGCCGACCTGAACGCCGAGGACGACGACGGACACGGCTGGTCCACGCTCGGCGACGCCCGCGACCCCGCGCGCATCCGGCCCGGGGCCATGGTGCTCGCCGGCAATGCGGCTGCTCAGGCCGTAGTGCGAGTCGTTGCGATCGACGACGACGGGCAGATCCACTTCATCGTCCTACCCGGGTCGGTCGCCAAGAACCGCCACCTACTCGGCCAGATCGTCGCGTAGAGCGGCTCGTATTTCCTGCGTCTGTCCACTGTGGACAGTGTGTCCATGAGTCTGTCCATGAAGACCTGTCTGCACTGGCCATAGCGGTCACACCACCGGGCCGGAGAGCCACCAGCTTCAGGGCCTGCCACACCAGTCGGCACGCCTCACAGATCTTGTAAAGCGGTGGTTAGGGGTTCGAGTCCCCTCGTCGGCTCCATCGCAGCTCAGCAAAATGCGGGCCTGGCAGTGCCTTCGTGCCTCAACTAATTTGACCTCGTGAGCCGGGAATGGCGCTGGCATCGCACGATCAAACAGAGCCGGGCGGACTAGTGATCTACCGCCGTGCTGTTGATGCGCCGCGGCAGGTATTCATCAGTCGCTTTGACCCGGCTCGTGAGATCCGGCGCTCGGCTCGGCGCGCGCTGGATGCGGTTCCCGGACCGACGCGACTCATCCGGGACCACAGCCTTCCGCGCGACCTGCCAATTGCATCCTTCAAGCGCACGCCCATCACCGCTAACACAATCCTAGAAGTTCTTATAGAATTCTGTTCATGGGAGACGTCAGCGTTGCCGAGGCCGCCGAGCGGCTGGGCGTTGGGGTGGCCCGCGTCCACCAACGCATCGCTGATGGCTCGCTGCGTGCCGAACGAATCGGCTCCCAGTGGGTCATCGACGAAGTCTTGCTGTCCCCGTTGCTGGAGTCGCGCCGGCCTGGCCGCCCGCTCTCGGAACGCTCCGCACGGGCGCTCCTGGCTCTGAGCGAGGGGAACCGGCGTGTCCTCGACGCCCTCGCACCCGCGGAACGGTCTCGCGCCAGGGACCGTCTGCGCGGCCTGCTGGCGAACTCGATGTCGGAAGGTGCGCTGCCCGAGATCGAGGCTCACGCAGCCGTTTCGTTGTTGCGATCCTGGTTCCGCAACCGTGCTGAGCGACGCCGGTATCGGGCGTCGCCGCGCGATCTGGCCGATCTGCGCGACGACGCCCGTATCGCCTTGTCGGGTGTGAGCCACCCGCGCAGCGGTATCGCCTCGGGTGACCTCGTTGAGGGCTATGTCGCCGCAAGCGACATTGATCCGGTCGTCAATGACTATGCGCTCTCCAACGTCGCGGCTGATAAGGATGCCAACGTCGTATTGCACGTTGCCTCCGCTCTTCTCGCAGACAACATCGGCCACGTATCCGCGCTGCTATTGGCTGCCGACCTCGCTGAACACCGCCGCCCTCGTGAAGAGGCCCGCGCGGTCGAACTGCTACGACAGATCGTCAAGCAGAACCCCGGGCTCATCTCGATCGGCGAAGAAGGACGCGGCGACCGCCGGGAGGCCCGCGCGTGATCGTCACGCCTCTCATGTCCGGGGCGCAGGCCGCCTCGTGACACGGCGTCATGGATCTCCACGAGCGCCTCGACGACGGCTGGACCTCGGTCGGCGGGCAACTCGTCCACCTGCACTGTGCCGAGCGCGACTATGCGCCGCTCCGGCCGACCAACGACATCGACACTGTCATCGACATCCGCGCCCGCAGCAACATGCTGCAGATCTTTACTCAGACTCTCGTGGAGCTCGGATTCACGTCCGGCGGCATTTCGGCCGAGGGGATCGAGCACCGATGGGTTCGAGGTGAGGCTGTCATCGACGTCCTCCTGCCTGACGGTGTAGGGGCAATGGTGGCTTCCCGCACGGGCGCCACAGGCAGTCCGACCATCGAGACGCCCGGTGGCACCCAGGCTTTGCGCCGCACTGAATCAGTGCCCGTGACCATCGAGGGGCGCGAAGGATTCGTCCGGCGGCCCAACATCGTTGGCGCGCTCGTCATGAAGGCCGCTGCCCACACGGCCATCGGTGACGCAGCCAAGGGTCGCCACCGCTTCGATTTCGCCACCTTGGCCGCGCTCGTGGCAGCCCGCGACTTCCGTGGGGTCGATCTGAATCAGAAGGACCGTAGACGGCTGCGAACATGGTCGAGGCGACCCGCTCCGACCGCGAAGTCGTGCTCGGACTCGATGATGCAGCGGAGTCCCTGAACCGCTTGGAGCGCGCCGCCGGACTCGCGTAGCCGCAGGCCACGCTCACTCCTTGGGTCCAGATGGGCAGTCGCACTCGTGTGGTCGCGCTGTCCACGACACGGGCGGGACGCATGCCGCAGCCCCCTCGGCGGGGAACGAGACTGGGCATCACATCTGGGCGACGTGCACTTCCGGATTGCTGCTGTGGCTCGCGTGGAGGGACGGTAGCGGTTTCCATCTCACGGGGACCTGCCGCATGAGCAGCGCGTTGTCGAGCCTCGCGGAGCCGGCGGGAAAGATTCGGGTGTCGGCGAAGAAGGATGAGTCGACCTCGGCGACATGCGCTGGCTCAACCGACCAAGCATCGGTCTGCAGTTGCAACCCGTCAAAGCGCCGCGGGTCGCGGGTCGCGGAGTATCCATCGCACCCTTGCTCGAAGAACGCCGATGCGTCGGCCAAATCTGAGAACAGGTCGCTGGCCGGAAGTTGATCGGTCACGGCCACATCCGCACGCACGTGGGCGGAGCCATCGACTGCACGGAAGGACACCTGCACCCGCCGTTGATCCTCGGTCACGTCGAAGCGAGCGCGATGGTGCACGCCGGGATAGGCGCGACCGCCGACCACGACGTTGACCAGCGAGTTGCTGTCACGCCGCGGTATGTACACCCCACGCCGCACGCCGTCCGGAGCATCCCACTCGACCGCCACGCGATGCGCAGCGTTCTCACTGTCCAGGCCGCTCCAGGGCGGAAAGCCGGCCGGGCGCATCTGTCGCAGGCGGATCAAGCAGATCCCAGCCACGGCACGACCTCCGACCAGCTGCGGCCGAAATGGTCGCGGCAGCACCATGGCGACCACCTCCGGGTCGACCGAGAAGTTGATCAGCAGCCGTCGATCGACTACGCCCGCCAATGCCGGCAGCCTTACGACCATGCCCACTGCTCGCCCCCTACTCGACCGCTTCAGTTAGTCGGTCGCATCGGACGTTACGGGCCGGTGCGGCCGAAGCAAAGCGACCAGCGACACGGCGACGCACAACATCCGCTGGACCTTGCTCAAAGCCGCCTGACCACCAGTAGAAGGATGCCGAGTGGCTAGGACACCACGACAAGCTTTCCGGTGGCTTGGTTGTTCTCCATGTAGTGGTGGGCCGCGACGATGTCGCCCAGGTCGAAGACCCGGTCGACGTTGGGTCGATAGCTGCCGGCCTCGACCTCGTCGACGACCCGCTGCAGTACGGGTACGCCGGCGCTCCCCTTGACGGTGTCGCTGTGGAAAGCCGTGAGCTTGGTACCGGACGGGATCATCGCTATCGGTTCGAAGTCCGGGATCACCCACCCACTGAGCGAGCCCGTCGCGCACACCGTCCCACCCCGACGGACCAGGTTCAGCGAGTCCACCACCGTGCTCGTCCCGACGAGATCCAGAACGTAGTCCGGGCCGTCGGGCCAGACCGCGTGCAGGCTCGCAGCCAGCGACGCACCGTCGTCGACGAGCGCGTGGTCGACGCCGGCCGCGGTCAGCGCGTCGACCTTGCTCGGCCGGCGGGTCGTGGCTGCGGTCTCGATGCGGTGGCCGGAGGCGATCGACGCGGCGGCCAGGCCCACCGACGACGTTCCGCCTCGGATCAGCAACCGGCCGGTCGTGACTCCCAAGGCGTCCAGTGCGCCCTGCGCGGTCAGGTACGTCTCGGGCAGCGCGGCCAGGACGTCCCACGCCAACGTGGTGGTGACCGGCATCAGCAGCGAGTTCGGCAACAACGCGTACTCCGCATAGCCGCCGTCGAACTCCCGGCCCATCTCACCCATCACCGCCGCGAGGGTCGTCCCCTCCGGCAACGTGGGATCGGTCGAGGCGGCCACGATCCCCACGCATTCGATCCCCAGCACACGCGGGAACGTCACGCTCGGCGAATGTCCCTGGCGGGTCCGCAGCTCCGACCGGTTCAAGCCCGCGCCCTTGACCTGCACCAGGCTCCAGCCCGCCCGAATCGCCGGTATCGGCAACTCACGGATCTCCAGCACCTCCGGGCCACCCGCCCTGACACAGACCGCCGCTCGCATCGTCATGCGTCCACTGTCGCGGGACGCGCGGTGGCTGGCCACCGGTAGAATGCCAACCGATGCCCGTTGGCCGCCAACTTCCTCGATCCGGTCCGACGTCACAACTATGGCCGTCCGGAGGGGCGCATCTGTGGCCGTCGGGCGGAACCAGCTCCGCGCATTCCCATCCCCGCGGACACCTGGTGTACGCAGCCCGCGGCGTCCTGTCGGTGCACACCGAACGTGGCACCTCGATCGTGCCCGCCAACCGAGTCGCCTGGATTCCGGCCGGGTTCACGCACTACCACCGCGCGCACGGCCAGACCGATATGCGGATCGAATTCCTACCGGCATCTCTGGCCCGGCTCGTACCGGATCGTCCAGCTGTGTTCCTGGCCTCCGACCTCGCCCGCGAAGCCCTGCTCACCCTCACCGGTCCACGCAACTACGACGGCGGCCGCAGCTACGACGGCGCCGCCCGCGTTCGCCTTCGTCGAGTCCTCGTCGACGAACTCCACGAAGCACACGAGCAGCCGTTGCAGCTGCCCGAACCACACGACGATCGGCTGCAAGCCATCGCCCGGATGCTCTACGGGAATCCCGCAGACAACACCTCACTGGCCGAACTCGGGCAGACGATCGGAGCTAGCGCCCGCACGCTCAGCCGCCTGTTCCGCAACGAAATCGGCCTGACCTTCTATGAGTGGCGCACCCAGCTGCGCATCTATCACGCACTCGTCCTGCTCGCGGACGGCCACGACACCACCCACGTCGCCCACGCCTGCGGATGGGCCAACCCCAGCAGCTTCATCGCAGCATTCACCAGCATCATCGGCACCACGCCCGGCCGCCACCGAACCGGCAAATGGTCTACGCCCGTTTGACGCCGATAGGACCATCGGCGGTCCAGGTGTGCGTTGCTCGCGGAGCCGTTCGGGCTAGGAGATCGGCGCGAGGGAGTTGCCCGGTTGGATGCTCGAACAGTTCTGGGGCGCCCTGAGTCCGGCGAACCGCGCGTCGATCCAGCTCAGCACCGCCGGCGCCCAGGGCACGAGGCTGGTGGTGTGGCTCAGCGCGTCGTACTGCTGATACTGCACGCGCACTCCTCGGCCGCAGTACTCGCGCGCCAGGCTGCGTACGTCACCGGCGATCATGACGCCGTCGCCGGGGCCGATGCCCGGGGTGCTGCCCGACGTTCCCTCGAGCAGGCCGTTGGCGCCCTGGCCGATGAACAGCGGGGCCGTCGGGGTGCCGCCGGTGCCCATGATCAGCTGGTTCACGGCCTGGACGTAGATCGGGATGCTCTCCGGGCTCGAGTACTGCGGCAGCGCCATGTCTGACCACGTCAAGCCCGGGTATTGGCCGAGCGCGCTGATGATCGATGCGTCCTGCATCTTCGCGAGCAGCGATCGGCCGTAGCTGTTGGCGTACGGGGTCAGGTCGATGTGGAAGGCCCGGGCGACACCGACGACGGCCATCGGCAGGACTCCGGACCAGGCCAGCGATCCGCTGACGTAGTGCAGGTTGTGCGCCGGATCCACGAGCACGCCGCCCAGGCCGGCACCGATCAGGTGGCGATTGACGTCGGGCGCGTAGGTGGGCGCCATCTCGGCGGCCCACTCGGTGGCGATGGCTCCGCCCGAGTAGCCCAGCAGCGCCGCCTTCGCGGTCGAGCCGATCCCGGTGGCGGGTGAGGCGTAGCTGGCCCGCAACGAGTCGAGGGTGTTCTGGCCGTATTCCGGTCCGGCGGCGAAGTCGGCATCGGGCCCCTCGGTGTCGGCCACCACGACCGTGTAACCCTGCAGCAGCAGCGGTGCGATCAGAGCCGTCTCGGCCGACGGCAGCACTCCGCCCAGGGTGAGCCCGCCCGCGATGACGCGCGACGGCTCATCGGCGGGGTTCAGCGAGTCATAGGCGGACTGGTAGGCCACCACCTTCGGCGGGCCGAGCCGCAGGGGCGGCAGGACGACCGAGGTCACGTTGGCCGTTGCTCCGCCGACCTGATCGGTACCGCGATAGAGCAGCTGCACGACGGTGAGCGGCACCGGGATGCTCAGGATGTGGTACGCGACCGTGCGCGTCTTCAGCACCGTGCCGGGCGCCAGCTCGGTGAGCGCTGTCGATCCGGTATAGCTGTAAAAGGAGTCCGGCGCCGCCGCCGACGGGGACGCCCCCGCGGGGGGAGTCACCACCGCGGCCGTCAGTGCGATCAGACCGAACAGCGAGCCGATCCTCGTCCAGAACCGCATAGCCCTGATCAACTCCCAGATGTCAGCCGACCCCCGCGCCACGGAACCTGCGACGCACGGATGTTACTGGCGCGTAACCAGTGGCGCAATCTGGACGATTGGGCTTCGCCACCAAGATCACCAGATAGGGCGGCCGGGGCACGGGTCGAGCCGGTTGGCCAGGCGCGCCCGGCGCCGGGTCGACGCCCGCAGGAACGCGGCGAATGGGAGGCGCGGCCGGGACTCGCGGGGCGCGGGGTCGGGTACGACGGGTGCGTTCGGCAGGGCCGATCCGGCGTGGTCGCGCATGGCGTTCACGGCGATGTCAGCTGCGATGGGAAACATTTCGATCCCCTCCTTCTCGTCGAGTGGCAACTGCCTGGTTGCAATACTATGGCAACCAACCAGTTGCGTCAAGAGGTCCGAACGGACCGGCATCGCTTGAGAGCGGGAAGGGTGCATCGTGGCCGAAGCGCCCGCGGGCGCTGCCCTTCTCGGGTCCGACCCGCGGCGCTCAGTGCTGGTTCAGAACTGGCCGACCACGTCGATGACGAGAATTTCGGGGGGTGCGGCGGGTTGCGCTGCCTGCGTCGACGAGGCCGGTACCGCCGGGGTCGCCGGGAGCAGGGCCACCGCTCGGCTGCCGATGTTCTGACCGCTCAGCTTGTCGGCGATGCTGAGAACGCTCTGGGCGGCGACGGTCTGTGGTGCGTCGCCCCAGGTCGCCTGGGTGTTCTTGCCGGTTGCCAGGTCCGTCTGAACGAGTTGCAGGACCAGCGTCTTCGCCGTGTCGATCTTCGGGCCGCTGCCGGTGACGAGCAGGGTGGACGTCGGCTGCGCCGGGACCTTGACGCCGGCCGTGCTGGTGATCGTCGGCTTCTTGCCCGGCACGTTGGTGATCTTGGGCAGGCCGCTGTTCGGGATGTTGCTGACGACGGTGCCCGGCGCGGAGGCGTTCGGCTTGTACTCAGCGACGAGGTCGACGACGAAGACCAGGGTGTCGGTGCCGGTGATGCCCGCGCTGGACTGTCCACTGGCACCGTAGCCGTCTGCTGGGGGCACGGTCAGCAGCAACCGGCTGCCCAGCTTCTTGCCGACGAGTGCCTTGTCCCATCCGGGAATGACCTGGCCCTTGCCGATGACGAATGCGGCCGGCGCACCGCGCGAGAACGAACTGTCGAAGACGTTGGCCTTGCCGCTCTTGGGCGCCCACGTCTGGCCGAGGTAGTTCGCGACGACGGTGTCACCCTTCGCCACGGCCGCCCCCGTGCCCTGACTGATGGTCTGCTGGGTGAGCTTGGCCGGAGCGGTCGTGGCCGGGACGGTGAGCGTCGGCGTGGTCCCGAACGCGCCGGAGAGCACGACGCCGGCCGTGGTGGTCGTCGACGGTGCCGGATCGGACTTCGGGCTGGACTTGGCCTCGCTGCTACACGCGGCGAGTACCGCGGTGGGCACGATCAGCAACGCAGCGAGACGACGCGAACCACGAAACACAGATACCCCGTTCGGGTGGATTGCCGGAGCAAAGACCCCAGCGTAGCCCCGGGCAACCTGACCAACCCCAGCGCGCCGCCCTCGCACAGTCAGCTCCTACGCCGGACCCTGCCCTCGACCGCACCCGGCGGTCGGACCGGCGCGTTCGGCCCGCCGCGCACCCCAAACCGTTGTTGAAAGCAGGAATCATTCCCATGGATCGGGCGTTCCGATCGTGAAGGGAAAGTGGATCTGATGGCTCGAGCAAGCGACATCCGACCGATCGTGCGGATCAAGAGCACGGCCGGCACCGGCTACACCTACGTCACCCGCAAGAACCGGCGTAACGACCCGGACCGAATGGTGCTGCGCAAGTACGACCCGGTCGCGCGCCGGCATACCGACTTCCGCGAAGAACGCTGAACAGGAGCGCGAAATGAAAAAGGGAATTCACCCCGAATACCAACCGGTCGTCTTCCAGGACACCGCCGCCGACGTCACGTTCCTGACCCGTTCCACGGCGACCAGCAAGCAGACGATTCAGTGGAGCGACGGGCGCGCCTACCCGCTCATCCGCGTCGACATCTCCGCCGCCAGTCACCCGTTCTGGACCGGCAACCAACGTGTCATCGACACCGCCGGACAGGTCGAGAAGTTCCGCCGTCGCTACGGCACCCGACGCGGCGGTTCGCCGACGGAGTGACTCAGCCGGCGTCGCGGATATTTGCGTGAGGCGAGCCGGTCGACGAGTCTGGTACAGGCTGCGGCAGTAACGGCAATCGCCGCGGCCGCGGTTTGTCAGTGGACAGGAACCTCGGGGGTATGCGATGACGCGCGGCGTTGACGGGCCGTGGAGTGACACGGGTCGCGGGACGACCGATTGGGACAGCGTCCGGCAGCCGGCGCAGTTCGACGAGTGGGGGGCGCCCACGACCTACGGGTCGGGTGGTCCCGGCCGGCCGAGGGGCGGCGGGCCCACGCGCCACGGGTCAGGCGGCGGGCGCGGTCGGGGCCCGCTGCTCGTCATCGCCGCGGTCGCGGCGGTGGCTGTCATCGCTGGTGTGGCTGCGGTCCGGTTGACGGGACGGCACCACGACCATCCCACCGCGGCCTCGCCGGGCGGCTCGAAAGCGGTGTCCGGTGCCCCCGGTGGTGCGCAGTCGAGCCACCCCGCGGTTCCGACCAAGCCGGTGCACGTGAGCTTGTTCCAGGGCGACGGGCAGACCTACGGGATCGGGATGCCGCTCATCGCCCAGTTCTCGAAGAAGGTCACCGACGCGCATGCGTTCAACAAAGCCGTCACGGTGAAGGTGAACGGGCAGCCGGTGCAGGGGGCCTGGTTCTGGGTGGCGTCCAACGCCGGGTACGCGATGGAGGCCCACTATCGCCCCCAGCAGTACTGGCCGGCCCGCTCGAAGATCGAGATGGACATGCCGCTGAAGGGCATCAGCGCCGGCAAGGGACTGGCGTTCGACGACAGCCTGACGCTGCAGATCAATATCGGCGCTGCGCACGTCTCGACCGTCGACGGCACCAACGAGCGGATGACCGTGACCTCGGACGGAACGCAGGTGAAGCAGTTCCCGGTCTCGCTGGGGAAGGCGTCCACGCCGACCTATCTCGGCAAGAAGATCGTGATGGCGAAGAAGAACCCGCAGTTGATGGTCAGCGCGCCGGGCGAGTCGAACCCGTACTCGTTGAAGGTGCCGTGGTCGGTGCGGTTGACCAACTCTGGCGAGTTCGTGCACGCCGCGGCGTGGAACAGCGGCAACATCGGCAGCCGTAGTACTTCGCACGGCTGCACCAACCTGACGGTGGCCGACGCGCAGTGGTTCTACAACTTCTCCCAGATCGGCGACGTCGTCACCTACACCAACACCGGGACCAGCAACACGATGCCGTCGTGGGACGGTTTCGGCGATTGGAACGTGTCCTGGGCGGACTGGCAGGACGGCAACCTGCTCAAGAACTGAGCGCCGAACCGGTCAGCGCGGCAACACGAGCAACTGCAGCAGCCGTTCGAGCTCGGCGCCCGGATCGGCGGTGAGCCCGGTGTGCACCGGCCCGGGCTGCACCACCGTGCTGCGCGGCGCAGTCAGCCACCGGAACCGCCGCCCGATCTCCTCGCCGGCCGCCGGGCCGGCCCCGGGTGCGTTCCCGCACACGTCCGAGACCGACTCCAGCGCCCGATCGATCAGGTCCGCATCGGCCGAGGGATCGAGAGCCGTGAGCCGGTCGCGATCCAGGTGCACACGGCAGCCCAGGAATTCCAACGCTCGGCTGTACACGACGACGCCGGCGTTGATCGACTCGCCTCGATCGACGCGGGGCACGACGCGCAGCACGACGTACTCGAACGGCTGCAGCGCGGTCACGGGGAATCACCCAACCACTCGAGCCGCTTGCGCTCACGCGGCCGCCGCGGCGCCGGTCCGGCCGCCACGGCATCGCGCAACGCGCCGACCCAACTCGGCCGGGCGTCCAGGCGGGCAGCGAACCACTCGACATAGCCGCGGCGCACGTCGTCCGGCCTGTCGAAGCCCGGCTCGTCGATCAGCCACTCGTCGGGCACGTCCGCGGCGGCGGCCTGCAGCACCTCGATGCCCAGGCCGGGCGCGAGCGCGGCATCCGCAGTGACCACGTCGGGGGTCGTGCCGATCAGGACGTGATCCCCTGCATCGTAGGGGCGGGCGGCCGCTGCCTCCGGCGACTTCCACGTGTGGTGGAACGTCAACGCCGAGCCGTGATCGATCAGGTACGGACGCCCGTGCCAGGACAGCAGGTTCGGGTTGCGCCACGAGCGATCGACGTTGTTGATCAAGGCGTCGAACCACAGCACCCGTCCGGCGAACTCGGCGTCGACCTCGAACGCCACCGGGTCGAAGTCGAGAGCGCCGGGCAGGAAGTCCACGCCGAGGTTGCGGCCACCGCTGCCCCGCAACAGGGCCTGCACCTCCTCGTCCGGCTCGCCCGCGGCCAGGGCGGTGTCGAGCTCGACGATGACCAGATCGGCCACCGGCAGGCCGAGTTCCCGAGCCAGCCGCGCACAGATGACCTCGGCGATCAGCGCCTTGCGGCCCTGCCCGGCGCCGCGGTACTTGACGACGTACGTGCCGAGATCGTCGGCCTCCATGAGACCCGGCAGCGAACCGCCCTCGCGCAACGGAGTCACGTAGCGGGTGGCGAGGACGGTGCGCAGCACGGTTGTAGAGCCTACGGGCGGGTCTTAGTCGAGCGATTGCCAGAACCCGCACTGGTGCTCGGCGGCCAGGTCGACCGGGTGGATGGCGTGCGGGGCGAGCGACTGCACCTGGGTGTCGCGGAACGGGTGCCACGGCGGGGTGCCGGGGCCGTTGGGGTTCCCGGTGCGCGCGAACCTCGTCCAGTAGCTGATCATCTGGTCCGACAGGTACTGCTGGGCGGCGTTCAGCGTGCCGGTCCCGTACGCCCGGGTGAACAGGTACTGCAGTTCGCCCGCGTGGTACGCGCCGGTCGGGTACGTCGGCTGGTCGGCGTCGGCGAACCACGGTGCGTTGCGGTCGGCGAACTCGAAGGCGTATGTCGGGATGTTCCGGGCGAGCAAGCGGTCGGTCTCCACGGCCGGGCAGGCCCACGAGTAGTCGGTCAGCAGGGCGGCGAGCGTCACGGCCGGCGCCTCGCCGTCCCGCAGGGGGTACCGGGCAAGAACCTTCGGTGCCCGGTCGGTCCCGACGGCCTGGGTGACGAAGTCGGCGTAGTTGTCCCTGGTGACCGGCCCGTAGATCGACTCGAGCGCTGCGATGAACGTGATGTGCTCGTCCAGGGTGGTGCCGTGCATGACCGGCACGTGGTTGATCCGCCCGGTGGCCAGCGCCCGGGCCGGGTCGATTGGCAGGATGCCGCCGCCCACCGTGGGTCCGGGGCCGAAGTCGATACCGCCGAGGTCGATCAGCTTGCTCACGGGCAGTGCGCGCAGGCAGCGAGCGGCCGTCGCCTCATGTGTACAGCCGAGCTGTTTAGCCAGCGAGAGGCCGAGGTCCTCGCGCTGGCTGCGCGGCAGCGGCCCCCACGTCGGCGGATAGGGCCAGCGCAGCGTGCACGGCCCGCTCTGGATGATCGCCCGCTCGAACAGTCCGGCCGAGCCGGGCGCGGCGAGGTGCGCGCAGACGCTCATGGCCCCGGCCGATTCGCCGAAGATCGTGACGTTGCCGGCGTCGCCGCCGAACGCGTCCGCGTTGCGGTGCACCCAGCGCAGGGCGGCCTGCTGGTCCTCCAGCCCGAAGTTGCCGGACAGGTGCTTCGCCACGCCGCCGTCGAGCGCCGGATGGGCCAAGAACCCGAGGGCGCCGAGCCGGTAGTTGAAGGTCACCACGACTGCGTCGCCCTGCGTGGCCAGCCGTTCGGCGCCGTAGATGCCGCCCGAGCTCTGGAAGAACCCGTCGCCGTGAATCCATACCATCACCGGACGCTTGCGGTGGCTCGCGGGCGCAGGAGTGGTCACGTTGAGGTAGAGGCAATCCTCAGCCTCGCTGCGTTTGTCGCCGGGGAATCCGCCGAGCTGCGCGCAGGCCGGGCCGGTTCGCGTCGCGTCTCGCGTGCCCGTCCACGCTGCTGCCGGCTGCGGCGAGCCGAACCGCAGCTTTCCGACGGGCGGCGCGGCGTACGGGATGCCCTCGAACGTCCGGTAGCCCTGGTGGACGCTGCCCTGCACCCAGCCGCGGTCGGTGTGCACGGCGGCCGGATCCGCGTGGGCAGCGGCCACCGGCCGAACCAAGATGGCCGCGGTAACCCCGGCGGCGGCGAGCACGGTGGTGATGAGGCGTCGTCGGTTGATCGTCATGCGATCGACTCTGTCGTTCGTGCGCCCCGGAAACAGTGGGCGAGCTACGCCAACTCGGGGTAGGCCTAGACCTACTTGACGGTCGCGCCGCCCCGTTCGAGCAGCTGCTCGGTGCCGATTCGCAGGAAGCACTGGCGTCCGTACGGGACGTGCTGCTCGCCGACGGGAACTAACGCTCTGCGGACATGGACAACCCCGGTCACCAAGCGGGAGGGTTGCCAGGTGGCCGGGGTGCGACGAGAAACTTACAACGAGTTACCTGACAAGCACCAGACGTCACGCTGTCATGAGGGTGTCAGGTCAGTTGATGACAGTGCGCCCGACTCGTCCGGGCTGGCTGGACACGCTCCGTCGCGCCGGTCCAGGCTGATGCAGTGGACCGGCCGCAGCTGCGTGGATGGATCGAGGACGCGCTCGCCCGCCACGATCGCGACGCCACTGAGCGGGGCGAAGAGGTGGCCAACGTGACCGTCGACGAGATCGTCGATGCCGTGTGGGGGCGCTTGCCGCTCGAGGTTCGCCGCGAGGCGTCGCGGGCTCAGGTGCAGGCCAGCCTCACCGTGCTGACCCTGCGGCGCGGTATTGCCATGGGGCGTGACGACCCGGGCGGGGCTGATGCCGGCGACCCCCCGCCCGGCATCGCCTCGCCCCGGTAATCGGGGCCGATTAGCCGATGGCGACCAGTGGTGAGGCGTTGAACGCGCCCTTGCAGGACTTCACGCCCCGCCCGCCCAGGACCGGCACGGTGTTGTTCGGCGGTGTGATGATCATGTTGGTGGCCGCCTGGGGCGCGCAGTTCAGCCGCGACGGATCGGTGAAGTAGAAGCGCCACTGCGCGCGCTGCCCCTTCTTCAGCACGATCGTGTGCTTCGTGCCGACCCAGGTCACCGTGGTCGGCAGCGCTCGCCCGTCCGAACCGAAGTTGCGCGCGCCGACGAACCCGATGGTTTGGCAGGTGGCGCCGACGTTGGTGAAGTGCCAGACGTCGTGCAGCGTGCCGGACGCGCCCTGCTGGCCGTCGAAGTGCGGCTGCAGTTGCGCCGAGGTACATACCGGCGTCGCGGCCGCGGCCGGCACGGTGGCGACGGCGAGGCCGGTTCCGGCGCCGATGGCGGCCACGGCCACCGCCGCGATTACTCGTGCTCTCACATTTCCCTCCTCGGTTGGAGATTCCGTCATACCTGGAGGGGACGGGACGTGGCGGGGATACCGCCTCTTCGGGCTTGACACGTGCCCGTCCGGCCAGTAGCAAACCAAGTAGTTAGATAACCGATCGGTTAGGTAGCTCATGGCAACGGATCCACTCAGCGCGACCTTCGCCGCGCTCGCCGACCCCACGAGGCGGGCGATCCTGGCCCGCCTGCTCGAGGGCTCGGCGACGGTGAAGGAGCTCTCGGCGCCGTTCGCCATGAGCGGGCCGGCCGTCTCCAAGCACCTGCGGGTGCTCGAACGGGCCGGGCTGATCAAACGGGGACGCGAGGCGCAGTGGCGTCCCTGCGAGCTGGACGCAGCGCCGCTCAAGGACGTCGCCGAGTGGGCGCAGAGATACCGCCAATTCTGGGACGCCAGCTACCAACGGCTGGACAAGGTCCTGGATCACCTGAAGGAGAAGGATCATGACCACTAGCACCACGACGCTGACGACCCTGTCCGACGACGAGATCTCGATCAGTCGTGGGTTCGATGCGCCACTCCACCTGGTGTTCGACGCGCACACCAAGCCCGAGCTGGTATCGCAGTGGCTGCTCGGTCCCGAACACTGGACGATGCCGGTCTGCGAGATCGACCTGCGTCCGGGCGGGTCGTGGCACTACGTGTGGCGATACCAGGACGGCACCGAGATGGAGATGCGCGGCGACTTCCGCGAGGTCGAGGCGCCGGCGCGGATCGTCCACACCGAGCGGTGGGGCGACGAGTGGCCCGAGACGCTGCACACGGTGCTGTTCGCGGAGCAGAACGGCACAACGACGGTCACCCGGATCGTTCGCTTCCCGTCGGCGCAAGCCCGTGATGCGGCGCTCGCGACCGGGATGATGAGCGGCGTCGAGCGCAGCTTCGACCTGCTCGACGAACTGCTGGCGGCGGTGGCGTGATGGGCAGGGTCATGGTGGTGGCGGCTGTGTCGCTGGACGGGTTCATCGCGGATCCGTCCGACGAGGTCGGCCCGCTGTTCGACTGGTACGACAACGGCGAGGTCGCCATCGCGCCCGGGGATCCCGAGCAGGTCTTTCACGTGTCCGAGCCGACGGCGCAGTACATGCGGAAGTCGTGGACTCGGGTCGGGGCCTGCGTGATCGGGCGGCGACTGTTCGACATCACCAACGGCTGGAACGGCCGCCCGGCCGCCGGCGACGCGGTGTTCGTCGTGACCCACGAGGCGCCGACCGACTGGCCGTTCCCCGCGGCGCCGTTCACGTTCGTCACCGACGGCGTCCGCAGCGCGATCGAGCAGGCGCAAGCGTTCGCCGGCGACCGCGACGTCACCGTCACCGCCGGCGACATCGGCCGGCAGGTGCTCGACGAGGGGCTCGCCGACGAGGTCGTGCTGTGTCTGGCTCCGGCCGTGCTCGGCACCGGTATCCCGTTCTTCGGCGAGATCGCCAAGCCGCCACTCCTGCTGGAGAACCCGACCGTGATCGAGGGCGACCGGGTCACGCACCTGATCTACCCGGTGCGCAAGCACTGACCTTTCCGCCGCGTCATTCCGCCTGCCGCTGCGGACTCGTAGGATCCCGCAGCGGGAGGTGGGGCATGCCCGACGTCTATGCCGAACCCAGCAAGGTCGATGCAGCGGTGGCCGAGCAGCTCGGCAACGCGATGGAGTTGCGGGCGCGCGACCCGCAGCAGCAGGCAATGTTGACGGCCTATCTCGACGAACTGGCCGCCCCCGACGGAGGCCGCGTGCTGGAGATCGGGTGCGGGTACGTACAGACCGGCCCGGCTGGCTACATGCTCAGCATCGTCGACCGCGGCGGCGATGTGCTCGTTAGCCACGGGCGCGTCGGCCCGGACCTCGCCGCCTCTCTCTCAAGGCCGAGGCCCGTCGCCGCGTCGAGGACGGCTCGTTCTTCGGGCACATCGCTTACGCGAGCGTGACGGCGGGCAAACCCGGCTGACCACGGGTCCGGTGGCCGGCGATTTTGACGTATGTCTTGCGTCAACCTTTCGGCTCAGTTCGATCTTGAGGTTGTCGCGTTCTCAGCGAGTGCTGTCAGGATGTGCGGCCGCGGTTTGAATCGAATAGGCCTAGGACCTCGACGAGCTTGTCGTTGAAGATGACCAGAAGATCGTCGGCCCCCAGCTGGATCGAGGTCTTGCTGTTTTGGCGCTGCCAGTCCGCGGTGATCACCCATGCTGTGGTCGGGTCGGTGCTCAGTTTGAGGGCGTCCGGGCACGGTTGTTGGCCGGTGCCGTAGTCGTTCCAAAGAAACGCAACGTCGATTGGCGTGCGCAGCAGGCCAGACCATGCGTCGTGGGTCGAGACGTCGACCCAATTGCCGGCGGCTTCGGGAACGAGGTGTGTGCTCATCGGCTCGTCGAAAAGGTCGACGCCGAAGCCCCAGTTGAAGTACTCGCCCCACGTCGCGGAAAAAACCTCGCCCTGCTCCGTAGCGAACTCGACGCCCATTGTTGGCTGATGCCACGCTCCGAAATCCCAGTCCCAGAGCTCGGCATCGTCGTTCAGCGTCAGCAGGAAGTACTTCACTCCCACCAGTTGCTGCTCGGACAGGCGTGCGGCCACCCGCTCGTTCTCGCGGGTCGCCCTGGGCGTGGAGGCCATGCCTGATGCTCTCGCGCTTAGGTGCGGCACCGCCAGCCAGTAACAGCTCGGCGACGGGCATACGGGCTGGCAACTACGAGCCGGCGAGGTAGGCGTCGCGCGGGGTGCGGTCGCCTATGGCTTGGTGGGGTCGGATGGTGTTGTAGATCTGGCGGAACCAGTTGACTTCCACGGCGAGGGCGTCGCCGTCGTTGATGGGTCCGCGGAATAGGTGCTCGTATTTGAGGGTGCCGAAGTAGCGTTCGATGACGCCGTTGGTCTGCGGGCTCTTGACGCGGGTGCGGACGTGGCGCAGCAGCGGGTCGTCCCCGGTGAAGGCTTCGGCGAACACCGCGCCGCGGAAGCAGGGTCCGTTGTCGGTGACCACCGCGATCGGCGCCGGGACGGTGCGCAGGATCTCGCCGGTGGCCTCGTCGACCAGGTCGAGCTCACCGCGATCCTCGCGCAAGTCGCTCAGCTCGAGGAGCTGCTCGGCGTGCAGCACCGCAGCCTTCAAGCACGTGAGCGCGTCAACGCCTCGCGCGGTGGGCGTGACGGTGACCGCGAGGCAGTATTTGGTGACGTAGTCGATCACCGCGCAGATCCGCCAGATCCCACCGCCGGCCGCTTCGAACTCGGAGAAGTCCATCTGCCAGACCCGGTTCCGCTCGGTCGGTGGATCACGGAACACCCGGCGGCGGATC
>DASXYL010000051.1:0-27236 GCA_036502575.1 Jatrophihabitantaceae bacterium | reverse complement strand
GCTGCGGGCGATGCTGCAGGTCGTCGACTCCGGCGGGCAGGCCGCGCTGCTGGCGCCCACCGAGGTGCTGGCCGCCCAGCACGCCCGCTCGATCCGGACGCTGCTGGGCGATCTGGCCCAGGCCGGCCAGCTCGGCGGCGCCGAGAACGGCACTCGCGTCGCGCTGCTGACCGCTTCGCTGCCGGCCGCCGCCCGGCGTGCGGCGCTGCTCGACGCCGCGAGCGGCGCGGCCGGCATCGTGGTCGGCACGCACGCGCTCATCCAGCAACACGTGAGCTTCGCCGACCTCGCTCTCGTCGTCGTCGACGAGCAGCACCGATTCGGCGTCGAGCAGCGCGATGCCTTACGCAGCAAGGCGAAACAGCCACCGCACCTGCTCGTCATGACGGCCACGCCCATCCCGCGCACGGTGGCGATGACGGTGTTCGGCGACCTCGACACGTCCGTGCTGCGCGAGCTACCGCTCGGCCGCTCGCCCATCTCGACGACGGTGATCCCGGTCGGTGAGAAGCCGGCCTGGTTGGACCGGGCCTGGCAGCGCATCCGCGAAGAGGTCGACGCCGGGCGGCAGGTGTTCGTCGTCTGCCCCCGTATCGGTTTTGGCACCGAGGTCGATGCCGAGCTGGAGGCTCAGTTCGACGATGTCGAGCTGCCGGAAAAGCGCCCCCCGCTCGCCGTCAACGACATCTTCGTGATGCTGCGCGACGGCCCGCTGCACGGGCTGCGGCTCGCGATGCTGCACGGCGGGCTGATCCCGGACGAGAAGGACCGCGTCATGGGTGGGTTCGTCGCCGGCGACGTCGACGTCCTGGTGGCGACGACGGTCGTCGAAGTCGGCGTCGACGTGCCGAACGCCACGGTGATGGTGGTGCTCGACGCCGACCGGTTCGGAGTGTCGCAGCTACACCAGCTGCGCGGTCGAATCGGACGAGGCGGCCACCCCGGGCTGTGCCTGCTGGTCAGCGAAGCGATGCCGGGCACGCCGTCGCGCGAGCGCCTCGACGCCGTCGCCGCCACGACCGACGGCTTCGAGCTGGCCCGCCACGACGTCGAGCAGCGCCGCGAGGGCGACGTGCTCGGGTCGGCCCAGTCGGGGCGGCGCTCGACGTTGCGGCTGCTGTCGTTGCTGAAGGACGAGGACCTGATCGTCGAGGCCCGCGACGAGGCCGCGCACCTGGTCGCCGACGATCCGCAACTGACCGCCCACCCGCGGCTCGCCGCCCAAGTGGCCGCGCTGGTCGGCGACGACGGCGCGGAGTACCTGGAGAAGGCGTGACCCGGATCGTCGCCGGCGCCGCCAAGGGCCGGCAGCTGACGGTGCCGGCGCGGGGCACGCGGCCCACGTCCGACCGAGCCCGCGAGGGGCTGTTCAACACCCTGGCCGGGCTGCTCGACCTGGACGGGGCCCGGGTGCTCGATCTCTATGCCGGCTCCGGCGCAGTGGGGCTGGAGGCGCTGTCCCGCGGCGCGGCCCACGTCACGTTCGTCGAATCCGACCGGACGGCGGCGGCCGCCGTGCAGCGCAACGTCGAGGCGGTGGGGCTGGTAGGCGCCTCCGTCGTCCGGGGAGCCGTCGAGTCCTTCCTCGCCGGCCGGCCGGAGGTTCCGTTCCAGTTCGCCTTCGTTGACCCGCCGTACGCGCTCGACGAGCCGTCGCTGGCCACGGTCCTGGCCGCATTGGCCGAACCCGGCTGGCTCGCCTCGGGGGCGGTGGTGGTCGTCGAGCGCTCGTCTCGTGGCGCCGAACCCGGCTGGCCAAGTGTGATCGAGTCGGTCAAGCAGAAGCGCTACGGAGAGGGCCTGCTTTGGTACGGTCGGCGCCAATGAGCGACGCCTGCCGAGAGAGCTGATGATGAACGCAGCGCAGGCCAAGGCACGGCGGGCCATCTGCCCCGGGTCGTTCGACCCGGTCACCAACGGCCACCTCGACATCATCGGCCGGGCGGCCAACCTCTACGACGAGGTCGTCGTCGCGGTCTTCGTCAATCGCACCAAGTCCGGGCTGTTCACCGTGGACGAGCGACTCACCATGCTCGAGGAGACCACCGCCGACCTGTCCAACGTGCGGGTCGACTCCTTCCGCGGGCTCACCGTCGACTACTGCAAAGACCATGACATCGCGGTGATCCTGAAGGGTCTGCGCGCGGTCAGCGACTTCGACTACGAGCTGCAGCAGGCGCAGATGAACCGCAGCCTGGCCGGCGTCGACACGCTGTTCATGCCGACCAACCCGGAGTACAGCTTCCTCGCGTCCAGCCTGGTCAAGGACATCGCCGGATGGGGCGGCGACGTCTCCAGTCTGGTGCCGCCCACCGTCCTCAAGCGGCTCGTGGAGCGAGCCCGCGCCGACTCGTGACCGCACACTCCCTGCGCCGCGTCGACGAGCTGCTCGTCGAGCTCGTCGAGACGGTCGAGACGGCGCGGGCGGTGCCGATGTCCGGTTCCTGCGTCGTCCCGCGCGAGCGCACGCTCGACCTGCTCGACGCGCTGCACGAGTCCTTCCCGGCCGAGCTGACCGAGGCCAGGCAGGTGTTGGCCCAGCGCGACGCGTTGCTCGCCGACGCGAATCAGGTCGCCGCGCAAGTGGTGGCTGACGCCGAGGTCCGCGCGCACGAGATCATGGAAGCCGGCCGGGCCGAGCACGCCGAACTCGTGTCGGCCAGTCGGGTGCACCAGACCGCGGCCGAGCAGGCGACACAGGCGCGCGCCGAGGCCGACCAGTACGTCGCCGAACTGCGCGACGACGCCACGTCCTTCGCCGATCAGACGCTGGCCGACCTGGTCGAGGTGTTGCAGCAGGCGACGGCCACCGCGCAGCAGGGCCGAACTACCCTCGCTGAGCGCCGCGAAGGTGACCACGAACGCGATGAGCGCTCGCGCGAAGAGCCCGCCGGCCGCTATGCGGGCCGAGCGGAGCGAAGGCTCGGATCCGGGATTGCCCCCGAGCTTGCGAGTGGGGCGAGCCCGGATTCGACTCCGGCGGACAAGGACAGCTAAGCTTGCCGACGGCCTCATTCCGATCAAGGCCGGATTCGCATGCCCGAGAACACAACACCGAAGCGCCACCTCGACCCGCGTGGTCCGTTCGTCCTCGATGTGAGACGACTGGAACGCCAGCCCGGGTCGATGCGTACCGATCGGCGTCGTGTTCCCGCGCCTGCGGGGCTGAGCCAAGATCTCGTCGGGGTACCGGAAGGTGCTCCGCTCGACCTCGACCTGCGGCTGGAGTCGGCCACGGAGGGCGTGCTCGTTACGGGCACGGTCACCACGACGATCGCAGGCGAGTGCGGGCGGTGCCTCGAGCCGGTCACCGACGACGTCGGGGTCGACGTGATCGAGCTGTTCGCTTACCCGGGCAGCGCGACCGCCGAGACCACCGACGAGGACGAGGTCGACCGGATCGTCGACGACCTGATCGACGTCGAGCCGGTGGTGCGTGACGCGGTGGTGCTGGGTCTGCCTCTGACCCCGCTCTGCCGGCCGGATTGCGCCGGGCTGTGCTCCACGTGTGGGCAGCGGCTCGACGACCTTCCGGCCGATCACGCGCACGAAGTGCTCGACCTGCGGTGGGCCGCTCTGACCGAGCGGTTTGCCGACGGGATCGGATCGACTGAGTAGAAGGAGTCACGGTGGCAGTCCCGAAGCGGAAGATGTCCCGCAGCAACACCCGGTCGCGTCGCTCGCAGTGGAAGACGAGCGCCCCGACGCTGGTCGCCTGCAACAACCGCGCCTGCGGCCAGCCCAAGCTTCCGCACACGGCGTGTCCGACCTGCGGCCAATATGACGGCAAGCAGGTTCTCGCGGTCTGACCGCGTGCCTTCTGCCGTCGAACCGGCCGACCAGGCCCGGCTCGCAGACGCGCTCGGCGTCATCCTCGACCCCGGGCTACTTCAGCGCGCCCTGACCCACCGCTCCTTCGCCTACGAGCACGGCGGCGCGCCGCACAACGAGCGGTTGGAGTTCCTCGGCGACTCCGTGCTCGGCGTCGTGATCACCGAGACGCTCTACCGCGCCCATCCGGATCTTCCCGAGGGCAAGCTGGCCAAGCTGCGGGCCTCCGTGGTGAACATGCGGGCCCTGGCCGAGGTGGCCCGCAAGTTCGGGGACGAGGGCGGGCTCGGCCCGTACCTGCGTCTGGGACGCGGCGAAGAGGTCACGGGAGGCCGCGACAAGGCCAGCATCCTCGCCGACACCGTCGAGGCACTCCTCGGCGCGATCTACGTCGAGCACGGGCTGCCGGTCGCCGCGCGCGTGATCCACGACCTGTTCGACGGCCTGCTCGCCGACGTGGCCAACCACGGCGCCGGGCTCGACTGGAAGACCAGCCTGCAGGAGCTGACCGCCGAGCTGGGCGTCGGCGTCCCCGAATACGTGATCACGTCCTTCGGGCCCGACCACGCCAAGACATTCACCGCCCGCGCCTCGGTCGGCGGCGAACTGTTCGACTCCAGCACCGGGCGCAACAAGAAGGAGGCCGAGCAGGCCGCGGCGAAGACCGCTTATCGCCTGCTGCGGGCCCGCGCCGAGGGCGTCGACCCGCCGGATCTGTCCGTTGAGGATGCCGCGCCGGATCCATCCGCCGAGGCCTGAGCATTGCCGGAGCTTCCCGAGGTCGAGACGGTTCGCGCCGGGCTCGAACGGTGGGTCTCCGGACGGGTGGTCGCCGGCGTCGAGGTGCGCCACCCGCGGGCGGTTCGCCGGCACGTTGGCGGCGCGGCCGACTTCGAAGCCCGGCTGCTCGGCCGGCGGCTCGGCGTGGCCCGCCGCCGAGGGAAATACCTGTGGCTCCCGCTGGACGAAGCGGATGGTCCGGATAGTGCCCTGCTCGGCCATCTCGGCATGAGCGGCCAGCTTCTCGTCCAACCCGCATCGGCGCCGGACGAGTCGCACCTGCACGTCCGCATCGCCTTCACCGACGGCGGCCAGGAACTGCGCTTCGTCGACCAGCGCACCTTCGGCGGGCTCCTCGTCGACGAGCTGGCCCCGGCGCCCGACCGGACCGGCGACACCGTCCCCGAGCTCATCGCGCACATTGCCCGCGACCCACTGGATCCCGCCTTCGACGAGGCCGCGTTCGTGGCCCGGCTGCGCCGGCGGCGCAGTGGCATCAAGCGGGCCCTGCTCGACCAGTCGCTGATCTCCGGCGTGGGCAACATCTACGCCGACGAGGCGCTCTGGCGGGCCAAGCTGCACGGCGAGCGGTTGGCGGCGGCGCTCACGCGACCGGCCGTGCATGCGCTGCTGGCCGAGGTCCGGACGGTGCTAGGTGCGGCGATCGTTGCCGGCGGCACGTCGTTCGACTCGCTCTACGTGAACGTCAACGGCGAGAGCGGCTACTTCGACCGGACCCTGAACGTCTATGGACGGGAGGGGGAGCCCTGCAACCGGTGCGGCACGGCCATCCGCCGGGTGGCGTTCATGAACCGATCGAGCTACTTCTGCCCACGTTGTCAACGCCCGCCGCGCGTCGCCTGATCCGCCGGAGTCGGATCTCCGTTTTGGGGTTGAGTGGTGCGTTCCGCGTCGAGTGGTGCGGTGTAACGCACCACTCGGGCGACAACGCACCACTCAGCGGGTACGCGGTCCGGCCGGCGGGCTCTTCGTGGGGGCTCATCGGCTTGGAGTGGCCTGTTTACTGGCTGTAAGGCTGGCTAGAAGCGGGCCGAGCTGTGTTGACCATCCGTTACCGAAGTGCGACCATGAATGGACTTGACGGAAGCTTCGTGGTCCGACGCGCCCGGTTTTGGGCAGTTTGTTTCGCCGGGGTGCGCCCCTTCCGCCGCGTCGTTCAGAGACAAAGATCAGTCGATGACCGGCACGAGAGACACATCGGGCATCGACGCTGTGGTGTGAAAGGTCGCTACATGGCACGCGCCTTGCTGGGTTACGTGGGCAGCGCATCCGAACAGACACTCTCCTTCGAGGTAGTACGCCTACGACGTCGCGTACAGGAACTCGAGCACGAGATCGCCGAGCTGCGGGCAACCCCCCAGCAAGAGCTGGATCCTGCGCTCGACCTCGAGCTGCATCGTCTGGCTGAGAACGCCGAACCTGCACTGGCCTGACCAGCCGGTCGCCGGTTTCGCGGCGCTGCGCCCTGCCTGCGGCGCGTCTGGGCCTGCTTGCGGCGCACTGATTTGCCCGCACGCTAGATTCTCGGCAACTATCGGGTTGCCCGCGCTGTCGCCGACGGCGGGCAGCCAGTTTGCCGATCCGGGAGATTCGTGCACCTCAAGTCGCTGACGCTCAAAGGCTTCAAGTCCTTCGCCTCGGCCACCACCCTGCGCTTCGAGCCGGGTATCACCGCGGTGGTCGGACCCAACGGCTCGGGCAAGAGCAACGTCGTCGACGCCATCGCCTGGGTGCTCGGCGAGCAGGGCGCAAAGGCGCTGCGCGGCGGCAAGATGGAAGACGTCATCTTCGCCGGCACCGCCGGACGCCCCCCGCTGGGCCGCGCCGAGGTCACGCTCACGATCGACAACTCCGACAACGCGCTGCCGATCGACTACAGCGAGGTGTCGATCACCCGCCGGATGTTCCGCGACGGCGCCAGCGAGTACGAGATCAACGGACAGGGCGTCCGGCTCCTCGACATTCAAGAACTGCTCTCCGACTCCGGCATCGGCCGCGAGATGCACGTCATCGTCGGACAGGGCCAGCTCGACTCGGTGCTCCAGGCCCGACCGGAGGATCGGCGGGGCTTCATCGAGGAGGCCGCCGGCGTCCTCAAGCATCGCAAGCGCAAGGAAAAGGCGCTCCGCAAACTCGACGCGATGCAGGCCAACCTGACCCGGCTCACCGACCTGACCGGTGAGCTGCGCCGGCAACTCAAGCCGCTGGGCAAGCAGGCCGAGATCGCCCGCCGGGCCGCCGGCATCCAGGCCGAACTGCGTGACTCCCGGTTGCGGCTGCTCGCCGACGACCTGGTCGGACTGCGCGGTGAGCTCGACCGCGAGGTGGCCGACGAGGAAGCCATCCGGGGGCGACGCAAGGAAGTCGAGGCAGCGCTGGTCGAGGTTCGCGGCCGCGAGTCGACGCTCGAGCAGGCGATGGCCGCCGACGCGCCGTTGCTCGCCAAGGCGCAGGAGACCTGGTACCGGCTCTCGGCGCTCGAGGAACGGTTCCGCGGCACGGCCTCGCTGGCCGCCGAACGGGCCCGGCTGCTAGCCGCCGAGACGACCGACGTGCGCACCGGGCGCGAGCCCGAGCAGATGGAGGCCGAGGCCACCGAGGTCCGGACCCGCGAGGCCGCGCTGCAAGCCGAGCTGGACACCTCGCGCACGGCCCTGACCGAGGCCGTCACCGGCCGCCAGGAGCTCGAGCGGCGGCTCACCGAGGCCGAGCGGGCACTCGTCGCCGCCGCGCGGGCGGTCGCCGACCGTCGGGAGGGGCTGGCCAAGCTCGCCGGGCAGGTCAACGCCATGCGCACCCGAGCTACCGCGGCGGCCGAGGAGATGGCCCGCCTGTCCGCCGCGGCCGACGAGGCCCGTCACCGGGCCACTGCGGCCGAGGCCGCGCTGGATCAGCTGCAGGCCCAGGTCGGCGTCCTCGACGAGGGCGAGGTCGGGCTCGACGAGCGGCACGAGGCCGCGGTCGCGGCCCACGAGCAGGCCGAGGCGCGCAAGCGCGAACTCGTCCAGGCCGAGCGCGAGGCCGAACGCGAGCGCTCGACGTGGGCGGCCCGGCGCGAGGCCCTGGCGATGGGGCTCACCCGCAAGGACGGTGCCGGTGCGCTGCTCGCGGCTGGATCGCGGCTTCCCGGCGTGCTGGGCTCGGTCGCTGCCCTGCTGACCGTCGAGAGCGGGCACGAGGCGGCCCTGGCCGCGGCGTTGGGCGCCATCGCCGAGGCGGTGGCCGTGGCCTCGCCCGACGACGCCACGGGCGCGCTGGAGCTGCTCAAGGCCGACGACGCGGGCCGGGCCGGTCTGGTCATCGGCGGCGCGCCGTCACGGCCGGATCGGGGCGCCTGGCCGGCCCTGCCGCCGGAGGCTCGATGGGTCGTCGACCTCGTCCGCGCTCCCGACGCGCTACGCGGCGCGGTCGAGAACGCGCTCGACCAGGTCGCCGTGGTGGCCGATCTCGGCGCGGCACGGCGCCTCGTGAGCGCCTACCCCGCCGTGCGCGCGGTCACGCCTACTGGCGACGTCCTGGGCGCCGGCTGGGCCGCGGGCGGCTCGGTGTCCACGCCCAGCGCCATCGAGGTGCAGGCAGCCGTCGACGAAGCCCAGCAGAAGGCGGACGAGGCCAGCTCTCGCCACGAGCAGCTGCACGCCGCCCTGTCCGAGGCGACGCAGCGGGCCGAGGCGCTGCGCCTGGACGTCGAGATCGCCCTGGAGGCGTTGAACGAGTCCGACGCGCGGCTGTCCGCCGTCGCCGAGCAACTGGCCGAACTCGGTCAGGCGGCGCGCTCGGCCACCGCGGAAGCGGCCCGGATGGAGCAGGCCCGCAGCGACGCCGAGCAGGCGCGTGACCGCGACCTCGCCGGGCTGACCGAGTTGGAGGAGCGGCTGCACCTCGCCGAAGTGGATCCGAGCGAGGACGAGCCGTCCAGCGGTGAGCGCGACACGTTGCAAAGCGACGTGGCCAGCGCTCGGCAGGGCGAGATGGAAGCCCGACTCGCGGTGCGCACCGGCGAGGAGCGGGTCCGGGCCCTGGCCGGGCGCGCCGATCAGCTCGTCCGCGCCGCGGGGATCGAGCGCGAGGCGCGCCGCCGGCAGCAGGCGGCCCGCCAGGCGCGTGCTCGCGGAGCAATCGTGGCCGGCGCGGTGCGTGACGCCGCCCAGGCCGTACTCGTCAAGATCGCGGTGTCGGTTCAGCGGGCTGCCGTGGAGCGTGACGAGGCTCAGCAGGCCCGGGTGGTGCGCGAGGGCGAGCTGCTGGCCGTCCGTGGCGAGACGCGCCGGCTGGACGAGGAGCTCTCGCGCCTCACCGACGCGGTACACCGCGACGAGATCGCCCGGGCCGAGCAGCGGCTGCGCATCGAGCAACTCGAGACGCGTGCGGTGGACGAGTACGGCGTCGAGATCGAGGCACTGCTCGCCGAGTACGGCCCGGACCAGCCCTGTCCGGCCAGCGCCTTGGAGATGGCCGAGTACGAGCAGGCCCGCGAGCGCGGCGAGCAGGTCATTGCCCCGCAGCCCGGGCCGTTCGACCGCCCCACCCAGGAGAAGCGGGCCGCCCGGGCCGAACGAGACCTCGCGTTGCTGGGCAAGGTGAACCCGCTCGCGCTGGAGGAGTTCGCCGCGCTGGAGGAGCGCCACCAGTTCCTGTCGACCCAGCTCGAGGACCTCAAGGCCACCCGCCGCGATCTGATGACCGTCGTCAAGGAGGTCGACGACCGCATCCTCGAGGTCTTCACCAACGCCTACAACGACGTGGCCCGCGAGTTCGAGATCGTGTTCGCCACGCTCTTCCCGGGCGGTGAGGGCCGCCTCGTGCTCACCGAACCCGACGACATGCTGATGACCGGCATCGACGTCGAGGCTCGCCCACCCGGCAAGAAGGTCAAGCGGCTGTCGCTGCTGTCCGGCGGCGAACGCTCACTGACCGCCGTCGCGCTGCTGGTCGCGATCTTCCGCGCCCGGCCGAGCCCCTTCTACATCATGGACGAGGTCGAGGCGGCGCTGGACGACGTCAACCTGGGCCGGCTGATCGGGCTGATCGGCGAGCTGCGGTCCAGCAGCCAGATCATCGTCATCACGCACCAGAAGCGGACGATGGAGATCGCCGACGCCCTGTACGGCGTCACCATGCGCGGCGACGGCATCACGCAGGTCATCAGTCAGCGGCTGCGCGAGGCCGCCGAGCCCGACCGCGAGCCAGCAGGCGCCACCGCCTGAGCGGCCGCGGCGTAAGGCGATCGTTAGGCTCCCCGGCGCTGGCCACCCATCCGGATCACGTACCTTGTCGGGGTGACATCGACGTCTCTTGCCGCAGCAGCTCGACCTCGCCATATGTTCGCTCTTGCCGCCGCGGCTCTGACCGCAGCGGTGGTGTTGTCGGCCTGCTCCTCCGGCGGCGGCAACGGTGGGTCGACCAACCCGCCACCGGCGGGATCCACCCAGTCGGGCGCCAGCGGAACCGGTACCGACACCGGAACCTCCGGCGGCACGAGCAGCACGCCGGCAACGACGTCCTCGAAGCCGAAGCCACCGACCAAGCCGGTGCACGTCAGCCTCTTCCAGGGCGACGGGCAGACCTACGGCGTCGGCATCGCGATCATCGCCCAGTTCAACAAGAAGGTCACCGACGCGCACCCGTTCGACAAGGCCGTCACGGTGAAAGTGAACGGGCAGCTCGCCAACGGCGCCTGGTTCTGGGTCAACTCGAACACGGGTTACGCGATGGAGGCCCAGTATCGTCTGCAGCACTACTGGCCGGCGCACTCGAAGATCGAGATGAACATGCCGCTCAAGGGTGTGAGCGCGGGGCCGGGGTTGGCGTTCGACGACAGTCTGACGCTGTCGTTGAACATCGGCGCGGCACACATCTCCACCGTGAACGGTGGAGACGAGCAGATGGTCGTGACGGCCGACGGCAAGACAGTGAAAACGATGCCGGTGTCGCTGGGCAAGGCGTCCACGCCGACCTACCTCGGCACCAAGGTCGTGATGGAGAAGAAGAACCCGCAGCTGATGGTGAGCGCACCGGGTGAGTCGAATCCCTACTCTCTGAAGGTGCCCTGGTCGGTGCGGGTGACCCTCGACGGCGAGTTCGTGCACTCCGCCAGCTGGAACGGCGGCAACATCGGTAGCCGCAGCACCTCGCACGGGTGCACCAACCTGAACACCAACGACGCGAAGTGGTACTACGGCTTCGCGCGGCTCGGCGACGTCGTCACGTACTCGAACACGCAGACCAGCAAGGTGATGCCGTCCTGGGACGGTTGGGGCTGGTGGAACGTGTCGTGGACGGAGTGGAAGGCCGGCAACCTACTCAAGAACAACTGAGCCGTCCGGCCTTACTGAGATGATGCCCGGGTGATTGTCCTCTGGATCGTCCTGGCCATCGTCGTCGTCGCGGCGATCGCGATCGCTGGATTAGTCGTAACGCGGGGTCGGCGTACGCCACCGCCGGTCTCGCCGCCTGTAGTCGAGGTCGCGCCGCCCGAGGCTGAGCCCGAGACCGAGGCTGCGCCGGTCGACCTCGAGGTCGCGCCGCTCGAGACTCCGGAGCCGACGGCTGGCCGGCTACATCGGTTGCGGGCCCGGCTGAGCCGCTCGCAGTCGACGCTGGGGCGTGGCTTGCTGTCGGTTCTCTCGCGCGAGCAGCTCGACGACGAGGCCTGGGACGAGGTCGAGGAGGCGTTGCTCACCGCCGACGTCGGCGTGGGCGCCACCGGTGAGATCGTCGAGCGGCTGCGGACCCGGACCAAGGTGCTAGGCACCCGAAGCCAGGCCGAGCTGCGGGCGGTGCTCGCCGACGAGTTGGTGACCGCATTGCGTCCGGACCTTGATCGGTCGTTGCACACGGCACCGCACGACGGGCGGCCGGCCGTGGTGTTAGTGGTCGGTGTCAACGGCACCGGTAAGACGACGACCTGCGGCAAGCTCGCCCGGGTACTCGTCGCCGACGGGCGCAGCGTTCTGCTGGGCGCGGCCGACACGTTTCGGGCCGCGGCGGCCGACCAGCTGCAGACGTGGGGCTCTCGGGTCGGCGCGCAGACGGTGCGCGGGCCAGAGGGTGGCGATCCGGCGAGTGTCGCGTTCGACGCCGTGCGTCAGGGGGTCGAGCAGAACGTCGACACGGTGCTGATCGACACCGCCGGGCGACTGCATACCAAAACCGGTCTGATGGACGAGCTCGGCAAGGTCAAGCGCGTGGTCGAACGGCAGGGCCCGGTGGACGAGACGCTGCTCGTCCTCGACGCCACGACCGGGCAGAACGGCCTGGCCCAGGCTCGCGTGTTCACCGAGGTCGTCGACGTCACCGGCATCGTGCTCACCAAGCTCGACGGCACCGCCAAGGGCGGCATCGTGCTCAGCGTGCAGCGCGAACTCGACGTCCCGGTCAAACTGGTCGGCCTGGGCGAAGGCGCCGACGATCTGGCCCCGTTCGAGCCCGAAGAGTTCGTCGACGCCCTGCTGGGCGACCCGACCTGAGCGCAGCTGCATACGCTGGTCCTGCGCAACGGCGCGCGAGGGGGTATCTGGTGAAAGCGTTGTACAAACCGGCGGCGACGCCCGGGTTGGAGCTGGTCGAACGTCCCGAACCCGAGGTCGGTCCGGGCGAGGTCAAGATCCGGGTATTGCGGACGGGCATCTGCGGCACCGACCTGCACATCGAGGCGTGGGACGACTGGGCGTCGACCGCGGTCGACGCGCCGCTGATCGCGGGGCACGAGTTCGCCGGGGAGGTCGTCGCGATCGGCGACGGCGTGCGTGACGTCAAGGTCGGCGACCTGGTATCGGGTGAGGGCCACATCGTCTGCGGCACCTGCCGCAACTGCCGGGCCGGACGCCGGCATCTGTGCATCCGCACTGTCGGGGTCGGCGTGAACCGCGACGGCGCGTTCGCCGAGTACGTGGTGATCCCGGAGAGCAACGTCTGGGTGCAGCCGCCCGACATCGCCCCCGACCTGGCCGCGATCTTCGACCCGCTCGGCAACGCGGTGCACACCGCGCTGCAGTTCCCGGTCGTGGGCGAGGACGTGCTGATCACCGGCGCCGGGCCGATCGGGTTGATGGCCGCCGCCGTGGTGCGCCACGTCGGGGCCCGCTTCGTGGTGATCACGGATGTCAGCGAGCCGCGGCTCGAGCTGGCCCAGCGGCTCGGCGTCGACCTCGCCGTGAACGTGACCACCAGCAGCATCGCCGAGGCCCAGCAGCAGCTGGGGATGACCGAGGGCTTCGACGTGGGGCTGGAGATGAGCGGCCACCCGTCGGCGCTCCCCGACATGATCGACAACTTCACCCACGGGGCGAAGGTGGCCATGCTCGGGTTGCCCGCGGCGCCGATCACGGTCGACTGGGCGAAGATCGTCACCCATATGATCACGATCCGCGGCGTGTACGGGCGGGAGATGTTCGAGACCTGGTACGCGATGAGCGCACTACTGCGGGCTGGCCTGGACATCTCGGCGGTGATCACCGACCGGTTCCCGGCGACTCACTGGCGCGAGGCGTTCGATACGGCGCGGGGCGGCAAATGCGGCAAGGTCGTTCTCGACTGGACGGAGGTCTGAGTGAGTGAGCATCGCAGGGCCGCCCGCGGCCCGAGGAGCGGAGCGAGCGTGGCGATGAGCGCTTGCGCGAAGAGCGAGGAGATGTGATGTATGGGGGGATTCGCGAGGAGCTGCAGACTACGATCAATGAGATTCGCGCAGCTGGGCTGTACAAGAGCGAGCGGGAGCTCGCCTCACCGCAGTCGGCGCACGTGCTCTCGAACGGCGCCGACGTCCTGAACTTCTGTGCCAACAACTACCTGGGGCTGGCCGACCACCCCGCGATCGTCGAAGCGGCCAAGAAGGGGCTGGACGAGTGGGGTTTCGGCATGGCCAGCGTCCGTTTCATCTGCGGCACGCAGACCCAGCACACCCGGCTCGAGCAGCGACTCTCAGCCTTCCTGCACACCGAGGCGACCATCCTGTACTCGTCGTGCTTCGACGCCAACGGCGGCGTGTTCGAGGTACTCCTCGACGAACGCGACGCGGTGATCTCCGACGAGCTGAATCACGCGTCGATCATCGACGGCATCCGGCTGTGCAAGGCAGCTCGGTACCGGTATCGCAATCGCGACATGGCCGACCTCGAGGCGCAGCTGGTGGCCGCGGCCGACGCCCGGCGGCGCCTCGTCGTCACCGACGGCGTCTTCTCGATGGACGGTTACCTGGCGCCGCTGGACGAGATCTGCGCGCTCGCCGAGCGCTACGACGCGCTGGTGATGGTCGACGACTCGCACTCCGTGGGCTTCGGCGGTCCGTCCGGTGCCGGCACGCCCGAGGTGTTCGACGTGCAGGATCGCGTCGACATCATCACCGGAACGCTGGGCAAGGCCCTCGGTGGTGCGTCCGGCGGATACGTGAGCGGCCACGCCGAGATCGTCGAGTTGCTGCGCCAGCGATCGCGACCGTATCTGTTCTCGAACGCGGTCGCGCCCTCCGTGGCGGCCGGATCGCTGGCTGCGCTCGATCTCGTCGCCGCCAGTGACGAGCCCCGGGCCGCGCTGCGCCGCAACACCGAGCTGTTCCGCCGGCGCATGGACGACGAGGGCTTCGACGTGCTGCCCGGTGAGCATCCGATCGTCCCGGTCATGTTCGGCGACGCGACGCTGGCCGCCCGGATCGCCGACACGATGCTCGACGAGGGCGTGTACGTGATCGCGTTCTCCTACCCGGTCGTGCCGAAGGACAAGGCCCGCATCCGGGTGCAGCTCTCGGCCGCCCATTCCGAGGCCGACGTCGAGACCTGCGTCCGGGCGTTCGTGGCCGCCCGCGCCAAGGTGGCCGCCTAGCGCCGAGCGGCGCCACGCGGCGTGACGGTCAACCGTTGCGTCACCTGGGCGTAGCAAGACTTCGTCTCCGCCTCATCTGCGGGCCGGCTGCGTGTCGCATCGACGGCGGATGGTCAGCCGGTTGGACATCGGCTATGGACGGGGATGCCTCATGACTAAATGGCGCGCTATCGGAGCGCTCGCACTGGCGGCCAGCGCCGTACTCTCCGGTGCGGCGGCCGCGAGCGCCGAGCCGGCGCACCGGCATCGCACCTTCGACCTGCAGGCCCACCGCGGCGGCCTGGGGCTGCGCCCGGAGAGCACGCTCGCCTCGTTTGCCAACGGGCTGCAAGTGGGCGTCACCACCCTGGAAATGGATCTTCAGATCACCAAGGACAACCAGGTCGTGGTCACCCATGACCGCAAGGTCGACGGGTCGAAATGCCTGGACACCTCGCCGGCGTTCCCCGCAGACCCGCAGTTTCCCTACGTCGGCAAGTTCGTCAACACGCTGACCCTCGCCGAGGTCAAGACTCTCGACTGCGGGACGAAGACACTGCCGAACTTCCCCGAACAGGTGCCGGCCCCCGGCGCGCGGATGCCGCTGCTCCGTGAGGTCTTCGACCTCGTCAAGCGCTACCACGCCTACGGAGTCAAGATGAACATCGAGACCAAGGTCGAGGCCGGATCGCCGACCGAGACCGCTCCGATGGAGCAGTTCGTGCAGGGCGCCGTGCGGGAGATTCGCCGCGCTCACATGCTGCGCCAGGTGACGATTCAGAGCTTCGACTGGGGATCGTTGATCCGGATGCACCAGGTCGAGCCGCGGTTGCCGCTCGTCGCGCTGGACAACAAGGACTTCCTGCAGGTTGGCCAGCCGGGCATGTCGCCGTGGCTCGGCGGTATCGACATCGACGATTTCGGCGGCGACCCGCTGCTCGCGATCAAGTCGTTCGGCGGCAGCGCCTGGTCGCCCGTGCACGGCAACCCGCAGGGTGGCACGGTGAACGACCCCGGCTACCAGCCCTACACCACCGCCGACATGGTCGCCGAGGCGCACCGACTCGGGCTCAAGGTGATCCCATGGACGATCGACGACCAGGCGACGGTGAACAAGTTGATCGACGACGGTGTCGACGGCATCATCACCGACTACCCGGATCGGCTTCGGACCTGGATCGGCGAGCGGGGGTTCGCCCTGCCCAAGCAGTACCACGCCCCCCGCCGGGATGCGGCGGCCTAAGCGAACCGTTGCCGGGACGCCAGCGCGCGTCGCACGTCGTCGGTCGCGTCGACGACCGAGCGGCGGACGCCGGCGTCCAGATCGTCGCGTCCGAGCAGGGCATTCGAACGGTCGAGGGTGTCCGGCGCGACCGCGGTCCGGGGATAGGCCAGCCCGGCCAGTTGGGCGACCACCCAGCCGTGCCGCAGCGCCGCCGTGCCGGCGATCTCGTCGAAGTACCGCTCGACGTAGGGCGCGGTGAGCTCGGTCTGCTCCGGCGGCCAGAACCCCTCGGCCAGCGCGTAGAGCTCGTAGTTGGACAGGTGCTCGTCGGTCATCATCGCCTGCCAGGAGCTCGCCTTCGCCGCCGCCGTGGGCAGCATCGCCCGGCAGCGCGCGGCATGTACCCGGCCGGGGGCGCTGCGGTCACGGGCCAGCTCGGCGTCGATGGCGGCCGAATCGATGGCGCCGAGGCAGGCCAGTCGCCCGAGGAGGCTCCACCGCAACTCGTCGTCGACGGCCAGTCCGGGCGGCACGGCGTCGCCGGACAGCCAGCCTCGCAGCATCTCGATGTCGTCCGAGGCCGCGACGAGAGACCGCGCCGCCGCGAGCTGACGGCCCGAGCCCGGCTCGGTGGCGCGCAGGGTCCGCTCGGCGGTGCGCGCCAACCGCTGCATCCCGTCGGCGCGCGGCGCACCGTCGGGCAGGTAGAAGGCGGCGAGCGAGTCGAGCGCCCACCCCATCGCCGCGCTGATCAGGACGTCGACCTCGCTCGGCACCCCGGCCTCGACGACCCGCAGCGCGACCTCCGGGGCCAGTTCGGCGTCAGCGACGGCCAGGCGCAGCGCGTTCCATACCGTGACCCGGGCGAGCGGGTCGGCCAGGGCCGGCAACAGATCGGGCATCCGTATCCACGTAGCGGTGTCGAAGGACGCCTTGGCCCAGGTGTCGTCGCTCGCATCGGGCAGGACGAGCGCGGCGCCCGCCGCGACCGGAACCGGGTCGAGGACGACGGCTGCTCGGCGGGTCAGCTCGCGGCCCCGGTCGTCGAACGTGGCGATCGAGACCGCGTGCGGTCGGTCGGCGTCGCCGCTTCGGCGCACGCTGGGGCCGGAGCCGTCCGCGCTCACACGCAGGGTGTCGAGGCCAGACGTGCGCAGCCAGACGGTGGCCCACTTGTCGAGGTCGTGCGCACCGGCGGAGGTCCAGGCGTCGATGAGATCCGCGAGGGTCGCGTTCCCGTACGCATGCGTACGGAAATGCTCACGCAGGCCGGCGAGCAGCGTGTCGTCGCCGAGCCGCACGGCCAGCTGGCGAAGCACGGACGCCCCCTTGGCGTAGGAGATGCCGTCGAAGTCGTTCAGTGCGCGCTTCGTGTCGGCGGCGCCGTTCCCGGCGACCGGATGCGTTGACGGTCGGCGGTCGGCGGCGTAACCCCAGGCCTTACGAGTCGCGCCGAACTCCACCCACGGCCGGTAGTCCGTGGCCGCATCGCACACCCGGTAGGCGAGATACTCCGCGAAGGACTCGTTGAGCCACAGGTCGTCCCACCACCGCATGGTGACCAGGTCGCCGAACCACATGTGCGCCATCTCGTGGGCGATCGTCGTGGCGCGCGATCCCCGCTCGCTGTCGGTGACCCGTGAGCGGAACACGTAGCTGTCGCGGAACGTGACGCAGCCCGGGTTCTCCATCGCCCCGGCGTTGAAGTCCGGGACGAACGCCTGGTGGTACTCGCCCCACGGGTAGCGAACGCCGAACAAGCGGTGGAACTCGTCGAGGAACTTCCCGGTGACGTCCAGGATCTCGGGGGCCTCCGCGTCGAGCTCACGTGCCAGCGACGCGCGGGCGTGCACGCCGAGCGGGATGCCGTCGTGCTCGCCCGCGACCGAGTGGTACGGCCCGGCGACGAGCGTGGCGAAGTACGTCGCGATCGGATGCGCGGTCGTGATGTGCCACTGCCCGGGGGCCGTGCGCCGGGCCGGGCCGTTGCCGAGCACCGTCCACTCCGGCGGGCCGGTCACGTGCAGCCCGAACGGGGCCTTGAGGTCGGGCTGGTCGAAGCAGGCGAACCAGCGGGGCGCGGCGTCCAGGAACGACATGGCGTACAGGTACGGATTTCCGTCGGCCGGATCGACGTGGCGGTGCAGCCCCTCGCCGTCGTGCGAGTAGGCCATCGTCGCCTCGACGACCAGTTCGTTCTCGACGGCCAGCCCGGCGAGTGGCAGCCGACTGTCCGCGAGGGCGGTGACGTCGAGGCTCCGTCCGTTGAGCTGGACGGTATGGAGCGTATGCGGCGCGACGTCGACGAACGTGGTTGTGTCGGGGTCCGCGGTGAATCGGATGGTGGTCGTCGATGCGAACAATTCCTCACCGTGGGTGAGGTCGAGGCTGACGTCATAGGCGGTGACGCGGATCTGACGGGCGCGGCGTTGGGCCTCGTCGTGGGTGAGTGACGGCACCGGCTCACCCTAGGCGGTGGCCGGGGCCGTGCGACCTGCCCGGGATGTCCCGTGGTCTGCGCCACCCGGGCCGGTGTTCACATGTCTGAAACAAAGGACCGCCATTGGTGTTAACAGGCCACCACCAACCTTTCCGCAAACGCGCTGTCGCGTACCCACACCACTTTCGACGAAACGGGGGAGCATCGTGTCTCACCTGCTACTCGCCGCGGACACCATCTCGGTCGACACCGGAAACACGGCCTGGATGCTCGCGTCGGCAGCTCTCGTGCTGCTCATGACGCCCGGGCTCGCGTTCTTCTACGGCGGCATGGTCCGCTCGAAGAGCGTGCTCAACATGCTGATGATGAACTTCATCTGTATCGCGGTCGTAGGCGTCCTCTGGGCGCTCTACGGCTTCTCGCTCGCCTTCGGCCGACCACATATCGGCGACGGGTTGATCGGAGGTAGCCACGAACTGTTCGGGCTCGGCAATCCGGATGTGCTGAGCAGCGTGTGGGGCTTCGGCCCGATCTACAAGATCGGCGCTCCGTTGACCGACGCGACATTGAACGCCGGGGTGCCGGTCCTGGTCTTCGCGATGTTCCAGCTGATGTTCGCGATCATCACGCCGGCGCTGATCTCGGGCGCGATCGCTGACCGGGCGAAGTTCTGGGGTTGGACGCTGTTCGTCGCCGTCTGGGTGACGATCGTGTACTTCCCGGTCGCCAACTGGGTGTTCGGCACCGGCTGGATCCTCAACAAGCTCAACGCCGAGGACTTCGCCGGTGGCACCGCGGTGCATATCAACGCCGGTGCGGCCGGTCTGGCGCTGTGCCTCGTGCTCGGAAAACGGGTCGGCTGGCGCCGAGATCCGATGAAGCCGCACAACGTCCCGTTCGTGCTGCTGGGCGCCTCACTGCTGTGGTTCGGCTGGTACGGCTTCAACGCCGGCTCCGAAGGCGCGGCCGACGGGATCGCGGGGCTCGCCTTCACGAACACGACGGTCGCCACCTGCGCCGGCGTGCTGGGCTGGCTGCTGGTCGAACAGATCCGTGACGGCAAACCCACTACCGTGGGTGCGGCGTCGGGCGCGGTCGCCGGGCTCGTCGCGATCACTCCGGCGTGTGCGTTCGTCAGCCCGCTCGGCGGCATCGCGATCGGCGTCTTCGCCGGCGCCCTGTGTGCAATGGCGGTGAGCCTGAAGTACCGGTTCGGCTTCGACGACTCGCTCGACGTCGTGGGCGTGCACCTCGTCGGCGGCCTCACCGGCACCATCCTGATCGGCTTCGTCGGCTTCGACCATGGCTACGCGACCCCGGGTGGCCTGCAACGTGGGCTGCTGTACGGAGGCGGCGGGTCGTTGCTGGAGAAGCAGCTCGTCGCGGCGCTGTCGGTGATGTTGTATTCGTTCATCGTCACCTTCATCATCGGCACGATCATCAAGAAGGCCGGCGGGTTCCGGGTCTCCGAAGAGGCGGAGATCAGCGGTATCGACGAGGCCGAGCACGCTGAGAGCGCGTACTCCTTCTCGACGGTGCTCTCCGGTGGCCTGACGGGTACCGCAGCCGCTGACGACGGCGCGCACGCCGCGCCGTCCGGCAAGGAGAGGGTGGACGTATGAAACTCGTCACCGCTGTCATCAAGCCGTTCAAGCTCGATGACGTGAAGGCGGCACTCGAGGTGCTCGGAGTTCAGGGACTGACCGTGAGCGAGGTGCAGGGATTCGGGCGGCAACGTGGCCACACCGAGGTGTACCGCGGCGCCGAGTACACGGTCGACCTCGTCCCCAAGGTTCGCATCGACGTGCTCGTCAGCGACATCGATGCGGACAAGGTGGTGGACGCGGTCGTCGAGGCCGCCCGCACGGGCAAGATCGGCGACGGCAAGGTGTGGGTGACCGGCGTCGACACGCTCGTGCGGGTGCGAACGGGTGAGCGGGACGCCGACGCGATCTGAGCGTGGGACCGCTCTCAACGAGGTCCGGGCCGGTGTACTTCGCCGGCCCGGACTCGTCGGTGAATCGCTGCGGGCCGCTCTGACCGACGCCTACGACGAGTGGCTGCGCGAGCTGCCCATCCCCGACGGCGCCGCACTCGCGGCAGTCGGCGGCCTCGGCCGCCGCGAACCCTCGCCCTACGGCGATCTCGACCTGGTGCTGCTGCACACCGGCAAGGTCCGCGAGCTGTCCCGACTGGCCGACTCGCTCTGGTACCCGATCTGGGACAGCGGCGTCGGCCTCGATCATTCGGTCCGCACCCCGGAGCAGGCGATCGCCGTCGCCCGCGAGGACATCAAGGCGCTGCTCGGGCTGTTGGAGCTGCGCCACCTCGCCGGCGACGCGGCGCTCACCAGCGTCGTGCGCGAACGGCTGCTCGACCTCTGGCGGGCCACGGCGCGCAAACGGGCCGACGAGTTGCACGAGCTGTCCAAGGCGCGGGCCGAGACGGCCGGTGACGCGGCGTTCCTGCTCGAACCGCACCTGAAGGACTCGCGCGGGGGACTGCGCGATGCGCAGGCGCTGCACGCCCTGGCCCGGGCGCAGCTCGTCGACGTCGGGCTGCCAGTGCGTGACGCGTATCGCGCGCTGCTCGACGTCCGGGGAGAACTGCACCGGTTGACCGGTCGTGACCAGGACGTACTGCTGCAGCAAGAGCAGTCGGGCGTCAGCACGGCGCTCGCGCTGCCCGGGGCCGATGCGGTGCTGCGCACCGTGAACGAGGCCGCCCGGGCGATCGGGCACGCCCTGGACACCGCCTGGCGACGGGTGCTCGCCCGTCCCGTCCACAGTGGACTATCGGCGCGGCGCCTGCTGCTCGGGCGGTTCACGTCGGCCACCCCGGCTCGCACCCCACTCGCAAAAGACGTCGTGATGCAGGACGGCGAGGTCGTCCTGGCTCGTGACGCCGATCCCTGGGCGGATCCGCTGCTGACGCTGCGCGCGGCTCGGGCCGCCGCGGAACACGACCTGCCGTTCGCCCCGTTCACGCTGGATCGGCTCGTTACCGAGTCGGCTCGGATGCCGCAGCCGTGGCCCGCGGCCGCTCGCGACGACTTCGTGACGGTGCTGGGTGCCGGGCCGGCCGGCATCTCGGTCATGGAGTCCCTAGACCAGGCCGGGCTACTGATCCGGCTGATCCCCGAATGGGACGCGGTGCGCTTCACCGCGCAGCGCAATCCGGTGCATCGCTACACCGTCGACCGCCACCTGCTCGAAGCGGCCGCACAGGCAGCGGTGCTCACCCGGCAGGTGGCGCGACCTGATCTGCTGCTTCTCGGCGCGCTGCTGCACGACATCGGCAAGGGCTTCGACCCGGAGAACCACTCCGAGGTCGGCGCGCGGGTGGCCGAACCGATCGCCAATCGGATGGGGCTGTCCTACGGGGACGCCGCCACCGTGACCGCGCTCGTGCGGCACCACCTGCTGCTGCCCGATACGGCCACCCGCCGCGACCTCGACGACCCGGTGACGATCAAGATCGTGACGAGCGCCGTCGGCGGATCGGCCGAGCTGCTCGGGCTGCTGCACGCGCTCACCATCGCCGACGCGGCCGCCACCGGGCCGGCCGCCTGGAGCGACTGGAAGGCGACGCTCATCGCCGAGCTGGTCGGTCGAGCCGGTTCGGCGCTCGGCGGCGGGCGGCTACCGCCGACGTTGCCGCCGCTGGACGAACGCCGGCAGGGCCTCGCCGACGCGGGAGCGATCGTGGTCGAGATCGAGCAGGACGAGGTGGTTGTGGCCGCCCCCGACTCACTCGGCGTGCTGTCGAAGGCGGCGGGAGTGCTGGCACTGCATTCGCTGGACGTGCGCTCGGCGACGATCCGGACGCACCACGGGATGGCGGTGAACGCGTTCGTCGTCGAGCCGCGGTTCGGGTCGGTGCCCGACCCGGCGGTGGTCCGCGGCGATCTGGCCCGGGCGATCGACGGTTCGCTGCAGCTCGAGGATCGGCTCGCGGCCAAGGAGCGCGCCTACGACCGCGGCGTTGCCCGGCGCCCACCCACAGTGCACTGGTTCGACGGCGAGGCGACCGACGCCACGGTCGTCGAGTTGCGCGCGGACGACGCGATCGGGCTGCTTTATCGGGTCACGGCGGCGCTGGAGCGCTGCCACGTCGACATCCGCTCGGCCCGGGTGTCGTCCTTGGGGGGCACGGTGGTGGACGCGTTCTACGTGACCACTTCGGGCGGCACGCCCATCCCGAAGCGCCAGCGGCGCGACATCGAGGCGGCGCTCATCCAGGCGTGACCCGGCCTAGGTTGGTCCCTATGGGCTTCGAGCAGCACGGCCGCACCGAACGACTCGACTGGGTCGACGTCACGCTGCGGGAGTGGGACTGCACCGTGGTGTCGTCCGATCCCGCCGACCCGGAGGCCGGCATCGTCCTTGACCGGTCGGCGTTCTACCCGGGCGGCGGCGGCCAGCCACCGGACCACGGAGTGCTGCTGTGGCAGGGCGTCCAGACGCGGATCGTCGGCACCCGCAAGGGCGAGGACCTCTACCTGCTGACCGCGCCGGGCGATCCGGTGCCGCCGGTCGGCACCACCGTCCACGGCGCGCTCGACGACGGGCGCCGCGCGGCGCTGATGCGCACCCACTCGGGGCTGCACGTGCTGTGCGGCACCGTGTTCCGGGACTTCGGGGCGCTCGTCACCGGCGGCAACATGGAGCCCGGCGAGGCTCGCATGGACTTCAACCTGCCCGAGGTGCCGCCCGGGTTCAAACAGACCCTGGAAGATGCCGTCAACGCCGAGATCGAGGTCGACCGCCGCATCGACGTCCGGCTGCTGCCGCGCGCCGAAGCGCTCACCATCCCCGATCTCGTCCGCACCCAGAGCGTCGCGCCGCCGGACACCGACCCGATGCGGGTCGTGGACATCGTCGGGCTGGACCAGCAGGCCGACGGCGGTACGCACGTCGCGTCCACGCGCCAGATCGGGCCCATCGAGGTCTACAAGGTCGAGAACAAGGGCCGGCAGAACCGCCGGGTGCGCATCCGGCTGGCAGGTTAGGCCTGGTCGAGTTTCGCGCACTCGGTGAGGCCGTAGCTGTTCAGGTACGCAGCCTCGGCGTCGCTGTGGTCCGGCGTGTTGTCCAGAGCGCTGTAGAGCTGCTCGACCTTGGCCGACTGCTTGGCCTGGGCGGCCGCCAGCAGCTGCGCGAGCAGTGGTTTCTGCGCCGCGTAGTCGGACTCGTCGAGCGTGATCCACTCGGCGGTCAGCTCGTCCGTGTCGGCCGAGCGTGCGACCAGCGCCTTGGCCCGGCCTGAGAACGGCGGGAACCAGTCGAGCGCTGCCCGGGTATAGGTAACGATCGCCGGATAGTCGGTCAGGCTGCTCGGGGTCGGCAGCATCTTGACCTTGGCGTCGAGGGACGTGCACAGCGTGTTCGCCTGGGCGATGAACTCGGTCTTGGACAGCTGTCCGCTCGCCTCAGACGTCGTCGCGTGCTGGGTAGTCGACGGGGCAGCCGACGTGGCTGCGGGCGTAGCTGCTGGCGTCGTTGTGCCAGTATTGTCGGATTTCGCCGATCCGGACGAGCTGCAGGCCGCCACGATTCCGGCGGCGGCCACGACCGCGACGTATGCGGTGGCTCGGGGCAGAACGTGCATTGGACCAAGACCTCCCATAGGTGCCCCGGTGCGGGCGGTCGAGGGCTCTACCTGTGGACGGTCACAGAGGTTGAGATCTCTCACAGGCGCGGCGTATCCGGGGTACGTAACCGGCCGGTAATCTGAGCGGGAGCCTCGTGGGCCGATGCCGTCCCCGACCTTTCACGATCGAGCACATCGGCCACGGGAGAGCGTGTGAGTTTCAGCGCCATGCCGCCCGCGCAGGGCTTGTACGACCCTCGTCACGAATCCGATTCCTGCGGTGTCGCGTTGCTGGCCGACCTGCAGGGCGGAGCCAGCCACGCGATCGTGGCGCAGGCGCTCACGGCGCTGCGCAACCTGGAACATCGGGGTGCTGCCGGCGCGGAACCGGAGTCCGGCGACGGCGCGGGCATGACCGTGCAGGTGCCTGACGCTTTCCTACGCGCGGTCGTGCCGTTCGAGTTGCCGGCGCCGGGCGAGTACGCAGTCGGGATGTCGTTCCTGCCGCTGAACGATGCGGCGCGGGCTCGGGCGGTGGCGCTCGTCGAGAAGGTCGCCGTCGACGAGGGCCTGGACGTGCTGGGCTGGCGCGACGTACCGACCCAGCCGGACGGCCTGGGCCCCACTGCCCGCGGTGTCATGCCGGCGTTCGCGCAGCTGTTCGTCGGCGGGGCGTCCGGTCTGGAACTCGAACGGCGCGCCTTCTGCCTGCGCAAGGTCGCCGAGCGCGAGGCCCGGGACACCGGAGTCGAGCTGTACTTCCCGTCTCTGTCGACAAGAACCCTCGTCTACAAGGGGATGCTCACCACCGAACAGCTCGGCACGTTCTTCCCGGACCTCACCGACGAGCGCTTCGCCACGGCGATCGCCCTGGTACACAGCCGGTTCTCGACGAATACGTTCCCGTCCTGGCCACTGGCCCATCCGTTCCGCTACATCGCCCACAACGGCGAGATCAACACGATCCGGGGCAACCGCAACTGGATGCGCACCCGCGAGGCCCTGCTCGCCTCCGACGTCATCCCCGGCGACCTGAGCCGGCTGTTCCCGATCTGCACGCCCGGCACGAGTGACTCGGCGACGTTCGACGAAGTGCTCGAGCTGCTGCATCTGGGCGGACGCAGCCTGCCGCATGCCGTGCTGATGATGATCCCGGAGGCGTGGGAGAACGCCACCGCGATGGACCCCGCGCGGCGCGACTTCTACGCGTTCCACGCCACCCTGATGGAGGCGTGGGACGGCCCGGCGAGCGTCACGTTCACCGACGGCACGGTGATCGGGGCCGTCCTGGACCGCAACGGCCTGCGTCCCGGGCGATGGTGGCGCACCTCGGACGGCCTGGTCGTGCTGGCCAGCGAGACCGGCGTGCTCGACATCGACCCCGCGGACGTTGTCGAGAAGGGCCGCCTGCAGCCGGGGCGGATGTTCCTGGTCGACACGTCCCTCGGGCGCATCGTGCACGACGACGAGATCAAGGCGGCGCTGGCCGCGGAGCACCCCTACGGCGAGTGGCTGCACGCCGGGCAGCTCAACCTGGACACGTTGCGGGCGCGTGAGCACGTCGTGTTCTCCCACGAGTCGGTGACCCGCCGCCAGCAGGTGTTCGGCTACACCGAGGAGGAGCTGCGGATCCTCATCGCCCCGATGGCTACGGCCGGCGCCGAGCCGCTCGGCTCGATGGGCACCGACACGCCGCTGGCCGGGCTGTCGCAGCGTCCCCGTCTGCTGTTCGACTACTTCACCGAGCTGTTCGCGCAGGTCACCAACCCGCCGCTGGATGCCATCCGCGAGGAGATGGTGACCTCGATCGCCGGCACCCTCGGCCCGGAGCAGAACCTGCTCGCGCCGGGTCCCGCGTCGTGCCGGCAGGTGGTCGTCCCGCACCCCGTCCTCACCAACGACGAACTGGCCAAGATCTGGCACATCAACGCCGACGGTGACCTGCCCGGCTTCGACTGCACGCTCATCGACGGCCGGTACCGGGTGCACGGCGGGGGAGAGGCGCTCGCTGCGGCGATCGAACGGGTGCGCCACGCCTCCTCGGAGGCCATCGACGCCGGTGCCCGGATCCTCATCCTGTCCGACCGGGGCTGCGACCCCGACCACGCGCCCATCCCGTCCCTGCTGCTGACCGCCGCCGTTCACCACCACCTGGTACGCACCGGGCAGCGGACGAAGGTGGGCCTGATCGTCGAGGCCGGCGACTGTCGCGAGGTGCACCACGTGGCGCTGCTCGTCGGCTACGGCGCGGCCGCGGTCAACCCCTACCTCGCGTTCGAGACGATCGAGGACCTCGTCGAGCGCGGCGCCATCCCCGGCCCGGCCGACGCGGCGATCGCCAAGTACGTCAAGGCGCTGAGCAAGGGCGTCCTCAAGGTCATGTCGAAGATGGGCATCTCCACCATCGCGTCCTACGTCGGGGCGCAGGTCTTCGAGGCGTTCGGCCTGGGACAGCAGGTCGTGGACGAGTACTTCACCGGCACGCCGTCCCGCCTGGGCGGTGTCGGGCTGGACGTGCTCGCCGCCGAGGCCGAGGCGCGCCACGCCACGGCCTACCCGGTGGTGCCATCGGCTCGGGCGCACCGGCGTCTCGATGTCGGCGGTGAGTACCAGTGGCGCCGCGAGGGTGAGCTGCACCTGTTCAATCCGGAGACGGTGTTCCTGCTGCAGCACGCCACCCGCGATCGCCGCTACGAAGTGTTCGCGGAGTACGCGGCCAAGGTCGAGGCGCTGAATCGGTCCGGTGGCACGCTGCGCGGACTGTTCGACTTCCGGCCCCGCACCCCGGTTCCGCTGGACGAGGTCGAGCCGGTGTCCTCCATCGTCCGGCGCTTCGCCACCGGGGCGATGTCCTACGGCTCGATCTCGGCCGAGGCGCACGAGACGCTGGCCATCGCGATGAACCGCATCGGCGGGCGCTCCAACTGCGGTGAGGGCGGCGAGGACGCACGGCGGTACACGCCGGATGACAACGGCGACCTGCGCCGCTCGGCGGTGAAGCAGGTCGCGTCGGGCCGCTTCGGGGTCACATCGCACTACCTCGTCAACGCCGACGACATCCAGATCAAGGTGGCCCAGGGCGCCAAGCCCGGCGAGGGCGGCCAGCTACCGCCGTTCAAGGTCTACCCCTGGATAGCGCGGACGCGTCATTCGACCCCCGGCGTCGGGCTGATCTCGCCGCCGCCGCACCACGACATCTACTCGATCGAGGACCTCGCCCAGCTCATCCACGACCTCAAGAACGCCAACCCCGCGGCGCGCGTGCACGTCAAGCTCGTCGCCGAGGTGGGTGTCGGCACCGTTGCGGCGGGGGTGTCGAAGTGCCACGCCGACGTCGTCCTGATCTCCGGGCACGACGGCGGCACCGGCGCGGCGCCGCTGACCTCGCTGAAGCACGCGGGCTCGCCGTGGGAGCTTGGCCTCGCCGAGACCCAGCAGACGTTGTTGCTCAACGGTCTTCGCGACCGCATCGTCGTCCAGGTGGACGGTCAGCTCAAGACCGGACGCGATGTGATGGTCGCGGCGCTGCTCGGTGCCGAGGAGTTCGGG
>DASXYL010000050.1:0-72828 GCA_036502575.1 Jatrophihabitantaceae bacterium | reverse complement strand
GAGGTCTTCTACAACCGCCGCAGGCTGCACTCCACCCTCGGCTACCGCACTCCCTACGAAGCACTCACCGACAACCGAACCGCAGCAACCGCTGCATGATCAACAACCCGAGGAACTGTCCAAGATCCTTGACACAGCCCAGGTTGGCGGCGAACCCGTGCAGGGGCAGGTTGCGCAGGCCGGTGTCTTTCAAGGCGCGGATGCGGTCTTTGGTGCGGGCGCGTTGCCGGTGCCGGACTTCGAGGTCAGCCAGGGTCCAGCCGGGGCCGCGGGTGTTGGTGACGAAACAGGTGATCCGCCAGCCGTCGTGATCGGTGAGGCTCAGTTGCGCGCCGGGGTGGGGGCGTTCGCGGCGGGCGATGATGCGCATCCCTTCCGGCCAGCGGGTGCCGTGGCTGGTCGACTCGCGGAACCAGCCGGTCAGTTCGGCGACCTGGGCGCCGTCGCGGGGATCGCCGTCGCTGTCGATCGCGGCCCGCCACGCCTGCCGCGGGATCGCCTCGACCGCCGCCTTGATCGGGTCCATCGCGGTGAACCCGATCGAGTACTTCAAACCCAGGCCGGTGACGTGGTGCAAGAACTCTTAGACGCCCCGCCGGTGTCGGCGCGGACCAGCACCCGGCCACGCTCGCCGGCGGGCAGTTGGGCCAACGCGGCATCGAGCACACCGATGTGGTCGGCTGCGCTGAACGCCGAGGCCGGCCCGGGCCGCAACAGCCCGGCCAACGTCTCACCCGTGCCGACCGGGCCGTGATCGACAAACGCGAACATCGGGTGGAACCCATAGCCGCGCTTGAACGTGGGCCCGGCGCCCTGCTTATCCGAGTGCGCGCTCACCAGTGTGGCGTCCAGATCCACCAGCACCTGCCCGTCCGGCGGCCCAGCCAGCGGATGCCGTCGACCCCACACGGTTGCCCGGGCCTGGGCACGCGCATCGCGGATCGCCGCGACCGCCGCATCCGCATCACCGGCCAACGCCGCGATCAGCCGCGCCACGGTCGGGTCGGAAGCCACCTGCCCGAACAACTCCGGTTGAGCACGGACCACCGCGATGTCGGACAGGCAGTCCCCACCCACCGCGACCGCCCTCGCCAAATCGAGGACCACCTTGCCCGGATCATGAACAGCGCGGCCAGACCGCCACGGCGCAAGCGCCTGCGACAAGGCCCGATCAACCCCGCTGGTCCGCACGCTGCGCTGCATCAGCACAGCACCCGCCGAAGACAACAACGACGCGCGCGCCGCATCAAGAACCAAACCAGCAGCCGGACTACGCTTCACCTACGGAGTGCCTTCCACTTGAGAACCAGGGGCCTAGACAATCCCGATTTTCCCAAGTCGGACAGGCACTTCCGTGCATCTACGCGCCGACCTCAACCACCCGACACGAAAGATCGAGGCTAGTGTCCTGCGCCCGAACCAAGACCCGCCGAGCAAACTTCGACTCGGCCGACTTGCCGCGCGAACCAAATGGCGCGAGGAATCCAACGGCTAGCCTAGCTCGTACGCCCCGATGTCGACACCGCCACCGGCGGGGCGGAGATGGCCGACCAGGTCGACGGGCGGCGCGCCGTACCGTCGACCGGCGTCGATCCCGGTCGAGCCGGCTTGCAGGCTGAAGTTGCCGGCGCTGGCGTTGTAGAAACTCGGCGCCTGAGAGAGGTTGCCGCCGGCGGCGTGGACGTACGGGTTGCCGTTGAACCGGCTTATCGTGTTGATCGTGTGCGCGGGGTAGCTGAAGTAGATGCCCCGGTCTGAGTTCGTGACGATGTTGTTGTAGTAGTCCGCGATGGCGCCGTGTTCGAAGATCTGATAGTCGTTGTTTTCGCTGACGATGTTGTTGCTGACCGATACGGAGCCGGCTGGTTTGGCTCCTATGTAGACACCGCCGCCCGCGGCGGTGCCGCCCTGCGTCGCTGTATTGGCGACGATCACGTTGTTGACGAGATCGACCCGGCCGGTGCCCAACGCGGAGACGCCACCACCGATGGGACCGCGGTTGTTGCGAATGACGTTGTTCGTCAGCCGAGCCGCCGCCTGAGCAATGGCGACGCCCCCGCCGCACGAGCCGGGAATCCCCGGATCCACTGTGTTGGCAAAGATCTTGTTGCCATTGAGTTTGGAGGTGGAGTTCTCGGCGAGCACGAGTCCGCCGCCGGCGTACGACGCGGTGTTCTGGTAGATGGAGTTGTGCCCGATCAGTGGTCGGGAGGCGCCGAAGACGGAGATCCCGCCGCCACTGCCGGAGCCGGAGTACTTGGCCGAGCGGGTAGCCACGTTGCCGTAGATGGTGTTGTTCGACAGAACCGGCGACGCGCCGTGATTCTCGATATGAATGCCGCCGCCGTAGGAGCTGCGGTTCCCGCTGATGCGGTTCAACGAAACCTTCGCGTCCGTGTAGCTGGCCAGCATGATGCCACCACCGGCGAACTCGGCGGAGTTGCCGACAATGCTGTTCCGTTCGATCGTCGGATGGCTACGTGGCACCCTCGGGTGGAACGGGTCGTTGGTGATGAAGATCGCGCCCCCGGCCGGCCCGCCGCCCCTGGTCACGCCTCCGACGCAGCGGTTGCCAGTGATGACGTTGCCCCAGATCCTCGGACTCGACTGCATCGCGGCGTACACGCCGCCACCGAAGAGAGTTACGGTGTTCTTGCGGATGGTGTTGCTGGCGATCGTCGGGTTCGAGTGGTCCCAGACGAGGATGCCGCCCCCGTGGTCGGAGTGGTTGCGCTCGATCAGGTTGTTCCTGATGATGGCATCCGCGTGGAAGGCCACGGTAATGGCGCCACCCTGACCGCTGTGGGCGCTCCCGCCGGTGATGTGGAATCCGATGAGACTCGCCCGCGGCAGGCCTTGTCGGGCCGGCACGTGCGCGATCATCACCGGGGTGCGCCCGGGCTTGCCGATGATGGTGGTCCGGGATGGATCGGAGGACCGTGCTTTGAGAATCAGGTATTTGTGGTCCACGGTGATGTTTTCGTGGTAGGTACCCGGCGAGACAAGGATCGTGTCGCCGTTGTGCGCGGCGGTGACGGCTGCGCTGATCGTCCGGAACTGACTCGGTACGACGAGCGTGCGTGCCGAGGCGTTTGCCGGCGCTGGGTTCGCGATCACGAGCGCCGCGCCGACGAGCGCACTGACGACGAATCCCGCCACCGCGCGCCCGAGCCGGTGGCGATCCGACCGCATAAACTTGGGGGTCATTGCGTGCTCCATCTCGAGTGATCGACGACCTCGCGAAACGCGGGGTTCTCGTCCTTTGTTCGGCGTTGCCGCGCGTAAGTTGAGACGCGGTGCCCGGCTCGTTGCGTGGATCACTCGGAGCGATCCGCTGGAAGGCGTTCCGGTCAGGCGAGCACGGCGTTCTACCAGCCGAAGCAGGGAGCCGAATGTCGGGTGGCTCGGCACGGTGGCGACGTGGGTCACCCGATCGGCGGTGAAGGTAGCGGCGGTCATCCGCCGTGCCTGGGTCAGCGCGCGGGATTGTGCGGGCGCGCCGTGTCCTCGACGACCACGCCGGGCGAGTAGATCAACACGCCGGCCGCGTCGAAGACGTGAGCGCCGGCCCGGGTCAGCGCCGCCCGAGACGCCCGGTAGTGATGACCGCACAGAAGCAGGTCGACTGCGTGATCGCGAGGCGGAGTCGGAGGCAGGACGACCCGGTTTGCGGGCAGTGATGGGCAGCAGCAGGCCCGCTCGCCGGGTGCGACCGGCGTGTTTAGCACATGGGGCAAGGTGACGATCGCCTGCACGTCGGCAGTGTCGGCCGCGGCCGCGACCTGGGTTGGGGGCTCGTTTTGCATGAGTCGACGCTCCCCCGTTGCGCCGCTGGCCGGTAAGAGCAGAGTGCCCGGTTCAAGCAGGACGGAGGTCCCGTCATCGCGCGAGGCGGGTCCTGGTGTAGTCGACCCTTCTTGGCGTGCATTCGGCCGCTCTACTGGGCCGGGACCTTCGCCCCTTCTGCACGCGACTGATCCACGGGAGGCTCGATACGTGGAACACGACAAGGACCTGTCGATAGCCATGACAACGCATACTCACACCGGGCACCGCCGGGCGGTGTGCTAGGCGGTGGCCCGCGAGTTGCGGCTGGACATGAAGCCCGCGCGTCCTGATGCGAGTCGGCTGCTCACCAAACACCGGCATCACGACGGCGCGCTCGAAACGATGTGCTGGTGGAGACTGATTGATGACACAGTTCAGCGCTACGACCGTGAGGGATGCCTGCGATGGACGACTCCGCTGAGGTGAGAGTGTTCCTGCTCGACGATCACGAGATCGTCCGGCGCGGCATAGCCGACCTGCTCGGCACCGAGCCGGGCATCTCGGTCGTCGGTGAGGCGGCCACGGCCGGTGAGGCGCTGCGCCGGATCCCGGCCGCGCGCCCGGACGTCGCCGTCCTCGATGCCCGGTTGCCCGATGGCAGCGGCATCGACGTGTGCCGCGACATCCGCTCGGCCCATCCCGAGATCAGGTGCCTGATCCTGACCTCCTACGACGACAACGACGCGATCTTCGCGGCGGTCATGGCCGGGGCGTCGGGCTACCTGCTCAAGGAGATCCGCGGCACGTCGCTGGTGGACGCGGTGCGGCAGGTCGCCGCCGGCCGGTCGCTGCTCGACCCCGCCGTCACCGAGCGGCTGCTCACCCGACTGCGCGAAGGTGCCCCGCGTGACGAGCGGCTGGCCTCGTTGACCGACCGCGAGCGCGAGATCCTCAGCCTCATCGCCGACGGTTTGACCAACAAACAGATCGGCGAGCGGCTGTTCCTGGCCGAGAAGACCGTCAAGAACTACGTGTCCGGCCTGCTCGCCAAACTTGGCATGCAGCGGCGCACGCAAGCCGCTGTCTACGGCGCCGAGGTCCGCCGGACCTAAGACGGGTCCGGTCAGGACGTCCGCCCCTGCTCTTCTCGAGTCGATGCGAGCACCGTGGTATCAGGACTCGGGGAGACACCATGATCAGCAACAGCATTATTGTCGGCGTCGACGGATCGAGCGGCGCCCGCTCGGCGCTGCGCTTCGCGGTCGACGAGTGCCGGCTACGCCGGCGGACCTTGATCGTCGCGCACACGCCCGATCTCGACGACCTGATGCCCGCCTCAGGTGAGCATTTCGAGCGAGCTGCCCTGGCGGAACTCGGCGAGCGCCTGCTTCGCGACCACGCGGCGTCGGCGTCGGCTCGCCAACCCGGTGTCGTTGTGACGACCCGCCTGCTGGCGATGCCGGCGGCCGAGGCGCTTATCGAGATGAGCGAGCACGCCGACCTCATTGTCGCCGGCCGCCGCACGCGCGGCGACATCGCGGCAAGTATTCTCGGCTCGGTAAGCCACCGTGTCGCGGCGCACGCCCAGTGCCCGGTCGTGGTCATTCCCGAGCGGCGGACGCCGGGGACCCAGACCCTAGAGAATCTCGGTGCGGTCGAAGTAGGCCGCGGGATAACTGCCGCCGTCTACGTCGACGGTCTCGTCCAGACTGACTCGATAGACGTGCTGCTCGGCGCTGTCGTCGAACAGCACGTGCCCCGACTCCGCGCACACGTAGGCCAGGCCTGTTCGCGGCCCGTCGACGCAGAAGACTCGCAGGATCGCACTCGCAGTCATGAGTCGATCTTCTCCACGCCGGCGCCCCGCGAGTAAGGGCCTAAAGTCCCTTTTGATCGAAGCGTCGCTCGGACGAAGCGCCCACCAGACACCCTTGCGGCTACCGTTTGGTCCATGTCATCCCGCGATGCCCGGGTACCGTCAGTCGAGCCGCCCGACCAAGGGCCGACCGACTATCCCGACGTGCCCCGCCTGGAGCTCGATCAGCTGCTCGGCCAGCTGATCGACCGGGCGCAAGACGTCGTCGGAACGCAGGATCGGCTGCGGGGACTGCTCCGCGCCAACCGGTCTATCGTGGGTGACCTCGCGCTTCCCGTCGTGCTCCAACGCATCGTTGAAGCCGCCCGCGAATTGGCGCACGCCCGGTACGCGGCGTTGGGCGTGGTCGCTCCGGACAGCGGGCTGGAGCAGTTCATCCACGTCGGTTTCGATGACGAGACCGTGACGGACATCGGGCACCTGCCCGAAGGCAAGGGACTGCTCGGGGCGCTGATCGACGACCCGCGACCGATCAAGCTGGGCAATATCGCCGATGATCGACGCTCGGTCGGCTTCCCGAGCCAGCACCCGCCGATGGCCAGCTTCCTCGGCGTCCCGATCCGGATCAGGAACGAGGTCTACGGCAATCTCTACCTGACCGAACGTGAGGGCGGTGAGTTCACCGCCGAGGACGAGGATCTGGTGTCCGCGTTGGCGGCCACGGCCGCGACGGCGATCGAGAACGCCCGGCTGTTCGGCGAGTCGCGGCGGCGCCAGGATTGGCTGCAGGCCTCGGCCGAGATCACTCGGCAGTTGCTGTCCGGCGAGGGGGAACAGGCGTTGCAGCTGATCGCGCGACGCGTGGGTGAGCTGGCCAACGCCGATGTCGTCACCGTCGTGCTGCCGTCGCTCGATCAGCAGAGCCTCGTCGTCGACGTGGCCGTCGGTGAGGGTGCCGAGCAGCTGGCAGGGACGTCCTACCCGCTCGCGGGAACGCTCTCGGCCCTGGCGATCAGCACCGGGCGTCCGGTGATGATCGGTGACGTGCAGCAGGACACGAGTTACACGGTGCACCTGTCCGAGGTGGTGACGGTGGGCCCGGTCATGGCGATCCCGCTGGTCGGCGCGCTGGGCAACCGCGGTGCGCTGGTCACCGGACGGCTGCACGGGCAGCGCCAGTTCAACGACGTCGAGCTCGACATGGCCATGACGTTCGCCAATCACGCCTCGGTGGCGCTCGAGCTGGCCGATGCCCGCGCCGACCAGCAGCGCGTGGCCCTGCTCGAGGACCGCGACCGCATCGCCCGCGACCTGCACGACCACGTCATCCAGCGCCTGTTCGCCGCCGGTCTCAGCGTGCAGACCGCGGCCTCGAGCCTGCGCAACGACCAGCGGGGCGACCGGCTGGGCCAAGTGGTCGACGACATCGACGAGACGATCCGCCAGATCCGCACCTCGATCTTCGAGCTGCGCGGCCCCCTCGGACCGGCGCGTGAAACGGTGCGGACCCGAGTGCTGGCCGTCGTCGACGACCTGGCCGACGCGCTGGGGTTCTCGCCGGACGTCCGCTTCGCCGGCCCGCTCGACACCATGGTCGACGACGACGTGGCCGACGACGTCGTGGCCGTGGTGCGTGAGGCGCTGAGCAACGTAGCCCGCCACGCGCAGGCCCAGCGAGTCGAGATCGAGATCACCGCCACCGGCCAGAAGCTCACCATCGACATCATCGACGACGGTCGGGGGCTCGGCGACACGAGCCGGCGCAGCGGCCTGGCCAACCTGCAAGAGCGGGCCGAACGGCGCGGCGGAACGTTGTCGGTGCCCGAGCACGACGGCGCGCGGCTGATCTGGTCGGTCCCGCTGAGCTGACTTCCGCGGAACCGGCGGGACCTTCGCCTCTGATCCGGACCCGGCGATGGCCGTAGCTTCGAGGACATCGCGCCGGAGTCGGCGGCGATGGACACGGGGGTGTCGGGTGCTTACGCCGTTGCGGCTCGTCTTCGATCCGACGGGTGATGTGCTGAGCGCCGCGCGCGAGTGCGAGCTGCACGTCTTCGCCCGCACCTACGGGAACACCGTGCGGGAGCTGCAGGTCGAGTACGGACCGTACGAAAACGAGACGGTGTTCCTGGCGGTCGTGGACGCGAACGACGACGTGCTGGCCGTCTGCCGGCTGATCGTTCCCGGGCCGGCCGGCCTGAAATCACTGAAGGACGCGGGCCGTCCGCCGTGGTGCGTCGACGGTGTCCGGGCGGCGCGGGCGGCGCGCATCGACCTGTCGCGTACCTGGGACGTTGCGACGATCGGGGTGCGCTCGGACCGCGGTGCCGCCCGGCTGCTGACCGCGGCCGCGCTCTATCACGGCATCGTGCTCGCTGCTCGAGCCAATCGGGTCCGGTCCGTCGTCATGATCATGGACGAGCGGGCCCGTCGACTGCTGACCGCGATCGGCGTGCGTACAAGTGCCCTGCCCGGAACACGCGCCGCGCCCTACCTCGGGTCGCCGGCCAGCACGCCGCTCTACCTGCACCTGGCCGAGATGCTCGACAACCAGCGCCGAACCAACCCCGAGGGCTATCGCCTGATCGGGCAGGGAATCGGCCTGGACGGGGTGAGCGTGCCTGAGCCGGCCGCGTTCCGCCTGCGCGAGCACAGTGCGCCTAGCGATGCGAGCCCTGCACTCGCGTCAAACGCCTAGCCGGGTTCGAGGGTGTCGACTCACGCGCCGACGGTAGGGCGATGTCGTCGGCGAAGGTCGGCCAGTCGCGGATCCACGGCTCCAGGTCGGCGAGCGCCATCGGCTTGGCGATGTGGTACCCCTGCAAGACGTCCACGCCCATGGCGACGAGCTCGCCCGCGGTGGCCGAATCTTCCACACCCTCGGCGACGATGCGCAGGCCCAGGCCGCGGGCCATCTGCAGCGTCGAGAGCACGATCGTGCGACTGCGGGGGTCGGCAAGCATTGTTGCGACGAATGATCGGTCGATCTTGAGCTCCTGCACCGGCAGGTCGCGCAAGTAGGACAGCGACGAGAAGCCGGTGCCGTAGTCGTCGATCGCGATCTGCAGGTCGTGATCACGCAGCTCATGGAAGATCTCCCGGGCCCGTTCCGGGTCAGCGAGAAACGAGTCCTCGGTGACCTCGACCACGAGCGCTGATGCTGGCACGCCGGCTGCGTCGAGCGCATCGTAGAGCCGGGGCAGGAAGACCCCGCTCAGGAGCTCAGGCGGCGCGCAGTTGATCGCGACGCGCTGGTGCAGGCCGTTCGCCCGCAGTCGTTTTACGGCAGCGACAGCATGCTTCACGACCTCGTCGGAGAGCGCAAGCATCAGCCCGGCGCGCCGCGCGACCGGCAGGAACACCGCTGGCGTCAACATGCCCTGCGTCGGGTGGTTCCAGCGGATCAGAGCCTCGAGCCCGCAGATCTGCTGGGTAGCCGCGTCGACCTGGGGCTGGTACCACAGCAGGAGCTGGCCGTCCGCGATCCCCTTGCGCAGTTCCTCGGCGAGCTGCAGCCTCGGGCGGGAGAAGTCGTCATGGTGCGCGTCGTAGAGAACCGCGCCGGCCCGACTCATTTTCGCCTGGTACATCGCGATGTCGGCCCGTCGGAGCAGCTCGCTGCTGCTGTTGTCGGACTCGACCCGCGCCGCGATGCCGATCGACGCGCTGAGCACGATCTCGATCCCGTCGGCCGTCAAGGGCTCGCCGAGGGTGTCCAGCACGGTGCGGGCGGTCTCGAGCAGCCGGATCTCGTCGTGCGTCGGCATAACTACGGCGAACTCGTCTCCGCCCAGGCGGGCGATCATGATCTCCGGCGGCAACGCGCTGCGCATGCGGTGCGCGGCCAGTTGCAAGACAGTGTCGCCCGCGGCGTGGCCGAGGGTGTCGTTGATCTCCTTGAAGCCGTCCATGTCGAGCAGCATCAATCCCACCGGCGCGTGCGAGGCGAGCGCTTCATCCAGTCGGCTGCGGACGGCCCGACGGTTGGGCAGCAAGGTGAGATCGTCGGTCCGGGACAGGGCCACCGCGTCGGCGGCACCGCGCGCCTCGTTCAGCGCGCGGACGAGTTGGCCGCCCGCCGCGGCGAGCGTCAGGACACCGACGGCCGCGACATACGGGCCCGGACCGGCCGACGGACGCACGGTGATCACGACGATCGCGGCGGCCGCGGCCAGCACCATGATCGTAGGACCGTTCCGGCGCGGCAAAGTCGTCAGGGCAGTCGGCGCCTTACGGCAGGCGCTGCCGACGATCAGGGCGAACGCGCTCGCCCACACGGCGTCGAGGACCGCGGAGAAGTTGTACGTTGCCGACGCGGTGCTGGTGACGAACTGGCCGTCGGCGTAGGCCATCAGCAGCAGCCCGGCGCACGTGACGGCCGCGTGCCGCGCGTCCGAGCGCAGCCGCAGAACGACCTGAGCGACGACGAGCAGGGCGAGCACGATATCGATGAGGGGGTAGATGAGCGCGAGAAGCAGCGGTGGCCCGTTGGTGCCGAATCGCGCCGCCACCGGCAGCAGCAGCAGGCCCGCCGAAACGCAGGCGGTGCCACCGCAGATGACGATCACGTCCAACCAGGCCGCGAGCGGGCGGTTCATCCGGCGCCGCTCGTCAATGATGAGGTAGCCGGCCAGACCAACGTAGGACGCGAGGAACAGCCACTCGCCCGGAGCGGGGAAGTGGGCCACCTCCTCGAGCTTGCCGGCGTTCACGACCGAGGCGCCGGCGGCCCAGAGCGCGACGGATGCTGTCAGGACGAACAGCGCCGCGCGTCGCGCCGGGGTCGCGATGGCGACCAGGAGGAGCCGGGCCAGCTGCACCGCGAAGAACAGCGTCAGGCCGAGAACCAGCAGCGCCTGCGCGGTGTCGCCGGACCGTGGTCCCAGTAGGAGGCTCGCCGGCAGGTACAGCCCGATCAGCACCCAGCCGGTCACGCCGAGACCTCGCGCTGTGCGGATCTGCCGGCTGTCCTGGCCCCGTGCCCGCATCCAGATCACCCTCTCGGTAGTGGTGATCGCGCGCCCGCGCCGACCCCAGCACACCTACAGTCGGCCAGCGCGATCGGCACCTGAGCCGAACTCGGCTCGCACCGCTCAGCCCAGGCTGTCGAGGATCTGGTCGATGTCGGCCGTGGTCGTGACCGGGTTGACGAAGCAGAGGCGGAACGCGGTCGCGCCGCCCAGCTCGGTGGGCGTGACCAGTGCCAGTCCGGTGCGGGCAGCATGCTCGGACCAGGCGCGGTATTGCGCCGCGGTCCACCCCACGCGGTAGAACACGACGACCGACAGCGCCGGATCTGCCGCGATCTCGAGGGAGGGCTTGGCCGCGACCCGCTCGGCGGCGTACCCGGCCAGATCCAGGCACCGCTCGACCGCCGTGGTGTACGCGGCGGTGCCGTTGGCCAGCAACGACGACCACAATGGGATGCCGCGAGCCCGCCGGCTCAGGTGCACTGCATAGTCCGACGGGTTCTCCTGGCCCGGGGTGTTGACCGGATCGAGGTAGCTGGCGGTCTGGGTGTGCGCGCGCCGGGCGTGCTCGGGCTCGCGGTAGAGCACGGCCGCGCAGTCGAACGGTGTGAACAGCCACTTATGCGGATCGATGGTGATCGAGTCGGCGGCTTCCAGGCCACGAAACAGCGGACGGCTCCGTTCGGCCAGCAGCGCGGCCCCGCCGTAGGCGGCGTCGACGTGCAGCCACAAACCGTGCCTGTGACACACCCGAGCGATACCGGCGAGGTCGTCGACGGCACCCGTGTTCGTCGCACCGGCGGTCGCGACGACCGCGGCGATCTCCTCGATCGGCGTCGTCGCGAGCACCCGTTCCAGGTCGTGGCCTTCCAGACGTCCGTCCCGATCGCCGGCCGGCACGAGGTCGCAGCCCATGATCTCGGCGGCCGAGCCGACCGACGCGTGCGCGCCGGCCCCGGCAACGACGAGCCCCGGCCGCCGTCCGCGACGGGCCCGGACAGCGTGCCGGGCGGCGACCAGCGCGCTCAGATTCGCGATCGACCCGCCGCTCACGAACGTCCCGAACGCGGAGTCGGGCAGGCCGGCCAGCCGGGCCAGCCAGCGGATCGCGGCACCCTCGGCGGCCACCACCGCGCCGCCCTCGAGCGAGCTGCCCGCGTAGACACCGGCGGCCGACACGGCCATGTCGGCCACCACCGACGCGACGGTCGGTGCGCCGCCGACGAAGGCGAGGTAGCGGGGATGGTCGGTCGGCAGCGCGGTCGGCAGGACGCGATCGCGCAGCACCTGCCACGCCTGCTCGGCGCCGATGCCCGTCGCGCCGATCGGCGGAAGCGGCCCGGATCCATGCAGCGGCGGGAACGTGTCGTCGCGGAAGCTCAGCCGGCTCATCGCCCAGGTGCCGATGTCGGCGGCGAGCTTCTCCTCCTCGGCGGTCGGCCAGTGCATCCGTTCAGCCTCGGCCGAAGGGCCGATTCGCCGTAGATGCGGAAGTCCGTGACCGACGGGCCGTAGGTCCCGATGCCCTCAGCTCCGCGGCGCGCCGGCCGATGGTTCGCCAGATACCCGCCCCCTGCTCAGGAGACGACGATGCGAACTGTAATGACCGTAGGTCTGGCCGTGGCCCTCACGGCGGCGATCGCCCCGGTGGCCGCCGCTGCCGTGGAGGTGAATCCCACCCCGGCCTCGCAGGTATGGACGGTGGATGGTCGGGGCAACGGTCACGGGCACGGCCTGAGTCAGTACGGGGCCCGCGGTGCCGCGATGGCGGGCCTGTCCGCATCGAGGATCGTCGCGTTCTACTACCCGGGGACGAAGCAGATGACGGTCTCGGCGTCGACCATCCGGGTGTGGATCACCGATCAGGGGCCGGCCACCACGGTGCGGGCTGCCCGGGGCCTGCACGTCAGCGGCGTCGGCGCCCTCACGGCGCCGGGCGTCAGCCGGTGGCGACTCGTGCCGAGCGGCGCGGGACTCGCCCTGCAGCGCCTCGCGTCCGGGCACTGGGCGACGGCGCGATCCGGGCTGCCGGCGCGAGCCGATTTCACGTCCACGTCCGGAGCGGTCCGGACCTACCACGGCGACGGATCGTCGTCCGACTACCGTGGCGTCGTCTCGGGGGTGCGATCCGGGTCGGGCGAGATCACCGTCAATCGGCTTCCCCTGGACGCGTACGTCCGTGGCGTCGTGCCGCGCGAGATGCCGGCCAGCTGGGTGGCCGCCGCCGTGCAGGCTCAGGCGATCGCGGCCCGTACCTACGCCCGGTACGTCGCCGAGCACGCGGGCGGCGCCTACGACATCTGCGACACCACCAACTGCCAGGTCTACGGCGGCAAGGCCCGCTACGACAGTGCGGGGAACCGGCTCTACGGCGAGGACTCCCGCTCCGACAGCGCCGTCGCGAGGACCGCCAACCGAGTGCTGTACTACGCCGGCCACGCCGCCTTCACCCAGTTCGCCGCGTCGAACGGCGGGGTCATGGCGGCGGGATCCCGGCCCTACCTGGTCGGCAAGGCCGATCCGTACGACAACGCGCGGTCGGGCGACCCGTACCTCGGCTGGACGCGCTCGGTGCGCGTCCCGCACGTGGCCGGCTACTACGGCCTGGCGCACGTCGCCGGCGTCGACATCACGGCCCGGGTCGGGGGCGGGCCGTGGGGTGGGGTCGTGACTGCGGCGACGGTGCGCGGCACCGACTCGGCCGGCCACCGCCGCAGCCTCCACGTCACCGGCACCAGCCTCGCCTGGGCGATGGACCTGCCCTACGTGCTCTTCCACATCCGCACGCCGGCCCCGGTCGGTCACGTCGCCGCCGTACGGATCGCCACGACGAACTCCGGCCGGGTATTGCCGTCCACAACCCCGGTGGCGGGGACGACTCGGGCCTGGTGGGACGCACTTCGGCTGCCCATGTGATCGGACTGACCGAGCCGCGCACCGGCTGACCCGCAGCCGTCAATGCACCCCGACCTGCGGCCGAAACGTCCGCAGCAGGGCCCGCCATGTCTGGCCGTTCGCGCCGCCGGTCGCGCTCAGCCCGTGCCGCCTCTGGAAAGCGATCAGGGCCGCTCGCGTCCGGTCGAGGAAGCTGCCGCTCGGGCTCACGCCGAGGGCGCGCTGCACGGCGGCGACGGCCGGCCCGCTCCAGCCGTAGCGCACGGCCGCCCCGGAGTACGTGACCAACGCCCGCATCGTGGCCGACGATCCGGAGGGGGCTCGGACCGTCGGATAGTCCGGGCACTTACGCGGGTTCGCGGACCGGTACGGGGCGGCCCAGTTGAGGTCGCGGGGGCGGCACGGGCCGTAGTCGGCGGCCGCGACGTGACGAGTCCAGTAGGACGTGCGCTTCATCGCCCCCTCCCAGGACAACGAGATGTGCATGTGGTTGCGATGGCAGGTGGAGTCCCACGACGTCTGGGGATGGCTGGCGCAGGTCGAATGCGGGTGCCAGGACCCGTCCCAGCCACCCCAGATCCGGTTGTCGAACACGATGTACATCACGCCGAGCCGGCGCGCCCGCGCGTACCGGTGTCCGGCTTGGTCGGTGGCGAACAGCCACGCCAGCAGCGCACGTGCTTGCGCGGCCGGGGCCGGGCTGCGCACCGAGACCATCCAGTCCAGCGCCCGGCCCTCGTAGTGCTCGCTGACCGGGCCGTCGGTGCCGCACCCGTAGGCGCTGGAGATCGTCGTGCCGTGGTAGGTGCTGGTGAGCAGCCGACCCAGTGCGGCGGTACCCGGCTTGACCGTGGGATCGCACGAGGTCTGCGCGACGTAGTCGGCCAGCGGCTCGATTCCGGCCGGCAGCCCGGGGGGCGTCGGCGGAACGGCCGCCGGCGAGCGAGACGCCACCAGGACGAGCCCGGCGGTCAGAAGGCACAGCGTCGCGAACAGCGTCAGGCAGCGGCGAATCATGGCGGGCTCCCTCGGTCGGCGGCATCGGTCAGAGCTCATCCCGATCCGATCGGCCGGACCCGGGCGCAGTTGAGCGGTGATCCCGCTCAGGTCGGGCCGGATCGGCCGATGGGAACGGTGACGCAGATCGAGGAAAGGACCCGCCGGCCGTGACCGCCAATCCGCACGTGATCGATATGCCGCAGCGCCGCGCCATCGCACGCCACGCGGGCACCACGGTGCTGGTCGTGTCCGCACTGCCGATGATGATCTTCTATCTGGCACTCGCCGTGGCCGGCCTGCACGCCGCGCTGTTCGCCACCGTCGGCTGGTACTACGCGGGAATGCTCGTGCGCGTCGCCCGCCACAAGCCCGTGCTCGGCGCGGCGCTGCTCGGCGCGGCGCTGCTGACCGTGCGCACCATGGTGACGTTCCTGACCGGAAGCACCCTGATCTACTTCCTGCAGCCGGTCGCCGGGACCGTCGCGACCGCGACCGCGTTCGCCGCGACCGCGCTGGCCGGCCGTCCGATCCTCGACCGCCTGGCCCACGAGTTCTGCCCGCTGCCTACCGACCTGTCACACCGGCTGCGGCAGCGACGCTTCTTCGCCCACCTGTCGGTCGTGTGGTCGTTGACCTATTTCGTCAATGCGGCCGGCACGGTGTGGCTGCTGACCAGCTCGTCGATCGGCGGGTTCATCGTCCTGAAGTCGATCCTGTCGCCGGCGCTCAGCGGGGTGGCCGCGGTCGCGTCCTACACCTTGTTCCGCCTCGCGCTGCACCGCGAGGGTGTCCGAATACGGTGGGGTCATCGGGTCGCGTGCCCGGCCTCAGCGGCCGTGTACGGGCAGGTCGACAGCCTGACTGTAGGGTGTGGGTCACCCGCCGCGAAGCTCGAAGACAGATCGGCGGATCTGCCGGATCGTGGCGTCCAGATCCTGCACGATCTTGTTGAGCCGGCCAGCCTGCGGCATGTCCCGCAGTCCTGAGGCGACGCTCTGCACGGTGAGCCCGGTCGCGAACAGGCGCTGGACGACGTGGTCGTGCAGGCCGCGGGCGATGCGGTCGCGTTCTTCCAGCAACGCCGCACGCTGTTGGTCGGCGCGGGCATCGGCGAGTTCGAGTGAGATCGCGGCGTGGTTGGCGAAAGTCATCGCCATCTCCAGCTCGGCGTCGGCGAACTGGGCGCGGGCGTGCCGCCGCGCGGCGATCAGCACACCGCGCACATCTAGGCCGCTCACCATCGGGACCGCCATCAGCGGGCCGGCGAGCACTCCCGGGGATACGTACAACATGTGGCCGGATTCCCGGCTGACGTCGGCCATGACTGCCGGCCGGCCGCTCCGGAACGCCTGGCCAGTCACCGTGCCCTCCATCGGATAGACCGCCTCGAGCAGCTCGTCGGCGCCCTGACCGATCGCTGTGTCGATCCGCACCTGCTCGGCGTCCGCGGCGGGCAGGCTCACCAGCACCAGATCGGCGTCGGTCAGGTGGTGCAGCGTGCGCGCGATCAGGTGTAGGGGCCGCTCGTCGCCGGGCGTGAGCAGTTGCCGGGTGATGTCGGTGGAGGCCTGCAGCCAGGCCTGGCGGCGCTGGGACTCCGCGTAGAGGCGCGCGTTCTCGATCGCGGTGGCGGCCGCGGCGGCCAGCGCGGTGACGAGCTCCTCGTCCTCGGCGGTGAACCCGCCACCCTCGCGCTCGGTCAGGTACAGGTTTCCGTAGACCTCGTCCCGGACCCGGATCGGCACCCCGAGGAAGCTGTCCATCGGCGGGTGATCGGCGGGAAAGCCCACCGATCGGCGATCGGTGCCGATCGTCGCGATCCGGATCGGCCGCGGATCCGCCATCAAGGCCCCGAGCAGCCCCTTGCCCTCCGGCAGGTGTCCGATGCCGGCCACCAGGTCGTCGTCGATGCCCACGTGCAGGAACTGCTCCAGCCCGCCGTCGGGTCCGAGCACACCCAGGGCCGCGTACCGGGCACGGGCCAGGTCCCGTGCCGCCTCCGCGATCCGGCGCAACACGATCGGCAACGCCAGGTCCGCGACGATCACCTGGCTCGCCCGCAACAGGCCGCGCAACCGATCCTGCGCACCCATCACGTCCTGGGCCCGCTCAACCAGTTGCTCGAGCAATGCGTCCAGCTCGAGCCGGGACAGGTCGGGTTCGTCCGACGTAGGCATGATCAGGACGGTAGCCGCCGACCGGCCGACAGGCGACCGTCACTTCCAGTTCCGCCGCCGGTGGAGTAGCTGCTGGGCGTAGCCGAGCACCGACATCGTCGACATCAGCGCCTGGTAGCCGAGCAGGAAGAGCAGGAACCCCCCGTGGTCGCGCCGCGCCACGAGTCCGAGTGGTTCGAGCACCTGCCGACGTTGGAACCGGTAGAGCAGCCAGTACACGAATAGGGTTACCGGCAATACGGTTACGGTCATTGGGCCGACGATCCAGTAGCGTCCGAAGCCGGCCAGGACGAGCCCGGGCAGCCACGCGAACACATAGGCCACGTCGAGGAACGGTATGGCGAGGTCGATGGAGGTCAGCGCCCGGGCTATGCCCCGCGGCTGGCGCCACGGTGGAACGGCGCGGATGCCCTCGAGCATGCCTCGCGCCCACCGGCTGCGCTGCTTGGTGAGGGCGTGCAGCCCATCCGGAGCGCTGGTGAAGGCCAGTGCCATCGGCTCGTAGAAGACCCGTCCGGCGCGCAGGAGCTGCCAGGTGAGGACGATGTCCTCACCGATCGCGTCGGGCCAGCCGCCCGCCGCGCGAACCGCATCGGTGCGGTAGAGGCTGAACGCACCTTGGGCGACGAGCGTCCCCTGGAAGAAGCCCTGGACGCGCTTCACCGCGGCGATGCCGAGCAGGTAGTCCCACATCTGCAGCCGCGACCAGATCGTCGAGCGGCTGTTGCGGACCATGACGTCGCCCGCGACGGCGACGACGTCCCGGGGTGAGGACTCGAGCCGCGCTACGAGCAGGCGGATCGCCGACCGGTGCAGCAGTGTGTCGGCGTCCACCGTCACCAGCAACGAGGTCTGAGCCGCGGCGAGCCCATGGTTCAGCGCATGGCTCTTGCCCTGGCGAGGCTCGTAGACGACCGACAGGGCGAGCCCGGTGCGCGCGGCCGCCTGTCGGGCGACGTCCGCCGTCCCGTCGCCGGACCCGTTGTCGATCAGGAGGACGTGCAACGGCCCGCCGTAGTCCTGGGTGGCGAGGTAGTCGAGCGTTTCGCCGATCACCGGGGCTTCGTTGCGGGCCGCGATCAGGACGGTCAACGCCGTGGTCGGGTGGGTGATCGTGAACCGCGGCTGGCGGTCGAGCAGGACCCCGGCCGCGAGAAACGCGATGAGGTGGCCGGGCAGGAATGCGATCAGTGCGATGACAGCTACGGCCGGGACGAGCGAGATCACCTGGGCCAGGTCGTGGATCCAGGGGAGTGAAATCCACACCGAGAACCCCATCCATGCGGTCGCGGCCATGAACGCGACGAGGAACCGCGCGCGCGTGGTGAGGTACCAGGCACGGTGACGGCGCGGACCGGGCGACGGCACGTCGTAGGGGCGCTGCATACCGCCGTACGCCGGCGTACGGCGCTTGGCCACGTCACGCTGTGGCCCCGGCGGCTCGACGCTCGTTGGGGCGGGTGGCTGAACGGTCGCGCGCGTCGGCATGGGGAATACCTCTCGGTGCGGGACTGGTGAAGATTGTTTCCAGCCTCGGTTCATCCCACGGCCGCTGCCTGAGGCAGACGGGCCGAACATCCGGGACCAAAGTCGGTCAACCGGACGGCCCGGGCGTCGATCACTGCCGGCATGACGACCTTGCCGAACCTTCGTCCCAAGCCCAGACGACTGCGTGCCGCGCTGCTCGTCGCGGCCGTCACGACCGGCGTGCTGGCCAGCCCGGCCGGCCTGACCTCCAGAGCAGCCGCGGCCCCGTCGGACTGCACGGTTCCCGCGGCCACCCCGGCGCTGAACGGGTCCTTCGTCGACCCGAACTGGGAGACGTGGTGGAACGCCGCCGACACTGCGAACATGGCCGGGCAGCTGTGCCGGGCCGGCATCACCGACGTGATCCTGCAGCAGGCCGCCGACCCGGATCTCGCGCAGATCAACTACCCGACGGCCAACGCCGGGCTCGCGCACCTTCGCTACACGGGCACCGACGCGATCGGAAACTGGGCGCAGGCGCTGGCCGCCCATCACGGCATGCACCTCTACGTCGGGCTCGGGCTCGAGTCGCGCAGCTGGTTCCCGACAGCCGGCAACGCTTCGGCCCTACCGGGCTACCTTGCGGCCAAGCGCACCCTCGACGAGACGCTCGCCCGCGACATCGTCAGCCACTACGGCTCGCGCGACGACTTCGCGCAGGTGTTCGCCGGCTGGTACCTGCCGGACGAGATCGACTCCGAGGCGTACCTCGTGCCGGGCACCGCCACCGTGCGCTCGCACGCGGCGGTGTTGGGTGCCAGCTTCCTCGGCCCGCTCACCGCGACGCTGCACGGCCTCACGCCGAAGGCCACGGTGTTCAGCTCGCCCTTCTACGACGCCGACCGCTTCCCGTCGACCGGATGGTCGGCGTTGTGGAAGGCCCTGCTCGACTCATCGGTGGCGGCGGCCGGCCCGGCCGGCGCGCTCGACGCGGTTGCCCCGCAGGACGGGCTGGGCCACGGCGGCGGTAGCGCCGTGGCCGGCCAGCTCGACGCCTGGTTCGCGGCCCTCGCCTCCGGGATCCAGCACTCGGCCGCCGCCGGGCGCACTCGCGTGTGGGACAACGTCGAGACCTACCGCCTGGACGGCCGCGGGCACTTCGCGACCACCGCCGACATGCTGACTGCGATGCGGTCGGCGTCGGCGCACACCACCATCGACAAGTACATCTCGTTTAGCTATGCCGAGGACCAGACCCAGCACGCGCCACTGGCCGCCGGCTACCTGGCCTATGTGGACGGGCACGCGGACACGGTGGCGCCGGCGGTTCCGGGAGCGGTGCGCGTCGGCTTGACGCGCAGCCGTAGCGCGATGCTCCTGCGCTGGTCGCCATCGTCGGACAACGCCGGCGGGTCCGGCGTGGCTGGATACAGGGTGTTCCGCGACGGCCGGTTGGCCGTGGAACTGGACAATCCGGCTCAGGCATCGTTCACCGATATCGGCTTGACGACCGCCAGACACAGCTGGTTCGTCGTGGCCTTCGACGGAGCCGGAAACCAGAGTGCCCATTCGAGGACCGTCGCCGCGTCGGTGGCGGCAGCCCACTCGGGCAAGGGCCGCAACCTCTCCCTGCACGCGCGCTACTGGTTCACCGGCAACGTGCCGCGCAGCCCGTACCGTGACGGCTGCGTGGCCGCCACCCGGGCGCGCGCCTGCGCCGGTCGGCTGACCAGCGGTCATGCGGCCCCGAAGGATCCGCTGCCCTCGCGCTATCCGGACATGTTCTCCGGCGCGGACGGTGTGCCCGGGAACATGACGGTCACCGTGGACCTGGGGGCCGTGCGGACCGTAGGCGAGGTCGACTCACGGTGGCTCAGCTACACCGCGATGGGCGTATGGCTGCCCAAGACGGTCGCCGTGTCGGTCTCGACGGACGGGCGGAGCTGGCGCTCTGTGGGCACGTCCGGTCCGCCGTACCGCCCGATCAACGCCGGCATCTGGCCGAACTACGTGTCGACGGCCTGGCGTAACTTCGCCGGCCTGTACAGCATCGGCGGCCTGCGGGTTCACGCCCGGTTCGTGCGCCTGGTCGCCACCAACCCCTACGGTTCGGGCGACTGGACGATGGCCCACGCGATCGAGGTGTACTCGCCGCGCACCTGACGCGCACAACGCGGCCGGCGGGTACCGACGCCGGCCGCGTGGACCGTCAGGCCAGGAAGTCGAGCAAGGAGAGCTGGCGGGCGTCCTCGGCGGTCCGCCGCGCGGCCTGGACGTCGTCGCCGCCCGTGTCGAGGGCCTGGCGCAGCTCCTGCGCCACACGGTCGAGCTGGGTGGTGAGGCGGCGCAACGCGTCGATGTGATCGCGGAGGATCGTCGTCCACGGCTCGTCCGCAGCTTCGGCGAGCTGAGCCAGCGTGGCACCTGGCGGCTGGCCGACCCGGCCGGCCAGCGCATCCGCCTCGGCGGCTCGCAGCACTTCGATGCCACGCAGGTCGCGTAGCGTCGCCGCGAGCGACTGTTCGGCCGCGGCCAGCCCGTGGAGGTCGCCGGTTGCGGCGACCTGGTGCAGCTCGACGGTGCCGGACACTGCACGCTCCACGACCTCGCGGACCTGCCACAGCAGGCTCGCGAGATCGGCTGCTTCCCCCGTCGTGCGTTGTTCCATGCGGTGTCCTCACTGACGTTCTAGGCCTTACTGATCGTCGGGGACGCACCGCACTTGACCGCCAGCGCGTAGCGCGCGCCCCGATTCCCAGCGGTGTTAGCTGACCGTACCGGTCCGGTGGGCCCGGCCAGGACGGGTAGGGAGTCCCATCAGCACGGGACCTTGTTCCCTAACCCAGATTTTACAGGATCCCTAACGTTTGATCTGCGCGCTCACCAGGACTCGTCTCGCGGGCGCAGCGGGCGTTCACGGGGAAACGTCGAGACCAGCGGCGGTGGTGAGGGCCACCGCCCGGAGATGTCACGACCGTGGAGGTCCCCGATGGCGAATTCCGCCGCCCTTGCACCGGATTCGGCGCAGATCCAGCCGGACGTTACCCAGCTCGTCGAGGCCACCATGCCGCTCGTCGGCCACCTCGTCCGCGAGGTGCTGGCCAAGGTCCCATCTCACGTTTGCCGCGACGACCTCGTGTCCGCAGGGATGGTGGCGCTCGTTACGAGCGCGCAGGGCTTCGACGCGACGCGCGGCGTCCCGTTCGCCCGCTTCGCCGCGATCCGCATCCGTGGTGCGCTGACCGACGAGCTGCGGCGGATGGACTGGGCCGTGCGCTCGGTCCGCAGCCGGGCCCGGGCCGCCTCGACCGCCCGCGACCAGCTCGCCGCCGCCCTCGGGCGTTCGCCGAGCACCGACGAGGTCTCCGCCGCATTGGGTGTGAGCCCCCTGGAACTGGAGGCGCTGCACTCCGACCTGGAGCGCGCGACCGTGCTCAGCCTCGACGGGCTCGCTCCTGAGGTGGGCGCCGACCTGGTGCCCGACCAGACGGCCGGCCCCGAGACGCTTCTATTGCGCCGCGAGGAGCTCGGCTACCTGCACGACGCCATCGCCGAGCTGCCCGAGCGGCTGCGGTTCGTCGTGACGGCCTACTTCTTCGAGCAGCGCCAGATGACCGACATCGCCGCCGAGCTGGGCGTGACCGAGTCGCGGATCTCCCAGTTGCGGGCCGAGGCGCTGCGCCTGGTGCGCGACGGCATGAACTCACAGCTCGAGCCGGCGGCTGTCGCTCAGCCGGAGACGTCCCGTGCCGCGGGCACCCGCAAGGCCTACTTTGCCGCGATCGCCGCGCGCACCACGCTCGCCGGCCGCCTGGCGATGTCGACCCCGCGCGGGGAGATGGTGGCCCGCCAGCTGACCCCGGCGATGCGGCCGATCTGATCGGCGGCAATCTCTCAAGTGCCGCCAGGCGGCGCCGATGGTAAGGGCGCAACGTCCTACAACCCGGAAGAGTCCGCCCCGCCCCTGCAGATCCCCCGTCTGCAGGCGCGGGGCGGACTGCTGTCCGGACTAGCCCTCAGGTCCGACCCCGATCGGGCAACTTCTGGTCGCGTTAGGCGGCCCAGGGCTGCCCGATAGGGTCACCGTTCGAGGGTGTTCTGCAGGGTCGGCACCGAGAGGTTCGGGTTCGCGTTCCACTTCTGCTCGGCTGCGCCGGTGCACTTCTCGACATCGATGGCCGACCACTGCTCGCCGGTCACCGGCTGGGTCAGCGCGAGGCACAGCTCGCTGCTGTCGACGATCGTGAACTTCGTGGCATAGGGCAGTGACTTGTCGCCGTTGTAGACGGTCCAGCGCTGCAAGGACGCCGCGGTCGAGCCACACGTTTTGACGGTCACGTAGCCACCGGCGGTGCCGGGCGTGGTGAGGCAGTAGTTCGTCGAGGACGTCGTCGTAACGAGCTGCCCGGCGGCACTGTTGGCGCCCGCCGCGATCGCCGGTGTCGTGAACTTCTGGTTCCACGCCACGGCGCCGGCCCATGGGTTCTGCTTGCACGGGTAGTCGATCAGATGGTCCGCGTTGACGTTCTGCCCGGTGACGTCCAGGCAGCGGCCGAACTCGAGATAGTTGATCAGCTGGGGTGGTGCCGCGGCGCCGGCGCCGACGGACGGGGCCGGCACCCACGCCTGGGTCGGGCTCGACGTGTTCTGCGCGCACGCGGCCAGGGTCAGCTGCTGGCCGGCCGACTGGGCGGCGACGTTGATGCAGACGGTGGCCAGCGTGCCGTTGGTGCGCGAGCCGGACAGCGAGGCTCGGTAGGCGCCCCAGTCGTCGAAGCTCCACTGCTGCGTGTAGTTCGGGCTGCCCAGCGCGCGGCAGGCGTTGAGCACCACCGGGTTGCCCGCCGTGGGCCCGGCGGTGTCCAGGCACAGGCCGTTCGGGTAGGTGGGCGTCACCGACGACAGCAACTGGATGGTGAGGTCGGTCCGGTAGGCGAACACCTGCTGGGAGGCGGGCGGTGTCGCCGTGCTGCAGGTCTGCAGGGTGACACTTGCACCTGCGCTCGGCGTGCTGGTGGCGGCGTCAACGCACAGGGCCGTCGTGTTCCCGGCGGCGGGGTAGATCCGCAGCACGCCGCCTGGGACGTTGGTGTTGCTCGTCTTGAAGACGTACGTCGTGAGCAGGGTGCGGCCGCCGGATGAACCGTTGACCGCCCGGCCGTCCGTGCCGGTGGACGTGATGCGGGCGTAGCTCGGCGTGAACGCCCCGGACGCCGCGTCGTAGGTGCCGTAACCCAGCGCGCAGAGCATCTTCGCGGCGGTCGGGTTGGCCACCGGGTCGGCGGTGAAGTACTCGACGCCCACCGTGTAGGCGCCATCGCCGGCGCTGTCGACCGAGCCCGAGATCGGCCCGCAGGGCAGCCGGGAGCTGTCGCCGATGCCGGTGCCGTCGACGGCGGCGCGGATCTGTCCCAGCGTTGCGTCGATGCCGGCCTGGGCCGCGTCGAGCGCATGGACCCGGCTGGTGCCGAATCGGGTCGCGCGGTCCTGCGTGACCAGCAGCGGCACCAGCATGGCGCTGAGCAGTAGCCCGACGATCGTCACCATCAGCAGCATCGGCATCGAGCCCCGGTCGTCCGAGAGGCGTGCGCGCAGACCCGTCATGGCCGTCCCACCTCCTGGCAGATCGGTGCCGCCGGCGGCGGCGCGGTGCTGTTGACGGCGGTGAACGTGGACGACGAGCGGGACGTCGTCACGCTGCCGGCCGAGCCGTAGGACGAGACGAGGTTGATCGCGAGCTGCTGATAGTTCACCGAGGCAGTAAGCGGTTTGAGGGCGAAGGGCTGGTCGGCGGATCCGGCGGCCGCGCCGCCATTGACGATCGTGGCTGCCACCTGCCGCCACGCGCTGAGGTTCGACGCCGCTGAGCCGCTCACCTGCCAGGTGCGCCGTTGCAGCTGCTGCGTGCTGACGTCGACGCGCACCTGCGAGCACATCTCGCGACCGGTGTTCGTCGTGCGCAGCTCGACGTACCAGTCGCCAGTCGTGGTGCCGGTGCCCGGCGCGCTGATCGCCGCGGCATAGCGCACGGTCTTGTCCAGGGTGAGGAACGCCTCCTGGAGCTGGGATGCCGTGGCGTTCACAGACTCGGCCTTGGTGTGCGAGCGGTTCATCATGACGACCGCACCGGTGAACATGGTCAGGAAGATCACCATCAGGGCCATGCCGATGACCAGCTCGATCAGCGACATGCCGTCGTCGTCGCGGGCTCTCACAGGACCCACCAGGTGAACGCGCTGCTCGTCACCGATGCGCCGGTGCCGTCGGTGACGGTGACCCGGACGGAGTAGGTGTTGCTCGTCGTCGGCGTGCCGCTGATGACGCCGGTGGCAGCGTTGATCGTCAGGCCGGGTGGCAGCCCGGTGGCAGCGTAGGTGTAAGGAGCCGTGCCACCACTGTCGTAGGCGGTCACGTTCAGGCTGGCCGCCGCGCCGCGGGCCGAGAGCTGCAGCGGGATCGTGCTCCACCTGAGGTCGGTGACCGACCACTTGAACGGCGCGCTGGTGATCACCGCGCCAAGGCTGTCCGTGACCGTGATCGTGATGCCGCTGGTGATGCTCACGGCGTTGGGCGACGTGCCGCTCAGCACTCCGGTCGATCCGTTGAGGCTGAGCCAGGACGGCTTGCCGGTGATCGCGTAGGTGTAGGGAGCCGTGCCGCCGGTGGTGAAGCTGTCCAGGTCGAGGCTGACGCTCGTCGACTTGGACGTCGTCTGGTCGATGATCGACGTGGCCAGGTCGGTGACGATCCACTTGAACGCCGCGCTGGTGACCGAGACGCCGGCGCTGTCGGTCGCGCGCACGGTGATGCCGGACGTGACGCTCTTCGCCGCCGGCGCCGTACCGGTGATCATCCCGGTGGCCGGGTTGAGGGTCAGCCAGACGGGCAGACCGCCCGCTGAGTACGTGTACGGCCCGGTACCGCCGTTCACGAGCGCCGACACGTCCAGGCTGCCCGGGCTGCCCTTGAGCACGGTCTGGTTGCCCGGACCGGTCATCGTTGGCGCCGGGTTCACCGTCCAGGTGAACGCGGATGTCGTCGCCGTCGAGCCGGCGGCGTCGCGCACCGTCACGCTCACGCTGCCGAACGTCTGCGCCGCACTGGTGACCGTGCCGGTGATCACGCCGGCGGTCACGCTCAGGGTGGCCGGGCCGTTGTTGAGCGTGTAGCTGCATGGCGCATCTGGGCAGGAGGACGTCAGCGTCACGTTGATCGTCGCGCCGACGGTAGTGGTCTGGTTGCCGGGCGAGGTGATCGCGGGCCGGGCCACGACGGACCAGGTGAACGAAACGGTTCGCACCACGGCGCCGTCGGTCACGGTCAGCGTCGCCGTCGTCGTGCCGGTGGTGGTCGGCGCGCCGCTGATGAGCCCGCCGGCAGTCATCGACAGGCCGCCCGGCAAGGTCGCAGCACCGGACCAGGTGTAGGTGCCCGAACCTCCGCTCGCGCCGAGCTGTAGCGGGGCGATCGCCGTGCCGAGGGTGCTGGTCTGCGCGCCTGGATTGGCGGCGGCCAGCGGCGGGTAGCTGATCGTCCAGGTCAGGCTGATGGTGGCCGACCGGGCGGCCGCATCCTTGACCGTCAGCTGCACTGCGAAGGTGCCGGGCGTGGTGGGCGTGCCGCTGACTTTGCCCTGGCCGCTGACCGTCGACATCGCCAGCCCGGGCGGCAGCGTGGCGTTGGGGTCCGACCACGCGTAGGGCGAGCCGCTGCCACCGGTTGCGGTCAGGGTGAGCGGCGTGATCGGGCTGCCGGTCAGGCTGGCCTGGTCGCCGGGGTCGGTGATCGCGAGCGGGGGCACGACGGTCCAGGTGAACGTCGCCGTGGCGGTGCGCAGGAACGCATCGGTGACGGTGACCGTGACCGAGCGGTTGGTGACGGTGGCGGTCGGCATTCCGGAGATGAGGCCGGCCGGGTTCAGCGCCAGGCCCGCAGGCAGCGCGCCGGCAGTGACCTGCCAGGTGTAGGTCGGCACGCCGGTGCCGTCGTTGACGGCCAGTTGCAGGCCGACGGCGTCGCCAACGGCCGAGGTCTTCGCGCCCGGGTTGGTCACCACTGGTGCGGCGGGCGGAGTCTGGTTGAGGTTGAACGTGGGGTCGTCGGCTGCGCTGATCAGCGTCGCCGTGACGTACGAGCAGGTCGACGCGGGGCACCGCTTCTCCGGCCAGGTCACGGCCACGACGGCGCGCAGGTATTTGGTGCCCGTGGACACCGCCGCCTGGCTGCAGTCGGCGCCGGATCCGTCGGTGGGGACGCCGCACCAGCCGAGGTAGTCGTTGACCCGGTAGGCGACGTTGTTCAGGGTCTGGGTGAGCGCGACGGTCGGGATCCTGGCGGTGGCGCCGCTGCCGGCGGGCGCCGTGCTGTCGGTCGCCGGGTCCATCGACGTGAGCCACGGGCGCACGGCCGCCGGGGCGGCGGCGAACTGGCTCGACACGCTGGTCGTGTCGTGGCCGGTGACCAGGTCCGAGGCATGCAGCCCGCGCAGCGTCTCGACGGCCGAGTTGGCCAGCTGAGTCGCGGTCTGACGGGCGCGCTGGTGGTTCGTGGACGCCATGGCGTTGAGGAAGAACGACGCGAGCGCCGTCATCACGACGGTGATCAGGCTGATCGTGACGATGGATTCGATCAGCACGAAGCCACCGTCGCCGCCGCGGCCACGAGCCCGGGACATCAGCCCGACACGTCCCCGTGCAACAGCTTGTCGAGCTGGGCCGCGGCCGACGGGGCCAACGGCGCGGTGAAGATCGTGACCTGCGTGGTCATCGTGCTCGCCGGGTCGATGGACGCCTCACTGGAGCCCGACGCGGGCGTCAGCTGCGTTGCGGTGACCAACGCGCGGCGCGGCCCGTCTACCTGGATCGCTCGGACGAACGCGAGCTGGTCGCGGGCCGGGCCCGACGAAACCAGCGTGACCGGGATGGCATACAGCTTGCCGGCCGGCGCGGAAGTGCTCGGCGCGCTCGTCCCGGTCGCGTCCGGGCGAGGCGTCGACGTCGAGGTGGCCGGGGCCGTCGTTACCGGTGTGACCGAGCCGACCGACACGCTCGTCAGGTCGACGCGGTGCTGCTTTGCCTGGTCGGAGAGCTGCCGGGTGAACTCGGGTAGCCCGCTGTCGACCGGCAGCTCGGCCAGCGCGGCGCGCAGGCGCGCGGTCAGCCCGTCGAGGTCGGCGTCCTGGCGCTGCAACTTGGCGATCTTGGACTGGAGCAGCGCGTTGCGCTGCTCGGCCGCGGCGGCCTGCCCGCGAATCGACGAGGCGGAGGAGAGCTGGGGGCTGACAAGCGCGAACCATCCGATCAGCACGAGCAGCAACCCCGCGAGCGCGCCGGCACCGAGCCAGACGCGCCGATCCTGTGCGTACCGCATCACCGGCCGCCCTTCTTGGAGACGTCGAAACGGTGGCTGAGCAGGACATCGCTCAGCCCGAGCGTGAGGCTGTACTGCATGCCGGCCTGATCGCTCACGTTCGACACCGGGACGACGTCCACGACGCCCGGGATGACCTTGAGCCGGTCGACGTACGCGGACAGGTCGTCCAGCGTGCGACCCGCACCGGAGACAGCGACGTTGCCGATCCGGGCGTGCCCGGACGTGTCGAGCCCGGTGCCCGATGCGGTACCGCCGGAGGCGACCCCAGCCAGGCTGATCATCACCGACTCCTGGCGGATCGTCATCGTGGTCGGGAGCTCGGCCCGCAGCCGGACGAGCAGCGCGCTGACGTCGACGTCGGCGGCCATCAGCGTCGCGACCTGGGCCTGGACCTGCGTCACGGTGCCCTCGATCTTGGTGATGCCGGCATACTTGTGGGAGCTTCCCTGCAGCTGGACCGTCCGGCCCTGCACGCCGTCGAGCCCCCTCGCCGCGCCAGCGCGTTGCCGGGCGGCGAGCACGTACCCGCCGATGCACAGGGCGAGCAGCGCGATGAGGGCGGCAGCGATCAGTCGGCGCAGGCGACGGAGGTGGCGCTGGTTGACGAGTTCGGGCGGAGTCAGATCGGCGACGATGCCCCAGCCGGGCATCGCGTTCCACAGGTGGTCGGCCGGGATCGTGGTCATGCCGCTGCTCCCATCGCGAGACCGACCGAGACCGCGCTCGCCGAGGCGCCGCTCGCCTCCGGGTGTGCCTGCTTGGACGCCCAGCGGTTGCGGACGTGGCGCATCGGCGTGACGACGGCTGTCGGCACCCCGTTCTGTTCGGACAGCACGCCGGACAGGCCGGGCAGGGCCGCCGCACCGCCGGTGAGCGAGATCCGCTCCAGGCGCGCGCCATCGCTTGCCGAGACGAAGTAGTTGATCGAGTTGCGGATCTCGGCCAGCAGCGGCCGGATGCCGTCGTTGATGGCTCCCGACGTAGCGGCATCGCGGCCGGTCAGCCCGGTCTCGCGCTTGACCCGCTCGGCGCGCTCGGCATTCAGCCCGAGCGCGTCGGCGACGTGCTCGGTGAGCTCGTCACCGCCCCGGGACAGCGTGCGGACGAGCCGGGGCACGCCTCGGTTGTGGATCACGATCGTGGTGAGCTGCGCGCCGAGGTCGACGACGGCCTCCACGGAGAGGTGCTCGTCGGCGATCGAGCGCAGCGCGGCGAACGACGCCAGGTCGACGCGGGCCACGTGCAGGCCGGCCTGTTCCACCGCGGTCACCGCGGCGAGTACCGGTTCGCGCGGCGTGGCGACCAGCAGCCCGCTCATCAGGTTGGATTCGGGGTCGGGTTCTCCGAGCGGGGCGAAGTCGAGCACGACCTGATCCATCGGCAGGGCCACGATCTCGCCCGCTCGGAACGGTAGCGCCTTGGCCAGTTGGCGTGGGTCGAGCCGGGGCATCTGCAGGTCCCGCACCAGGATCTGCGGGTTGGCGATGCCAAGAATGACGTTGCGGCAGGCGAACTTGTTGGCCTGCCACAGTCGCTTCAGGGCGGCGGTCAGCGCGGCCTGGTCGTTGACAACGCCGTTCACGACGGTGCCGGGCGGCAGACTCACCGCGGCCAGTCCGTGCACCGTCACCGACGCCCGGCCCTCGAGGGTGCCGGGGGCGAGAACAGCGGCGCGGACGGCGGTCGCGCCGATGTCGAGGCCGATGGCGTGCCCGTCGGGATTGATCACGCCGACCTTCGCGATGCCGAGTTGGCGATGCTTCATGACGTCTCCGGTTGAGGGGATCAGGCCGGCGAGATGAGCCGGACGTAGAGGTCGGCGATGTGCGTGCCGGCGAACAGGGCGAGCAGCGCGCCGGCGATCATGAACGGGCCGAACGGGATTGCGCTCCTGCGCGTACCTCGGCCGCTGGCGATGGTGACCAGCCCGGCCACCCCGCCGGCCACGAACGCGGCGAACGCGCCGACCAGCAGAGCTTGGTAGGACACGAACGCCAGTACGCCGCCGACGATGCCGGCCAGCTTCACGTCCCCGAAGCCCAGGCCGCCCGGATGGGCGAGGGCCAGGGCGAGGTACAGGGCGAGCAGGGCGAGGGAGCCGACAGCGGCCCGGATCAGGGCGCCGGGATCGCCTTGGGCGAACGCGGCGATCGCCAGCAACGCGGCGAGCACCGGGTAGGCCGGCAGCACGATCGCGTTCGGCAGTCGCCGCACGTCGAGATCGATGACCGTGAGCGCGACGCCGATCGCGGCGAAGAAAAGGTAGCCCGGCAGGGCGGGCAACCGACCCAGGCCGGCGACGTGGACGGCGAGCGCCACGAACAGCCCGGCGGTGGTCAGTTCGACGACCGGGTACCGGACGCTGATCGAGGCCTGGCACTGCGCGCACTTGCCGCGCAGCAGCAGCCAGCTGAGCACGGGCACGTTGTGCCGGGCGAGGATCCGGTTCGCACATGACGGGCATCGGGAGGTCGGGCGGATCACGGACTGCGCAGCCGGCACCCGATGGATCACGACGTTGAGGAACGAGCCGACCGCCAGGCCCAGCAGAGCGATCGCGGTGATCAGCACGGGCATGGCGGCCTCCTTCGTTCGACTCGGAAAGCAGAGCGGGCCGGGAGCGCGGCGGCTGCGCCCCCAACCCGCTGGCTGGCGGACCTCAGCAGGCCGCGCGGTACGCGGTGACTGCAGTTGCGGTCGTCTGGACCGAGCCACCGGCCGCGCTGCTGTAGCAGTACGTCTTGCCGGAGCCGTTGGAGTTCTTGGCGCTCATGACGTAGGCGGTCTGGTCACTTCCGGACACCGTGAAGTACGTGAACGCCGTGCCGCTGCTCTTGTTGATCGACTGACTGGTACAGCTGGCCCCGAGCGCGCCACCCGCTGACGGGACGTCGGCGTTCACGGGGTAGGCGGCGTTGTCGGTGTTGCACTGCTCGAGGACGTTGACCGCGTTGCGCAGGTCGGACTGGGCCGACTTGTCGTTGGCGCCCTTCTTGTAGTTCAGATAGAGCGGTATCGCAATCGCGATCAGGACGCCGATGATCACGACGACCACCAGCAGTTCGATGAGGGTGAACCCCTTGTCGTCTGCAGCGCGCTCCTCGCGGAGCTTGGCTAGCCGGTTGAGCATGAGAGCCTCCTTGGCTCGTAGTGGCTCGGCGAGGAGTGCCGATCCGTTGTAGTTGTTCACCTGGCAGATCGGCCGGTCGGACGGCGACTTGAGCAGTCGGCAGGGTCAGTTCGACTGGATGTGCTGATAGATCGAGAACATCGGCAGGTACAGGCAGATGACCATGACGCCGATGACGGCACCGAGCAGCACGACGAGCAACGGCTCCAGGGCGGAGGTCAGCGATTCGGTGGCCGTCGTGACCTCCTGGTCGTAGAAGTCCGCGACCTTGTCGAGCATCTCGGTGATCTGGCCGGTCTGCTCGCCGACCTCCATCATCTGCACCACCATCGGCGGGAAGAGTGGGTGCTTGGCGAGCGGTCCGGACATCTGCGCGCCGACCCGCACCGCCTCGCGCACGTCGTGCATCGCCTCACCGACGACCGCATTGCCCGAGGTGCCGCCGACGATCTCCAGCGCCTGGATGATCGGCACGCCGACCGACAGCAACGTGCCCAGGTTGCGGGCCCACCGGCTGATGGCCAGCTTGGTGAACAGTGGCCCGAAGACGGGCAGCCGCAACTTGACGCCGTCCACCCGCAGTCGGAACGCGTGGTTGTCGCGCATCGCCTTGCGATACAGGCGTAGTCCGACGAGAGAGCCGACGATGAAGAGCGGCAACACCCACCACATGTTGTGCGACAGGGTCACCATGATCTGGGTGGGTAGCGGTAGCTTGCCGCCGAGTTGGCGGAACATCTTCTCGAAGATCGGGACGATGAACAGGATCACGCCGGTGCCGAGCAGCAACGAGAAGATCAGCACGATAACCGGGTAGGTCATCGCCGACTTGATCTTGGCTCGGAGGTTGGCGTCCGCCTCGTACATCGTGGCGATACGGGCGAGCGCATCGTCCAGGAAGCCGCCGGCCTCGCCGGCCCTGATCATGTTGACCATCAGTGGCGGAAAGTGCTCCGAATGCCGGGACATCGCCTTGGACAGCGTCGCTCCGCGCTGGACGTCGGCGCTTACCTGGCCGACCGCATCCTTGAGCTTCGGCTTTGCCGTCTGTTCCTCGAGGATCGCGAGCGCGCGCAGCAGAGTCAGCCCGGACGCGGTCATCGACGCGAACTGTCTGGAGAGCACGGCCAGGTCCTTGAGCGTTGTCCGGCCCCGGAATCCGGGAAGCGAGAGCTGGCGCTGCAGGCCCTGCCCGGTAAGTGTGATCGACAACGGCATCAGGTTCTGGCTGGCCAGTGAGGTGGCGGCGGCGTGGGCCGACTCCGAGTCGACGGTGCCTTTGACCGTCGCGCCGGCCACATCGATCGCCTCGTACCGGAACGTCTTGGTGGCCATGGCTTACAACCTCGCCAATCGCTTGAATTCGTGGGGATCGTGGGCAAGCGAGAGCGCGGTCGCCTTGCTCACCTTCTGCTCGGCGAACCGCAGGGCCAGGTGCTGGTCGAAGCTGATCATCCCGGCCTCGGCCGAGGACTGGAGGAACGCCGGGATCTGGTGCACCTTGCCCTCGCGGATCAGGCTGCGGATCGCCGAGGTGCCGACCATCACCTCGCAGATCACCGTGCGCCCGGTGCCGTCCTTGGTCGGTGCGAGCGCCTGGGTGACGACGCCCTGCAGGCAGTTGGCCAGTTGCGCGCGGATCTGTTGCTGCTGGCTGGGCGGGAAGATGTCGATCAAGCGGTCTACCGTCTGCGCGGCCGACTGCGTGTGCAGCGTGGCGAGCACGAGGTGGCCGGTCTCCGCGGCCGTGACCGCAACTGAGGTCGTCTCCAGGTCGCGTAGTTCGCCGACCAGGATGACGTCGGGGTCCTGGCGCAGCACGTGCTTGAGCGCCACCTGGAAATCGGCGGTGTCGGCGCCGACCTCGCGCTGGTTCACGATGGAGCGGGCGTGTGTGTGCAGATACTCGATCGGGTCCTCGATCGTGACGATGTGCCCGGCTCGGGTGTTGTTCGCGATGTCCAGCAGGCCGGCCAGTGTCGTCGACTTGCCCGACCCGGTCGGCCCGGTCACCAGAACCAGGCCGCGTGGCAGCTGGGCGAACTGCTCGACCGATGCGGGCAGGCCGAGCTCGGCCAGTTGCCGGATCTTGTGCGGGATCGCGCGGAAGGCCATCCCGACCGACCCGCGCTGCCGGTACACGTTCACCCGGAAGCGGCTCACGCCGGTCAGTGCGTACGCGCAGTCGAGCTCGGACTCCTGCTCGAAGCGCTTCCACTGTTCCTCGCTCAGCATGCCGCGTGCGAGCGACTCGGTGTCGGCCGAGCGCAGCTTCACCCAGTCGGCGAGCGGCGTCAGCGATCCGTTGACCCGTACGCACGGGGCGATGCCCGTGGTGAGATGCAGGTCGGATGCGCCGAGCGACACCGCCCGGGTGAGCAGCGAGTCGAGTTGTGCCGCATCAAACGGTGACACGGATGACCTCCTCCAACGTGGTAAGCCCTTCGGCCGCCTTACGCAGGCCGTCCTCGCGCAGCGGGACCATCCCGTCCGCGATCGCCGCCTTCCTGATCTCGCCGGACGGGGCGTGGGATACGGCGAGCCGTTCGATCTCCTCGGACACGGGCATCACCTCGGTGATCGCCAGCCGGCCGCGGAACCCGGTCTGCCCGCAGGAGCGGCAGCCACCGGGCCGCCACAGGGTGGCCGGCTGTGGTGCCTCAGCCGGCCAGCCGGCTACGTCCAGGTCCGCCTCGGTCGGGGAGTAGGGCTGCTTGCACCACTCGCACAGGCGTCGAGACAGCCGCTGCGCGAGCGCGCAGTCCAGCGACGACCCGACCAGGAACGGCTCGATGCCCATCTCGATGAGCCGGGTGACGGCGCTCGGTGCGTCGTTGGTGTGCAGCGTCGAGAGCACGAGGTGGCCGGTGAGCGCGGCCTCGACGGCCAGCTGGGCGGTGGGACGATCGCGGATCTCGCCGATCAGCACGATGTCCGGGTCAGAGCGCAGGATCGCCGGCAGCACCGCGGCGAACGTCAGCCCGGCCTTGTGGTTCACCTGGATCTGGTTGACGCCGGCAAGCCGGTACTCGACCGGGTCCTCGACGGTGATGATGTTGACCTCGGGCTGGCTGATCTCGGTCAGCGTCGCGTAGAGGGTGGTCGACTTGCCCGAGCCGGTCGGCCCCGTCACCAGCACCATGCCGTGCGGGCGCCGGAACGACGCCGCGTACCGGGCCTGGTTCTCCGCGGTGAAGCCGAGCTTGTGCAGCTCGAGGTCGATACCGCCCGTGTCGAGCACCCTCAGTACGACCTTCTCGCCCCACACGGTAGGCAGCGTGGCTGTACGTAGGTCGACGTTGTGCTTGTTGAGCCGCACGGTGATCCGGCCGTTCTGCGGTACGCGGCGCTCGGTGATGTCGACGTTCGACATGATCTTGAGACGGGACACGAGCGCCGACTGGACGTTCTGCGGCACTGTGTCGATCTCGTGCAGGACACCGTCGATGCGAAAGCGCACCCGCATGTCGTGCTCGGTCGGTTCCAGGTGCAGGTCGGATGCGCGGCTCTGGATCGCTTGCTCGATCAGGGAGTTCACGTAGCGGACGACGGGCGTGTCGTCTCCGGCATGCGTCAGTGTCGACACCTCGGAGGCGGCGTCGCTGTCGTCGCTGGCGACGTCGCCGAGATCGCTGCTGTCGCGCTTGAGCCGGTCGATCAGCTTGCGTAGTTCGCTGCGCGTCGCGACGACCGGATGAATCGTCATGGCGGTGGCCGCACGGACGTCGTCAAGAGCGACGACGTCGTCCGGGTCGCTGACCGCGACGACGAGCTCATCGCCGTTGATGCCGACGCCGACCAGACGGTGCCGCAACACGAGGGAGAGCGGGATCTTCGCGACCGCCGCGGCGTCGATCGGGTAGCCGACCAGATCGATACTCGCGATGCCGTGCGCCTCGGCTGACGCCTCGGTCAGCTCCATCTCGGTAACGACCAGGTCGTTGATCAGGACGTCGCGGATGCTGCGGTCGGCGCGGTCGGCCTCGGTCGCGGCGTCCTCGATCGCTTGCGGATCCGCGCCGCGCTTCACCAGCGCGTCGAGCAGCGGACGGTATGTGTAGTGCATGACTCGCCTCTCTGCGCGGTGATCGGTCAGATGTCGCCGTCCTCATCGGACGGGCAAGGGGCTACCTGAGCCGGAGGGCCGAACGTCCCGAGGTTGGGCTATTTGCTGACACACACCTCACGCGACTCGTGGTCGCGCCGATCAGCGGTGCATGCGAAACGACGACGCCGACACCATCCGCGCCCTCCCCATGTCGACCACGCGCCACCGAGTCCGCGCCGCCGGACTGTGTCTTCTCGCCGGCGCCGCGGTCCTCGCGGCCGCCGTAGCCGCGAACCCGGCCGCGACTCGACCGACCAGTGGCGCGATCGTCGCGCCATCCCGGATCGCGCCGACCCTCGCGCTGGACGACGACCACCCGATCCAGAACAAGGCCGGCCTCACCCGAGCGGCAGCGACCGGCGCGCCGGGCTACGTGCTGATGGACCGCCACCTGATCGGCGAAACGCCGATCGGGCTCAACGTTTGGGTGAATCCGAAAGCGCCACATCGTTCCGCCATCGCCGTCCGGGCCTCTCGGACGGTCACCGAACTGCGCCGCCTCGGGTTGCCGGTGCGGTGGCGCGGCTACGGCACGCCGAAGGCCGCCGAGGGCGTCGTCCAGATCAACGAGAACCAGTCCGGATGCCAGGGCGGCCGCAACGTCATCGGGATGACCTGGCCGTATTGGATGTCACTGCCCAACGGTGACCTCTACACCTATCGCGCCAATATCGCGTTGTGCCCAGGGCTGTTCACCAAGTACGGCTCGTGGCAATGGGACGCGACAATCCGGCACGAGATCGGCCACGCGGTGGGGCTCGGTCATACCAACTACGTCTATCGCAGCAGCCACCAGGTCATGAATGCGGTCACCCACAACGGCGTCACTCGCTACCGCGCCGGCGATGTCAACGGGCTGCGCCGGCTGGCGGCCAACAACAACCGCGTCAAGAGCGAGCGGCCGGCCCTGGGCCACTTCGATCGTTCGTCGTGGACAACCGGCAACCGGATCACGTTCACCGGCTGGGCCCTGCTCACCTACTACAAGCCCCACCACGTGATCATCACGCTCACCGACAACGGCAAGGTCATCGCGCGGCATGCCACGTCCGTCGTCCGGGCCGACGTCAACAAGAGGTACGACCCCGGCCACCGCACCCACGGGTTCTCGCTGTCGATACCGTGGCATGGCGGTCGTCACTCCTACTGCGTCACGGCGACCTCGCCCTTGAACCGGGTCTCGGTTGCCCACCTGGGCTGCGTGACCTGGCAGGGCTGATCCCGACCCAGCCTGGCTCCCGCTACGCGACGTGGCGGGAGCCGTCGGGCTGGACGGACTCCGATCGCCGGGCAGTGACGACTTCGAGGTGCGCTCTCAACAACGCTTGGGCATAAGCTCCGCGTGAGTTCGACTGTCATTCTGGTTTGCGAGTCCGGGGGGACGTCACGATGACCCGAGCTCTTCCAGCGACGCCGCTGACCGTCCAGGACGGCCGGCCACCGATTCGCCTGCTGATCGTCGACGGCCATCCGGTGACGCGGTCCGGGGTGGCGCGCGTCGCCGACGAGAAGGACGACCGACCTGCACGTTGTCGCCGAGACTGGCTCGATCGCCGAGGCGGTGCGGCTGGCCGACGCGTTGCTTCCTCGGTGGTCACAGTCGGTACGATCCCTTTGCGACGGGCGTAGGCGGCCCGGCCGGTCTTGGTTTTGAGCTTGCGTGCCATGCGCTGTTTGCCGGTCGCGGTCTTGGGGATCGGTCCGCGTGGTGCGACCGGTTCTGGATCGTCGTGGCTGCGGCGGCCGGTGGCGATGAAGAACTGGCTGCCGTGGCGGTCGGTGAACTGCGCGGCGGCGTCGAGGTTGCCGGCTGAGCAGTGGCCGGCGTCGGCGAGCACCTGTTCGGGTGCGTGCCCGGTGTTGCGCGTCGCTTGGTCGGTCATCGGGATCAGGTTCGCGACATCGGCGGCGCAGTCGTCCAGGTCGGTGGCCACGATCACCTGATGCTCGTCGTCGACCACGGCCTGGGGATTGAAACACTGATCCAAGGACCCGTCCGAGGCTTTCATGATCTTCGAGTCGGGGTCGGTGAAGTTGCGTTGTGCCTTCGGTTTCGGCACCGCCTTGCCCGCCGCCTCGTCAGCCTTGGCATCGGTCGTCTGCGGGGTCGTCGCCGCCTTCAGCTGAACGCAGCCGCGACCGCTCGGCCGCCTGCTCGGCGGCCTCGGCCTCCAACGCAGCCTTCGTGTCGCGGATCTTCGCCAGCCTGTCCTCGCGACGGCGCAGTTCCTCGGGCAGTTCGTCGCCGCGTCGGTTCTTGCCGAACTTCGCGTCCTCGGGACTTGTCGATGGCCTCGGCCTCGGCCAACAGGTCCGAAACTTCCTGGGCGAGGACCTTCTCCTTCTCACTCATCCGCGCGTAACTCATCGCCTTGCGCCGCGAGGCGTTCGTGCGCAGCTTCGTGCCGTCCAACGCAACCCGCCCGAGGCGCACCATCCCGGCGGCCTGACACAACGCCAGCGCCTGCAGGAACAGGTGGCCCAGGCGGACAGGTGCCTGCGCCGGAACCGGGCAATCGACCGGTAATCCGGCCCAGACCCGGCCGACAGCCACCGCAACGCGACCACGTCGGTGCACGCAGCCTCCAGCTTGCGAGAAGACCAGCGGGAACTGCTGACCAGGGTCGAAGCGGCGAACGTCTTGTCCACCGGCCCGCCGACCACCCGAACCGGGCTCACCGGATCGACGTCGAACAGGCCCTGACCATCCGCATCTGCAGGCACAGCCATGATCTCGTGAAACCGGCGGCCGCCCCCGAAACCTGGCTGGCGTGTTACTGACCCACACTCCTAGCCCGCACCCAGGGGTTAGCCGACGCCACGGGCGGTGCGGATCCATCGAGCGCTGCGGGACTCGTCGCCTTCTCGAGCTCGATGAGGCGGTCGATCTCCTCGTCGCGGGTGGTCAGCACGTGGCGTAGGCCCCCCCGCCCGCCGCTGTCGGCATGCCTCGACGCCCGTCCGGATTGGGCAGGCCGAGATCGAGCGTGCGAGATCGAGCCAGGCCTGCTGTCGCCCGTCTGAGCCGTTGGGCCCACCCCAGCATTTAGCTGGTCGTCGACGAGCGGCGGAGAAACGCTCGATGCGCGCGGACCAGGATCAAGCCGTGTATCCCGAACGGATCTACATTGCACTAGCACGGTCGACCGTCGCCGAGAGTCGCTCGCTGACTACGGGCTCGGCGAGCACGGGGCGGCCCAGCAGGTAACCCTGCATGGCGTCGCATCCGGCGGCGATGGCCGTCGAGAGGTGGCCTTGTGTCTCCACGCCCTCAGCGATCACCGTAGCGCCGAGCTGTCGAGCAAGTTCGGTGATTCCCCTCAGTAACGCCGTGCCGTCGGGTCGATCGCCCTGGCCCTGGACCAAGCTCCGGTCGATCTTGACGATATCGGGCTGTAGCACCTGCAGTCGGGCGAGGGACGCGTAGCCGGCCCCGAAGTCGTCAACCGCGATGCCGATGCCGAGTGAGCGCAGCCGGGCCAGCGTTGCCATAGCGGGCTCGTCGTGTTCGATCAGGTTCGACTCGAGCACCTCGACCACCAAGCGCCGGGGCTCGAACGGTGCGTCCGCGAGGATGGCCGACAAACGGCCGGCAAAGGCTGGGTCAGCCAACGTCTTACCGTCCAGGTTCACGCTCAGGACCAGAGCGTCGGGCCATCCGGCTGCGTCACGCACCGCGTGGCGCAGCACGGTCTCGTCCACCAGCGTGGTGTAACCGAGACCGCTCGCAATGGGCAGGAAGATCCCGGGCGAGACCGCCTCTCCCAGATAGCTCCACCGGGCCAGCGCCTCGTAGCCGTGCAGCGTGCCGTCGGCCCGGAAGATCGGCTGGAAGGCCATAGCGATCCTCCCGGCGCCGGCGTCCAGCGCGAATGCGGATCGGCGGTCCAGATCGGCTGCCTCGCCTAGGGCGAGAGTGTCCGCGTAGACGCGCACGTGGCCCTTGCCGTCGCGTTTGGCGGCGTACATCGCCAGATCGGCCTGGCGCAGGATCTCGCTCGCCGTCGTTGCCGAGTCCTCGGGTGCCACCCGCGCGATGCCCATGCTGAGCCCGACCGGGATCGAGTGCTCACCGATGCCGATCGTGTTGTCGAGTGAGCCGAGGATGCGCTCGGCGATCTCCAACGGATCGCCGTCGTCCTCCACCAGCACCGCGAACTCGTCACCGCCGAGGCGGGCGACGGTGTCGCCGCGGCGCACGGCGGCGCGCAACCGCTCGCCCACTCGCATCAGGAGGTCGTCACCTATCGGGTGGCCGAGCGTGTCGTTGACGGCCTTGAAGTCGTCGAGGTCGACGAGGATGACGGCTACCGGCCGCATATCGCGCCTGTGCAGTTCCAGGGCGTGGTCGAGACGGTCCGCGAACAGCGCTCGGTTAGCCAGCCCGGTCAGCACGTCGTGCAGGGCCTGATGGCTGATCCTGGCCATCAGGCTGCGGTTGTCCAGCAGCACCACCGCCTGGCGCACGACCAAAGCGCACACCATCACGGCAGCCGTCACCACCATAACGCTGTCGCCGGGGGCCAGGCTCAGCCGGCACAGTGCGGCGACGATGCCGGCTATCGACGGGACGTACGGTAGAAGAAGCGCGCTCGGCGGCGTCAAGTTCCCGCGCGCGTTGTTCGCGTTGCCGGGCGCGTCGCTGATAGCTGCGAAGGCGAGCATCAGGAAGCCGGCCACCCAGCCGGCATCGACCAAATCGCCGGTGTGGTATCGCCCGGTAGCGGTGAGGTAGGCGAATCCGCTGTCGGCGACGGCGAGACTCGCAAGGCTAGCGCCCAGCCACGCCAAGCGCGCCCGCTCGCCGCTATCGGCATGCGACAGCACAAGGACCACCACGGTGAGCACGGCCAGGTCCGCGGCGGGATAGGCCAAGCTCACGGCCCGGGCGAGCATCGAGTCGGCGTGGACATGGAATACCTCACCGAGTACCGTCGCCCAGCTCACTGCGAACAGGGAGATGACGACTAACAACACGTCCAGGCCGGTGCGGGCCCGGGCCCGGCCGGTCAGCGCACGCGACGGGCGTACCACCATCCCAACTGCCGCGGCCACCGGGAAGAGCAGGTATCCCGCGTCTGACAATGACGGGAACGGACTGCTGATACCGGCGATCAGCTCGTAGTAGCACCAGATCGCCTGGCCGAGTGCCCAGCTGGCTGCACCTGCTGCAGTGAGCGCCCACGAGGTGCGGAGCCGCCCCGCGGACCGGCGTGCACGCATCATGGCAGCGGCCGCCCCGAACAGCGCGGCGGCGAGCTGCGACACGTTGTCGACCGCCTGGATCGGCAGCCCGTCGGGGTGCGCCCACAGCAATGCCGCGAAGGCGACAGCTGTCCCGGTCGTGGCCGGCAACACCCAGAGTCGAGTTCTCATGCCACCGTGATCGGCGCGCGCAGCCTGATCCTTAGACCGCGCTGGATGGCTACGCACTGCGACCGAGGGCCAGGCGACGCGACGGTCGGGGGGCCGCCGAGCCGCCTGGCGTCTTCGAGCGGCTTGATGATCAGCGCCGCAGATGGATGCTTCCAAGATCAACGATGCTCTCTTAATGGCAGAAGATCAAGATCTGCTCGGCTCATTGGTCTCGCGCCGCTCGAACCGCTGGTCAGACGGTCACCTGATCGACGACAGGCGTCGCCAGCGTCGTCGCTGGCTGCCATGCGGCATCAACCATGCCCGGTCCGCGACCGCGCTGCACTCGAAACTGCATACGGCGATAGCCCTAATCGGATCGCAAGCAGTGGTCGGGGTGCGTTGGTCACCTACCGCCCTGCACGGACGGCGCCAGTTCAACGATGTTGAACTGGACATGACGATGACATCCGCCAATCATGCGGCGGTAGCACTCGAGGTCACCAACGCACGCGCTTAAGGTGACGGCCCCTCGCTCCGAAAGTGGGGTGCGTGCGGAGACAAGCAGTGTCCGGTTTCGGGGTCGATAGTCCCAGGGCCCATGGGACTGTCGGCACTGCCGCTGCGCCGGCCGATCGAGTGAACTGGACCACATCACCGGCCCGAGACCCCGAGGAGTGTGCGCCATGACCCTGACTGGCGCAGCGCAGGCCCTGTTCATCAGCAGCCTGCAGCCGTCGGAGCGTCCGACGGCCGAACAGATCGTGTCGGCCGTTGAGGCCAGCCTGCGACAGCACGGCGGAGTTGCCGGCTGCGCCTGCCTGTGCGCTGCCGAGTACGGCGACCACCCGGACATCGCGCCTGACCGCATGCGGTGGGCGCTGTCAGCGGCAGCTCAGGCCGAGCCGTTCGCCCACGCTGCCTGAGTTCGAGCGGACATGATCATCGATGGTCGATCGTCGATCGTTGATCGTCGATACAGCAAATGGCGAAGGCCATGAACGGCGGGGCCTGGCTGCCCGGGTTCGGGGTGAGGATCGCGACGCACCACTGGCCAGGTCCGCCTTCGTGCGGTCAGTCCATGCCACGTCGACGTTGTCAACCTCCGCGGGGGTGCGGCGACCGGCATCCAAGGCGCGGTTGTAGCCGGCGAATTTGCGGGTCACCTTGGCGGCGCAACGCTCGGCGCCGAAGCTGAATACCCAGGCGTCACGGTTGGTCTTGACGCCGCCGGAGGATCCCTCGAGGACGCCGCCGGTCACGGGAGTGAAGGTCACGAAGTCGTCCCGCCGCTGGTTGATCCAGTCGCCGTGCGCATCGTGATTGCGCACCTCGAACGGGGCGCCGGCCACGCCGCCGGCGGATGGTCTGTGTAGGACGTGTGGGGACGCTTGGCCCTGTGCAACGCAACCAGCGCTGCGACGCCGAAGTCCGGCCCGTCGCTGCCGCTCTAGATCCGGACCACAATGCAACGCATGCTAGAAGTGATCAGAGAAGCCGCGCGCTAAAGTGATCAGATAGTGGCCCATCTTGGCGATCCACGCTCTGCTGAGCCTGGCTCACGCAGGTTGGCCGTGCGTCGCCGCCAGCGTCGGATGGTCCGCCGGGACGTTGAGGCGATTCCAGCGCCGACGATTACCCACAGCACCATTCCTCATAGGACACAGCGCGACTTTGGCACCTTCGAATTGCATCATCGAGGGCATCCTTGGGTGCGCGTAATTGATCATCTTTCGTCTGAAGTTCACAACGGTCACCGGCAACACACGGTGAGTGATATCGAGGTTTGCTGGGTATAACACCAGTATGGCGATACGAACGTACAACAACCGGTCAACAGTTAGCCTGCTGAGCGTCGTGCTGGTGGTATGGCTGATCATCGGAGCGATCGCAGCCGGCCAGCGCCACTACTACGATTCGAGCGTCAAGACGTGCGCTAAGGCTGGAACGATCACGGTAACGATCCTCGCCGGGCCGCTGAACTACCTAGGCGTCAACCCCAAGATAAACTGCCACACCCCGCAGCCCAGCAAGTAAAGCTTCTCGGCGATCAAGAATTCGAGCACGCGTCAATTCCTGCTGTCCACCTCGGTCTCGAAAAGGGACAGGAAATGATCATTCCTAGAATGGTCATATTGATTGTCGGTGCGATGGAGAACAGCCGCCGCGGTTCGAGTAGTCGCCCGGGCCATAGGCGAGACGCCGTCACCGGCGACCATGCGCGCCGTCCGCATTCGGGCCAGGTCGCGCGCGACAACGGCGCCCCACGACTATCTAATCTTGATCCTCATCACGCTATTCTTGATCTCATCGCGGCCCCCATCATTCTACAGCCGTGCTGTACGTCCTGCTCAGTCCACGTGTCCGTCGGCGTTCCGCCACGCAGGCAGGCGAGGATGGGCGGCGACGGTCTGAGCCAGGGATGAGTCCCCGAGTGTGACGTGCCGGTCGACCGGACGGGTGTGGTTTCACCCGTGATCGAACGCGCCGCATCACGACGCCGATCCTGTCGACCAGCACGTGCATAGGAGGTTTTCCCAGCCCCACTACGGGCCAAACATCGTTACGACGCGACCTCGGAGGACAGCCAGGCGGCATCAAGTTCGACTGGTGGCTCCGTCGGTACACCCAAGGCATCGAACAGATCGCGGACCGTCTCACTGAGCGAATCGAGCACCACGCCGGGCTGATGTTGCCGCCACCGCTCTCGTGCTAGTTCGAGCAACGGATCGAAGGCATCCAAGTCAGCACCGAGAACCCCACCGGCGTCGACGTGCAGCACGCCCGGCCCGTCCGCGATGCATCCCAGCAGGCCGCGCAACGCATCGGTTGCCGCGCCGCCCAGGTCACCGACCAGCGTCAGCGTGGCCTGGCCCTCGCTCTGGTCGAACTCGATGTTGTAGCCCTGCACGTCGACCGGCATCGCCAGCGGCGGGTGGTCGAAGAAGGTAGCAGACCGCACAGCAGCCCCTTTGATTCGGCCCGAGACGAGATGCTCGAACCAGGACAGCTGCTTTTCAGCCGAGTATTGACGTTAACCCGAATAGCGACCGGCCGCAAACCCCCGAACGGTCGTTTCGGCCGTGTCGCGCGCGTACGGCCCCAGGATGGGCAGCGAGTCCAAGCCCGCGGGACCAACTGCAGAGGATCGTTGTGCTCGCAGAGCTGCGGTTCACCGACGTCAAACACCTAGCCATCGTCGCCGCTGAGCTCGTGGCCGTAGCGGGCCCGGACCCGTTCCTGCACCCGTCGATCCCCCTTCGGCGCCGGCTGGATGAACACCTCGTCCAGATCGGGAAAGTCCTTGCGCAACAGGTCGTCCATGCGTACGCAAGCCTGCTCCACCTCGCCGGCCGAGAATCCGTCGACGAAGTCGACCCGGGCGCACACCAGGACGCGGTCGACGCCGGTCATCATGGTCAACAGGTCCACAACGTCATCGACCTCGTCCTGCTCCTCGATGCGCGCCTCGATCTGGCGCATCAGCCCGGCGTCGGCCTGCTTGCCGATCAGCAGCCCCTTGCAGGTCTGCGCGAGCAGCACCGCGGCGACGATGAGCAGCACGCCGATTATCAGGGACGCCACGCCGTCCCAGACCGCCGATCCGGTGACCTGATGCAAGCCGACCCCGGCGGCCGCGATCGCGATCCCGACCAGCGCCGCGGAGTCCTCGAGCACCACGCTCCGCACGGTCGGGTCGTGCGGGTCGCGGACGACGTCGGGGACCGATCTCGAGCGCTGCCGTGCCTCCCCGTGGGTCTGGCGGATGGCCTGCCGCAGCGAGATGCCCTCGAGCACGAACGCGAGCGCCAGCACCGGATAGTTGATCCACAGCAGGTGACTCGACTCGCCCGGAATGATGATGGTGCGCAGGCCCTCGTACACCGAGAAGGCAGCGCCCGACACGAAGATCCCCACCGCCGCCAACAGTGACCAGAAGTAGCGTTCCTTGCCGTATCCGAACGGGTGAACCCGGTCTGCGGGGCGCGACGATCGGCGCAGCGCCGTGAGCAGTAGCAGCTCGGTCGAGGTGTCGCCGGCCGAATGCGCGGCCTCGGAGAGCAGCGCGGCGGAACCGGAGACCAGCCCTGCGATCAGTTTGAGCAGCCCCACCCCGGCGTTGGCGAACAACGCCAGGGCGACGGTGCGGCCACTGCCGCCGGCAGCTTCACGCTCGTCACTCGCCACACCCGCAGCCTTCCCGCGGAGGTGGATGGATCATGCGCGATAGGCCGGAGCTACTCGGCGTCTTGCCGGGACCCCTCCCCCTCGACCCGCCACCGGAGCGGAAGGAGGCACCACGTCCAGGCGAACAGGCCCGCCAACAAGCCGGTGATGATCCAAGCTTCGATCGCGCCCGAGACGAAGTCGACGATGAGCAACACCGAGCCGAGCATCGCCAGGGCGAGGAAGACCAGGCCGGCGGCGGCCATCCGGCCGGTGAGCGTGACCAGCTCGTCCTTCAACCGACGCCGGAAGACGACCCGGTGTACCGCAACGGGCGCGATGAACAGCGCCGCCGCGACGGCCGCGCAGAACAACGTCCCTACGTAGAGGCCGCGCTGGACCGAGCTCAGGCTCGCGAACCGCTGTTGGAAGGCGATGGTCAGCAGGAAGGCGAACAGGATCTGCACACCGGTCTGGGCCACCCGCAGTTCCTGCAGCAGCTCGGCATAGTTGCGGTCCAGCCGCTCGGCATCGCTCTCGTGACGGTCGTACCCGCCGCGCGCGTCCACGTCAGACCGCGGGCTCGGCGTCGTCTGAGAGCCGCTCACGCAGCTGATCCAGGCTGCGGGAGATGAGCCGCGAGATCTGCATCTGCGATACCCCGATGATCGCCGCGATCTCGGTCTGCGTCTTGCCCGCGACGAACCGCAACACCAGGATCTGGCGATCGCGTTCGGACAGTTCCTCGAGCGCCGGTCTGAGCTCTTCTCGCAGCTCGACGCGCTCCAGATCGACGTCGTCCTCGGCGAGCCGGTCCTTGCGGGTCTCGTCGCCGCCGTCGGTGAGCGCATCGAGCGGCACGCCGGCGTAGCCGCGCGCAACATCGATCGCCTCGACGACCTGCATCAGGTCGACGCCGATGTGCTCAGCGAGCTCGCGAACGGTCGGCCCGCGCTGCAGTTGCTGCGTCAGCTCGGATCGGGCGCGAGCCAGCGTCGCCTGCAGTTCCTGGGCTCGCCGCGGGACGTGCAGCAGCCAGCCGGTGTCGCGAAAGTACCGCCGGATCTCGCCGAGGATCGTCGGCGTCGCGTAGGTGGAGAACTCCAGTCCGCGGTCGGGATCGAAGCGGTCGATCGACTTCAGCAGACCGATCGAGCCGACCTGGACGATGTCCTCCAACGGCGCGCTGCGCCCGGCGAAACGCCGAGCCAGGTACCGAACCAGCGGGAGGTGCATCTCCGTGAGGCGGTCGCGCAGGGGCGGACGCTGCGGACTGTCCTCGGGCAGGGCATGCAGCTCCGCCAGCAGCCGGCTCGCTTCCTCGCGCTGCGGGTCCCGGGACGACTCGTCGGCGCCAGTCACCGGAACAGCGAGTCGCGTCGCTTGCTGAATCGGATCGCCAGGGTGCCACCGCCCGAGGTCACGTGCATCTCGTCCGCGACCGCAGACAGCACCGTCCACGAGAATCCAGTGCGATCGGGTATCGCCTCCGGACCGCTTGGGACGCTCACCACGACCTCGATGGACGGCATCGCCAGTTCGATGTGCGCGGTGAGCTGCCCGCCGGGTTGTCGCGCGTGCGGCAATACCAGCGCGCACGCTTCATCGACAGCGATCTGCAGGTCCTCGACCTCGTCGATGGTGAGGTCCGACCGCGCGGCCAGCGCCGTTACGAACGCCCGCAACGCGGCGACGTAATTGCGGTCAGCCGGCAGCCGGACCTCGACCTCGTGGCTTTCCTCCGGCCAAGGATCGCCTGCACTCATGCCTCATCCCTTCGCCCGGCGGTGCCTCGTCGATGCCAGTCTCTCGCGAATGCCGTGCGGTTCGTCGGACGCGGGTGCGCGGTCCGGCGCGCCGACGTGCGCCATGTCGCCGGTCGGCGACGCTGCCGGGCCGGTCGGCGACGCTGCCGGGCCGGTCGGCGACATTGCCGGGCCGGTCGGGGCAGCAACGGGCGGCGGAGCAGGCGGCGCGGTGGGCGCTACGGGCGCCGGGGCTGATACGGCGCCGGTACGCGGCGCGGTCTGGTAACCGCCGCGGGTCCGATTGTCGGCCGCTGCTCGCTCGGACAGGCGCTTGTTCTCGGCCGCCAGCACCTTGCGTTCGCTGCGCAGCCGCAGGTAGTGCGCGCCACCGATCCGCATCATGGCCAGCCCAAACAGGCCGATTGCGGTCAGCGCGAGCCCGGCGACGACCAGCCAGCGCATGTCGATGTCCCAGGACCACGTGAACGCGTGGACGGTGACCGTGCTGGGGTTCTGGACGACCAGCGCGATCGCTACCACCGCCGCAGCGACCAGCAGTATGAATCCGACGATGATCATGGCGTGCCTCCTGAGCCAACCTCGGGCCGACTGGAACAGCCCGGCACTATGGGCCCTACCCGAAATCACCACGAACCATGCGGACGGGCGCTCCGGCTCACAGAACCGGGCTTGCGTACGTTGTCGATGTGTGAGCCTGCCTCCGTTCGAGTCGGTGGTCGCCGAACACGGCGCGACCGTGCTGCGGGTGTGCCGCGCGGTGCTGGGCCCGGTCGACGCCGAGGACGCGTGGTCGGAGACGTTCCTCGCCGCATTGCGCGCCTATCCCCGGCTGCGTCCCGACTCGAACGTGCGGGGCTGGCTGATCACGATCGCCCACCGCAAGGCGATCGACAGCTACCGATCCCGCCAGCGCAGGCCGCTGCCGGTCGCCGAGCTTCCTCACGAGCCGACGGCCTCCGACGTTCATCAACTACCTGACCCGGAGCTCGAAGCGGCCGTTCGCGCGCTGCCCGACAAACAACGCCAGGTCGTCGCTTACCGGTACCTGGCCGACCTGTCCTACGCGTCCATCGCCGAGATCGTCGGCGGCACCGAGGCGGCGGCCCGACGCAGCGCCGCCGACGGCATCGCCACGCTTCGCCAGACCTACGTCCTGGAGGACCCCGAATGAACCCGCTCGCCGCTCTGCCCCACCCGGACGCCGCGACCCTCGACCGGCTGCACGCTCAGCTGGTCGACGCGGCGGCGGCCGACGACACCCTCGACATCGCCTACCGGACGGTGGACACCCCGCTCGGACCACTTCTGCTCGCCGCGACGCCGGCCGGGCTGCTTCGGGTGGCGTACGAGTCCGAGGGCCACGACACGGTTCTGACGTCGCTGGCCGAGCGGGTGAGCCCGCGCGTCCTGCAGGCCCCGGGCCGGCTCGACGACGTCGCCCGCGAGATCGAGGACTACTTCGCCGGACGCCGGCGCACCTTCGACCTGCCGCTGGACCTACAGCTGGCCCACGGGTTCCGCCGCGAGGTACTCACCCACCTGCCCGACATCGCCTACGGCACCACCGCGAGCTACTCCGCAGTGGCCGCCGCCGCCGGACGACCGACCGCGGTGCGGGCCGTCGGCACCGCGTGCGCGGTCAACCCGCTGCCCATCGTCATCCCGTGCCATCGCGTCGTGCGCAGCGACGGATCCATCGGGGCCTACCTCGGTGGCGTGGCGGCCAAGCAGACCCTGCTGTCGCTCGAAGCCGCCTGACGCTGCCTGACCTCACAGGACGGCCGCCGGCAACGTTCTCAAGGTATGAGCAGCTACGAATCCCCCATCGGCCGGTTGCATCTACAGGCATCGACCCGGGGCCTGACCTGGTGCCACGTGCGCCGACCGGCAGTGCCCGGCCCGACGACGTGTCCCTGCATCGACGTTGCGATGCGTGAGCTGGACGAGTACTTCGCCGGAACGCGCACCGAGTTCAGCGTCCCCGTCGATCTCCCGGGCGCCGACGTCGATCCCCTCGACGCGCGCATCCTGACCACGCTCACGGAGACGGTGGCTCCCGGCCGGACCACGACGTACGGTGCGCTCGCCCGGTTGATCGGCGACGTCGACGCCCAGCGGGTCGGCGCTGCCCTGGCCGCGAATCCCGTCCTGATCGTCGTCCCGTGCCACCGGGTCGTCGGCGCGAACGGCAAGCTGACGGGATATGCAGCCGGACTGCGCAACAAGCAGCACCTGCTGGATCTCGAGGCCGGCCAGCCGAGCCTGGCCATCGCGTGAGCACCTGGGCTGAACGCGTCGCCGCGGCTGACTGGGACGCCATCGCCGGCGAGCTGAACGGCTACGGCGGCGCGCTCACTCCGCAACTGCTCACGCCGGACGAGGCGCACGACATCGCCGCGCTCTACGACAAGGACGAACGGTTCCGCTCCACGATCGATATGGCTCGGCACCGGTTCGGCGAAGGCCAGTACCGCTACTTCGACCGGCCGTATCCCGAACCAGTCGAGCGGCTCAAGCAAGCGCTCTACCCGCGGCTGCTGCCGATCGCCCGCGACTGGTACGGCAAGCTCGGGCGGCCCACGCCGTGGCCGGACACCCTGGACGAGTGGTTGGCCATGTGCCACGACGCCGGTCAGACGAGGTCCACAGCGATCCTGCTGAAGTACACGGCCGGCGACTGGAACGCGCTGCACCGCGACCTGTACGGGGACCTGGTGTTCCCGCTGCAGGTCGTGGTCAACCTCAGCCAGCCGGGAGTCGACCACGAGGGCGGCGAGTTCCTGCTGGTCGAGCAGCGCCCGCGCGCCCAGTCCCGCGGGCACGCCCGGATCGTCCCGCACGGCCACGGCCTGGTGTTCACAACCCGCGACCGGCCCGTCGCCGGCGCGCGGGGGTGGTCAGCTGCCCCGGTACGCCACGGCGTATCGACGATCCGATCCGGCCAGCGGTTCACGCTCGGCCTCGTCTTCCACGACGCGGCGTGAGGAGCGGACGAAGCTCACCTCGATAGACAGTCCACCCGTAGGACGCGACACAGCTCCGAGCGTGGCTCCGTGGGCGTCGGCAACGGCTTGCACGATCGACAGGCCGAGGCCGGCGCCGTTGCCGACGCGGTCGCGGCCGAGGCGCTGGAATGGCTGGAGCAGCCGGTCGATATCCGATGCCGGTACGACCGGCCCGGTGTTGGTGACGGTGAGCACGGCCCAGCCGTTCCGCTCGTCGGTCGTGATCTCGACCCGGCCGTCATCGACGTTGTGGCGCAGGGCGTTGTCGACCAGGTTGGTGACGAGGCGCTCGACCAGCCGGGGATCGCCGGTGGTCGATGCCGGTGAGAGCGCGCGACGGACGGTCAGGCCGAACGACATTGCCTCGGCCCGCCGATCCGCGACCACCCGCTCCGCGATCTGAGCGAGGTCCACCTGCTCCGCCCCGCTCGGTCCGGCCTGGCCGCGCGCGAGCACGAGCAGCGCGTCGATGAGCCGCTCCTGCTGGACACCCGCGACCAGCACCCGCTCGTGGGCGACCCGCAACGTGTCGACGTCGGCATCAGGATCGGCCAGCGCGACCTGCGCGAGCGCGCGCTGCCGGGTGAGCGGCGTGCGCAGCTCGTGGGAGGCGTTGGCGGCGAACTGCCGCTGCGCCTGGAAGGCCGCGTCCAGCCGGGTGAGCAGGGCATTGAAGGTGCCGCCGAGCTCCTTGAGCTCGTCGTCGGGTCCGCGCAGGGCGAGGCGTTCGTGCAGGTTGGTGGCGGAGATGTCCCGCACCGATGCGGTGATCGCGCGCAGCGGGCGCAGCACCCGGCCGGCGATCATCCAGCCCAGTGCGATCGACACGACCGCCATGATCGCCAGCGCGATGCCCGACGAGAGCAGGAGCTGGCGCATCTGGGCCGCGTGTTGCTGAGCCGCCAAGCGGGTGGCCTGCTCCGGCGTGATGTCCGGAAGGGGCGCGCCGGGCGTGCCCGCGCCGTGCGTCGAGATCTCCGGACGCGCGCCCGCCGAGGGGTGCGATCCGACGATCACGCCGCTGCCGCCGTCGCTCGTCTTGAAAACCCCCACGTCCGTCGTGCGTGCTACGAGCACGTAGGTGATGGCCAGCAGCGCGACGCCCGAGACCAGGAACAGCGCGCCGTAGACGAGGGTGAGGCGCAGCCGTACGGTCCGCCGCGGCAGGTGCGGGCGGACGACGAGCGCGGTGAGCCGGCCTACCGGGCGCATGGCGTCTCCTCAGATCCGGTAGCCGGACTTGGCCACGGTGTCGATGAGCGGCGGATCGCCGAGCTTGGTTCGCAGCCGGCTGACGGTGATCTTGATGGCGTTCGTGAACGGGTCGGCGTGCTCGTCCCAGACCCGTTCGAGCAGCTCTTCGGCGGAGACAGCGCGTCCCGATGCCACGAGCAGCAGTTCGAGAACGCCGAACTCCTTCGGCGCCAGGTCGAGCGGCCGATCGCCTCGCCAGGCGCGACGCTGCCCGGTGTCGACGCGGACGTCGCCATGGCACAGCACCGGAGGCATCGCCGGCTGGGCGCGTCGGAGCAACGCACCGACCCGGGCGACGAGGACCGGGAAGTCGAACGGCTTGGGCAAGTAGTCGTCGGCGCCAAGCGCGAGCCCGTCGACCAGGTCGTCCATCGTGGCCGCGGCGGTGAGCATGAGCACCCGGCTGCGGCGTCCGGAAGCAATGAGACCGGCGCACACCTCGTCGCCGGGCAACCCGGGCAGGTCGCGGTCCAGCACGACCACGTCGTAGTCGTTCAGCAACGCCCGATCGAGGCCGGACAGACCGTCGAACGCGACGTCGACGGCGAACTGCTGACGGCGCAGGCCGGCCGCGACCGTCTCGGCCAGCTCCGCGTCGTCCTCGATCACCAGCACCCGCACGATCACAGGATGCCCCGCGATGTGGTTTCGGCGCGGTATCGCAGTTAAGAGTGCGCTGTTGATACGCACCCGAAACCGGCGTCCTCCTACAACGAACGACAACGACAAGGACACGACGGAGGACGTATGACGCGATATCGATTGACGCTGGCGGCGTTGCTGGGCGGTGCCGTGCTCGCCGCGGGTTGCTCGTCCGGATCGGGCGGGCCGGGCGTGGCGAGCGTGAGCTCGGCGACGCCGAGCGGCACGTCGTCCCCCACCGGCTCGGTGAAGGATCGGGCGCTGGCCTACTCGCAATGCATGCGCTCGCACGGGATCACCGACTTCCCCGACCCGAACAGCGACGGGCAGATCCAGCTCGAGGCGCATCCGGGCAGCGATCTCGACCCGAACTCGGCGCGGTTCAAGGCGGCCCTGCAGGCCTGCAAGTCCTTGGAGCCGACGGCTCCTCCGCAGGAACAGGCCAAGCAGCACGCCGCGGCGTTGAAGTACTCGCAGTGCATGCGCGACCACGGCATCAAGGACTTCCCCGACCCGAACCCGCAGGGCGGTATCCAGATCTCCGCCGCTCCCGGCAGCGACCTCATGCCCGACTCGCCGCTGTTCAAGGCCGCCGACAAGGCCTGCGCCAGCCTGCGCGGCGACAAGGGCGCCCCCGGCGGAAGTATGCACACCGGAGGCAAGTCGTGACCGCGGTGATCGAGCCACTCTGGGAGGAGCGTCCCCGCCATCGCCGGCGCCGCTGGCTACTCGCCACCGTGGCCGTCCTGGCCGTCGCCGGCGTCGCTTTCGCACTCACGCACCCGTTCCGCCGAGCCAGCTCGCCCAAGTCCGGCAACACCGACAATGCGGCCGCCACCTCGCTGGCGACCGTCTCGCGGCGCTCGCTGGCGGCCCAGACCCAGCTCGACGGGACGTTGGGCTACGCCGGCAGCTACACCGTGGCCGCGCAGGGCCGCGGCATCGTGACCGCGCTGCCCGACGTCGGCCAGGTGATCAAACCGGGCCAGGTGCTGTACCGGGTGGACGGCAGGCCGATCGTGCTGCTGTACGGCTCGACGCCCGCATACCGCCCGCTCGCTGAGGGTTCCGCCGCGTCGGACGTGACCGGGGCCGACGTGCGACAGCTCAACGCCGCGCTGGTCGCCCTCGGCTACGCCAGCAGCGACGATCTCGATCCGACCTCGGACGAGTTCAGCTGGGCCACCAAGGCCGCGGTGAAGAAGTTGCAGGCCGCCCTCGGCGTGGACGAGACCGGCAAGCTCGCTCTCGGCGACGTCGTGTTCGAGCCGACCGCGCTGCGGGTCACCGAGCTGTCGGCATCGCTCGGCGCTCCGGCCGGTGGCGCGGTCCTGAAGGCGACCTCGACCAAGCGACACGTCAGCATCAACCTCGACGCCAACCTGCAGTCTGCGGTCAAGGCCGGCGACGCCGTCATGATCACGTTGCCGGACGGACGCACCACGCCGGGACGGGTGGCCTCGGTGGGCACCGTCGCGACGAAGCCGGCGCAGGCCAGCGCGGACTCCTCCCCCACCATCGCCGTCGACGTCGCCCTGACCGACGCCAAGGCGACCGGCACGCTGGACCAGGCACCGGTACAGGTGGCGATCACCACCGACACCGCGAAGAACGCGCTGGTCGTTCCGGTGACCGCGCTGGTCGCCCTAGCCGGCGGCGGTTACGCCGTCGAGGTCGCGGGCAGCGACGGTGCTCGGCGCCTGGTTGCGGTGTCGCTCGGGCTCTTCGACGACTCGCACGGCCTGGTGCAGGTCACCGGGACGGGGCTGTCCGCCGGACAGCGAGTGGTGGTGCCGTCGTCATGACCGTGCTGGAGATCGACAACGTCACGAAGACCTATCCGAGTCAGCCTCCGGTGACCGCGCTGCGCGGGGTGAGCTTCACGATCGGTGCCGGCGAGCTGGTCGCGATCGTCGGACCGTCCGGATCGGGCAAGACCACCCTGTTGCACGTACTCGGCACCTTGGACCGTCCGAGCGAAGGTCGGGTGCTGGTGACCGGCCTGGACGTGGCCCGGCTGCCGGACCGCCGCCTCTCGGCCCTTCGCGCCACACGCATCGGGTTCGTGTTCCAGCAGTTCTTCCTGGCCGAGCACTCAACGGCGCTGGACAACGTCGCCGACGGGCTGCTGTACGCCGGCGTACGGGTCGGCAAGCGACGCCGCCGTGCACTCGAAGCGCTGGACCAGGTCGGACTCGGGCACCGGGCCGCGGCGCGTCCGACCCAGCTGTCCGGCGGCGAGCGCCAGCGTGTCGCCATCGCCCGGGCGCTGGTCGGCCGGCCGGCGATCGTCCTGGCCGACGAACCGACCGGCAACCTCGACAGCGCCACCGGGGACGCGATCATGACGCTGCTCGAGGAACTCAACGCCGGCGGGGCCACGATTCTCGTGATCACGCACGACCGGCAGATCGCCGCGCGGCTCCCCCGTCGGATCGAGATGCTCGACGGACGCGTGGTGGCGGACAGCGCCGCCTCGCTCGCCGGGAGCCCGGCATGAGCGCGCCTCCGCCGGTGCGTCGGCTGCGGTTGAGCGACCTGAGCCGGGTGGCCAGCGTCGGGGTCCGCACGCGCAAGCTCCGGGCCGGGCTCTCGGCGCTCGGCATCGCCATCGGAGTGGCCGCGATCGTGGCGGTGTTGGGGCTGTCGTCGTCGTCGCAGGCGGGCCTGCTCGCCGAGATCGACCGGCTCGGCACCAACCTGCTCACGGTCACCAACGGCCAGACCATGCTCGGGGACACCGCCGAGCTGCCGGTAGCCGCACCCGCCATGATCGCCCGCATCGGCCCGGTCACCGAGACCCAGTACACCGGATCGACGAGCGCAAAGGCCTACCGCAGCTCGCTCATCCCCGGCATCAACACCAACGCGATCAACGTTCAGGCCGCCAGTTTGGGGTTGCTGCCGACCATCGCGACGAGCGTCGCGCAGGGCCGCTATCTCAACGCCGCCACCGCCACCGAACCGGTTGCCGTGCTCGGCGCCGTCGCCGCCGAGCGGCTCGGCATCGACCGCATCTACCCGGGTGAGCGGATCTGGGTGGGCAAGCAGTGGTTCTATCTCGCCGGCATCCTCAACCCGGCTGTGCTCGCGCCCGAGATCGACACCGCCGTTCTCGTGGGCTTCCCGGCCGCGAAGACGTACCTCGGCTCCGACGGCCACCCGTCCACCATCTACGTACGCGCGGGTACGGACCAGGTGGACGCCGTGCAGGCCGTCCTCGGCGCGACCGCCAATCCCTCGGCGCCCGGCGACGTGAACGTGAGCCAACCGTCGGCCGCCCTCGTGGCCCGCGCCAAGGCGAAGAGCGCGCTCAACGGTCTCTTCCTCGGGCTCGGCGCCGTGTCGCTGCTCGTGGGTGCCGTCGGGGTCGCCAACATCATGGTGATCTCCGTGCTCGAACGTCGTTCCGAGATCGGCCTGCGCCGGGCCCTGGGCGCGACGAAGGGCCACGTGCGGCTGCAGTTCCTGGCCGAAGCCGTGCTGCTGGCGCTCCTCGGCGGCGCGATCGGCGTCGGCCTCGGTGCCCTGTCGACGGCCGTGTACGCCAGTGCCAAGCACTGGGCGATCGTCATCCCGGCTCCGGCCTGGGCCGGTGGGCTCGGTGCGGCCTTGGTCATCGGGGCCATCGCCGGCCTGCTGCCCGCGCTGCGGGCAGCCCGCATGTCACCGACGGAGGCGCTATGGACGGTGTAGCAGATCGTCTGGAGAGATCCGGCGGAACGTGATCATGTCGGTCGACGTCGCTCGCCCGGTTTCGTAGAGCACGCCGACGACGCCCCGGTCGAGCGGGACGAGGTCCGAGTAGGCGGCCGGCCAGCCGGATATCGGGAACGGGTCGGTCCAGGTGCGGCCCTGGTCGGGGCTGACCCGGATGGTCATCGCGGCGCGCGCCGCCGGGTCGGCGGGTCCCGAGTAGAGCAACGGGCCTCTGGGTACTTGCAGCACGCTGCCCTCGACGACGGGCCCGGCGATGGTGTCCTGTGGAGCGTAGGACGCGTCCAGGCTCATGCCGCCGTCGCTGGAATACGCGTCGGTACGGTTGCCCGGGGCAGTGCCGTTGTGGTCGCGGGCGTTGAAGTAGAGCCGGCCGTCGGTGAGCTGGGTCGCAGTCGTCTCGTTGACGTTCAGGTAGCCGTCGGGGTTGTCGTCGGCGAATCCGATGTGCCAGGTAGCGCCGTGGTCGTCGCTGTAGATGTCGTGGCCGCCGTAGTACTTGGCCTCCGAGCCGAGGTCGGTCGAGCCCGGCGGCGGGGCGATCGAATGGTTGGCCGGCACCACGATGCGACCGGCGTGAGCACCGATGGTCAGCACGGTCGCGTGGCCGGGTCCGGTCGCGTACCACCGCCAATCGGCCCGTTTCGTCGAAGCGGTGATCTCGCGGAGATCGCTGAACGTCGCCCCGTTGTCGGAGCTGGTCTGCACGAACACGCGGCGGGACTGCTCGGGCGTCACGTTGCCCTGCAGGATCTGCGCCTCGGTGACCGTGCCGGCGTTGTAGGAGGTGACCAGCACGATCTGCTTGGTGGCCGGGTCGAGCACCGGCGCCGGGTTGCCCCGCGTATCGCCGGCGCCCCGGGCGACGACCTGCAACGGCGTCCAGGTGCAGCCGCCGTCGGACGAACGGCGGAGCACGACATCGATGTTGCCGGAGTCCGTGGTACCGGCGTGCCGTCCTTCGGCGAAGGCGAGCACCGAGCCGTCCGCGGCCTTGACGACCGCTGGGATGCGGAAGCTGGCGTACCCGTCCGCGCCGGCGGTGTACGGGACCGCTTCCGTACACCGGGGTACGGACGGGGCCGAGCCGTTGGCTGCTGCCGCGGTCACGGCGGCCGCCACGCAGACGACGCCGATCCCGCCGGCGATGAGAATCCTTCGCATTAGCGGAGCTCCCCCGGCTTCGGCGCGAGCCGGTCCCAGAAGGCGCAGTTGTGCTGCGCCGCCAGCTGATCGGTCGTGACGAGCTCGCTGTCGCCGGCCGGTTGGAGCGACAGCACCTCGCCGTGGCCGGACCTGTCATAGCGCGGCCACAGCGGCGTTCCGTACGCCACCGGATTGCCGTTCCGGGCGAATTGGGCCACCGAGGCGAGTTCCTCGTTCTGCAGGGCCTGCTGGTTCGCGTCCAGCGCTGGCGTGCTCGGCGTCAGGTACCAGGCCCGCACGTGCTGCGCGCCCGGAGCCGAACCCGACGCGTCGGCGGCAACGTAGGGCGGGATGTCGTTGTCGTCGATCTCGTAGACGTACACCGGCATCCACCTCGCGACCTCGGCGTTGACGCGGAGCGAGGCGCACACGGTGTTGGAGTCGGCGGACACCGTGCGGAACGCGATCGCCGGAGAACCGAAGCGACTCAACGGATATCTCGCCAGCACCTGGTTCGCGTACCGGCCGTACTGCGTGTCGACCAGTTCGCTGTACTGCTCCGCCGTGGTCACGTCGCCGACCAGGTTCTCGTCCCGACCGCTGCCCGCGATCAGAGGCACCTTGTTGACCGCGCCGGTCCGCAGCGCCTGGCGCAGCGACTGCGTGAGCGTCGTCCCGTTGATCGTCGGCCCGACCGTGCCCGTCCCGCCGAACTGGTAGCCGTAGGGCACGCCGGTCTCGGCCTGGGCGACCGTCAACGACCGCAGGCATTCCGCGACCTGGCTGGCCACCGGGCAGCCGACGATCTGCGCGTAGTCGGCGCCGGCGGCGTTGGCCTCGACCTGGCTCGGCAGATCGGACTTGCAGTCCTGCGTTTCCAGGTTCGTCGGGCTGCCCAGCAGCGTGTTGTACTCGCCACCCTCGCTGATCGCCCGCTGGAACAGGCCCTTGGCCGTAGGCGACGCAATCGCGTCGCAGACGCTCGACGCGCCGGCGGACTCGCCGAAGATGGTGACGTTGTGCGGGTCGCCGCCGAGCTGCTCGATGTTGTCCCGTACCCAACGCAGCGCCGCCTGCTGGTCCTGGAGTCCCCAGTCGCCCGCATGCTCGCCCAGGCCGGCGTTGGCGAGGAAGCCGAAGATGCCGAGCCGGTAGTTCATGGACACGACAACCGCGTGCCCGGTGTAGGCAAGCAGGGTGTAGTCGCCGCGGCCGGACAGGCTGACGAACCCGCCACCGTGGAAGTGCACGAGGACCGGCAAGTTCGCCGCGCCGTCGTTCGGACGGGTCACGTCGAGGAACAGGCAGTCCTCGTTGCCGGATGCGGTTCCCCAGTAGGACTGCGCGCACTGGTTGCCGTACGCCGTCGTGGGCAACGTCGCCGTCCAGGGCTGCGGCGGCTGCGGGGCGGCCCAGCGCAGGGCGCCGACCGGCGGCGCCGCGTACCGGATGCCCAGCCACTCATCGGCGCTCTTGGCAACGATGCCGCACACCGGGCCGTTGGTCGTCTGCCTGGTGGTATCGGGCGAGCACGCCACGGCCGCCGGACCAGGTGGCTGCGACGGGCCGGCCGCGGCGGCGGTCACAACGCCCGCCGCGCACACGACTACGGCGGCGCCGACCATGAGCATCCTGCGCATCACGCCCCCTGGGAACGGATCTGGTCGAACGGCAGCCGCAGCACCTCGCCAGCGCGAGGGTCGGCGTTGCGCGTCCGGATCTGGTCGAGCTCGGCGGTGGACAGCGCCCGCGAGTACATGCGCACCTCGTCGAGCGTCCCGTCGAAGTGGAACGCGCCGTCGAGCCGCTCGCCGAGCTGGATCTGGAACGACACGGTCTGGCTGACCGATCCGGGGACGTCGGGCCCGGACGCGACCAGCGCGCCGTCGACGTACATCAGCAACTGCCCGCCCGTGCGTTCCAACGCGACGTGGTGCCAGGCCTGGTCGGCGTAGGCGTCGGTGGACGAGATCGACTTCGTCCCGGACGCCGTGGTCATCATGGCGATCAGCCGGTGGTTGGCCGGCTCGCCCCGCAGCCACGCCTGCGGCGCGGTGCTGCCTATGCCGCCCAGCCACAGCAGCACCTGGTTGCCGGTGCTCGCGCCGTAGCGGAACCACGCCGTCCAGGTGAAGTCGCCGGCGCCGGGCGGCTGGGCCGGGTTCCACGGCACGCGGACGTAGTCGTCGACGCCGTCCAGCTGCAGCCCGGCGCCGAAGCGGCCGGTCGTCTGTGTCGCGCCGCCGAGCACGTGGGCGTCAGCGTGGTGCGAGATGTCGGGCGTCGTGGGGCCAGCCGGGTTCCGCCAGCCCAGGTGGGCCTCGTCGAACCGGGCGAAGCGGATCTCGTCATAAGGGCCGGCCGGGCCGCCCTCATAGAGCAAGCCGATCTCCGCATCCGCTTGCGACGGGCCGCTGATCTGGACCAGGTCGGAGTAGGCCGACCAATCCGACGTGATCCGCGTGCCCTGGTCGGCGTTCTCCCAGGAACGACCACCGTTGTAGGAGGATCGGATCATCATCGAGCGCCGCTGGTCGGTGTCCGACGGTGAGGAGAACAGCAGGCGATCGGGTCGGCCACGGCGCTGCAGCCGCAGCACCGATCCCTGCACCATCGGCGTGACGAGATCCGGGATGGTGGTGAACGGCGTGCTGAACGTCCGGCCGCCGTCGCGGCTGATCGCGTAGTCGCGGTTGCCGATATCAGTGCCGCTCTGCTCGCGACCGGCCACGTAGAGCGTCCCGTCGGCGAGTTCGGTGACGCTGACCTCCGACGGCTTTTGCGTGAACGTTCCACCGGCCGGGAACGGGATCGTGCCGACGGCGCCTACCTGCCAGGTCGCGCCGTGGTCGTCGCTGTAGATCACCGCCGCGTGGTTGGCGACCGCCGCGGTGCCGTTGCTCGTCTCGGCGTTCACCCCGAACACGAGCCGTCCGGCGTGGCGGCCCTGGGTGAGTTGGATGCCGTGCACCGGACCGGACGCGTACCACCAGTTCCAGTCGGGCCGCGACGCTTGTTCGGTGATGTCCGTCGGGGTCGACCAGGTCAGGCCGTCGTCGTCGCTGTACTGCTCGTGCGGCGTGCGCGGGCACGGCGCCGTGCATCCGCGACTGTCGGTGCGGCCCTTGTTGTACGTGGTGATCAGCACGATGCGCCCGGTCGTCCGGTCGACGATCGGCACCGGGTTGCCGTGCGTGTCACCGTCGCCGGCATTGACGACCGAGAGCGGCGACCAGGTGCGGCCGCCGTCGGTCGAGCGCTTGAGTACGACGTCGATGTCGCCGGCGTCGCCGCAATTGTTCACCCGCCCCTCGGCGAAGGCCAGCAGCGTCCCGTCCGTGGTGCGCACGATCACCGGGATCCGGAAGCACGCGTACCCCGGATCCTGCGACGCCTTGAACAGCACCTGCTGCTCGAAGTACGGCGCGGGCGCAGCGGCGGTGGCCGGTATGGGTACGAGTGCGGCGATGATCAGGACGAGCACGGCGACGAACGGCTTCATAGCAGACCGGCCTCCACGAGCTTGTTCTTTATTTGCAGGAGTTCCTCTTCGGTGAGGGGCAATTGCGGCGGGGCCATCAGCGCGTTCTCGATCAGCCCGCGCATCTTCATCCCGGCCTTGAACGAGCCCAGCCCGGCCGACCCGGCACCCACCCGGTGGGGCGAGGCCACTGCGACGATGGTGAACAGCCGCATCAGCCGTTCCTGTTCGAGCTGGGCGGCGCGCAGGTCGCCGGCGCGCACGTAGTCGTAGATCGCGACGTAGCCGGCCGGATCGACGTTGCCGAGTCCGGGCACCGCGCCGTCGGCGCCCATGACGAGCGCTGAGTCGACGACGATCTCTGACCCGGTGAAGATCGCGAACCCGTCCAAGGCCCGGTCCCGCCGGCCCAGCAGGACGTAGCGAAAGCCGGCCTCGTCGCCGCTGGAGTCCTTCAGACCGCGGAGCACGCCGTCGGCGGCGAGCCGCAGCACCATCTCGCCGTTCAATTTCGAGTGCACCGCAACCGGGATGTCGTAGGCGAAGATCGGCAGTTCCGTGAGCTCGTGCAGCAGCCGGAAGTGGTGCTCGATCTCGGCGATGTGGGTGCGCGTGTAGTACGGCGCGGTGATGACGACGGCGTCGACGCCCGCCGCCTCGGCCGCCCGGACGTGCTCGGCCACCCGCAACGTGGTCATGTCGATGCAGCCGGCGAGGATCGGAACCCGCCCGGCGACCTGCTCGACCGCCGTCTCCATCGTGATTCGCCGCTGCTCGTCCGGCAGAAATGCAGCCTCGCTGGATGATCCGAGGACGAACAGCCCGTGCACGCCGGCGTCGATCTGGAAGTCGATCACCCGCCGCAGCGACGACGTATCGACGGCATAGTCGTCGTCGAACGGCGTACACAGCGGCGGGATGATGCCGGCGAACGTCATGCAGGCTCCTAGTTCGAATCAGTGCGAATCAGAACGAATCAGTGCGCGGCGGCGTGCGGTACGTCGGGATGGATGCAGCGGAACGTGTGCTCGGTGGACGCGGCCTCGAGCGGTGGCAGGTCGAGGGCGCACTCGTCGGTGGCCTTCCAGCACCGGGTACGGAAGTTGCAGCCACTCGGCGGTGCGGTCGCCGACGGAACCGGCCCACTGAGGACGATCGGCTCGGTCTCGTGCAGCAGGCTCGGCGTCGCCGAGAACAGTGCGCGGGTGTACGGATGCCTGGCCCCGTCCGGGATGGCGGCTACCGGTGCCTCCTCGACGATGCGGCCGAGGTACATCGTGATGATCCGATCGCTCATCGTCCGCACGGTCTGGATGTCGTGGGAGACGAACACCATGGCCAGATCGAGTTCCTGGCGCAGCTCGATGAGCAGGTTCAGGATCTGCGCGCGCACCGACACGTCCAGGGCGGATGTCGGCTCGTCGGCCACCAGCAGCGTCGGCCGCAGGGCGAGCGCGCGGGCGATGGCTACCCGCTGGCGCTGCCCGCCGGAGAGCTGCCCGGGCACGGCATCCGCCCCGCTGGATGGCAGCCCGACCAGCGACATCAGCTCGCGCACCCGCTCGCGGCGCTGCGCCGGCGTCCCGACGCGGTGTACCTCGAGCGGGTCGGCGATGATGCGGGCGACGGACAGCCGACGGTTCAACGCGGTTGTCGGATCCTGGAAGATCATCCCGACGTTCGAGCCGAAGTCGCGCGCTCGCTCGGCCGGCTTCATCTCCCACAGCGATCGCCCGTTGTAGCGCACCATCCCCTCGGTGGGGCGCTGCAACCCGACGATGACCTTGGCCAGCGTGGACTTGCCGCATCCGGATTCGCCGACCACGCCGACCGTCTGGCCGGGTTCCAGGACGAGGTGCGCGTCCGTCAACGCGTAGACGTTGTCGTGGCCGAACAGTCCGGCGGAACGAACCCGGTGCACCACCTGCACGCCGTCCAATTCGAGCAATGTCATCGCGTTGCCTCCGCGCCGATCAGGATTTGCTCGGCCGGAAAGTGGCAGCTGACGAGGTGGTCCGGGTCGCCGACCTCGAGCGGTGGTTCGCGGTGGCAGATGGCTCGCGCGGCCGGACACCGCCCGGCGAAGCGGCAGCCGGGCTCGAACTCCGCGGGTGAGGGCACGACGCCCTTGATCTGCGTCAGCCTGGCGTCGTTCTCCTCCAGCGACAGCACTGCGCCGAGCAGCCCGCGCGTGTAGTGGTGCCGCGGCGAGCCGACCACCTGCGCGATCGAGCCGGTCTCGGCCACCTGGCCGCCGTACATCACCACGACCCGGTCGACGACCTGCGACACGAGCGCCAGGTCGTGCGACACAAGGATGAGCGCGAAACCCAGCTCGTCCTTCAATCGCATCAGCAGCCGCATGATCTGGGCTTGGATGGTGACGTCCAGCGCCGTGGTCGGCTCGTCGGCGACGATGAGTTTGGGGCTGCGCGACAAGGCCATCGCGATCAGGACGCGTTGCCGCTGGCCGCCGGACAGCTCGTGCGGGTACGAACGAAGGGTGCGCCCAGGATCGAGGTTCACCAGCTCCAGCAGTTGCTCGGGCGTACGCGTGCCGCCGCGGCGGGTGAACTGATTGAGCTGCGCCCGGATGGTCATCGCCGGATTGAGCGAGCTCAGCGCGTCCTGGTAGATCATCGCGATGTCGTGGCCGAGATGACGCCGACGCTGCCGCGCTCGCATGGTGAGCAGGTCGCGGCCCTCGAAGCGGATCTCACCCGACACCTTCGCCGTCGCCGGCTCGAGGCCCAGGATCGAGAGCGCGGTGAGCGTCTTGCCACAGCCCGACTCGCCGATCAACCCGAGCACCTCGCCCGAACGCACCGTGAACGACACGTCGTCCACCACGTTGACGCCGTTGTGCCGGTCGGCGAAGGAGACCGCGAGACGGTTCACCTCCAGCACCGTCCGCGCGTCGCCGAGGTCGCGACGCTGACGGCTCAGCCGATCACCGGCCTCGCGCAGACCCCGGATCGGCAGCACCGGTGCGGTGTTCTCGGCGGCTGCCTCGACCGCCTTGGCCACCGCGCCGGCCCGAGCGCGGCGAGCGGACGGGGCCGCCCACGCGTCGGAGATGCCCTCGGCCAGGACGTTCAGGGCGAGCACCGTCACCAGGATCATCAGGCCCGGGAACAACGTCGCCCACCAGCCGCCGGTCAGCACCAGGTCCTTGCCGTCGGCGAGCACCGAGCCCCAGGACGGGTTCGGCGGCTGGATGCCGACGCCGATGAACGACAGCGACGCCTCGAACACGATGGCGTCCGCCACCATGATCGTGCCGAACACCAGCACCGGCGCCGCGCAGTTCACGGCCACGTGCCGGACCAGGATGAACCACCGCTTCGCGCCGATGATCCGCTCGGCGTCGACGTAGTCCTCGCTGTACTGCGCGAGCACGTTCGCCCGCACGACGCGAGCCACCGACGGCATGTTGAGGAACCCGATCGCCAGGATCAGCACCGGGATGCCGCGGCCGAACACGGCCACCAGCACGGCGGCGAGCGCGATGCCGGGGAACGCCATGATGATGTCGAGCAGGCGCATGACGAGCTCGTCCAGCCACCGCCGCGAGGTGGCCGCGAACGATCCGATCAGGGTCCCGGCAACGAGGGCCAGCCCGGTCGCGCCCAGGCCGATCGCCAGCGACCACCGGGTGCCGTAGACGAGCCGGGAGAAGATGTCGCGCCCGGACTGGTCGGTGCCGAACCAGTGCGCGCCGCTCGGGCCGACCGTGTCGGTGCTCAGCGCGTCCGGGTTGTGGGTGGCCACGAGCGAGCCGAAGATCGCCACGAGCGCCAGCAGCACGAGCACCGACAGCGCCACCCACGCGGCCGCGTTCAGCCGGCGGAAGTTGATGCCGGGACGGGCGAGGCGGGCCGTCAACCCGGGCCGCATCACGCCTTCCCCCCGGCAGTCCGCAGGCGTGGGTTGGCGATCAGGTACAGCACGTCGACGATGAGGTTCACCAGCACGAATCCAAGGGCGATCGTGATCACGAAGCCCTGGACCTTGGACGTGTCACCGTCCTGGACGGCCTGGATCATGTTCTGGCCCATGCCGGGCAGTGCAAACATCGTCTCGATGACGACGGCCCCGCCGAGCAGGTAGCCGACCCGCAAACCCAATACGGTAAGCGGGTTGATGAGCGCGTTGCGCAGCACATTGCGCCCCACCACCACGATCGGCGGCAGCCCGCCCCCGCGCGCCGTCCGCACGTAGTCCTTGTCGAGTTCCTCGACCACGGACGTCCGAATGATGCGGGTCAGCTGCGCGGCCACCGGCAACGCCAACGCGATGGCCGGCAACGTCAGCGACTTCAGCCAGCCGGTGAACGAATCGTTCAGGCTCACGTACCCGCTGGTCGGGAACAGCCCCTGCCCGACGGCCAGCCACTGCACGAGCAGCAGCGCGATCCAGAACGCCGGCGCGGCGACGCCCACCAGCGACACGAGCCGGATGAGCTGATCGGGCCAGCGGTCGCGGAAGATCGCCGCGGTGACGCCGAGGACCAGCGACAGCACGATCGCGATCAGCAGGCCGAGCAGGGTGAGCTGCACGGTGAGGGGCAGCGCGGTCGAGATGCCGTTCGATACCGGCTGCTTGGTGATCACGCTGGTGCCGAAGTTGCCCTGCAGCAGGTGCCACACGAACCGCACGTACTGCACCAGCAGCGGATCGTCGAGCCCGTTCTCGTGCCGGAACTGCTGCAGCTGTTCGTGGGTGGCGTTCGCGCCGTCGAACGCGGCCATCGCCGGATCGGTCGGCGAGAACCGCATCACGACGAACACGAACAGGATCACGCCCAGCAGCAGGGGAATGAGCCCGAGGATGCGGCGCAGAAGCATCCGCACGACGATGATCACTGAGCGATCCCGATCAGAGCGACTTGGCCTGGTTCAGGTTGATGCCGGGATATCCCTGCGCCCGCACACCAGAGATCCGCTTCGCGTCCCACGCCGTGCCGAGCTGCGTGAACACCACGGGGTAGATGACGGCATGGTCGGCGATCAGATCGATCAGCTGTTTGGTGAGCGCATCGCGCTTGGACTCGTCGGTCTCCCTGGCGGCCTGGTCCTGCAGCGCGTACAGCGCCTTGGCGTCGGCGCCCTTGAACCGCGCGTACTGGTTGGTCATGATCGCGTCTTGCGAGTAGTAGTACCGGGTGAGCAGGTCCGGGTCGTTGCCGAACTGCATCGGGTTGTTCGTGGTGGCCACCACCTGGAAGTCAGCACCGCCGTCGAGCTTGGAGAACAAGGCCTTCGTGTCCTGCTCGTTCAGCGTCGTCGAGACGCCGATCGCGTCCCATCCCTCCTTGATCACCGTGACGCATCCGGTGACCAGCGAGGTGTTCGTCGTCCAGAGGCTCACCTTCAGCTTGGACACGCCGGCCTGCCGTAGCAGCGCCTTCGCCTTGTCGGGGTCGTAGGTGTAGTCGGTGGCCGCAGGCGGCAACGACGACACCTTCGGGTTGATGAACGACGTCGCGGGCGTACCGGCGCCCTTGAGCCCGATCTCGACCATCTTCTGCCCGTCGATGGCGTAGTGCAGGGCCTGGCGGACGAGCTTGTCGTCGAACGGGCGGTGAGCCGTATTGAACAGCAGGAACAGGTTGTTGCCGCCGTCGGCGAACTGCACGTCGCGGCCGGCCTTGCGCAGCTGGGCGGCGTTCGCGGCCGGGATGTTCTCGACGATCTGCGCCTCGGGGCTCGCACCGGAGATGGCGGCCACCCGCGGAGCGGCGTCGACGATCGACTTCCACAGCATCGTCTTGTAGATCGCCGGACGCGGGCCGTTGTAGGCATCGAACTTCGCGAACGAGGTGTGACTCAGGGGTGCCTGCTCGGTGACCTTGTACGGGCCCGAGCCGACGACCTTGCCGTTCTTGGCGTCGTCCCACTTGCCGTCGAACACGTGCTTGGGCACGATCTTGCAGGTCTGGATCCGTTCGAGTGCGTACGGGAACGGGAAGTTCAGCTCGAACTTCACCGTGCTGGCGTTCACCTTGACGACCTTGTCCAGCCACAGCGAGAAGAAGCTGCGGATGAGGACGTTCTGCTTCGGATCCAGAGCACGCTCGTAGGTGAAGACGACATCGTCGGCGGTGACGGGCTGGCCGTCGTGCCACGTCGCGCCGTCGCGCAGCTCGAACGTCAGGCTGGTGCCGCTGACGTCCGCGGGCAATGCCTTGGCCAGACCGGCATAGGGCGCTCGGGTGATCGGGTCGCCTTCGACGAGGGATTCATAGGTGTGCAGGATGGCGGCCATCGCAAACGCCGACGCGGTCTGCAGCGGATCCCACGTCTGGTTGTTGCCGTAGCCGACCACGGCGGTGATCGAGTCCTTCGAGTGACCGCTCGTGTTGGTCGACGACGGGCCGCCGCAGGCCGCCAGGGTCGACGAGAGCATGGCCGCCGCGCCCACCATGCCGCTGTACCGAAGCATGTCGCGCCGGCTGATGACCAAACCGGATCCGTTCGAGCTGGGTGACATTGCGTCTCCTGACCGTGTCGTCATCGACGGAGTGAGCGTCTACCGGTCGACGTAGGACGTAGGATGTCCTAAGTCTCGGTAAAGGCTAGGTTGCTGACGCGTGTCGGTCAAGAGTCTCGTCACATGACGTAGGATGTCCTCCCGGCCGGCGTTCACATCTGGGAGGCGGCATTGGCTCGACCTCAGCGCAGTGACGAGATCAGCAAGCAGATCGTGAACCTGATCGTCGAGCGCGGACTCCCCCAAGGCGCACCCCTGCCGACCGAGATCAGTCTGATGCGCGACATCGGGGTGAGCCGCAACTCGATCCGCGAGGCGATCAAAGCCCTGCAGGCACTGGAGATCGTCGACGTGCGGCACGGGTACGGCACCTTCGTCGGAGCGGCCGGCCCCGAGGCTCTGCAGACGTGGTTGCTCTTCCGGACGAAGTCGCGCGGCACCACCGACGTCGGGCGGTTGCGTGATCTGCTCGAGGTGCGCGAGATGATCGAAACCGAGCTGACTCGCCGGGTGGCCGGCGAGCACCGCCCGGAGCTGATCGAGCAGCTCGAGTCCTGCGTCGCGCGGATGAAGGCTGGCGGCCGCGATGCTGAGCTGGCCGATCGGGAGTTCCACGATCTGATCTGCGCCGAGGCCGGCTTCGATCTCGCCCGGGAACTGATCGGCCTGTTCTGGGACGTGTACCGGACCGCCGAGGGTGAGCTCGGCCGCCCGGCGTCGACACCGCGCAGCACCGCCCGGCGGCACCAGGTGATCATCGACGCACTCGTCAGCCGCGACGCCGACGTCGCCGCCGAGGCGGTGCATCGGCATTTCCGAGAGGTCCGCAAGCGCATCAGGGCCGGCCAGTACGGTGGTTTCGGCGAGGGGCGACCGGGAGCCGAATGAGCACGCTGACCAGCTATGAGCCGGGCGCGGGACGGCGGGCGCCGCGCGCCTATACGACGTCGGACGCCGCGCACGTCGATCTGAACGGGACATGGCGGTTTCGGCTCGATGGCCGGCCCGAGACGTCCATCGAGGTACCGGGGCACTGGCAGCTGCAGGGCCACGGCGCACCCGCCTACACCAACGTGCGTTACCCGTTCCCGGTCGACCCGCCCAACGTCCCGGACGAGAATCCGACCGGCGAGTACCGGCGCTCGTTCGACCTGCCAAGCGACTGGCCCAGCGGTGGGGCCGTTCTGCGCTTCCTCGGCGTCGACTCGGCGTTCACCGCGTGGCTCAACGACACCGAGCTCGGCTGGTCGACCGGCAGTCGGCTCCCCACCGAGTTCGACGTGGGCGGGCTACTGCGTCCGACCGGCAACACCCTCACGGTGCGCGTCCACCAGTGGTCGTCGGCGAGCTACCTCGAGGACCAGGACATGTGGTGGCTGTCCGGCATCTTCCGCGACGTCGCCCTGATCGCCCGCCCGGCCGGCGCCATCGACGACTTCTTCGTCCACGCCGACTACGACGACGCAACCGAGGCCGGCACGCTGCGGGTCGACACGGACGTCCCCGCGCGGCTGTCCGTCCCCGAGCTCGGGCTGGTCGAGGTCCCGGCCGCCGGGCCGCACCGGATCGCGGCCGTCGAGCCGTGGTCCGCTGAACAACCCCGCCTCTACGACGGCGTGCTGCACACAGATGGCGAGCGCCTCGCGTTGCGTTTCGGGTTCCGCACCGTCGAGATCCGCGACGGGCTGCTGAGGGTCAACGGCCGACCCATCCAGTTCCGCGGCGTCAACCGGCACGAGTGGAACCCCGACCGCGGCCGGGCCGTGACCGCCGATGACATGCTGGCCGACGTCCGGCTGATGAAGCAGCACAACATCAACGCGGTCCGCGCCAGCCACTACCCGCCGCATCCGGACTTCCTCGCGCTGTGCGACGAGTACGGGCTCTACGTCGTCGACGAGTGCGACCTCGAGACACACGGCTTCACCATCGTCGATTGGCGCCGCAACCCGGCCGACGACCAGCGCTGGCAGCCGGCGCTGCTGGACCGGATGCAGCGCACCGTCGAACGCGACAAGAACCACCCGTCGATCGTCATGTGGTCACTCGGCAACGAGTGCGGGGTCGGGCAGAATCTCGCGGCGATGTCAGCCTGGGTACACGACCGCGATCCGAGCCGGCCCGTGCACTACGAGGGCGACCGGGACTCCGGTTACGTCGACGTGTACAGCCGCATGTATGCAACGCACGCCGAGGTGGACGCCATCGGCCGGTACGACGAGCCGACGACGAGCGATCCGTCCCTCGACGCGCACCGGCGCGGGCTGCCGTTCGTGCTGTGCGAGTACGGGCACGCGATGGGCAACGGACCGGGTGGCTTGCTGGAGTATCAGCAGCTGTTCGAGACCTACCCCCGCTGCCAGGGCGGCTTCGTCTGGGAGTGGATCGACCACGGCATACGCCAGCGTACGGCGGACGGGCACGAGTACTTCGCCTACGGCGGCGACTTCGGCGAGCCGCTGCACGACGGCAACTTCGTCATGGACGGCCTGCTCTTCGCCGACCGCACGCCCTCGCCCGGACTGGTGGAGTACAAGGCGGTGCTCGCGCCGATTCACATCGCTATCGAGGACGAGGTCGTGATCACGAACCGGTACGACTTCGCCGACACAGCCCACCTGCGGTTCGTCTGGACGCACGAGGTGGAGGGCGTGGCTGTCGCCGAGAGCGAACTGGATGTGCCCCTTGTCGAGCCGGGGGAAACGATCAAGCTGGCGCCGCCGCGACTCGGGCCCGCCGACGCCGAGAGCTGGCTGACCGTACGGGCCGTGCTGGCGCGCGACCTGCCGTGGGCGCCCGCGGAGCACGAGCTCGCGTTCGGGCAACGGCAGGTCACGCCGGCCCCGCCGCCACCGGCGCCGGCCGGGCGTCTCGACCCGGCGCTGTTCGACGGTCCCGAGCTGACCCGACTGGGCGCCCTTGCGGTACGAGGCCCGCGGCTGGATCTGTGGCGGGCGCCGACCGACAACGACACCGCCGTCTACGGCCCGTCCGTAGCGACACCCTGGCGCGAGCTCGGCCTGCATCGGCTGACCCATCGGGTGATCGAGCAGCAGTGGGCCGACGACGGCTTCGTGGTGCGAAGCCGGGTCGCCCCGGCAGCCACCGACGTGGGGATGCTGACGACGTACCGGTGGACGGCCGACGGGGCAGCGCTCGTCCTCACCATCGAGGTCGAGCCGGACAGCGACTGGACGGTGCCACTCCCCCGGCTGGGCCTGCGCATGGTGTTGCCGGCGAGCGTCGCCGACGTCGACTGGTTCGGCGCCGGGCCGGGCGAGTCCTACGTCGACAGCGCCCAGGCGGCGCGCGTCGGCCGGTTCCGGCGAACGGTCGACGACCTGCAGACGCCGTACGCGTTCCCCCAGGAGAACGGCAATCGGCGCCTGGTTCGGTGGGCCGAGCTGAGGGGCCCGGACGGCGGCATCCGGATCGACGGCGACCCGACGTTCGAGCTGACCGTGCGCCGCTGGACCACCGAGGACCTCGACGCAGCGCGCCACCCCACGGACCTGGTCCCGCGCGACGAGGTCTACGTCAACATCGATCTGGCCCAGAACGGGATCGGCACCGCATCGTGCGGACCCGGAGTGCTGCCGCAGTACGAGCTGCCCGCCGCGCCGGCGACCTGGACGGTGCGGCTGCGGCCCCTCGATGCCTGACCGCGGTGCTGCGCGACGGGTCGCTGACGGCCTGCCCGCCAGCGACCCGTGACGCCTTAGGTCAGGCCGGTCGAACCATCGGCCGCACGACAGAAGTCCGCCGCGGCACGATCAGGCGGTCCGGGTGGACATCCACGTCGCTCAGGCTCGTGGTGAACAGCACCTGCGCCAACCCCGCGAGGTTCAGCAGGCGCATGATCCGCGCCGGCACGCCGGTGAGGACGAGCGTGCCTCGGGCGCCGAGCAGCCGTACGTGGGCCGCCGCGAGCACCTCGAGGCAGGTGCCGTCGAGGAACGTCACGGCGCTGACGTCCAGGCGCACGAAGCGCCGTCCGGCCCGCTCGTGCTCGGCGAGCGCATCGGCGAGTACGTCGGCATTGGCGAGATCCCACTCGCCGGCGGCGCGCACCAGTGTTCGGGTTCGGTCTTGGCGGATCGTGGTCAGCGACGTCCCGCTTTTCGAGTCGCTCGACCGTTCGGTACTTGACGGGTGAATGCGTGGCAGCATGCGGAACTCCCTACCCTCCCGGGCGGAGGACGCGGCTGCTGTCTGAGCCGCTGCCGCCACGCACGCGCCGGTCCGACGCCATTCGCGACCCGTTCGGAACCGGACCGCCACCGCGTGAGCAGCACATCCTCTCGCTACGTTCGTACCATGGACAGACAGGTCTGTCTATGGGTACGTTGCGGTCATACCTATGACTGCTACGCCAAGCCCACTGCCGCGGCGCTCCGCCCGTGAGCAGATCCTGGACACCGCGTACGAATTGTTCACGCAGCGCGGTATACGAGCTGTCGGCGTCGACGAAGTGATCGCCCGGTCCAGTGTGGCCAAGGCAACCCTCTACAAGCATTTCCGGTCGAAGAACGACCTCGCGCTGGCCTTCCTCGAACGTCGGGAGCAGCGGTGGACACTCGACTTCCTCGAGGCCGGTTCCGCCAAGCGGGCCGACGATCCCGAGGGCCAACTGCTCGCCACCTTCGACCTGCTCGACGAGTGGTACCACCGGAACGAGTCCTTCAAGGAGTGCTCGTTCATGAGCGTGCTGCTCGAGATGGGCACCGATCATCCGGTCGGCCAGGCGTGCGTGCGCCATCTCGCCAACATCCGAGCCATCGTTGCGCGCCGCGCGGCCGCGGCCGGACTGACCGATCCCGAGGACTTCGCCAAGTCGTTTCACATCCTGATGGAAGGGTCCATCATCGCGGCCATCGAGGGCGACCGCCGGGCCGCTCGGCGCGCGCAAGACATGGCGCGGGTGCTGATTCAGCAGCACCGGCCGTACGTCCCGGTACGGTCTTCGGCCGCCGGTCGTCGCGGCTGATCACCAGCGCGTGGTGAGCAGAGTCTTTCCGAAGACATGGCGGCCCTCGATCGCGGCATGTGCGGCACTTGCTTCTGCGAGCGGGAAGGTCTGACCTATGACCGGCTCGATCACGCCGGCGGCCGCTTCGCGCAGCGCCAGGTCCGTGTAACGCTTCAGGTCGGCGTCCGACATCTGGACGGCTTCGATGCCCGTGACAGTGATGCCGTCGCGCTGCGCTGCGCGCCGGTCGATCTCCGCGAAGCGGCCGCTCGGTGTGCCGTGGGCGGAGAACCGCCCACCCGGCGCGACGAGTGCGAAGCTCGCCTCGCCGAGGGCCCCGCCGATGTTGTCGAGCACGACATCCGCTCCCGCCTCGGGCAGCGCCGCGCGAATCTGCTGGGTCCAGTCCGGCTGGTCGGAATCCACGACGACATCCGGTCCGAGCTCGCGGATCCGTGCCAGTTTCGCCCCTCGGGCCACGGCGACGGTCGTCGCCGCACGCACCAGTCCGAGCTGCACCGACAGGATGCCCAGCCCGCCGCTGGCGCCGACAACCACCACCGTGTCGTCGCGGCCGATCTTGGTGATGTCGAACAACGCGAGGGCCGTCGGACCGTCGTGCAACAAGGCGGCCGCCACGCTCAGGTCCAACCCGTCCGGCACGATCGAGACGACATCGGCCGGCACGACGATCCGATCGGCGTATCCGCCCTCGTTGCCCGTGTGCGCAACCACCCTGGCCCCGCCCAGCGTCGGATCGACATCCTGGCCGACCTGCATCACCCGTCCCGCGACCCCGTTGCCGGGCACGTAGGGCGGACGACTCGGCCAGTAGTCCTGGCCGGCACCGGAGCGGATGCGGGTCTCCAGCCACAGGGTGTCCGCGATCTCGACGTCGATCACGACCTCGCCGCGACCGGGGATCGGATCCGGATGTTCGGCCACCGCGAACACTTCGGGTCCGCCGAACCTGGTCACCACTGCCGCACGCACGGGTCGCACCTCCGCAATCTCGGGATGCTTCTAACCTTGCGACCTCAACCGCACTTCAAGTCAAGCGCCGTCCGGTGGACGTTGCTCGCCCCGCAGGTTGGCATCGATGTACTCCTCCGGGTCCTTGTCCACCGGCTCGACGCCCAGCACGTGACGAGCCTCGAACGTCGCGAACGCAACCCCCAGCTCATGGCGGGTTGACAACGACGCGTGCCGGCGAAAGTCGGTCAGCCCCTCGCGTTCCTCCTCGGCCATGTGGTCGCCGTTCGCCTTGTTCGCCTCCGCCACCGCCGCGAACCATCCGTCCGAGCCGACCTCGTGGTGGATCGTCTCGGCGACAGCGTCCCGGATCTCGTTGTGATCCTTGATGGCGTCCTCGGTCTCCTCCTCGGGAGGATGCCGCTCGTCCACTCCTTTGCCCAGGTGCAGCAAGGCCGGATAGAAGAGCTCTTCCTCCGCCTCGGCGTGCACCTCGAGGAAAGCGGCCAGCCGCTGCCAGATCGCGTCCAGCCCGCCGGTGTCCGATGGGTCGACCTGCTCGAGCAATGCGAACAACCGACGCTGCTCGTGGTGATCGTCGAGAATCAGCTGGGTGATGTCCATGTGCCCTCCGGCTCGGCAGCAAAGTGGTGTCGCGTCCCGACCGTAGCCGAGCACGTGCTTCCGGCGCCCTGGAGCGCGGCTCGGTTCCCCTCTTCGCGCCTCTGCGCTGCCGACTTACGGCGCGCTCGGATTGAAAACGCGCCGACGGAGGGACTTCCACCTGCTCGGTCTCCGTTGCCGATTCGCGCTGCCGCTCTCTCCTCCTAGCTCGCTCGGTCTCGTGCCCTCGCGCTTTCCTGCTTCCTCTTCTCCCAGCTCGCGCTCAACTCTTCCGTTCCCGACCTCTGAACCCTTCCGTTCCCGACCTCCGGCCCCTTCCGTCTCCGCCTCTCCGCTTCCCTGAGATTCTCCTTATTTTGCAGGGGAATCAGGGTAGACAGGCGTGCTGCCGTTGTCGTATCTCAGGACTTCGCTGACAGATTGATGTCTCGGGACATCGCTGACACCTGGCGTGCTGTGGGCTGCTGTCCATGGCCGGATCGGTGGTTGCGGTGGATGTGCGGATGGCGGCTGCCCTGGCTCAGGGGGTCGGT
>DASXYL010000049.1:0-9437 GCA_036502575.1 Jatrophihabitantaceae bacterium | reverse complement strand
CCGGTCAGGCCGGAATGCGTCTTGAAGCTCAGCAGGGCGGCCAGTCCGGCGACGGTGCCGACCAGGGCGAGCAGGATGCGTTTCATAGCGGGTGATGTCCTGTCAGAACGTGAACGACTCGTGGTGGATCTGCCGGCGGGGAACGCCCGCCTGGCGCAGCGCCCGGCGGGCCTGGTGCGTCATACCGGGCGGCCCGCAGACATAGACGTCGTGCCCCCGCAGACCGGGCACGAGCCGATCGAGCGCAGCCGAGTTGAGCGGATCGGCCCGCCGCCCGCGACCGCGCCGGCCGAGCAGGTAGTGCACGCGGGCACCGCGGTGACCGGCAATCCACTCGAGCTCGTCCCGGAACACGACCTCGCCGGCGTTGCGGGCCCGGTAGACGAGCGTGACCTCACCCGGGCCGCCGGGCAGCGACTCGAACAGCGCCCGCAACGGCGTGATGCCGACGCCACCGGCGAGCAACAGCACGTTCCGCTGCCGGCGCCGGGCCGCCGTGAACGCCCCGAACGGCCCTTCGGCGAGCACCGGCGTACCGGGCCGCACCGCCGCGAGCGCCCGGCTGTGGTCACCGGCGGCCTTCACGGTGATCCGCAGCAGATCCGGACGCGGCGGCGCGGACAGCGAGTACGGGTTGGCCGCCCACCACATGCCCCGGGCGAGGAACCGCCAGCGGAAGAACTGCCCCGGCTCGGCGCCCAGTTCCTCCAGGTGCCGCCCGGTCAGCCAGACCGACACGGTGTCAGACGATTCGCGCCGGACCTCGACCACCCGCATCCGGTGGCGCAGCCCCTGAGCGACCGGACGGACCAGCCGGAACCAGAACAGCAACGCTGCCACCGCGATGTACATCGCCGCCCACAGCAGCCGGGCTGGACGGTTGGTGACGAAGTCCGCGCCGGTCGAGAACTGGTGGCTGAACGCCAGCGCCACCGCCAGGTAGGTGTAGAGGTGGATGAAGTGCCACGTCTCGTAACGCAGCCGGCGCCGCGCGGCGCGGGCCGAGGCGACCCCGACCGCGACGAACAGGCCCGTCGCCACGGTGGCCATCAGCACGTCCGGGTAGGTCGTGAGCAATCCCCCGGTCTCGTGCACGACGTTCGTGTGCGCCGTGACCGCGTAGCCCCAGATGATCAGCAACGTGTGGGCGACGACCAGGCTCACCGTGTACCGGCCGGCCATCGCGTGCCAGCGGGCGAGCTGATCGGTGCCGACCCCGCGTTCGAGAGCCGGGACCCGGGCCATCAGCGCCAGCAGGACGACGACCAGGTAGCCGGCGAGCAGGCCGGTGATCCGCCCGGCGTTCGTCAGCCAGCCGTCCAGGCCGATGACGAACGTCGTGTCTTTCCACCAGAGCGCCAGCACGGCGGCACCGCCGGCCCAGATCACGAAGAGGGCCAGTCCCGGGCTGATCCGCAGCGGCTCGTGCGGTCGGCGTGCGACCGGAGCTTCGAGTGTCGCCGTCACTCCCTGTCCTCTCCGTCGACTGCTGCCAGCATCCGGTCCGGACTTCTCGGTTGGCTCTGAAAAACATGTGAAGTCGCCTCTCAGAGCTGATTCAGAGCGAATACAGAGCCAGCAAGGCTGTCGCTTGCCGCATTCTGGACAGGTGACTCCTGCCGCCGGCCGTTCGAGTGCCGCCCTGACCCGCCCGGACGGGACGCCGCTGCGGGCCCTCGTTGTCGACGACGAGGCCAGCCTGACCGATCTGCTCGTCAGCGCGCTGCGCTACGAGGGTTGGGATGTGCGCGGCGCGACGGACGGCGCGAGCGCGGTGTCGATCGGCAGCCAGCTCCGTCCCGACGTGGTCGTGCTCGACATGATGCTGCCCGACATAGACGGGATGGAGGTGCTGCGCCGGCTGCGCGCACAGCACTCCCACGTCTGCGTGCTGTTCCTGACCGCGCGTGACTCGGTCGAGGACCGCATCGCCGGCATCACTGCGGGCGGCGACGACTACGTCACCAAGCCGTTCAGCCTCGAGGAGGTGGTCGCCCGGCTGCGCGGGCTGGTCCGCCGGGCCGGCCTGGCCCGGGCCCGCGCCGGAAACGAGATCGTCGTCGGCGACCTCGCCATGGACGAGGACGCCCGCGAGGTCCGCCGCGGGGGCGACCTGGTCGAGCTCACCGCGACCGAGTTCGAGCTGCTGCGCTACCTGATGCGCAATCCCCGGCGGGTCCTGTCCAAGGCGCAGATCCTCGACCGCGTCTGGAACTACGACTTCGGCGGCCGGGCGCACGTCGTCGAGCTCTACATCAGCTACCTGCGCAAGAAGGTCGACGCCGGACGGGCGCCGACCATCCACACGGTGCGCGGCGTCGGCTACGTACTCAAACCGGCCGTCTCGTGAAGACCGGCGCCACAACGGTGCGGCGCTGGGCGGCGCGACAACCCTTGCGGGTCAGGCTGATCACCATCCTCATCGCTCTGCTACTCGTCGTGTGCGCCACCGTCGGCATCGCGACGACGCTCGCCCTGCGCGGCTTCCTGATCAAGCGCCTCGACCAGCAGTTGACCTCGGCCGGCACCCGCTACGCGACCGCGCTGGAGCACGACGACCACGACGCCGACAACGCCGAGACCGGCACGCTCGGACAGGCGGCCGGCACCCTGGGCGCGCGCTCGCTGAACGGCACGGTCACCTCGGTGGGGGTCATCGCCGACACCGGCCAGCACGTCACGATCACCGACGCGGACAAGGCCGTGCTCGCGACGCTCCGACCGAGCCCCCACGATCGCAGCATCCGCCTGCCGACCCTGGGCAAGTTCCGCGTGCAGGTCACCGCCGGCCAGGACGGCGACGTACTCGTCACCGGGCTCCCCCTGCACGGCGTCGAGGAGACACTGCATCGCCTGGAGCTGATCGAGGCGCTCGCGTTCGCTGTCGTACTGGCGGTCACCGGCGTCCTCGGCGTGCTGGCGGTGCGCTGGTCTCTGCGTCCGCTCTCCCGCGTCGCGACAACCGCGATGCGGGTGTCCGAGCTTCCGCTCGCGACCGGCGACGTCCGCCTGCACGAACGCGTTCCCGACGAACCCCCGAGCACCGAGGTCGGGCAGGTCAGCGTCGCCCTGAACCACATGCTCGACCGTATCGACGCCGCGCTGTCCGAGCGGCAACGCAGTGAGGAACGGTTGCGCCGCTTCATCGCCGACGCCAGCCACGAACTGCGCACTCCCCTGTCCGTGATCCGTGGACACGCCGAGTTCGTGCAGCGGGACCTTTCCAGCGTGCCCCCGAGCGTCGCGCAGTCGTTGCAGCGCATCGAGGCCGAGTCCGTGCGGATGGGCCGACTCGTCGACGACCTGTTGCTGCTCGCCCGCCTCGACGAGGGCCGCCCCCTCGACCGCGAGGACGTCGACCTCACCCGGCTGGCCATCGACGCGGTGAGCGATGCCCAGGTCGCCGGCCCGGACCACCAGTGGCAGCTGGAGCTGCCCGACGAGCCGATCGTGATCACCGGCGACACGTACCGGCTGCACGAGGTCGTCACCAACCTGCTCGGCAACGCCCGCATACACACCCCGGCCGGCACCACGATCACCCTGGCCGTGACGGCCGACGCCGCGGACGGCGTTCAGATCGAGGTCCGCGACGACGGACCCGGCATCCCGGCCGAGATCCAGCCGACCGTGTTCGAGCGGTTTACCCGAGCGGACGATTCGCGCAGCCACGCCAACGGCAGCACCGGTCTCGGACTCGCGATCGTCGCCGCCGTCGTCGCCGCGCACGATGGAACGGCGACAGTGCAGAGCCGTCCCGGGCAGACGATCATGACCGTCCGGCTCCCCCGCGACCAGCGACCTAGCGCTGACTGACGTGGGCCTGCGCGCCGGTTCGCGCCTCGATCGCGTGGACGACGGCGGCCATGTCGAGCGGCCCGTGTCCGAGCTCCAGCGTCTCGCCGAACAACGCGTGGCAGACATCGATCAGGGGTATCGCCAGGTTCGCCTCCCGGGCCGCCTCGACGATCAGCCGGTTGTTCTCCAGGACGTTGGAGATCGAGGCCCGCACCGCGAAGTCACGGTCGACCAGCTTGCGGCTCTTCTCGCGCGACACCGTGCTCGACATCTGGCCGGCGTCGACGACAGCCTGGAACTGCCGCATGTCCAGTCCGTGCACCTGCGCGAAGTGTGCCGCCTCGGCGAGGCCGGTGACCAGGCTGATCAGGAAGATGTTGGTGGCGAGCTTCATGAGCAGTCCGTTGGGAACCGGTCCACACCAGATCGCGTCGCGACACATCGGCGTCAACAGTGGCCGAACTTCGTCCACGGCCGTGGCCTCGCCGGCCAGCATCGCGACCAAGTCCCCCGCCTCGGCCGGCCCCCGAGATCCGGAGACCGGAGCCTCGACGTAGCGACCCCCCGCCGCCCGGACGTCGGCTTCGAGCTCGCCGGAGTAGCGCGGCGAGGTCGTCCCCATGTGCACGATCGTGTGGTCGGCCACCTTGGCGGCGAAGGCCGGGGTACCACGGCCGAGCACGGAATCGATCGCTCCGCCGTCGGCCAGCATCAGCAGCACCACGCGCGCCTGCTCGAACAGGTCGGCGGGACTCGTCGCGACCCGGGCGCCGGCCGCGCGCAGCGCCTCGCATTTGGGTGCGGTGCGGTTCCAGACGACCAGCGGCACGCCGGCGATCGCCAGATGTCGCGCCATGGGTTCACCCATGACGCCCAGACCGATGAACCCGATGTCACGGCTGTCCATGCACACACCCCGGCGGTCAGCAGGTACGCAGCTGGCCCACTGCGATCGATCACATTGGCCCCTGAAGCGTAGGCATCGCTGATCCGATGATCTACAGGACGTCGATGGTGCGCGCCACGATCTCGTGAGCGAGTTCGTGCAGGTCACGGTTGTGCGCCCGGGCGTAGGCCCGCATCGCATCGAAGGCCTGGTCGACGTCGACGTCGTGCCGACCGGCCAGCATGCCCTTTGCCTGCTCGATGATCACCCGGCTGTCGAGGGCCACCTGCAGATGTCTCGCCGTGGTCCGCTGGTGGTCCAGCTCGCGCTGCTGCACGACGCCGACCGCCGAGGCGTCGACCAGGGCGCGCGCTATCCGCACCTCGTCGTCGCCGGGCGCCCCGGGGCGCTTGCTGAACAGGGTGACCGCGCCGATCGTCGTGTCATCCCGCCGCACGGGCACCGACACCGCGGCGCGCAACCCGGCCCGGGCCGCCGTCACGGCGAACCGCGGCCAGCGCTCGTCGCCGCCGCGAAAGTCGGTGCACGCGAGCTGGCGGCCGGTACGCAGGCACTCCTGGCCCGGCCCCTCATCCAGGTGCAGTCGGCGCACGGCGATGACATGCGCCGGTTCGGTTGCCGCAGCCAGGATCTGCGCCGCGCCGCCATCGTCGGCGAACAACACGGCCGCTGCATCCACGTCGGGCAGCAGGCTGACGCATCGCTCGGTCAGGGTCTGCAGCAACCCGGCCGCATCCAGCCCTGCCCCGACCGCCTCCGGCGCCGGCCCCGACGCCCGAACCAACCGATCGTGCCTCGCCATGGCCCCGTCCCGTCCCCGCCGGCGAACGCCATCAGTCACGAAACCGTAGCTCCCCGTCAGGCGACTGGCGAGAGCCAACTATCGTCGCGACATCACCGAAGGTAGGAGCAGTTGTGGCGAATCCGATCGAAATGGGCGTGGTGAAGGTGCTGGGCATCCGCGTCGTGGAGACGAGTGCGGACCTGGTGCGCCTGGAATGGGACGTCACCCCCGACCATCACCAGCCCTACGGCATCGTGCACGGCGGGGTCCACTGCACCGCTATCGAGACCGCGGCGAGCGTCGGCGCGGCGCTGTGGTTCGGTGACCGAGGCCGCGTGGTCGGCGTCTCGAACCAGACCGACTTCCTGCGCGCCGTCAGTGAGGGCACCCTGTCGGCCGTCGCAACGCCGATTCACCGTGGGCGAAGCCAGCAATTGTGGCTGGTCGAGATCACCGACGAGCAGCACCGCCTGATCGCCCGAGGGCAAGTACGTTTGCAGAATCTCACAGCGTCATAGGACCCACAGTGAAGTGACAATTCCGTCAAGTAATGTCGGTGGCACCGCTGAAATGAGAGGGGCCCCGATGACGGACACCACCGTCCAGACGCCCAATTCCGTGGCTTTGCGCCACGACGGTAGCGACGATCTCGCCCTACGGCTCGTGCCAGCCACCGAGGGGGCACCGGGCGTCGATGTCTCGCAGTTGCTGGCCAGGGGGCAGATGGTCACCTACGACCCGGGCTTCGCGAACACCGCTGCCTGCACGTCGGCGATCACCTACATCGACGGCGACGCCGGCATCCTGCGCTATCGCGGATACCCGATCGAGGATCTGGCCGAACGGTCGACCTTCATCGAGGTGAGCTACCTGCTCATCCACGGCGAGCTGCCCACCGCCGACCAGCTGGCCGCGTTCACCGACCACGTCCGGCGGCACACGCTGCTGCACGAGGAGCTCAAGGGACTCTTCGACGCGTTCCCCCGCGACGCGCACCCGATGCCGGTGCTGTCCTCGGCGGTCTCGGCGCTGTCGACGTTCTACCAGGACGCGCTCAACCCGTCCGTCGAAGCCGACGCCGAGCTCTCGACGGTGCGGCTGCTGGCCAAGTTGCCGACCATCGCGGCGTACGCGTACAAGAAGTCGGTCGGCCAGCCCTACCTCTACCCCGACAATTCACTCGGCCTGGTCGAGAACTTCCTGCGCATGACGTTCGGCTTCCCGGCCGAGCCCTACGAGCTCGATCCGGTGATCGTCCGCGCGCTCGACCAGCTGTTCATCCTGCACGCCGACCACGAGCAGAACTGCTCGACCGCCACCGTGCGTCTCGTCGGTTCCTCGCAGGCCAACCTGTTCGCGTCCGTCTCGGCCGGCATCCACGCCCTGTCCGGTCCGCGCCACGGCGGCGCGAACCAGGAAGTGCTCGAGATGCTCGAGGCCATCCGGGCCTCCGGCGGCGACGTCGCCTCGTTCGTGCAGAAGGTGAAGAACAAGGAGGCCGGCGTCCGGCTGATGGGTTTCGGGCACCGCGTCTACAAGAACTACGACCCGCGCGCGGCGATCATCAAGAAGACGGCCGACCAAGTTCTGTCGGCGCTCGGCAAGCGCGACGACCTGCTCGACATCGCGGTCGAACTCGAGGGCGTAGCGCTCTCCGACGACTACTTCATCTCGCGCAAGCTGTACCCGAACGTCGACTTCTATACAGGCCTGCTGTACAGGGCGATGGGCTTTCCGGCCAAGATGTTCACGGTGCTCTTCGCGATCGGACGCCTGCCCGGATGGATCGCCCAGTGGTACGAGATGGCCAACGACCCGGACACGAAGATCGGGCGGCCCCGCCAGCTGTACACCGGCCCGACCCAACGCCCGTTCGTGCCCCTCGAGGCCCGCTAGCGGCACGTTGTTCGACGCTCGGCGTGCTCTGGCTGAGGTCGAACTGCTCCCGGATCGGCGAGTCGGAAGTGGCGGTCGAGTTCGTTGGCGTAGTGGCGGCCCAGATCGGAGGCGCGTTCACCGATCCAGTCGGTGAGCACGACAGTTCCGGTTGCCGGAGCGTCTGAATCAGCCAGCCCGTCGGCCATCGCGAGGTACTCGTCGCGGGTGAGCAGAGTGTCCCGCAGGGCCAGGCCTATCCCGCGCGAGAGCGTGGTTAGCACTGCGGCCGGGACCCGCAGCACGAGCGCATGGCTGCCGACCGCGGTCCGGACAGTGTCGACGAGCTGCCGGAACGTGAGCGTCTGTGGACCGACCGCGTCGAGAGCCATGGTGTCGCTTCGGTCACCGAGTTCGACGCACAGCCGCGCGAGGTCATCGACATGGATCGCGCGTACCCGGTAGCTGCCGTCGCCGCCGATCGCGAAGACGGGAACATGTCGCAGCAGCCAGGCGATGTTGTTGATCAGCACCCCATCGCCGCCGAACAGGATCGCCGGGCGGGCGATGGCGTGCGATACGCCGAGCTCGGTGAGGATCTGCTCGACTCGTGCCTTCCCCCGGAAATACGGGTACGGGGAATCCGGTGTCGGATGGGTGATCGACACGTGCACGATCCGCTCGACGCCGGCCCGGGCTGCGGACTCGAACAGGACGCGGCTGTTGGCCACGGCGGCATCGTGATCGACCTGGCCATGGGCGAAGCGCACCCAGTAAGTGTTGTAGAGGGTGTGGGCGCCGGAGAGGTTGCGGGTCAGTTCCGCGGGGTCGTTGAAGTTCAGTGGCCGGGCCTCGATCGGGCTGCCGGCCGGCGCGCGCTCGGGGTGGCCGGTCAGCGTGCGTACCTGGCGGCCCGCGGATCGCAGTTCGCGGGCGATCGCGGCGCCGGAGTAGCTGAACGCTCCGGTGACGACCATGTCCCCGCGCCGACCCTCGCTCGCCATTTCGCGCCTCTTGAGCGATCGATTTAAGCAGTCGCTCAACAGCGTAGCAGGGGCCCGATAGCTAGGGTTGGTCGCCAGCCCACAGGCTGAGCAGGCCACGGAAGTGGGCCAGGAACCGCTCCTGCTCGGAGGCGGGGTAGGTCGCTCGGACCGTGTCGACCAACAGTTGGTCGAAGTCCGAGCTCACGATCCAGTCGTGCACCTGTTCGTCCACTGTGGACAGGTAGGTGTCGCAGAACTCTTGGTAGCGCTCGACGTCGAAGTAGCGGTCGGCCAGTCCGCGGTATTGGGCCAGCTTCTGCTCGTAGCTCAGGTCGTCGCGATCGCCCACGTCGAAGTACGCGCGAGTGGCCAGGTCGATGCCGGGACGCCGGCCGGTGACCAGGCAGAACACCGTCCACTTCACCAGGGCCCGCATCGCCCACGGGAAGTAGTAGTGCAGCGACGTGACCGCGACATCCGGGCAGGCGTTGGCGTAGTCGATCGGGTAGACGTCGTCGCCCTTGACCAGCATTTCGCAGGAGTTGAACTCCCAGCCGAAGAACGCGTTCACGATCCGGCTGATCGCCACCGTCTGGTGCCCTGCCGACGGACTCAGGAAGTCGTGCGAGACGGCGTACCGGTTGTGCATCGGCTCGTCCGGGCGGAAGTCCATCACCATCGTCTCGGCGCCGATCGACAACGCGCGGGCGAACTTGTCGTACTCGACCGAGGCCTGCAGATGCATCAGCATCTCGCCGGACTCGTCGTACGCCTTGTGCAGGTCGTCCTGGTTGTTGATCCGGGACACACCCCGCCAGCCGCCGCCGTCGAACGGCTTCATGTACATCGGGTAGCCGAGGTCGGCCGCGATCGCGTCCAGGTCGAAGGGCTTGTTGTACTTCGATGACGTGTAGGCCCAGCGGACATTGTCGAGCGGGTTCTTGAACGGCACCAGCACGGTCCGCGGGATCTTCAGTCCGAGTCGGAGCATCGCGCAGTACGCCGAATGCTTCTCCATCGACTGGAACGTGAACGGCGAGTTGAGCAGGTACGTGCCGTTCATCAGTGCGGCCTTCTTCAGCCACTC
>DASXYL010000048.1:0-26475 GCA_036502575.1 Jatrophihabitantaceae bacterium | reverse complement strand
ACGGCCATCTTGTCCTTGTCGTCCTTGACCGACGTCAACAACGCGGCCATGTACTCGGAGCGGTAGTTCGCCTTGAGGTAGGCCGTCCAGTACGAGATCAGGCCGTACGCGGCCGAGTGCGCCTTGTTGAACGCGTAGTCGCTGAAGGGCAGCAGAATGTCCCACAACATCTTGACCGCGCCGACGGAGTAACCGCGCTCCCTCATGCCCGCCTCGAAGCCGGCGAACTGCTTGTCGAGTTCGGACTTCTTCTTCTTGCCCATCGCGCGCCGCAGGATGTCTGCCTGGCCGAGCGAGTAGCCGGCCACCCGCTGGGCGATGGCCATCACCTGTTCCTGATAGATGATCAGGCCGTAGGTGTCGCCCAAGAGCGCCTTCTGCGCGTCCTCCAGCTCCGGGTGGATCGGCACCACCGGCTTGCGGCCGGTCTTGCGGTCGGCGTACTCGTTGTGCGAGTTGGCGCCCATCGGCCCGGGCCGGTACAGCGCGATGACCGCGGAGATGTCCTCGAAGTTGTCCGGGCGCATCGACCGGAGCAACGCCCGCAGCGGGCCGCCGTCCAGCTGGAACACCCCGAGCGTGTCGCCGCGGGCGAGCAGGTCGTAGGTGGGCTGGTCGTCGAGCGGGAGTTCCTCGAGGACGATGTCCTCGCCGCGGTTCGCCTTGATGTTGAGGACGGCGTCGTCGAGCACGGTGAGGTTGCGCAGCCCGAGGAAGTCCATCTTCATCAGGCCGAGCTTCTCGCAGGTCGGGTAGTCGAACTGCGTGATGATTGCGCCGTCCTGCTCGCGCTTCATGATCGGGATCAGGTCGAGCAACGGGTGCGACGACATGATGACGCCGGCGGCATGCACGCCCCATTGCCGTTTGAGGCCCTCAAGCCCCTTGGCCTGGTCGACGACCTTCTTGACCTCGTCGTCGGCGTTGTAGAGCGCCCGGAACTCGCCGCCTTCGCCGTAGCGTTCGTGCTGGCTGTCGAAGATCTTGGCCAGCGGCACGTCCTTGCCCATGACCGGCGGCGGCATCACCTTGGTGATTCGGTCGCCCATCGAGAACGGGTAACCCAGCACGCGAGCCGCGTCCTTCACCGCCTGCTTGGCCTTGATCGTGCCGTAGGTGACGATCTGCGCAACGCGGTCGTCGCCGTATTTCTCGCTGACGTAGCGAATGACCTCACCGCGCCGACGCTCATCGAAGTCGACGTCGAAGTCGGGCATCGAGACGCGGTCGGGGTTGAGGAACCGCTCAAAGATCAGGCCGTGCTGCAGGGGGTCGAGGTCGGTGATGCGCATGGCATAGGCGGCAATTGATCCCGCGCCCGAACCACGGCCGGGACCGACCCGGATGCCGTTCTCCTTGGCCCAGTTGATGAAGTCGGCCACGACGAGGAAGTAGCCGGGAAAGCCCATCTGGACGATGACGCCGGTCTCGTAGTCGGCCTGCTTGCGCACGTTGTCGGGCACGCCGGCCGGATAGCGAACCAGCAGGCCCCGCTCGACCTCCTTGACGAACCAAGACTCCTCGTTCTCACCTTCGGGAACGGGGAACCGGGGCATGTAGTTCGCGCCCTCGGTGAAGCTGACCTCGCACCGTTCGGCGATGAGCAAGGTGTTGTCGCAGGCCTCGCGCAGGTCGTACTTGTCGGCCCACAGCGAGCGCATCTCGGCCGGCGACTTGACGTAGAAGTCGCGCGCGTCGAACTTGAACCGGTTCGGGTCGGCCATCGTCTTGCCGGACTGCACACAGAGCAGTACCTCGTGCGTGTCGGCGTCCTCGGCATGTGTGTAGTGCAGGTCGTTGGTGGCGATCATCGGCAGCCCGAGGTCGCGGCCCAGGCGCAGCAGGTCCTCGTGGACTCGCGTCTCGATGTCCAGGCCGTGGTCCATCAGTTCGAGGTAGAAGTTGTCCTTGCCGAAGATGTCCCGGAACTCCGCAGCACTGGCGCGCGCCTTGTCGTAGTCGCCGATGCGCAGCCAGGTCTGGATCTCACCCGACGGGCAGCCGGTGGTGCCGATCAGCCCCTCGACGTACTCGGACAGCAACTCGCGGTCGGCGCGCGGCTTGTAGAAGAACCCCTCGAGGGAGGACCGCGACGAGAGCCGGAACAGGTTGTGCATGCCGGTGGTGTTCTCGGCGAGCAGCGTCATATGCGTGAACGCGCCACCGCCGGACACGTCGTTCTCGCCACCGCTGGCCCAGCGCACCCGGGTGCGCTCGTACCGCGATGTGTTCGGGGTGAGGTAGGCCTCCATGCCGATGATGGGTCTGATGCCGGCGGCGGTGGCCTGCTTGTAGAAGTCGTAGGCACCGAACACGTTGCCGTGATCGGTCATGGCGATGGCCGGCATACCCAGGCGCGCGGTCTCGGCGAACATCTCGCCCAGCCGGGCGGCACCGTCGAGCATCGAGTACTCGGTGTGGACGTGCAGGTGCACGAACGAGTCGGATGCCCCAGATGCCACGGTGATTCGGCCCCTCTCGTCGTACAGCGGTCCAGCCTTAGCGATTCTGGTCCTTCCTATCGCGACACGCCGACAGGGGTCGGCCGCGTGTCGCTCGACCTAGGGCTGAGAGTCGGTCGCCGCGGAGCGGCGAGGGCTTCCCGATGACTAGGTCTGCTGGCCCGATGGGCGCATCCCGAAACGGACGGCCGGTCAGCCCTATCCGACCGGGACGCGGTATCGCGGGCCAGCTCGGTGGTCACTGCCAGACACGCCAGTTCGGCGTCGGTCAGCTCCGCCTTACGGCCCGGCCGCGATCAGCATTCAGGCGGCCGGCCGCCTGAAAGGGCACGGATCGCGGCCTTCCGCGCTAGGACCGGGCCTCACTCTAGTGGCGATGCGCGCGATTGCCGATCCTCGTACGTGCGGGCGGAACCTCACCGAGGGGGTTGGGCACGAGCGAGGAAGACCCGTCGGTCCTCGGCGCGCTGTCGGTGACGCGACGACGGGGCCGACGGCCCGACCTACGAACCGGCCAAACATCACAAATCGCAGAGTGAAAGGACAGGTCAATGCCGAACGACGATGGCACGCAGACCAACCTGGAGAAAGCCCAAGAAGAAGTGCGACAGGCGTCCCGGGCCGTGGACGAGGCAAGGACGAAGGAGAGAGTCGCTGACGGCGCCGAGGTCGGTTCGGTGGTTGTGGCGGGTGCAGCGGATGCAGGCACGCTGGTCTCGGGGGGCGCTTTGACCCCTGCTGGGGTTGCCGCCACCGTGGCCGCCGTAGGACTCGCGGGAGCCGATGTCGTTGCCCGAGAGGGGACAAACACGACGATTGCCAACGCCGAAGCGGCAGAGGGCAGGCTCAACGCGGTTAGAGCAGCCGAGGGCCTGGAACCGGTCGACGTGGACTACGAAGCCCAGGCCCGACCGATCGAGACGCCCATCGTCCGCGGCGCCGAGGCCGCCTACGACACCGTGGCCGAGGGCGCGAGCGACGCGTATGACCTGCTCAGCACGGGCGCCTCGGACGCGTACACCTCGGTCTCCGAGACCGCGTCCGAGACCTACACCTCGGTCTCTGAGACCGCGTCCGAGACCTACGACTCGGTCGTCGACTACTTCACCGGCGGCGACGAGCAGCAGCAGTAGCGGTGCTCAGGCGGTGACCGTGACCGTGGCGCCCACCTGGGCCCAGCCGTACAGCCAGGCCATCACAGCTATCGGAAAGTGCACGCAGCCGTGCGAGCCGGCGGTTCGATACTGCGGCCCGCCGAACGCGAACTTCTGCCAGCTCGCGTCATGGAATCCGTAGTCGCCGTCGTAGGGCATCCAGTACTTGACCTGGTAGGCCTCCCCGCCGGCACCCAGCCAGCGGTCGGTCTGCTTGGCCTGCACGTGCCAGGCGCCGGTCGGCGTGCCGCCCGAGACGACGGTGCCGGTCGTCACGGCCGAGTCGCGCACCTGGTGGGCACGGGCGCAGATCCAGGCGTGCTGGCCGGCGATGCTGACGATGACCCGCTGCCCGACGACGTTGCCACGGCACGGGCTCGGTGGAGTCGCGGTCCGGCGGGCCGGGGCCGGCAGGGCCGGGCGGGTTTTGCGCGAGACCTCCGGCGCCGCGCTGCGCAGAGGCGGCGTGGTGAAGGCGTGCGGGGCGTCGGCCAGCCGGGGCCGCGCGCCCGGTCGGGTTGCCATCACCGCGATGACGCCGAGAACCAGCGCAGCCAGCAGGGCGGGAACAAGCCAACGGGCGAGGCGGGACGAACGAACGGAGTGATAACCCACCTAGAGTGAACGCGGCTGGGCGAGCCCCTGTTGCAGGTCAGCTCTGGATAGTGACCGTGGCCCCGACCTGCGCCCAGTTGTAGATCCAGGACATCACCGCGAGCGGGAAGTGGACGCAGCCGTGTGACCCCGCGGTGCGGTACTGCTGGCTGCCGTAGGGGAACGTCTGCCAGCTCGAGTCGTGGAACCCGTAGACGCCGTCGTAGGGCATCCAGTACTTGACCTGGAAGGACTCACCACTCAGAACGGTCAGTGTCCGGTCGGTCTCCTTGGCCTGGACGTGCCAGGTGCCCAGCGGGGTGCCGTCGTCCGTGGCGGTGGCTCCGGTCGTCACGGCCGAGTCCTTGACCTGGCGGGTGCCGGCGCAGATCCAGGCGTGCTGCTTGCTGACGCTGACGATGACGTGCTGCGCGTCGGCGCTGGTCCGGCACGGGCTGGGCACCGCCTTGGGGGTGGCCGGCCGCCGGGACGGGGTGGGCGTGGCCGGCGGCGGCGTGGACGGCGGCTGGACCGGGGCGTGGATCTGGGCCGCCGGACTGACCGACGTGGTCGTGGGGGCCGCCAAGCGGGGACGCGGGCCGTGGAACCGGGACAACGCGATGCCGCCGGCGATCACCGCCACCAGCACGAGCACCGTGGGCAGCCAGCGCAGCAGGACGCGGCGCCGCTTCGCGCGGTGCGTGGTCATGTCAGCTCTAACCTCCGGTGGCAGGCGCGCCGAGGCCGGCCGACCCCGTGGCTATCGCGGTTGCGCGTCGCACCATGACGTATCGGATTCTTCCATCACCGCGCTGTACCCGCTACGCCCACCCGGGGCGTAGCCCGGCGAACCGGGCAGGATGCAGGTGTGGACGCCACGAGCTTGATCGACGAGGTGCGGGCCGATCTGGACCATGCACTGGTCGCGGTGGACTTCGACGGCACCCTGGCGCCGATCGTGCCCGACCCGGCCGATTCCCGTCCCGCGCCCGGAGCGCTGGCCGCTTTGCGCAAACTGGCCGAACGCGGGGCCCAGGTTGCGGTGATAACCGGTCGGGACGCGCGCACCGTCCTCGAACTCGGCGGCCTGGACGGCACGGGCGGCACTGACGGCATCCCGGGGCTGATCATCGAGGGGCTCTACGGCGCCGAGCAGTGGCGGAACGGCGCCCTGCAGACCCCGCCCGAGCCCGAGTCCATGCAGCGCCTGCGCGCGGAGCTGCCCGTGCTGCTCGAGGCCGGCGATCCGGTCCTGTGGATCGAGGACAAGCGCCTCTCGCTGGTCGTGCACGGACGGCGGGCCCCCGATCCCGAGGCGGCACTCGACACCGTGCGCGACGCGGTCGCCGCCCTCGGCGAGACCTTGGGGCTCGACGTGCACCCCGGCCGTGGCGTGATCGAACTGCGACTGCCCGGCTACGAGAAGGGCGGCGCCCTGCGGCGCCTGGTGGACGAGGTCCGCCCCGCGACGGTGCTGTTCATCGGCGATGACGTCGGCGACCTGCCGGCCTTCGAGGCGGTCGCCCAGCTGCGCGGCAACGGCACGCGGGCGTGGAGCGTCGCCGTGGTTTCGGCCGAGGTGCCCGAGGTGGCCGAGGCGGCCGACGTGGCGGTCGACGGGCCGGCCGGTGTCGTCGCGTTGTTGGAGGCGCTCAGCCGCTGATTCGGGCCAGTGCGTCCAGCTGGGCCCGGAACCACGGCGCCGGCGGCAGCGCCACGGCCTTCTTGCGCAACCGCTGCGCCCGGGCGAGCCGTTCGTCCTCGGGCATCGCCAGCGCCTCGTGCAGCGCGGCGGCGGTCTCGGAGACGTCGAACGGGTTGACCAGCAGCGCGTCCTCGCCGAGGGTTTCGGCCGCGCCGGCGTCGCGCGACAGCACCACCGCCGGGTCGCGTTCGGACACCACGATGGCCTCGAGCACGACCAGGTTCATGCCGTCGCGCACCGAGTTCACGAAGATGACGTCGGAGCGGCGCATCGTGGCCAGCGAACCCGGGTAGTCATCGGCGATCTCGAGCACGAGCGGCGTCCAGTCGTCCGTGCTGAACTCGTCGTCGATCTCGCGGGCGAGCCGCTCGACGGCGGCCGTGTACTCGCGGTACTCGGGCAGGTCCTCACGCGAGGGGTAGTTGTAGACGACGTGGACGACGCGGTCGTGCCATTCGGGCCGGGTCCGCAGCAGCTCGCGATAGGCCAGCAGACCGCGCAGCACGTTCTTGGACAGCTCGGTGCGATCGACGCGTCCGATGACCAAGCGATCGCCGACGGTGTCCCGCAGCCCGCGCACCGCGCGATTGACGTCACGCTCGTAGGCCCGCTCGTGCATCTCGTCGGCGTCGGTCGACAGCGGGAAGACCTCGAGCCGCGAGCCGGGTGCCCGCCCGAGCAGTTCGGCACAGCAGTCGGCGAAGTGCTTCGCCCAGCGGTCGGTGTGGAAGCCGATCAGGTGCGCGCCGAGCAGCCCGTCGAGCAGGTCGCGCACGACGTCGTCCGGCAGCATCCGGAAGTACTCGGGCGGCACCCACGGGGTGTGCGTGAAGTGGCCGATACGGACGTCTGGGCGTAGCTCGCGCAGCATGCGGGGCGCGAGCAGCAGGTGGTAATCCTGCACCATCACGGTCCCGCCGTCGGCCGCCTCGGCCGCGATCGCCTCGGCGAAGGCCCGGTTGTAGCGGACGTAGCTCGCCCACTGCCGCCGCCAGGCCTGATCGAACACCGGGCTGCGGGCGGGCTCGTAGAGCATGTGCAGTGCGAACCACAGCGTCGAGTTCGCGATGCCGTTGTAGGACTGCCGGAACGTCAACGCGTCGATGGGCAGCATCCGCACGTCGAAGTCGCCCGCCAACGCATCGGCGACCGCCGCGACCTCGGACAGCCGGCCGGAGGTGGCCCGGCGCGCCATACCGCGCTCCCGGTCGTTCAGCGCGGCACAGATCCAAACCGCGTCGGGCGTCGCGGACAGGGCGGCCTGCATGCCACTGACCAGGCCACCGCCGCCGCGACGCACCTCGTCATCGCCGTCGTCCACGGCCACGATGGACAGCGGACCTCGGTTGGACGCAACGATCAACGGCGCGGATCCCATGTGTCCTTCCTACCGTGCCGGGCACATCACGAAACCTTGATCGTCGTCCTCGCCGTGATCGGGCGCGCCGCGAGGGGCACGGTGAGCGTCCGGTTCGACGCGTCGTAGGACCACGCGCTGGTCGACTTTCCGTCGACGTCCACTGTGGACGGCCGGGCGACGCCGAGGAACCGCGCCGTCCATTCCCGACTGCTCGGCTGCCCGGCGAAGCGGCCGCGGGCCGGCCCTATCGTCAGGGTCTTGCTCGCGTAGCTGATCGGGGTCGTCGCCGAGCCGCCCGGCCCGTCACCAGCGTCCTCGTACAGGTCGTAGCTGCCGGAGGCGCCGGCCGCGACATCCACGGTGAGCTTGTTCATCGGGTTCTGCACATCGTTGGTGACGTTGTCGCTGCGCTCGGGGACGATGCCGCCGCCCTTGACAAACACCGGCATGGTGTCCCACCCCGTGGTGACTGCGTGCACCGACGGCCCGGTGTAGGACGCGCCGGTGAAGTAGTCGGTCCAGGTGCCGGGCGGGAACCACACCTGCGTGGTGGACGTGGTGCCGGGCGTGGTGGCCGGAGCGACCAGCACATTCGGCCCGTACAGATACTCGCTCGCCGCGTATTCGTAGGCGGCCGGCTGATCCGGGTAGGCGAGGTAGGGCGCGCGGACGATCGGCACACCGGTGTCCTGCGCCTCGCGGGCCGCCGTGTACGTGTAGGGGACCAACGCCTCACGCAGCCGCAGGAACTTCTCGGCCGCGGTACGGGCAGGATCGCTGTATTCCCAAGGCAGCCGCGGCGCGTGGTTGGAGTGCAGCCGGTCGATCGGCTGGAACGTGCCGAGCTGCATCCACCGCACGTACAGATCGTCGGCCGGCGAGCCGTTGAAGCCGCCGATGTCGTGCGACGTGTACGGCAACCCGGTCGAGGCGCCCTCGGCGCCCGTGTAGCCCACCTCGTACTGCAGCGCGGCCCACGTCGAGGACGTGTCGCCGGTGAAGTGGACGGTGTAGCGGTGGTCGGCCCACGGCCCGGTGGGCAACCCGACCGAACCCGAGTAGCCGCCGGACTGCAGCGAGCTGAACGCCCGGGAGAACGCGAACCCGCGCTGGCCGTTCTTGGACGTGTCCCGCGCGTAGTTGTCGTTGATCCAGGCGTCGGGCGTCACGCCGGGCAGCGACGACTGCGAACCCTCACAGCACCAGTCCAGCCACCAGAAGTCGACGCCCTGCTGCTCGGCCGTCTGGTGCAGGTCGAAGTACGCCTGCAGCTGCTTGGGGTCGCCCCAGTCGAAGACGTAGCAGGGCCCGTTGTGGCCCTGGTCGGAGAAGCAGCTGTTGCTGGTCTGCAGCGCTCCCCCGGCGGTCGCCTGTGCCTGGGTGAACTGCGTGTCGGCCTGCTGGATGCTCGGGTGGATGTTGAACGTGGTGTGCAGGCCCTGCTGGTGGGCCCAGGTCAGGTAGGCCTGCGGGTCGGGGAAGTAGGTCGGGTCGAACTCCCAGCCGTTCCACGGATCGGGCGACTTCCAGTCGGTGTCGGTGACCAGCACGTCGAGTGGCACGCCTTCGCTGCGGAACTTGGGCAACAGCGTGTTCTCGTAGTCGCTGGCGCTGTAGGCGTTGTAGCGCGAGTACCAGACCCCGAACGCCCACCGGGGCAGATCGGCCGCCGGTCCGGTGAGATCGCGCAGGTCCTGCAACGCCTGCTGGTAGTCCGGGCCGTACCCGAACAGGTACCCGTCCTGGTAGGGCCCATCATGGGTGGGCCGCTGGGTGACGGCGTTCGTCGCCGGGTCGAACAGCGCACTGCTCGTGTCGTCGAGCAGCGACCACCCGTCGCGGTAGAGCAGGCCCGGCGTGATCGGGGCGTCGCCGGCCACGCCGTCCAGGCTGCGGCGGTACCCACCGAGCGGCAGGTGCGACAGCGGGAAGCGCGTGTTGGTGGGCGTGACGGCGATGCTGTCGACGTTCACGTTGCACGAGTCGCCGGCCCCGCAGCTGAACGCGACGGTGTTGTCGCCACCGTTGAGGTGCACGGTGGTGGCCGCGGTCGTCCACGCGTCCCAGGACGGTGTCGGCGCCAGGCTCACCTGGTTGCCCGCCACGGTCAGGGTGCGGGTGGTGGTCTGCCCGTCGCCGCCCTGGTTGTTGGCGTAGCGCACCTGCACGTCGTACGGACCGGCTGAGGGCACGCCGGTGAGCGTGAACGTGTCGGTGTCACCGGCTTGTTTCAGCCCGGCGACGAAGCCGGATCCGCCGTAGCCGACGTGGTCGCTGGCGGTGGTCGCGCCGCCGGTGAGCGTTCCGGTCTCCGCCTCGCACACCGTCGCGAACGGGCAGCTCAGCGGGGTCGGCCCGGGGTAGGACGCGCCGGGCGGGGTTACCGCCAGGCTGTCGACATTCACGTTGCCCGTGTCGTTCGGGCCGAACACGACGGTGACATCGTGCGCGCCGGCGGTGAGCTGCAATGGCACCGAGGCGAGCGCCCAGGTGTCCCAGCTGCTGGTGACGGGCAGGGTGAGCGTTCCGGCCGGCTGACCGTCGACCTGCACGCTCATCGTGCGGGTGGTGCGCTGACCGTCGCCGCCGAGGTCGTTCGCGTAGCGCACCTGCAGGGTTTCTGGGCCCGCCGGCGCGCCGGTCAGGCGGTAGCTCAGCTGGGCGCCCTTGGTCTGGATGCCGTCGACGAATCCGGTGCCGGTGTAGCCGCTGTGGTTGGTGTTGACGCTCGCCCCGCCGGACAAGGCGGCGTTCTCGGCCTGGCACAGCGTGCCGAACGTACAGCTGGCCTGCGTAGGCCAGGCCGGGTGAGCCTGCACGTTCGTACCGCCGTCGTTCAGGTCGAGCTCGACGTTGTCGGCGGTGAACGGCCCCGACCCGCGCCGGTACTTCAGCGTGACCTGGTCCGTGCGAATCACCCGCCAGCCGTTCTCGACGGCGGTGCGGTACTTCGGAACGGTGAACGTGTCGCGGCTGACCGCATTGAACGTTCCGGCGTCGGTGAAGTGCTTGTCGCCGGCGTACTCGAGGCGGATCAACGTCGGCGACAGCACCTCGAACCGGGCTTGACCGTCGACAACGGTTCGGGAAGCCGGCTTGGCGGCCGCCGGAACGGCGACCACGGCCGAGGCGGCGAGGACGGCAACGGCGATACCGATCTTGATCATGGCGTTCATCCGATCGCCGCCCCGAAGACGTGGAACCGGCTCTCCGACGGCAGCGTGACGGCGGCCACCGTCTTGCCCGGGTCGAGCGGCACTGTCGTCGCGTACAGACCGATCGGTCGGACGGGCAGCCCGCCTGGTGGTCGGTTCCAGTACGGCACCGTCGCCGCGAGCGTGCAGCCCGGGACGGCCGCGTTGTTGTACCAGTCGGCGAACGTCGCCGTCCCTGACGTGGTGGTGCCGTCGGTGTAGGTCACGGTGACCACCCCGCCGGCGCTGCCGTTGTTGCCCGCGCCGAGCAGGCCGAGCGTCGAGCCGTGACCGGCCAGGCTGATCGTCTGCCCGGCGGCGGTGACCATGTCGGGGGCGCCGGCCGCCGCGTCGGGCCAGTGGAAGGCCAGCCCGCCGTAGGTCGCCGTGGCGCCCGGGGTCAACCCGATGGTGGCCAGCGCCTGGGCCGAGTAGCTGTACCCGGATCCGTCGAAGTTGCCGCCGGCCGGGTTGGCGTCGTCGCTGATGCCGGTGCCGTTGAACGCCGCCGTGAACGATGCGTAGGGCACGTTGACCGCGGTGATCGCATCGGCCGACGAGCGGGCGCCGCCGGACCAGGTGGCGTGCGCCGACAGGGTCTGCGCGCCGGCCGCCGCGTCATCCGGCACGGTGACGTTCCACGACAGGTGGGCGACCCCGTGCGGCGCCACGATGATCACCCGTTGCGCGCCGGCCGGGGCGACCGTCCATCCGGACGGGGCATGCAGCGCGACGCGGGCATTGGTGATCGGCAGGTCTCCTGTATTCCGCACAGTGCCGGAGACGGGCACCGTCGTGCCGGGCGTGGCCAGCGCCGGCGCGGTGATGTCGACCGACTGGGCGCCCAGGGTCAGCGGCACCCGCAGCGGCGCTTGGCCGCGGAGGTTGCGCGATGACGAGCCGACGTAGACCTGATAGGTACCGTCCACTGTGGACGGTTGGTGCGTGACCGTGTCCCAGATCGCCAGGTCCGACTGGCGCAGCGTGAACCGCACCGTGGCGCTCTGGCCCGCGCCGATCGTCACCTTGCGGAAGTCCTTCAGCGCCTTGGGCGGTTCGCCGGCCGAGGCGGGTGAGCCCACGTAGAGCTGCACCACCTCGGAGCCGGCCCGGTGCCCGGTGTTGCGCACCTGCACGCTCACCGACGCGATGCCGCCCGGGGTCAGCACCGGGCTGACGTGCAGGTTCGAGTAGGCGAACGTCGTGTAGCCCAGGCCGTACCCGAACGGGAACAGCGGCGCCGTCCCGGTGGCGTCGTACCACCGGTATCCGACGTTCAGCTTCTCGCTGTACACGTAGTGACCATCGGCCGCCGGGTACTGCGGCGGCCCGGCGATCGGCGTCTGGTCGGCCGCCGCCGGGAACGTCACGGGCAATCTCCCGCCGGGTTCGCGGTTGCCGAAGAGCAGATCGGCCAGGGCGTTGCCGTCCTCCTCCCCCGGGTACCACATCTCCAGGACGGCACGGGCGTCGTTGATCCACGGCATCAGCACCGGACCGCCAGTGTTCAGCACCACCACCGTGTTCGGGTTGGCCTCGACCACGGCGTCGACCAGCGCGTCCTGCGTACCGGGCAGCGCGAGCGACGTGCGGTCCGAACCCTCGGAGGAGACCTCGCCGACCACCACCACCGCCGCGTTGGCGCTCTTCGCCGCGGCAACGGCGGCAACGATCGCCGGATCCTGCGCGCCGGGCGCGGTCCACCCCAACGACACCGAAGCGTCGCCGCCGCTCTCGTAGTACTCGACCTTGATCTCGTGCGCCTCACCGGCCACCAGGTGCACGACCGCGGTCTCGGTGTTCGCCGCCTGGTCGCGCCAGTTGTCGATCACCAGCTGGCCGTCCACGAACAGCCGGCTGCCGTCGTCGCTGGTCAGGCCGAGCGTGTAGTCGCCGGTGGTCGGCGCGGTCAGCGTGCCCGTCCAGCGAGCCGAATAGTGGTCGACCGGCAGCCCGGCCGCCGGGGCACCCTGCCCCCAGTCGAAGTCGATCTGCGCGTCACTTCGGGTCAGCGCCGGGGTACCGGACAGGTCCTGGTTGGCGAAGTACTCGCCGGACAGGTTGCCGAACGCCGAGGCCGGGATGGGCGGCGGCGCCCCGTTGCCGGTCGAGCCCTGCGTGTACGTGACATCGAGCCCGCGCGCGTACAGCCCCTGCACGGGCGTCACCGTGTGGTACGGCGTGACCCGCGAGCTGCCGCCGCCGGCCGGCACCGAGTTGCCGTAGGGGCCGATCACCGCGACCGACTTCGTCTTCGACCCGTCGAGCGGCAGCACGCCGTTGTTCTTCAGCAGCACGCTGCCGTCGGCGGCGGCCGCGCGGGCGGTTGCGGCGTGCGCGTCGACGTCGGGCGGCCCGGTCGGACGCGAGTTGTCGAACAGCCCGGTCCGGAACATCATCCGCAGCACCCGCCGGGCGTGGTCGTCGAGCACCGACTTGGGCAGCTGGCCCGAGTGCACGGCGGCCGGCAACTGGGCGTAGAACGTCGAGCCGCCGAACTCCTGGTCGAGACCCGCCTCGGCGCTGGCCACCGTGCTGTGCGTGGCCGGGTAGTCCGAACCGACGACCCCGTCGAAGCCCCAGTCGCCCTTGAGGATGTCGTGCAGCAGCGGGTAGTTCTCGCAGGCGTAGGTGCCGTTGACCTTGTTGTACGCGCACATCAGCGACCAGGCCCGCCCGTTCTTCACGGTGTCCTCGAACGCCGGCAGGTAGATCTCGTGCAGGGTGCGCTCGTCCACGTCCGAGCTGGTCGTGGTGCGGTCGTCCTCCTGGTTGTTGGCCGCGTAGTGCTTCACCTGCGCGGCGACGCCCTGCGACTGGATGCCCTCGACCTCGCCGGTGCCGATCTGACCCGCGAGCGTGGGGTCCTCACCGAAGGTCTCGAAGTTCCGCCCGCCCTCCGGGATCCGGACGATGTTGATCATCGGGGCGTACAGCGTCTCGTAGCCGCGCCGCGCGGCCTCGTCTCCCATGACGGCGCCGTACTGCCGGGCGAGCGTCGGATCGAAGCTGGCCGCCAGCGACACCGGGGCCGGCAACGCGGTGGCCGGCGTGCCGTCCCGCACCCCGGCCGGCCCGTCGGACAGCAACTGGGCCGGGATGCCCAGGCGCGGCACGCCGTTCACGTAGCCCACCGCGTGGACGCCGGCCGGCGCGTTCACGCCTTCGAGCAGCGTCGCCTCTTCCTCGATCGTCAGCTGCCCGAGCAGCTCGTCCACGCGCTGCTCGATCGGCCGGCTCGCGTCCAGCCACGGGCGGGCATCGGCGGACGCGCGCCCCGGGCTGAGCGCGGCCACCCCGAGGGCGACCAGCGCGGTGATCAGGACGGTGTTCCCGACAAGGTGCGCAGCACGCCGCATACCAACGCCTCCTAGGACCGGCCCCAGAAAAAGTTGCGCCTCACAACTTAAGCGGCAATGAGCGGCTTAGGAAGAGTTCGCGCAAAATCGAGCAGGTGCTACCGACCCCCCGACGAGTTGTCCGCGCTTCGCGCTGCCCTGGCGTCGCGAAGCGCGGACAACCCTGGCTAGCGCGCGGACCGCAGGGCTAGTGCCGGGTGAAGGTGGCGGCGGCGCCGCGGTGCCTGGTCGGCAAGGGCGCCGGAGGGCTGGGGACGGCACATCACGACCAGGAACGCCACCCCCGCGACCGCGTAGCTCAGGCACAGCACGGTCTGCCACCAGTGGTGGTGGAACTCGCGGATGTACGTGTACGGCGCTTGCGTGGACGGCGTCCACCATTCGGGCGCGAGCGCCGGCACCAGGGCCAGGACGGCGGCGGACCGACGCCGGCCCTGCGCGATCAGCACGAGCACGGCCGGCACGAACCACACCCAGTGATGGCTCCACGAGATCGGTGAGGCCAGCAGCCCGCCGAAGGCCACGCAGGTCAGCGCGGCCACGTCGTGGCCGAACCGCAGCTGCCGAGACGCCGCGTAGGCAGCCAGGCCCAGGGCGGCGAGGGCGATGGGCCCGTAGACGCCGGTGGCCGGATGGAGGTTGTGGGTGAGGCGAACCAGTTGCCCGTACAGCGACTGGTTGGAGATGTAGGCCTGCTGGCCCACATGGTTGGGATCCCAGAACAGCTTCGTCCAGAAATGCGTGGCGTCGTGCGGACTCGCGATGGCGCTCACCCCGACCGTGGCCGCGAATCCGACGGCGGCCCGCAGCACCGCCATCCAATCGCGCCGCAGCAGGTAGTAGATGACGTACACGCCGGGGATGATCTTGATGCCGGCCGCGACACCGACGAGCAGCCCCCGGGCCCGCGGCGGCAGCAGGAAGCAGTCCGCGACCACCATCGCGGCGAGCAACAGGTTGACCTGGCCCAGCCAGAACGTGCGCTGCACCGGCTCGAGAGCGAGCCCGAGCGCGGCAAGTGGTAGCAGCGTCGACCAGCGCAGGCCCAGCCGTCGCCCGCAGGTCAGCGCGATCAGCAGATAGCAGCCGAGCGACAGCAGCGACATGCCGATACCCGACAGCACCGGACCGACCACGTAGGCCGGCACGAACATCGCCGCCGCGAACGGCGGATAGGTGAACGGCAGCTCGGGATGCGGGAAGTGCGGCGCCGAGTCGTAGAGCGATCGCCCGTGCAGCAGCTCGCGGGCGCCGCGGCGGTAGACGTCCAGGTCGAGCAACGGCCAGTGCCAGACGTTGTCGAGCCAGCGCACCGACGCGAACGCGAACGCGATCACCAGGCACAGCGCCGTCGTCCGGAGCAAGCGCCGATCGACGGTCACCCGCGACCGTCTCGCGATCACGACTCCGCCCGCAAGACGTCCAGCGCGTGTTGCAGGTCGGCCGGGAAGGCCGACACGAACGTCACCCACTCCCCCGTCGCCGGGTGCTCGAAGCCGAGCTCGCGGGCGTGCAGCCACTGCCGGGTCAGGCCCAGCCGCTCCGCCAGAACCGGATCGGCGCCATATGTCAGATCACCGACACACGGATGCCGGATGGCGGCCATGTGCACGCGGATCTGGTGGGTGCGTCCGGTCTCGAGGTGGACGTCGAGCAGGCTGGCCGCCCGGAACGCCTCGGCCGTCTCGTAGTGAGTGATGCTCTTGCGACCACCGGCGACGACGGCGAACTTGTAGTCGGCGGACGGGTGGCGGTCGATCGGCGCCTCGATGGTGCCGCGGCTGGGGTCGGGGTGGCCCTGCACGAGCGCCGAATAGCGCTTGTCGACGGTGCGCTCCTTGAACGCCCGCTTGAGCACCGAGTAGGCGTGCTCGCTCTTGGCCACGACCATGACGCCGGTAGTCCCGGCGTCCAGGCGATGCACCACACCCTGCCGCTCCGCCGCCCCGGACGTGGCGATGCGGTAGCCCATGGCAGCCAGTCCCTGGATGACGGTCGGCCCGGTCCAGCCCGGGCTCGGATGCGCGGCGACCCCAACGGGCTTGTCGACCACCATGATGTCGTCGTCGTCGTGCAGCACGGTGAGCCCGGCGACCGATCGCGGCTCGGGCGCTGCCGTCTCCGGCTCGGGAAGTGTCACCTCGAGGACAGATCCGCTGTGCACCTTCGCCGACCGGCTAGGGGCAGACCCGTCGACGAGCACGTCGCCGTCGTCGATGAGCCGGGCGGCCGTCGTCCGGGACAGACCGAACAGCCGGGCCAGGGCAGCGTCGAGGCGCAGCCCGTCCAGACCGTCCGGAACGGGAAGCAGCCGCGACTGGGTCATCGATCGCGGGCGCCGCGGGTGCCGTCGAGGTCGACGCCCCGCAGCGCCAGGATCGCCGCGAGCACCGCCCCGCAGGTGATCGCCGAGTCGGCCAGGTTGAAGATCGCGAATCGGGATCCGTCGTTGGAGAACAGGCTGATCCAGTCGACGACGTGACCCCGACCGATGCCCGGGTCGCGGAACAGCCGATCGACGATGTTGCCCAGCGCCCCGCCGAGGATCAGGCCGAGCGCGACGGCCCAGCCGATCGAGTGCATCCGTCGGGCGGTGCGCAGGAGCACACCGACGACAGCCAGCGCGATGACGGTCAGCACGACCGTGGCGCCGGTGCCTACGCTGAACGCCGCCCCCGAGTTGCGCGTCTCGACCAGATACACGGCGCCGCCCAGCAGCCGCACCGGCGGGTGCTCGTCGAGCTGGGCGGCGACGATGGCCTTACTCACGATGTCGATGGCCAGGGCGGCCGCGGCGACCAGCCCGAAAAGGAGCAGTCGGCGGGGCTTCGCGGGTGCGCTGGGCTCACCGGCCACCGCGGGGGCATCAGCTTCGGCGTCGGTCACCCGACCATTGTCCCCGATCAGCGACGCTCCTCACGCTGCTTGCAGGCGACGTCGAGCGTCGCCATCGGGAACGCCTTGAGTCGGGCCTTCGGAATCGGCTTGCCGCAGCTCTCGCAGTAGCCGTAGGTGCCGGCATCGATCCGGTCGACGGCCCGGCGGATCTGCGCCACCAGGTCCAGCCGGTTCGCGGCGATGGACAGTTCCTGCTCGCGCTCGAAGGTCTTGCTGCCGGCATCGGCCTGGTCGTCGCCCGCCCCGTCGCTGTTGGCCAGCTGCAGCTCGTTCAGGTCGCGCATCGAGCGGTCGTACTCGCCCTGCAGCTCGGTGAGCTCGGCGACCAGCTGTGTTCGAACGGCGGCCAGCTCGGCCGGCGTCCAGTCCGAACCGCGCGGCACCGCGATGCGCTCATGCGGTGCGGACCTGGTCGGCGCCGCCTTCGCCGGCGTGGTCTTGGTCACCTTGGGGGGCGCGGTTGGCGCGGGCGCTTTCGTCGGAGGCGCCGAGCTGGCGGGGGCCGTCTTGGCGGGCGCCTTCGTCGCGGGCCTGGTCACCGGCGCCTTCTTGACCGCCGTCTTCTTCGCCGGCGCCTTGGCCGCGGCCTTCGCGGCGACCTTCGCCGGAGCCTTCTTCGCGGGTACCGCCTTCTTCGCCGGCACCTTCTTGACCGCCACCGTCTTGGCGGGCGCCTTCTTCGCGGTGACCTTCTTGGCCGGAGCTTTCTTGGCCGGAGCTTTCTTGGCTGGAGCTTTCTTGGCTGGGGCCTTCGTAGCGGACGCCTTCTTGGCTGGTGCCTTCTTGGCTGGTGCCTTCTTGGCTGGCGCCTTCTTGGCTGGCGCTCTCGTGGCTGGGGCCTTCTTCGCGGTGACCTTCTTGGCCGGAGCCTTCTTGGCCGGGCCCGCGCTTCCGCGTGCCGGCGACTTGCCGGTTGCCGCCTTGACCGGCACCGCACGCGCTGCCGGCGTTCCTCGCGCGGCAGCACCGCCACGGCGCAGTGACCGGCCGATCCGTCCTAGTCCGGCGGGCATGGCTACCCCTCTCCTCGGCACTACGACAGGCACCGGTCGAGCGTGCCCGCAAAGGCGGCCCAGGATACGAGCCGTCGCACCCTAACGCCACTAACCACGCCGCGTCACGGCCCACGGAGCGCTGCCAAACGCTGGCCTAACGTCGTGGGGTCACCCGCAACGAACAGCACCTTGTCCCGCGCGAGCTGCCCGGTGACCAGCGTTACTGCCGAGCGGCGCAGGCCGAACGCGGCGGCCACGGCATCGACGACGGCCCGGTTCGCCTGTCCGTCGACCGGCCGAGCACTCACCGTCACCACTAGCGCTGCCTCACCGTAGCGCCCGCCCACGGACGTCCGTGACGCGCCGGGCCGGACCCGTACCGCGATCCGCAACCCGCACGGGCCGGACGGGTTCGAATCCACGAGCATTCCTCCTTGCGGCCCAGCTATCATTGCGCCGCAACGACGAGGACGAGTAGCCGCGGTGCCCAGCTGCGAGCGACCCGGGGACGGTGTGAGCCCGGGGAGCATGGCCGCGCGTGAAATCACCTCCGAGCACCGGAAGAACGGGCCCACTGGTAAGCCAGGGCCCCAGTAGAACCGGGCCAGAACGAAGTGGGCGCACGCACCGTTCGCGCCAACGAGGGTGGTACCGCGGCCAGCCCGCCCGAACCGGGTGGTCGTCCCTCGACCGATCGGAGTCGAGGAGTACCGCCGAGTGAGCGCCTACGAGCCCCTGCCCGCCCACGTCGACCTCGCCGCGCTCGACCGCGAGGTCATCGAGACCTGGCACGCGCAGAAGGTCTTCACCCGCAGTCTGGAACAGACCGCGAGCGGCCAGCCGTGGACGTTCTACGAGGGACCGCCGACCGCCAACGGCATGCCCGGCACGCACCACATCGAGGCCCGCGTCTTCAAGGACGTCTTTCCGCGGTTCAAGACGATGAAGGGCTTCCACGTCCCACGCATGGCCGGCTGGGACTGCCACGGGCTGCCGGTCGAGCTCGCGGTGGAGAAGGAGCTCGGCTTCACCGGCAAGCCCGACATCGAGGCGTACGGCATCGCCGAGTTCAACGAGAAGTGCCGCGAGTCGGTGCAGCGCCACGTCGACGCCTTCGCCGAGCTCACCGTCCGGATGGGCTACTGGGTCGACTTCGACAACGCCTACTGGACGATGAACGCCGACTACGTCGAGTCGGTGTGGTGGGCGCTCAAGGAGATCTTCGACAAGGGCCTGCTGGTCGAGGACTACCGGGTCACGCCGTACTGCCCGCGCTGTGGCACCGGCCTCTCCGACCACGAGGTGGCCCAGGGGTACGAGGACGTGGTCGACCCGTCGGTGTACGTCCGCTTCCCGCTGACGTCCGGGCCGTGGGCGGGCACGGCCGACCTGCTCGTCTGGACCACCACGCCGTGGACCCTCGTCTCGAACGTCGCCGTCGCCGCGAACCCCGAGGTCAGCTACGTCGTCGCGCGGACCGACGCCGGCACCTTCGTGGTGGCCGAGCCGCTACTGACCCGCGTGCTCGGCGACGAGGCCGAGGTGCTGGCCACCTACCCCGGCCGCGAACTCGAGCGGTGGACCTACCAGCGCCCGTTCGACTACGTCGAGCTGAACGACGCCAACTACGTCGTGCTGGCCGACTACGTGACGACTGACGACGGTTCCGGCCTGGTGCACCAGGCCCCCGCCTTCGGCGCCGACGACCTCGCCGTATCGCGCCGCTACGGCCTGCCCGTGGTGCAGCCGATCGGGCGGGACGGGCATTTCCTGGCCGAGGTGCCGCAGGTCGGCGGGGTGTTCTTCAAGGACGCCGACGAGCAGCTCGTCGCCGACCTGAAGGCCCGCGGATTGCTGTTCCGGCACGTCCCGTACGAACACTCCTACCCGCACTGCTGGCGCTGCCACACGCCGTTGATGTACTACGCGCTGCCGTCCTGGTACATCCGCACCACGCAGATCAAGGGCGCCCTGCTGCGCGAGAACGAAGCCACCAACTGGTACCCGGAGACGATCAAGCACGGCCGCTACGGCGACTGGCTGGACAACAACATCGACTGGGCGCTGTCCCGCGACCGGTACTGGGGCACGCCGCTCCCGATCTGGCGCAACGACGCCGACCCGAGCCGGATGGTCTGTGTCGGATCGCTGACAGAGTTGCGCAACCTGTCCGGGGCGGAGCTCGACGATCCGCACCGTCCGTTCGTCGACGACGTCACGTTCACCCGTCCCGGTGAGGACGGCACCTACCGCCGAGTCCCCCAGGTGATCGACGCGTGGTTCGACTCGGGGTCGATGCCGTTCGCGCGGTTCGGCGCGCCGCATCGCAACGAGGCGGCGTTCGAGGCGGCCTACCCGGCGGACTTCATCTGCGAGGCCATCGACCAGACGCGCGGCTGGTTCTACACGCTGATGGCGATCGGCACGTTGGTGTTCGACCGCAGCTCGTACCGCAACGTGGTCTGCCTCGGACACCTGCTGGCCGAGGACGGGCGCAAGATGAGCAAGAACCTGGGCAACATCCTCGAGCCGATCCCGTTGATGGATCGCCACGGCGCCGACGCCGTGCGCTGGTTCATGCTCGCCTCGGGTTCGCCGTGGTCGGCTCGGCGCATCGGGCACAAGGTGCTCGACGAGATCGCGTCCAAGGTGCTGCGCACGTACTGGTCTGTGGCCTCGTTCCAGTCGCTGTACGCCCGCGCCAACGACTGGACGCCCGGCGGCGCTGTGACAAGCTCGGGTCGCGAGCTCCCCTCGAACGCCCAGAAGACGCAGCTGGACCAGTGGGCGCTGTCCGAGGCCCACCGGCTCGTGCTCGAGGTCGATGCCGCCCTCGAGGACTTCGACACGCAGCGCGCCGGCCGGGCGATCGCCGGCTACATCGACGACCTGTCCAACTGGTACGTGCGCCGCTCGCGTCGCCGGTTCTGGGACGGCGACCCGGCCGCTCTCGCCACGCTGCACGAATGCCTTCACCTGCTCACCCTGCTCATGGCGCCGTTCACGCCGTTCGTCACCGAGAAGGTGTGGTCGGCGCTGTTCGCCGGCTCCAGCGACCAGCCCGACTCGGTGCATCTCGCGTCGTGGCCGGTCGCCGACCCGGGCCAGGTCGACGCGCAGCTCGGCGAGCAGGTGGCGCTGGTGCGGCGACTCGTCGAGCTGGGGCGCTCGGCGCGCGCCGACTCCAAGGTCAAGACCCGTCAGCCGCTGGCTCGGGCGCTGATCTCTGCCCCGGGCTGGAGCCACCTGCCCGAGTCGCTACGCCGCGAGGTGGCCGACGAGCTCAACGTCGCCGAGCTGTCGAGCCTCGCCGGTACCGGCGAGCTCGTGCAGCTGGCCGTGAAACCCAACTTCCGGGTGCTCGGCAAGCGCTTCGGCAAGCACACCCAGGCGGTGGCCTCGGCGATCTCCGGCGCCGACGCGGCGCACTTCGTCGCGGCGCTGCGGGCCGGCCAGGCCCGGGTGAACGTCGACGGCGAGGACCTCGAGATCGGCGAGGACGAGGTGGCAGTGACCGAGACGCCGCGATCGGGCTGGGCGGTGGCCAGTGCCGGCGCCGAGACGGTTGCGCTCGATCTGGAGCTGACGCACGAGCTGCGCCTCGCTGGGCTCGCCCGGGACGTCATTCGCACCGTGCAGGAGGCCCGCAAGAGCGCCGGATACGAGGTCACCGACCGGATCGAGCTGTGGTGGCGCGTCGGCGGTTCACCCGAGCCCGCGGAGGCGATCCGGGCACACGCCACGCAGGTGGCCGACGAGGTCCTCGCAATGTCGCTGCACGAGGGCGCACCCGACGACGAGACCGGCATGTACAGCCAAGCTGACGACGACCTAGGCCTACACCTCTGGATGCGCCGCGCTTAAACCGCCGGACGCGTCACGCCGCTGATTGACCCAATCCTGGCGGCCGGAGGTAACGCAACCACGAACGCGATGAGCGCTCGCGCGAAGATCCCGCCGGCCGCGACTGTCCTATCCGCGACCAAGCCGAGGGGTGCCGCCGTGAGCCGCGACGCAGGACTATGGGCCGGCAGTCTCCGGCGGATAAGGACAGCGTCCGGCGGTTAAGCGACGGCGTCGATGCGGTCGGGTTCGCACAGTGAGCAGGGGATGAAGCCGTCCTCGCTGGCCTGGCTCAACGGGATGGTCTCCGCGTCCTGGTTGCCGATGATCTGACAACCGGCGCGGTGATAGCGCGGTCGGCCGTCGACGACCCAGACATCCGGATCGGGGCGCTTGGACGCGGGCGCGGCATCGACCTCGGTCTGGGCGGCGTCGTCCGCGTGCCTGGCGGTCGGCGGGCGTTTGGCGCGAGTTGGCCGAGATATCGCGAAGAACTCCCGGTTGCGGTAGATCAACAGCCCGGCCAGCACACTCGCCACGAGGGAGACGATCAGCCAGACCGTGCTGGACAGGAGCAGCCCGATGCAGAGGCTCACCAAGGCAGTCACCAGCAGCGCGACTACGAGCACCGAAAGTCCACTCCCCTACGTCCGCCCCCCGAGCGCGAAACGTGACCGATCAGCCGGCGGCGCGCTGTTCCTGGGCCGGCGCCGGTTCGGCCCGACCGCTGGCGTCCAGATCCCGCAACTGCGACTCGAGGTAGCTCTTGAGACGAGTGCGGTACTCACGCTCGAAGGTCCGCAACTCGTCGACCCGACGCTCGAGGGCGGACTTGCGCTGCTCGAGCTGGGCGGTGATCGTCGAGGCCCGCTGCTCGGCGTCTTGCAACGCCTGCGCGGCCTTGGTGCTGCTCTCGCGCTCGATCTGCTCGGCCCGAGTCTTCGCCTCGGCGAGGTGCTTGTCGGACTGGGACTGCGCGTTGCTCAACGACGCGTGTGCGTTGGCCTGCGCCTCGGCGAGCAGCCGCTCCGCCTCGGACTTCGACTGGGCGAGGTGCTGGTCGGCGGTCTGCTGGGCGAGCGCAAGCATCTGCACGGCCTGCGCGTGGTGCTCGTCGGTGACTCCCCCGGCGCCGGGGGCGGGCTGGGCCTGCTGCGCGGCTTGCGCGGCCTGCTGAGCCTGCTGGGCGGCCAGCTGCGCCTGCTGGAGCTGCTGGCGCATCTGGGCGACCTGCTGCTCGGACTGCGCCAGCTGCTGCTGCACCTGGGCGAGTTGCTGGGCGGTGCCGTCCTTACCCTGCGTCAGCGCCTTCTCCAGCTCGCCGATACGGGCCTGTAGGCGCGCGTTGTCCTCACGCGCAGCCGCGACCTCCGCGACGCTGACGCCGCCGTTGGACTGTGGCGGGCCGCCGCCGCCGGGGCGGGCCCTGAGGTCGTTGTTCTCCTCAATGAGGCGGGCCAGCTCCACCTCGACGATGTCGAGGAAGGCGTCGACCTCCTCCTCGTCGTAGCCACGCTTGCCAATCGGAGGTTTCTTGAAGGCCACGTTGTGGACTTCGGCGGGCGTGAGTGGCATGCGGGTCACCTCGTGATCTAGACGAAGCCGGTCGGCTCCGACGTTATTGCTCGTTGCGGATGATGCAGGTGGTGCGTCGCGGTCGCAAGCCGACTGCGCTCATGTCAAGCGAGCGAGAGGGCGAGCCACCGCAGCGCAAGGATACCGATGAGGAGAATCCATACGCTCAGATCAAGACTTACCGGCCCTAAACGGACCGGGGGGATCAGGCGTCGGAACAGCTTCACCGGGGGGTCCGTGCTGCTGTAGACGACTTCCAATCCGATCGCCGCGACCCCGGCCGGCCGCCACGATCGTGCGAACTGGCGGGTCACATCGACGACAACCCGCGCCACGATCAACAAGAAGTACATGTACAACACGAGAGCGACGACACTCCAGAACAGCGTCATCGAATTGCTCTCCCGCTCGAATCACCGCGCCGTTGTTGGGCGCGTGCCGGAACCTGCCTGACTCCATGCTGCCAGGCGCCCAGGGCAAGCCAACACCCGGCGTTCGATTCCTGGTCCAGCGGCGAGTCGTCGGCCTCAAAGGCCTCAGGACTGGTTGAAGAATCCACCCTCCGCGATTCGAGCCTTGTCCTGCGCGGTAACGGTGACATTGTGCGGGCTGAGCAGGAACACCTTGGCCGTGACGCGCTCGAGCCGACCGTGCAGACCGAACGTCAGACCGGCCGCGAAGTCGACGAGCCGCTTGGCGTCGGCATCGTCCATCTCGGAAAGGTTCATGATCACCGGGGTACCGGTGCGGAAATGCTCGCCGATCGTGCGCGCCTCGTTGTACGTGCGCGGATGCAGCGTCGTGATCCGGTAGGACGGGTACTCCACCTCGCCGTACTCCGCCCCGTAGTTCTCGTCCTCTTGTTGTTGGTACTCGCGAGACACCAGGTGGGCGCCGTCGCCGCCGCGCGAGTACCGCGGCTCGGCGTACTCCGCGTGACCGTTACTGCGGTCGTAGGACGCAGCGCCGTCACCGAGGGCGTCCTCGTCCTCTTCGACGAGGCCTAGGTAGACGCCCATCTTCCGCATCGCTCCGGGCATGTCGTCCTCCATATACGTGTGTCTCGCTGCGAACGCTAGCCGAAAGTGGGCGTTCGACGGCCGAGCAACGCCGATCCGACACGCACGTGTGTCGCGCCATATCGGACGGCGGATTCCAGGTCGGCACTCATTCCGGCCGAGATCGAACCCGCCTCGGGGTGCTCGGCCCGTAGCCGGGCGGCGATGGTGGCCAACCGTTCGAAGGCCGGATCGGGGTCGGCGCCGAGCGGGGCGACGGCCATAACCCCCAGCAATCGCAGGGATTGCTGGCCGGCGATGTGTTCGGCCAGCCGGGGCAGATCGTCGGCGAGGACGCCGCCGCGGGTGGGGTCGTCGTCCAGGCTGACCTGCGCGAAGACGTCCAGGTGCCGCTGTGCGCGCGCTGCCCCATCCGCGAGTGCGGTGGCGACCTCGATCCGGTCCACGGAGTGGACGACCTGGGCGTAGCGGGCGACCGACCGGCACTTGTTGGTCTGCAACCGGCCGACGAAGTGCCAGCTCAGCTCGCGCATCGGCCAGGTCGAGGCGCCCAGTTCGGCGATCTTGGCTCGGGCTTCCTGATCGCGGTTCTCGCCTATGTCGGTGACGCCGAGCGTCGCGACGCTGGCGACGTCCGAGGCCGGAAACCCTTTGGTGACAGCGACGAGCGTGATCGTGTGCGGATCGCGGTTCACGTCGGCGCAGGCGTCGGACAGGCGTCCCCGCACGGTCGCGAGGCTCGCGACCAGCTCGGCCCGGCGGTCGGGGTCGAGCGGGGCGCTCACCGGTTCATGACTTGAGGAAATCCGGGACATCCAGCTCGTCGTCGAGATTCACCGGCGTGCGACGGATCCCCGATGACGGCAGTGGCCAGCGCCCCGCGGGTTCGCGCTCGCGCGGCGGCGGGCCGGCCGGCGGACCCGACGGCATGCCGTTGGCCGGATGAGGCGTGCCGTTAGCCGGGTGGGGTGCGCCGTTGGCCGGGTTCGGTAGCGGCGCCTCGACCGGCGGGGCGTCCTCGCGACGCACGTCGACCTTCTTGTACGGCAGCTGCCCGCTGTCGAAGCCGGCGGCGATCACCGTGACCTTCACCTCGTCGCCGAGCGTGTCGTCGATGACCGCCCCGAAGATGATGTTCGCGTCGGGGTGGGCCGCCTCGGCCACCAGCGACGCGGACTCGTTGATCTCGAACAGCCCGAGGTCCGAGCCACCGTAGATCGACAGCAGCACGCCGTGCGCGCCCTCCATGCTCGCCTCGAGCAGCGGGCTGGCGATCGCGATCTCGGCGGCGGCCCGGGCGCGGCCTTCGCCCCGGGCCGAGCCGATGCCCATCAGCGCCGAGCCGGCCCCGCTCATCACGCTCTTCACGTCGGCGAAGTCGAGGTTGATCAGGCCCGGCGTGGTGATCAGGTCGGTGATGCCCTGGACACCGGACAGCAGAACCTGGTCGGCGCTGCGGAAGGCGTCCATGACGCTCACGTTGTGCTCGGAGATCTGCAGCAACCGGTCGTTCGGGATGACGATCAGCGTGTCGCACTCGGCCCGCAGGGCCTCGATGCCCTCGTCGGCCTGGCCCGCCCGGCGCTTGCCCTCGAAGGAGAACGGACGCGTGACGACCCCTATGGTGAGCGCACCGAGTTTGCGGGAGATGCCGGCGATGACCGGAGCGCCGCCGGTGCCGGTGCCGCCTCCCTCTCCGGCGGTGACGAAGACCATGTCGGCGCCCTTGAGCACCTCTTCGATCTCGTCCTTGTGGTCTTCTGCGGCCTTGCGGCCCACTTCCGGGTTCGCCCCGGCGCCGAGGCCTCGGGTCAGTTCCCGGCCGACGTCGAGCTTCACGTCGGCGTCGCTCATCAGCAGCGCCTGGGCATCGGTGTTCACCGCGATGAACTCGACGCCCTTGAGACCCACTTCGATCATCCGGTTCACGGCGTTGACGCCGCCGCCGCCGACACCGACGACCTTGATGACCGCGAGGTAGTTGTGCGGTGGTGTCATGATTTCCTACTTCCGCTGGCCAACATGGTCGGTTCAGCAACCCTCACCCTCAGGTAGACCGTTAACGTTATGTCAACCTCTGAGCTTCTTGCGACGGTACGTAAGGACCGGCCGCATTCAAGGAAGGCGCGCCGACCGAGCTCACTCCTGTGAAGTTGTCCGCGCTTGGCGGTGCTACGGAGCCTGTTGCTAAATCGGCTGGTGTCGTGGTGGTTGTTGTGGGTGGTGGTCTCGGACAATGTGTGGGTGGCTAAGGATTTTCGGTATCCGGTTCGTGATCAGGGGTTTTTGCTGCCGCCGGATGTGCGGGAGTGGTTGC
>DASXYL010000047.1:0-28913 GCA_036502575.1 Jatrophihabitantaceae bacterium | reverse complement strand
TGCTCCATCGTCCGGGCGATCCCGCCCATCCGGCGCGGGCACCGGTAGGGCGCCGACTCACCGGTGCCGGGCGCGTCGACCGTCACGGTCTGGATTCCGTACGGGTGCAGGGCGCGCTCGAACGGCGCGGTGAGCTCCAGGCTGGCGCCGATGCCGGTCAGGATCAGCAGCGGCCGGCCGGTGCCCTGCACGGAGGTCCGCAGCCGGATCCCGTCGACCGGCACATACCGGATGCCGGCCCGGTCAGGCGAAGGCGCTGACACCGGTGATGTCCTTACCGACGATGAGCGTCTGAATGGTCTCGGTGCCCTCGTACGTGTAGATGGCTTCCATGTCGGCCATGTGCCTCATCACGTGGTGGTCGAGCAGGATGCCGTTGCCGCCCAGCACGTCGCGGGCCTCGGCGATGACCTGCCGCGCCTTGCGGGTGTTGTTCATCTTGGCCAGGGCGGCGATCGTGTCGGTGAGCCGCCCCTCCTCCATCAGCCGGCCCAGCCGCAGGCAGTACAGCTGCATGGAGCAGACCTCGGCGAGCATCTTGACCAGCTTGTCCTGCACGATCTGGAAGCTGACCAGCGGCTGGCCGAACTGGGTGCGTTCGGCGCAGTACGCCGCGGCGATCTCGTAGGCGGCCGTCGCGTGGCCGAGCGCACCCCAGGCGACGGCGTTACGGGTGCCGGCGAGCACGCGCCCGGTGTCCTTGAAGCTGTTCGCGCCGGGGAGCCGGTTCGCCTCGTCGACCTGAACGTCGGTGAGGGTGATCTCGGCCTGCCACACCGCGCGCAGCGAGCCCTTGCCTTCCATCTTGCGCGCGGCGTAGCCAGGAGTGCCCTTCTCGACGAGGAATCCCTTGACCTGGCGGTCGGCCTCGTCGCGGGCCCAGACCACGACCACATCGGCGATGGTCCCGTTGCCGATCCACTTCTTGGCGCCGTTGATCGTCCAGGTGTCGCCGTCGCGGCGGGCCCTCGTCTCCAGGGCCACCGAGTCGGATCCGTGCGTGGGCTCGGTCAGCGCGAAGGCGCCGAGCTTGGTCAGCTGGGCCATGGCCGGCAGCCATTGGGCCTTCTGCTCCTCCGAGCCCAGCATGGCGATCGACTGCATGGCGAGGCCGGCCTGTACGCCGAGGAACGTGCCGAGGCTTCCGTCGCCGCGATTGAGCTCCATGTGGATCAGCCCGCATGCGATCGGGCTCATCGGCGGGCAGCCGTAGCCTTCGATGCCGTCGCCGACGATGCCGAGCTTGGCCAGCTTCTGCACCAGCTCGTACGGGAATTCGGCGCGCTCCCAGTACTCGTTGATGACCGGCAGCACCTCGTCGTCGACGAAGTCCCGGGCCCGCCGCCAGTAGGCGCGTTCCTCGGAGGTGAGCTGGTCGGCGATCCGGAAGAAGTCGGTGCCGCGCGAGCGGCCGATCGTCTCGTACATGTCGGTCCCTCTCCTAGCTGTCGAAGACGTAGGTGCCGGGGGCCTCGACGATCGGGCGCAGGCCGCCGCCGCCGAGCTGCTCGGGTGCGGGCCGCGTCGCGCCGCACCGTTCGGCCAGCCAGGCCGAGGCGTCGGTCCACCAGGTGCCGGATTGCGTCTCGGCGCCCTTGAGCCACTCCGCGGGATCGGCCGGGTTGGCCTTGTTCAGCTGGAAGCCGGCCTTCGGGTTGCCGGGCGGGTTGACGAGCGCCGCGATGTGCCCGCTCGTCGACAGCACGAATCGCGACGAGCCACCGAGCAACTGCGTGGTGCGGTAGCAGTTCTGCCACGGGGTGATGTGGTCGGAGATGCCGGCCACGACGTACGCGTCGGTCTCGATCCGGGAGAGGTCGATCGGCACGCCGAGCACGGTGAGCGCGCCGCCCTTGGCCAGCTGGTTGTCCATGGCCAGGTCGACGAAGTCCGCGTGCAGGCCGGCCGGCATCCGGGTCGTGTGGGCGTTCCAGAACAGGATGTCGAACGCCGGGGGCTTCTTGCCGAGCAGGTAGTTGTTCACCCAGTAGTTCCAGATGAGATCGCCGGGACGCAGCCAGGCGAACACCTCGGCCAGGGCGCGCCCGTCCAGGTAGCCCCGGCGACGCGACACGGCCTTGGCGGCGGCCGCCATGCGCCGATTGCCCAGCGCGGACGCCATCCCGGCATTCGCGTTGTCGATCACCGTGACGGCCAGCGCGAACGCGGCCAGCCGCTCCGGGTGGCCGGTGGCCGCGAGGTACGCGGCGGTGATGCTCGCCAGGATGCCGCCCGAGCAGATGCCGGCCAGCACGGAGCGGTCGGTGCCGCTCACCCGCTCGACGGCGTCCAGCGCGTCCAGGATCGCCTGGACGTACGTGTCGAGGTTCCACTTGGCGTGCCGGGCGTCCGGGTTGCGCCAGGACATCACGAACACCTGCTGGCCCTCGCGCACCAGGAACTCGACCAGGCTGCGGTCGGCCGCGAGATCCAGCGCGTAGTACTTGTTGATCGTCGGCGGCACGACCAGCAGCGGCACCTCGCGGACCTGCTCGGTCTGCGGCGTGTACTGGATCAGCTCGAACACATCAGTACGCAGCACGACCGCGCCGGGCGTGACGGCGATGTTGCCGCCGACCTCGAACGCCGACCGGTCGACCATCTCGGGGATCCGCGGCGACGACCGCAGGTCTCGTAGCAGCTGCCCCCCGCCGCGAGCCAGGTTCTCCCCCGCACTGTCGAGGGCCGCCTTGGCCGAGGCCGGGTTCACCAAAGGGATGTTGCTGGGCGCCAGTGCCTCGAGCAGGTTCTCGGTCAGGAACCGCATCCGCTGCTCGTCGCGCCAGTCCAGCCCGGCGTCGCCGACCAGGTGCTCGGCGGTCTGGCCGCCGGCCAGGTAGAGCTGGACCATACGCCGCAGTATGGGATTGGACGTCCACGCCTGGTCGATGAATCGGCGATCCCGCTTGGACGGGGCGAGGGTCGACGTGCCGAGCACGATGCGGCCCGACTCGGCGGCCAGCGACCGCAGTCGCCGCGCCGTGGTCCCGGGCTGGCGGACGAGGCCGGCGAGCAGCTTGGCGGTGGAGGCGTCGGGCGCGAAGCGGCGCACCGGGCCGAGCGCGGCGTCGATGAGTAGCGCGTCCAGCGGCGCGGCCTGGTCGGCGAGGTCGGCGGCCTGCTCGGGACTGATCGAGGGGGTGGTCGAGTCGGTCACGACGCCACCTCCTCGTCCGGGACGGTGATCTCACGCTTGAGAATCTTCCCCGTCGGGCCTTTGGGCAAGGCCTCGACGAACCACACCCGCCGCGGGTACTTGTACGCCGCCACCTGCGCCTTGACATACGCGCGCAGCTCGTCCGGAGTGGCCGTTGCGCCGGGCTTGAGGGCCACCGCGGCACCAATCTCCTCGCCCAGCTCGGCGTGCGGCATTCCGATCACGGCGGCCTCGGCGACGGCGGGGTGCTCGTAGAGGACCTCCTCGATCTCGCGGGGGTAGACGTTGTAGCCACCGCGGATGATCAGCTCCTTCTTGCGGTCGACGATGTAGTAGAAGCCGTCCTCGTCGACCCGGCCCATGTCACCGGTGCGGAACCAGCCGTCGGCCGACAGCACCTCGGCCGTCGCGTCGGGCTTGTTCAAGTAGCCCTTCATGATGTTGTGGCCGCGTATCGCGATCTCGCCGACCTCACCGTCCGGGACCGGCCCGCCGTCGTTGTCGACGACGCGCATCTCGACCCCGGCAACCGGCGTGCCGATCGAGCCGGGCTTGCGTCCACGATCGGGGCGGTTGAACGACGCCACCGGCGAGGTCTCGGACAGGCCGTACCCCTCGAGCACCGTGGCACTGAAGGCGTCCTCGAACTGTCGCAGCACTTCTACCGGCATCGCCGCGCCGCCGGAAACGCACACCCGCAGCGCCGACACGTCGTGGCTCTCGCGGTCAGGCACGTGCAGCAGCGCGCTGTACATCGTCGGGACGCCGGCGAACACCGTCGCGTGGTGGTCAGCCAGCAGCCGCAAGGCATGTACCGGGTCGAACCGCGGCAGCAGCGTCAAGGACGCGCCCACTGCGACGGCGACGTTGAGCGTGCACGTCTGCCCGAACGCGTGGAAGAGCGGCAGGCCGCCGAAGATCACGTCACCCGGGGTGAGCTGCAGGAGATCGGTCTGGGTGACCTCCACGTTGCTGATCAGGTTGGCGTGCGTCAGCTCGGCGCCCTTGGGCCGACCCGTGGTCCCCGAGGTGTACAGCAGAACTGCCGTGTCGTCGGCAGCCCGGTCGACGACTGCGGGCTCCGGCGTCACCGTTGCGAGCAGATCGCCGAACGAGGCCGGGTCGACCAGGATCGCCTCGGCGTCCACCTCCTTGGCGCCCATCTCGACCTCGCCGCCCGTGGTGTGCCAGGCGAAGATCAGCGGGGCGCCGGAGTCGCCGAGGTAGTAGGCAACCTCGCGCGCCTTGAGCAACGGGTTCATCGGCACGACCATCGCGCCGGCGCGCAGCACGCCGTAGTACACCGGGGCGAACTCCGCGACATTGGGCAACATGACCCCCACCGGCGTGCCCGGCCCGATGCCGCGGCGGGCGAGCAGGCCGGCGACTCGCGAGCTCTGCTCGTCGAGGTCCGCGTAGGTCGTGGCCGCGTCGCCGAGGCGAACGACCACACGTTCGGGATGCGCGGCAGCGGTGCGGGTGAGGTTGGCGGCGAGGTTCATGATCGTTCCCTGCTGGTGGTGGCCGGTTGGGGTGACTGCTCAATCCTCAGGCCGCGGCGCCCCGATCACGATGGGCGCGGGAACCAAGGGACTGCCGTCTCGTTGTGCCCGCGCACAACTCCCCGCGTTTATGCTCCGGGCTGTGACGCCCGCCGTCGTGGATCCGGTCGTACGCGATCTGAGCCGAATGCTGCTGCCTCGCGTCGACGAGTTCGCCCACCGGATGGCCGAGCGGATCCAGGCGCAGGAACCGTTGTACCGCGAAGGGCATGTCGTCGCACCCGACGAACTACGCAGATCGTGCCGGGACAACCTGCTCTACGTGTTCGGCCGACTGGCCGGCGATCCGAACATCGGCATCGAGGCGCCGCGCGCGACCGGCGTGCGCCGCGCCGAGTCAGGCGTCCCGCTGTCGGCCGTGTTGCAGGCCTTCCGGATCGGCGGCCGGCTGGTCTGGGAGCTGCTGGTCGAACACGCCGACCACGAGGCGCAGGACACCCTGCTGCGCTGCGCCGCCGACATCTGGGCCGTCTCGGACGACCTGGCCGAAGCCGCGGCTGACGCGTACCACGGGGCGAGCGCCGACCGGGCGCGGCACGACAGCCAGCTGCGCTCTGCCCTCCTCAACAGCCTCCTCGACGGCAAGCTCGGCGACGGTGCCCGGCTGTGGGAGTCCGCGGCGCTGCTCAAACTGCCGCGGCAGGGGACGTTCGTCGTGGTCGCCGCCGAGTGCCCGGCGCCGGGCGAGGAGGCGCTGCCCCGGGTCGAGGAGCTGCTACGCCGCCACGACGTCGTCTCGGCCTGGCGGCTGGACGCGGAGCTGCACGAGGGCCTGGTGACCCTTCGTCCAAGGTTCGACGTCGAGCGGCTGTGCGCGGAGCTCGCGCCCGTCGCGCGGCAACGGGTCGGCGTCAGCGAGACGTACTCGAATCTCGATGCGACCGCCACCGCGCTGCGCCAGGCCCGGCTGGCCTGTGCGGCCGGCACCCCGCACACGCGCAGCCTGGTGCGGTTCGATGAGCAGCCCGTCGCCGTCCTGCTGGTCAGTTCGCCGGATGCCTCGGAGTCGGTCGCCCGACGCATCCTCGGCCCGGTGCTGGACCTGCCCGACGACGACCGGGCCGTCATCATCGACACCGTGCGGGCTTGGCTCGCCGACGCCGGTTCGAGTTCCACCGCGGCGGCCCGGCTGCACGTGCACCGCAACACGGTCCGCTACCGGCTGCGCCGCCTCGAGGAACTAACCGGTCGCAGCCTGGCCAAACCCCTCGACCTCGCGGAATTGCACGTCGCGCTCGAATGCGCCCGCATGCTCGGCCTCGCCTGACCCGATGCCGCGTTTGCGTCCGCGCGTTCGGGCATCGAGTGATGCCGACCTCGCGTGCTCGTTCGTGTGATCCTCGTCCGCCTCGCACAGGCGGCACCCGTGGTGGACGAACTCGACTGTCTCCATCAGCGAGAAGACGCTACCGACGTGAGCATCGGATTCGCGCTCGACCGTGACTCGACCGGTTCGGTGACGCACCGGATGTGTGCGCATCGCATGCTCCTCTGGCTGGTTCCCGCATTTGGTCGATGACGCTGACATCCCGATGCGCCGCACCGCATTGCCGCTAGCTGGAATCCGCGCCGTCCCGCCCGTCCGAGAGCCAATGTCGCCAGTTAGCGCCACCAGCGGATCCCGGGTAGCTGCAATGCATTGCGCGCGACCCGCCGAGATGCTGGAACCACGACGTCCTCAACCCGCACCGGCGGGTACGGCAAGAAGGGATCCCTTATGGCAACGGTGAATGGCCGCGGGCCCCGCCCGACGGTGGCGGTGCTCGGCGCCGGCATCATGGGGTCGGCGATGGCCCGCAATCTGGTGGCCGCCGGCTTGCCCACCAGGGTCTGGGACCGATCGCCCTCAGCGACCGCCCCCCTCGCCGACGCGGGTGCGCAGGTCGGCGCATCCGCGCGGGATGCCGTCGAGGGCGCCGACGTCGTGATCACGATGCTGCCCACCGCCGACGTCGTGGAGTCGGTGATGTTCGACGACGATGTGACCGGCGCATTCGCCGACGGATGCGTGTGGGCGCAGATGGGCACGATCGGCGTCGAAGCCACCCTGCGCATGAGCGAGTTGGTGGCGGCGAATCGGCCCGGAGTGATGTTCCTGGACGCTCCGGTATCGGGCAGCAAGGAACCGGCGCGGCTGGGCCAACTGCTCATCCTGGCGTCCGGGCCGCCCGAGGCGGCCGACGCCGTGCGACCGGTGTTCGACGTCCTGGGCCGCAAGACCGTCTGGCTGGGAGAGGTCGGCAAGGGCAGCCAGGTGAAGCTGGTGGTCAACGCCTACATGTCCATCCTCATCGAGGGCGTGGCGGAGACCATGGAGCTGGCTGATCGCCTCGACATCGGTCACGAGCAGCTCGCGGAGGTCATCGAGGGCGGACCGCTCGACGCGCCGATCGCGGGCGCCAAGTTCCACAAGATGGACCGCAGCGACTTCGCCGCCGAATTCCCGCTCGAGTGGGCGCTGAAGGACGTGGACCTGGCGATCCGGACCGCGCGCGGCGACACCCCGCCACTGTTGGCTGCGCTCTCCGACCAATGGCACACCGCCGTCGCCGCGGGGCTCGGGCGCCAGGACGTCAGCGCTGCCCGCCTGGCCCTCAGCCGCCCGGTACCGCTGTGAACCACTCCTCGATCTTCGTCACCACGTTCCTCGCCGCGGCGGTCGAGGTCATCGAGATGGTGATCATCGTGGTCGGGGTCGGCACCGTGCGCGGGTGGCGCTCGACCTGGTTCGGCGCCGCCGCCGGCCTGGCCGTCCTCGGGGTACTCGTGCTGGCGTTCGGCACCGCGCTGACGCTCGTGCCGATCCACGCCTTGCGACTGGCCATCGGCGGGCTACTCCTGGTGTTCGGCCTGCAGTGGCTTCGCAAGGGAATCCGCCGAGTCAGCGCCAACGGTTTTCGGGGCATGGGCGCCCGCACTGCGTCCGCCGACGACATCCCCGTCGACGGCATGGACTGGACAGCGTTTGTCCTGTCGTTCAAGGGAGTTGTGCTCGAGGGCCTGGAGATCGCGCTCATCGTCATCAGCTTCGGCGCAACCGCGCAAGCCATTCCCGCCGCGACGCTCGGCGCGGCCGCCGCATTCGTGGTCGTCGCCGGCGCGGGGCTGCTCGCCCGCGGGCTCGTGGAGCGCATCCCGCGCAGCGCGCTGCAGCTCCTGGTCGGAACGTTGCTGTCGAGCTTCGGGACGTTCTGGGCGGTCGAGGGGCTCGGGGTCACCTGGCCGGGCGGGGACGCCGCGATCGTCGCCCTGGTGGCGTGGTACGTGCTCGGTGCCGCCGGGTACATCCGGTTGCTGCGGCAGCAGCAGTCCGGCGGGCTCGTTCTGCAGAACGCGAGGTGAACCATGACGCTGGCAACGCCACAACGGCTGGGAACGGTCGGCCTGGGCTGGGTCCGGTCCTTCGGACGGTTCTGGTACCGCTTCATCATCGGCGACGACTGGACGGTGGCCGCGACGGTGGTGATCGCCCTCGCGGTGACCTGGCTGCTGCACGTCGCGGGAGTGGCCGCGTGGTGGCTGCCGCCGCTGGCGGCCGCGACCGCGGTCGGCGAGAGTCTTCGCCGCGTCAGGCGGTGACGAATCATGACTACCACGCGTGAACCATCGCCGGCCGTGCGGCTGTCGTCAGGAACCATCCGGCGCCATGTCCTGTGGGGCGCGGCGATCACCGCCCTCGGCGGACTGCTGTTCGGCTACGACACCGGCGTCATCTCCGGGGCGCTGCTGTTCATCGGCAAGGACTTCCACGGCCTGACGTCCTTCGACAAGGAACTGCTGACCAGCATCCTGCTGATCGGCGCGGCCATCGGCGCCCTGGCCGCCGGCCGGATCGCCGACCGGATCGGTCGCCGGCCCACGGTACTCGGCACCGCGGCCCTGTTCCTCTTCGGCGTGATGCTCGCCGCGTTCGCGCCCAGCTATGGCGTCCTGGTCGGGGCGCGCGTCGTCATCGGGCTCGCGGTCGGCTCGGCGTCGATGGTCGTACCGCTCTACATCGGCGAGGTCGTCCCGCCCCGGATCCGCGGCGCTCTGGTCAGCTTCAACCAGCTGGCCATCACCACCGGCATCCTCGCCTCCTACCTCGTCGACTACGGACTGGCATCCCGGCAGAACTGGCGGCTGATGTTCGGACTGGCCGCGATACCGGCGATCTTGATGTTCGCGGGCATGCTGTTCCAGCACGAGAGCCCGCACTGGCTGGTTGCCCAGGGCCGCGAGGACGAGGCCCGCAAGGTGCTGCGCCGGGTCCGGGACGAGGGCGACATCGAGGCCGAGATCGCCGACGTCCGCGACCTGTCCGCCCGTCACTCCGGCCTGCGCGAGCTGCTCAATCCGGCCGTGCGCCACGTTATGATCATCGGCGTCGCGCTGGCGGTGTTCCAGCAGATCACCGGCATCAACACGATCATCTACTACGCCCCGACCCTGCTGTCATCTGCCGGTCTCGGCAACTCCGCCGCGCTGCTGGCCAACGTCGTGAACGGCGCCGTGAACGTGCTCATGACGATCGTCGCGATTCGGCTCCTGGACCGCACCGGCCGGCGCCCGCTGCTGCTGGGCGGCACCTCCGGGATGGTGGTGGGGATGCTCCTGGTCGCTCTCACCTTCGCCATCGGGGGCAGCCACCTGCACGGCGGCACCGCGTACATCGCGATCGCCGGGCTGCTGCTCTACACCGGCTCCTTCGCCATCGGCCTCGGCCCGGTGTTCTGGCTGCTGATCAGCGAGATCTATCCGGTGAAGATCCGCGGCCAGGCGATGAGTGTGGCCACCATGGCGAACTGGGGCGCGAACTTCGTGGTCACCATCTCGTTCCTCACTCTGCTCAGCGCCATCGGCAACGCCGGCACCTTCTTCTTGTTCGCCGGCCTGTCCGTCGTCTCGCTGGCCTACTTCCAGCGGCAGGTCCCCGAAACCAAGACCCGCAGCCTGCAAGACATCGAACGCGACCTCGACCGGCCCGTGGCGCGCGAGGCCCGACACCGCGTCCCGGTCGGCTGAGGTTCCAGCTAGCCGGTAGTCGGATTGCCTGCCTGCCGGGCAGACCGCGCCCGGCGCACGCGCGATCGTGAGTGATGGCTGCAGAGCATGCCGACCCGGCAAGCCAGGACGCGGGAGCAGGCCATCGTGGGTGACGAGACGCGACAGCTGGCCGACGAGCAGGCCGCGCTGCGGCGCGTGGCCACGCTGGTGGCTCGCGCGGCGCCGGCTGACGAGCTGTTCGCGGCGGTCGTGGCCGAGGTGGGGCGGCTGCTCGCCGCCGACTACGCCCGCCTGGCCCGCTACGAGCCGGGCGAGCTGATCACGGTCATGTCCACGTGGACCAGAACTGGGTCGCAGCTTCCCGTCGGCCAGGGGCTTCCGATCGCGGGGAGGAACGTCAGCGTGCTCGTATGGCAGACCGGCCGCCCGGCCCGGGTCGACGACTTCGCCGACGCGTCCGGGCCGATCGCGGCCGAGGCCCGCGCGTACGGCGTCCGCTGCACGGTCGGCGCGCCGATCATCGTCGAGGGCCGCATCTGGGGAGTCATGAGCGTCGGGGCGATCCAGGAATGGACGCCACCAGCGGACATCGAGGCCCGCCTGGCGTCGTTCACCGACCTCCTGGCGACGGCGATCGCCAACGCCAAGGCCGATCAGGAACTGCGTGAACTGGCCGCCACCCAGGCGGCCCTGCGGCGGCTGGCCATGCTGGTCGCTCGCGGCGAGCCGCCCGAGGCGGTGTTCGCCGCGGTGACCCAGGAGGCGCTGCGGCACTTGGGCCTCGGTACGGCCAGGATGATCCGGTTCGAGCTGGACGGGACGGCGACGCTGGTCGCCAATGAAGGCAGGACCACCCCGGACGTCGGGGTTGGCGATCCTTGGGTGGGCTACCCGCCGAACGGGCTGACCGCGACGGTGCGGCGGACCGGCCAGGCCGCCCGGGTCGACGACTACGGCGCCATCGAGGGCGGCGAGGCCACGCTCCGCGAGGGGATACGGTCGGCGGTCGCCGTGCCGATCCACGTCGACGGCCGGCTGTGGGGACTGATCGCGGTCGGACCCGGACCGCTGCCGTCCGACCTCGAGCAACGGATGGCGGCGTTCACCGACCTGGTCGCCACCGCAGTCGCGAACGCGCAGACTCGCGCCGAGATCATCGCCTCCCGCGCGCGGATCGTCGCCGCATCAGACGATGCTCGCCGGCAGATCGAGCGGGATCTGCACGACGGCGCGCAGCAACGCCTCCTTGCGCTGGCCCTCAGGCTGCGCTCGGCGGTGGATCCGCACAGGAGCGACGAGGGTCGTGGCGAGATCCTGGACGTGGCCGCGGAGGTGATGGCCGTGACGAACGAGCTGCGGGAGATGTGCCGGGGCATCCATCCGGCCATTCTGTCCAGCCAAGGGCTGCGGCCGGCGCTGCGCTCGCTCGGGCGTCGCAGCGCTATCCCGGTGGAGGTGGACGTGCGCATCGATGGCCGGCTTCCCGAGCCGGTCGAGGTGGGTGCCTACTACGTCGTCTCGGAGATGCTCACCAACGCCGCGAAGCACGCGCGGGCCTCGGTCGTCGAGGTGGACGTGGAAGCCTCCGGCGCCAGGTTACGGGTGTGTGTGCGCGACGACGGCGTCGGCGGCGCCGACTCGCTTCGGGGTTCGGGGCTGGTCGGGTTGAAGGACCGTATCGACGCGCTGGGCGGCACCTTCTCCCTGCACAGTCCGGTCGGCGCCGGCACAACGGTGTGCTGCGAGCTTCCGACCTCGGCCGATGCCGGGCACCCGGATTCCGGAGCGGGTGAGTAGCCGATGGCCGCTGAGATGCTTCGGCCGCGTGCGGCGGCGGCTCCCGTGGTCGATAATCGCGGAATGCCCTCGCCGACCGGCACAGGCGACACAGGCGACGCGGCCCCGGAGCGTCCGCCCACTCGGCGCGTCGTACTCGCCGACGACGATGTCCTCCTTCGCGAAGGCATCGCCAGCCTGCTCGAGCGCTCGGGGTTCGATGTCGTCGGCCAGACGGGAAACGCCGTCGAACTGCTCGCGCTGGTTCGGTCGGCGCGACCGGAGCTGGCGATCATCGACATCCGGATGCCACCTGGTCACGCCACCGAGGGCCTCGAGGCAGCGCGAGTGATCCGCGCGGAACTGCCGGGCACGGCCATCGTCGTGCTGTCCGCGCACGTCGAGATCGACCAGGCGATGGAGTTGCTGGCCGATGGGGAGCGCACCGGCTATCTGCTGAAGAGCCGGGTGACCGACGTGGCAGCGTTCATCGAGACGGTGGAGCGGATCACGGCGGGCGCCTCGGTGGTCGATCCGTCCCTGGTGCAGGAACTCGTGAAGGCCCGCCGGCGGCGTGACCCGCTCGACGCCCTGTCGCCGCGCGAGCACGAGGTACTCGCCCTGATGGCCGAAGGCGCGTCCAATGCCGGCATCGCCGGCCGCATCGTCGTGACCGAGGGCACGGTCGAGAAGCACGTCCGCAGCATCCTCACCAAGCTCGACCTGCCGGAGAGCGGAACTGATCATCGGCGGGTGCTCGCAGTCCTCCGATTCCTCGAGGCCAGATAACCCCTCCGCGGATTTCCCGTTAGCTGCAAGGCGGCCGCGCCCTGCGCCTGAAACCATGATCTGATGCCCCTGCAGTGCGTGCTCGTCGACGACAACGCGTCCTTCCTCGATGCGGCGCGCGTTCTGCTGCAGCGAGAGGGCGTGACGGTCCTCGGCGTGGCGTCGAATTCGGCCGAGGCGCTCCGGCAGGTTCGGGCGCTTCGGCCCGACGTCGTCCTCGTCGACGTCGGGCTCGGGCAAGAGAGCGGGTTCGACCTCGCCCGGCTCCTCGCCGAGACCAGTGACGGCGCGAAGGCCGACGTGATCATGATCTCCGCGCGGGCCGAATCCGACTACTCGGAGCTGATCGCCGAGAGCCCGGTGGCCGGATTCCTGGCCAAGTCGGAGCTGTCGGCCGCCGGGATCAAGCAGATCCTCGACCGCTGATCGCCGGCCCGGCTTGCAGGTAGCAGGCATCCGATCGGTTCGGCTAGCCGGGCGACAAAGCGGCCGGTGGCCACGATGCCGGCGAACCCCCGAAGCGGAATCGTCGACGGCGTAAGGAAAAACTCCACTCCCGGAGCAAGGAGAGAGCAATGGCAGACGTCATTACGAGGGAACGACCACCAGTAATGGTGGCTGTCTCCCAATGGCAGACAGCACGATGGGCGGCAGCAACCCGGAAGTACGCGGTCGAAGTGATCGGGACGTTCTTCCTCGTCTTCACAGTCGCGGTCAGCGGGTTCAGGAACAGCGCCTATACGCCGCTGGCCGCCGGCGCAGTCCTCATGGTGATGGTCTACGCCGGTGGACACATCTCCGGCGGCCACTACAACCCGGCCGTGACCATGGCGGCGCTGTGGCGTCGCCGGATCGGGCTGGGTGACGCCGTGGCGTACTGGATCGCGCAGCTCGCCGCCGGCGTGGTCGCCGGGGTGGTCGCCCGCGCGGTGGTGAATCCGGCCACGGTTACGGCCCTGCATCCGTCCGGCCACGCCCTAGCGGCAACGGCCGTGGTGGAGCTGCTGTTCACCTTCGCCCTGTGCTACGTGGTGCTCAACGTCGCCACCAGCAAGGACCAGGTGGGCAACTCCTTCTTCGGCCTGGCGATCGGTTTCACCGTCGTGGCCGGCGCGTTCGCCGTCGGCGGGATCTCCGGCGGCGCGTTCAATCCGGCCGTGACGCTCGGCGCCGCCACTGGAGGCCTGTTCTCCTGGTCGACGCTGTGGGTCTACCTCGTGGTGCAAGCCGCCGCCGGCATCGCCGCAGGCCTCGCTTTCCTCGCACTCAACCCCACCGACAAGTAGGAGTCACAGCTATGACCACCACTCAGCCCAGGCCGACGACCAGCGATGCCGGCATCCCGGTCGAGAGCGACGAACATTCGCTCACGGTCGGCCCGGACGGCCCGATCCTGCTGCACGACCATTACGTCATCGAGCAGATGGCGAACTTCAACCGGGAACGCGTGCCGGAGAGGCAGCCACACGCCAAGGGCAGCGGCGCGTTCGGCCAGTTCGAGGTCACCAGTGACATCAGCGCGTACACCAAGGCGGCGTTGTTCCAGCCGGGTATCAAGACCGAGATGGTGGCCCGGTTCTCCACGGTGGCCGGGGAGCGGGGCAGCCCCGACACCTGGCGTGACCCCCGGGGCTTCGCGCTGAAGTTCTACACGTCCGAGGGCAACTACGACATGGTCGGGAACAACACCCCGGTGTTCTTCCTGCGCGACCCCATCAAGTTCCAGCACTTCATCCGCTCCCAGAAGCGCCGCGCCGACAACAACCTGCGCGACCACGACATGCAGTGGGACTTCTGGACCTTGTCCCCGGAGTCGGCCCACCAGGTGACCTGGCTGATGGGTGACCGGGGCATCCCGCGCACCTGGCGGCACATGAACGGCTACTCCAGCCACACCTACATGTGGGTGAACGCACAGGGCGAGAAGTATTGGGTGAAGTACCACTTCATCAGCGACCAGGGCATCGAGTTCCTCCCCCAGGCCGAGGCCGACGCGCTGGCCGGGTCGGACGGCGACTACCACACCCGCGATCTGTCCGAGGCGATCGGGCGGGGTGAGCACCCGAGCTGGACGCTCAAGGTGCAGATCATGCCCTTCGCCGACGGCGCGACCTACCGGTTCAACCCGTTCGACATGACCAAGGTCTGGCCGCACGCCGACTACCCGCTCATCGAGGTCGGCAAGATGACCCTGAACCGCAATCCGGCCGACTATCACTCCGAGATCGAGCAGCTGGCCGTCGAGCCCAGCAACCTCGTCCCGGGCATCGGGCCGAGCCCGGACAAGATGCTGCTGGGCCGGTTGTTCTCCTACCCGGACGCTCACCGCGCCCGCATCGGGGTGAACTACAACCAGCTACCGGTGAACGCGCCCAAGTCTCCCGTGAACAACTACAGCACGGCTGGACACATGCGCTACTACAACGCTACCGACCCGGTGTACTCGCCGAACTCCAAGGGCGGTCCGCGGGCCGACGCCGCCCGCTACGGCGAGCCCGCCGGCTGGTACACGGACGGCGACATGGTGCACGCCGCCCAGACCCTGCACGCCGAGGACGACGACTGGGGTCAGGCCGGAACGCTGGTTCGCGAGGTCATGGACGACGCGGCCCGCGACCGGTTGGTCAGCAACATCGTCGGACACCTGCTCGACGGCGTCACCGAGCCGGTGCTCGAGCGCGCCTTCGAGTACTGGACCAACGTCGACAAGGACCTTGGCCAGCGGGTCGAGAAGGGCGTCCGCGCCGGACAGTCCTGACCGACCGCCTCGATGGACGAGGGGCCCGGCGCCGGCAGGGTGCCCGGGCCCCTCGCCCATTCCACAGAGAAGGGCACTGCGATGACGATTGTCAGCCTGAGCGTGACTCATCGGGTTGCTCCGGTCGAGGCGCTCGAGAAGCTGGCCGTGCCGCACGCTGAGCTAGCCGGCGTGCTGGGCAGGCTGCACGCTCTGCCGCCGGTCGACGAGGTGGTGGTGCTGTCCACCTGCAACCGGGTCGAGGTCTACGCGGCCACCTCAGCTCCGGTCGACCACCTGACCCGGCTCGTCTCGGATCTCTTGGCTGCGCATGGGCGGGTTCCGGTCGGTGAGATCGTGCGCATGGCCCGTATCCGAGTCGACGCCGCGGCCGTCGAGCATCTGTTCTCGGTCGCGTGCGGGCTGGACTCGATGGCCGTCGGCGAGGAGCAGATCGTCGCCCAGATCAAGGCTGCCGCCCGCGCCGCCACCACGGCCGGAACGAGCGGCTCGGCCATCACCGGCCTGATCGACGCGGCGCTGCGAACCAGCAAGCGGGCCCGAACGGAAACCACCATCAGCACCGAAGGCATCTCGCTCGTCCGGGCCGGCCTGGACCTCGCCGAAGCACACCTCGGCGGCCTCGCGGGCCGCGCCGCAGTCGTGCTCGGGACGGGCAGTATGGGCAAACTCGCGGCCCGGATGCTGCGCGAAGCCGGCGTCGGGCGACTCTCGGTCGGCAGCCGCAACGCAGCCCGCGCTGCAGACGTGGCGCAGGCCATGGACGGCCGGCCCCTGGCAGTCAGCGACGTGCCCGCCGAGCTCGCCGACACCGACCTTCTGATCACGGCCACCGGAGCCGCCACTCCGGCAGTGCCCGCCGACCCGGTACGGAGCGCCCGGGCCCACGCCGGCGGCCGGCCGCTGTTCGTGCTCGACCTGGGTATGCCACCCGATGTGGAATCAGCTGTCGGGCAACTGGCCGGCGTCACGCTCGTCGACCTCGCTGTGCTCGGGCAGCATCTGGCCGAGGAAGCGGTACCGGATCAGATCCCCCAGGCCCGCGCCATCGTGGCCGCGGAGACCGCCGGGTACGTGGACCGCCAGAAGCAGGCAGCGGCGGCGCCGGTCATCGCCGCGCTGCATGCACAGATCACGCAGCTCGCGGACGCCGAACTGGCCCGGCTGCACGATCGACTGCCGGGCCTGAGCGAGCAGCAACAGGCCGAGACGGCGGCCACCGTGCACCGCATCCTTCGCAAGGTCCTGCACCGGCCGACGGTCCGGGCCAAGGAGTTCTCCACCGACCCGAACGGTCCGGTCTACCTCGACGTGCTGCGCCAGTTGTTCGACCTCGGTGCCCCCATTCACAGCAGCCTTGATTTGACGCGCTGAGCCGGCGATCAGGAGCAATCATGTATGGAGAAACTGCGGTTGCCAACGGCTCGAAGAAGTCGCTGCGCTCCCAGGCCGCTGCCGATTCTGAATATCGCGGCGCTCAGCGATCCATCGTGCTGGTGGCAGTCGCGGTCATTGTTGTGCTCGATCAGGTTTTCAAGTGGTGGGGCTGGCGAAATGCCGCAGGGGTACGCGTCAACTATGGTGGCGATGACCTCGTGCCGTCCGCCGTCAATTCGTGGTATTCCGGCCGCGTGAGTGGCGCGCTGCTCGATCTATTCGACACCGGGCTTCTCATTGCGGCCGTCAGCCTTTTCCTCCGTCGTCGACACTCGATGCCGGTGCTGATTTCCGGCACCTTCGTCCTGGGCGGGTGGAGCAGCAACCTGCTCGATCGCCTGGTCACCCACTACTGGACCGCGCCGGGCAGCGTCCGCGGCGTGGTCGACTTCATTCCGTTCGGTCATCACTACTACAACATCGCCGACGTGTTCATCACCGTCGGAACACCTATGTTCGCACTGGCCGTGAGCGGCCAGTTCCTGCGAAGGATCATCACGAGGCGCCCGGCCGTCACCGCTCCCCCGAGATCGGGCACCCACCGTCCGATTCGGACCCGGACGGCCATGCTGGCGCTCACCGCAGGAGTCGCCGTGACAGCGGTTGTCGGGGACGGGGCAGCCAACTTCGGCGGGGTAACCGCGCCCGTTAGGTCGGCGAGCATCCGTTATGAGCCGATGCTCATCACACGCAACGGAACCGCGTACGACCTCTTGTGAGCCCAGGGGCGAGTACGTGGCTAATGCAGCAGGGCGAGACCGAATTCAACCGGAAGGACGTTTGAGATGCTGATCGTCATCATCCCGTGCATTGCCATCGCATTGACCACCGCGACATCCGTGTCGGCAGCCAGATACCGGCGGAGACGCCGCCGGAGATCTAACCCGTTAGCGCACGTATTCCGCTGGCGCGAGTTGAGCGCACTCGATGCACACCTGGAAGCGGTCGCGCGAGAGGAAATTCATCGGCTGGAGGTCGAGCTTTCCCGCTACCTGGCCGGTTGCACCGGGCACATCGAGACCATTTCGAAGACGCCGAGCGGTATCGCGTTGGATCTTTCCGATGGGCGTTGTATTGCATTGCGCGGCATCAGCCTCAGAACGCTAGAACTGCTCCGCGGTTCCGCGCGAATGAATACGCTTCGCCCGGAGAGCGTCGACCGCGACGTCATCTCTTGCTGCCTGCTGCTTCGCGGGTCGACTGGCGCCGAAGTCAGGATTCACGCGCGCAACATCGCCCTCGCCGTCTGATCGTCAGTAGACCGCCGAAACAGTGGACAGCCCCGGGCCGGCGCTCACCCCGGTTCCGTAGTTGCTGACAGCCGGTCGATTTCGGCGGGCATCAGCCTCAGCGTGGCAGCCGGCAGGATCTGCTCGAGCTGCTCGGTAGTGCGGGCGCTCGCGATCGGGGCGACGACCCGCGGCCGGGCGAGCAGCCAGGCGATCGCGACGGCGGCCATCGTCGTGTCGTGAGCGGTGGCGATCTCGTCGAGTGCGGCGAGCACGGCCCGGCCGCCCTGATCGAGGTACGCGCGGGCGCTCTCGGCCCGCGGGGACTCGACGGTCTCCCCGCCCGGCCGGTACTTACCGGTCAGGAAGCCTTTCGCCAGCGCGTAGTAGGGCAACACGGCGAGATCCCAGGCGTCAGCGACGGGCAGCAACGTGCGCTCGAAGTCGCGTTCGACGAGGTTGTAATGCGGCTGCAACACGGTGAACTCGGCCAGCCCGTGTTCGCGCTGAAACTCCAGGGCGGCGGCGAGCCGCTCCGGGGTGTAGTTGGACGCACCGAGGTGGCGCACCGTCCCGGCCCGAACGAGCGCGTCGAAGGCGCGCAGCGACTCCTCCAGCGGCGTGTCCGTGTCGTCGAAGTGCGCGTAGTAGAGGTCGATGCGCTCGATCTGCAGGCGCTCGAGGGAGGCGTACGCCTCGTGCTTGATCGTCTCGGCGCGCAGATTGCGGACCGGACCGCGACCACCGCCGACCTTGGTAGCCACGACGACCCGGTCGCGATTACCCCGATCGGCCAGCCAGCGCCCGATGATCGTCTCGGAGCGACCGTGCTCGATCAGGTAGGAGTTCGAGGTGTCGATGAAGTTGCCGCCCGCTGCGGCGTACACGTCCAGCACGGCCCGCGACTGCGGCTCGTCGGCGGTCCAACCGAACACATTGCCGCCGAGGCAGATAGGAAAAACGTCGAGATCAGAGCGGCCCAGAGCAACCATGACACCCAACGCTAGCCGCAGCCGGTTGCCGCCGCGTCCCGGGTGCCGGGGCGGCCCGGGTTCCGGCTAGCCGGAAGTCGGACCGGCCCGGTGGCCGCGTCGGAAGACGACGCGATTCTTGATTGGCCTGATCGCCGCGAGCAGGATGGGATCCTCTGGTGACGAGGCGGCGCGGCTGCCGCCGGGGCGGAGGCCCGCATGGCTACCCGACCGAGCGGTCGGATCACCGAGGAGCGGGCCGCGCTGCGCCGGGTGGCGACGCTCGTCGGCCGATCGGTTCCGTCGGAGGAGGTGCTGGCCGCAGTCGCCGCGGAGGCCGGTCGGCTGCTCGAGGCCGATTTCGCCGTCCTCAGCCGGTACGACCCGGACGGCGCCGCGACTGTCATCGGCTCGTGGGCCGAAACCGGCCCGCTGCCTCTTGCGGCCGGCACTCGGTTGGAAAGCGGAGGTCGCAGCGTCCACACACTCGTGTACCGGACCGGCGAGCCGGCGCGGATCGACGACTACGGCGATTCCCCGGGCCAGGGCGCCGACGTAGCCCGCGCGTGGGGTATCCGCTCGATCGTCGGCGTGCCGATCAGCCTCGAAGGGCGACTCTGGGGCGTGATCGGCGTGGCCTCCACCCGCGAGGAGCCCCTGCCGGCGGACACCGAAGCGTGGTTGGCCGGCTTCACCGAGCTGGTCGCGACCGCGATCGCCAACACGCAGGCCCGTGCCCAGCTGCGGGGCTACGCCGAGGAGCAGGCGTCGCTCCGCCGAGTGGCGACGCTCGTGGCCCGGACGACATCGCCGACCGAGGTGTTCGCCACGGTCGCCGCGGAGGTCGGCCGGGTGCTCGGGGTCGACCTCACGGTCATCGGCCGGTACGACCCGGACGGCGCGGCCACCGTCGTCGGTACGTGGACCAGCACCGGCGTTGCCGTACCGAACCCGGCCGGCGGCCGAGTCCAACTCGGCGGCCGCAACGTGACCACGCAGGTATTCCGAACCGGCCGCCCGGTGCGCTTCGACGACTACGCCGACGCGTCCGGCTCGGCCGGCCAGGTCGGCCTCGGCTGGGGCCTTCGCTCGTTGGTCGGCGTGCCGATCAGCGTCGAGGGCCGGCTGTGGGGCATCGTCATCGCGGCGTACACCCACGAGAAGCCACTCCCCTCCGGCGCCGAGGCCCGGCTGGCCGGCTTCACCGAGCTGGTCGCGACCGCGATCGCCAATGCGCAGGCCCGCACGGAGCTGCGGGGTTACGCCGAGGAGCAGGCCGCGTTGCGCCGGGTGGCAACGCTCGTCGCCCGGGCGACGGCGCCGGAGCAGGCGTTCGCCGCCGTCACCGCGGAGGTCGGGCGGCTGCTGGAGGTCGACTTCACGTTCCTGAGCCGGTACGACCCTGATGGCACGGCGGCGGTCGTCGGCGGATGGAGCCGGACGGATGACGACGCGTCGGCGCCGGTCGGGCGCCGGTTGAGGCTCGGCGGGCGCAACGTGCACACACTCGTGTTCGAGACCCGCCGGACAGCGCGTATGGATCACGACGACGCCTCGGGGGCGGCCGCCGACGTCTTCCGCGGGTCGGGTATCCGCTCGTGTGTCGGCGCGCCGATCGTCGTCGAGGGCCGGCTGTGGGGCGTCATGGGCGCGGCGTACACCCACGAGGAGCCTTTGCCGGTCGGCACGGAGGCCCGGCTGGCCGGCTTCACCGAGTTGCTGGCGACCGCCATTGCCGACGCGCAGGCGCGCGTGGAACTGCGCGGCTTCGCCGAGGAGCAGGCAGCGCTGCGCCGGGTAGCAACGCTGGTCGCCCGGGGGGCGCCGCCGCAGGACGTGTTCGCCGCAGTCGCGGCCGAGGCCGGGCAGCTGCTGAAGGTCGACTTCACGGTGCTGAGCCGGTATGAGCCGAACGGCAACGTGGCAGTCGTCGGCGGCTGGGCCAGGATCGACCCCGGCCGGCCCCTTGCGGTCGGGACTCGGCTGGAAGCCGGCGGGCGGAACATGCACACGCTCGTGTTCCAGACGGGCCGGCCGGCGCGGCTCGAGGACTACGACGACGCCTCGGGCCCGGCCGCGGACGTCGCCCGCGACTGGGCATTCCGATCGGCGGTCGGCGCTCCGATCAGCGTCGAGGATCGGCTGTGGGGCGTCATCAGCGTGGCGTCGTCGCACGAGGAGCCGCTGCCGGCCGACACCGAGGCGCGGCTGGCCGGCTTCACCGAACTGGTCGGCACCGCCCTCGCGAACGCAGACTCCCAGGCCGCACTGACCGCATCGCGTGCGCGCATTGTGACGGCCGCTGACACCACTCGCCGCCGCATCGAGCGCGACCTGCACGACGGAGCCCAGCAGCGGCTGGTCACCCTGGCCCTGCAGCTGCGCGCGGCGCAAACAGCGGTGCCGCCCGCCGCGGAGGAGCTCGCCGAGGAGCTGGAGCACGTGACCACCGAGCTGAGCAGCGTGCTGGGCGAGCTGCGCGAGATGGCACGTGGCATCCACCCGACAGTCCTGGCCGACGGGGGCCTGCGTCCGGCGATGAGTTCGCTCGCCCGTCACTGCGCCGTCCCGGTCGAGCTGGACGTCCGGGTGCCAGGACGGCTGCCCGAATCGGTCGAGGTCGCGACCTACTACGTCGTGGCCGAGGCGTTGACCAACGTGGCCAAGCATGCCGACGCCTCGGTGGTCCACGTCGAGGTCTCCCCCGCCGACGACGTCCTGCGGATCTGCGTGCGTGACGACGGGCGCGGTGGCGCCGACCTGGCCGGTGGTTCTGGCCTCGTCGGGCTGAAGGACCGCGTCGAGGCACTCGGCGGGCGGATCTCGCTGCAGAGCGCTCCCGGAACGGGCACCGCCTTGGAGGTGGCACTGCCGCTCGACGGACTCACCCAGCCGGGGGCCAGCTAGCTGCAACCCGAGGCCCCGGTGACCCGGAAGGAGAGTTGGCTGCCTGCCGTGATGACGACCACGACCGGGCTGCGACATCGTGGCGGCATGTCAACCGTCCCGACCCGAACCGCATCGCGGCCGAGGTTCGAGCGCGGTCGCGGTGTTGCCGCGACTGCGTTCGCGCTCTCCGTGGCGATGCTGGGCACGACACTGCCCACGCCGCTGTACGACCTGTACCGGCAGCGCTTCGGTTTGTCGGAGCTGACGATCACGGTGATCTTCGCGACGTACGCCGCGGGCGTGATCGCATCGCTGTTCTTGTTCGGCCGGCTGTCTGACCAGCTCGGACGCCGCCCGCTCCTGCTGGCCGGGCTCGCCTTGTCCGCGCTCAGTGCGGTGACGTTCCTGACCGCCGACGGCCTGCCTCTGCTGATCGTGGGCCGCGTCCTGTCCGGGCTGTCGGCGGGCATCTTCACCGGCACGGCGACTGCGACCCTCGTCGACCTGGCACCGCCGGCGCGGCGGGCGCGGGCCACGTTCGTGGCGGCACTCGCGAACATGGGCGGCCTGGGCTGCGGACCCCTGCTCGCCGGGGTGTTGTCACAGTGGGCCGGTTCGCCATTGCGGCTGACGTTCTGGGCCGACCTTGCCCTGCTGGTTCCGGCGTCGATCGGCATCTGGACCATGCCGGAGCCCGTCGTGGCGAGGAGCCGTCCGCGGCTGCGGCCCCGGGCGCTGAGGATCCCCACGCAGATGCGCGGGGCGTTCGTACGCGCGGCGCTGGCGGGGATGGCCGGGTTCGCGGTGCTCGGCCTGTTCGCCGCGGTCGCGCCGGCCTTTCTGGCCGCCGGCCTCGGGGTGACGAGCCGCGCGGCGGTCGGCCTCGTCGTCTTCGCTGTCTTCGCGGCATCGACAGCGGGTCAGGCCGTCCTCGGACTCCTGCGAGAGGACGCCCTGCCGGCCGGGTGTCTCGCGCTGATCGCCGGGATGGGATCACTCATGCTCGGCTTGGGGTTCTCGTCCCTGCCCCTGCTGGTGCTCGGTGGTGTGATCGCCGGCTTCGGGCAAGGCCTGAGCTTCCGGGCGGCATTGGCCGCGGTGAATGCCAGCGCGCCGGCCGAGGCACGCGGCGAGGTCGCGTCGAGCTTCTTCGTCGCGATGTACCTAGCGATCTCCCTACCGGTGATCGGCGAGGGTGTCCTGGCCGAGGCGACGGGGCTGCGCCTGGCCGGGGTCACGTTCGCGGCCGTGGTTGCCGCGCTGGCGGCGGCCGTGCTGGTGTTGGCGCGCCGCCAGCCCACGACCGGCGCGCGCAACCGCCCACCCACCGGGCCGGGCGAATTGGTGCTCCCCGGAACCGCCGGATAGCGGCTGCCGGTACCGCGGAATCGGTGGTGGCGTCGATGCCGACCCGGTGGCGTCTGCGGGATCGTTCGGGTAACGCCCACGTCGTCTTCCCGGAGGGCACCAAGGAATGACTGATCCGCAACGGGTGATGGACGCCGGCTCGGCCACGGTGGCCGCGCCGGCCACGGCCACTCCGGAAGTTGCCGATCCGAGGCGATGGCGCGCGTTGGCGGTGACCCAGTTCGCCGCGTTCATGGTGTTGCTCGACGTCAGCATCGTGAACGTCGCGCTTCCCTCGATCGAGCGCGGGATGGCCATGCCTCCGGCTACCGCGCAGTGGGTGATCTCCGGCTACGCGCTGACCCTGGGGCTGACGTTGGTTCCGGCCGGTCGGCTCGGTGATGCCCTCGGTCGGAGGCGGATGTTCTTGATCGCCCTGACGGCCTTCGTCGTGACCAGCTCGCTGACCGGTGCGGCGCCGAACGGAGATCTGCTGATCGCGGCACGGCTCCTTCAGGGCGTCGCCGGTGGCCTGCTCCTACCGCAGAACTCGGGCCTGATCCAGCAGCTGTTCCGCGGCGCCGAACGGGGGCGCGCCTTCGGCATACTCGGGGGTACGGTCGGGCTGGCTACCGCGGCCGGCCCGGTGATCGGTGGAGTGATCCTGGGCGTGGCGAGCGGCCCGGACGCTTGGCGCTGGGTGTTCTACGTGAACCTGCCGATCGGCCTGGTCGCATTGGCGCTGGCGGTGCGGATGGTGCCGGCCACCGCCGGGGGCGGTTGGCGCGGCGGCTCGCATCTGGATCTGCCCGGATCCCTACTGCTCGGCGGTGGCGTGCTCGGCCTGCTCGTTCCCTTGGTCGACGCCGACAACGGCGGCGTGACTCGGCTGTGGTGGCTGTGGCTCCTGGCTGTTCTTCTGTTCTCGGCGTTCGGTTGGTGGGAGGCGCGCACGGTCCGCCGGGGACGACAGCCGCTGCTGGATCCGCGGCTACTACGTACGTCGGGGTACGTCGCCGGATCGGCGATCGGCCTGGTCTATTTCATCGGGTTCACCGGCATCTGGATGGTGCTCGCGCTGTTCTTCCAGGACGGGTTGGGGTACTCGCCGCTGCGCTCGGGTCTGAGCGTCACGCCGTTCGCGCTCGGGGTCGCCGTCTCGGCAGTGATCTCCGGGCGGCTGGTGTCCCGGCTCGGGCGCTGGCTCACGGTCATCGGACTGACCGCGACGGTCTCCGGGCTGATCGCCACCGCGCTCGTGCTGCGGCACGTCACGGGGGACGCGGCGACGTGGGCCACCGTCGGGCCGCTGCTCGTGGCCGGGCTGGGCGGCGGCATGGTCACCTCACCCAACATGACGCTGACCCTGCAGAACGTACCGGTGCGTATGGGGGGCGCGGCGGGTGGCGCGGTACAGACCGCGCAGCGCATCGGTGCGGCAGTCGGTACCGCCACGCTCGCGACAATCTTCTACCACGTCCTCACCCATACCGGCCACGACTACTCGACGGCCGTGTCCGACACCGTGCTCAGCGCGTCGGGATTCATGGTCCTCGCACTGCTCATGGCCCTCGCCGACCTGGCCCGACAGCGGCTGCGCCACCCGCGGCGAACCGCGCCGCAACCGCAGACCCACAACATCTGAGAGACAAGGAGATCGCTATGCGATACGTCCGACTGGGGCAGACCGACCTTCAGGTTTCCGCGATCGCATTCGGGACCTGGGCCTTCGGCGGCGACTGGGGTGCCGCCGACCTGGAGGCCGGCCGGGACGCGATCGATTACGCCCTCTCGCTCGGGATCAACCTCTTCGACACGGCCCAGGGCTACGGCTTCGGCGTCGCCGAGGAACTCCTCGGCCGAGCACTGCGAGAGCGAGCCGACCGCGAGGACGTGATCATCGCGACCAAGGGTGGGCTGCGTATGGACGGCGACCGCGTTGTCCGGGACGCCAGCCGCGACTGGCTGCGCAAAGGCGTCGCGTCCAGTCTGCGCCACCTGGACACCGACTACATCGACATCTACCAGGTCCACTGGCCCGACCTGCACACACCGCCCCAGGAGACGGCCGAGGCATTGACGGAACTGGTCGCCGAGGGAAAGATCCGCCACGTCGGCGTGTCCAACTACGACGCCGACCAGACAGAGACGTTCGGCCGCTTCGGACCGGTGCACACGGTGCAGCCGCCGTACCACCTGTTCCGCCGGGAGATCGAGGAGGCCGTTCTCCCCTACGCCGCCGCCCATGACATCGGCGTGCTCGTGTACGGGCCGATGGCGCACGGCCTGCTCTCCGGGCAGGTGACCGAGTCCACCACCTTCGACGCCGACGATTGGCGCAGCCACAGCACCGACTTCACCGGCACGACCTTCCACCGCAACCTGGGCGTCGTGGAGCAGCTGAAGCAATTCGCGAAGCAGCGGGACATCACCCTTCCGCAACTGGCTGTGGCCTGGACGCTCGCCAATCCGGCCGTGCATGTCGCCATCGTGGGCGCCCGCGGCCCCGGGCAGCTCACCGAAACAGCTGCCGCAGCCGACATCACGCTGTCCGAGCCCGACCTCAAGGAGATCGACGAAATCGTCACCGACGCCGTCCCCGTCTGGGGCCCGCATCCTGAAGGCATGTAATCGGAACGGCCGGACCGTACCCGACGGCACGGCAGATTCGTCCTCGTCGTTTGGTGCGCAGTGGCGGCAGCGCCAACTACCGTCACTGCTGGAGAGGGAGCCGGAGCGGCCTGCAGTCGTGAGGGGTGGCGAGCGCGTTGAGTGGTGATGAGCTGGGTGCGCTGGCCGAAGAACAGGCGGCGTTGCGTCGGATTGCCACGCTGGTGGCGCGGGGGGTACCGCCGGAGGAGGTCTTCGCGGCGGTCGCCGAGGAGGCCGGGGGGCTGTTGTCGGTCGAGTTCGCAGCGTTGGGACGCTACGACCCCATCGGAACGGTCACGTTGGTGGCCAGCTGGGGCAGAACCGGCCAGCACATTCTCGTTGGCCACCGATGGAGCCTCGGAGGCCCGGACGTCGCCACGCGGGTCTTCGAGACCGGCCGGGCCGTCCGGGTCGACAGCTACACCGATACCTCCGAGCAGCTCACTGACGTGGGCCGCGAGGCGGGCGTCGGCGCGGGGGTCGGCACGCCGGTCGTCGTCGAGGGGCACCTCTGGGGCGTGTTGGCCACGTTCTCAGCCCGGGGCCAGCCGCTGCCGGCCGACACCGAGGCCCGCCTGGCCAACTTCACCGAGCTGGTGGCGACAGCGATCGCGAACGCGGAGAGCCGCGCCGGTTTGGCCCGGCTGGCCGAGGAGCAGGCGGCGTTGCGGCAGATTGCGACCCTGGTGGCGCGTGGGGTGCCGCCCGAGGAACTGTTCGCAGCCATTACCGCGGAAGCCGGCCGGGTGCTGTCGGTCGAATACACGGCGCTGAGCCGCTACGAGCCTGACCGGGGAGTCACCGTCGTCGCTATCTGGGGCCGAGCCGGGCACAACGTTCCCTTCGGCTACCGGCTGAACCTTGAGGGAAACAACATCGGCACACTCGTCTTCGAGACTGGCCGGGCGGCCCGGATGGACAACTATGCCGATGCCTCCGGGTCGCTGGGCGCTCTCGCCCGCGGGCAGGGCGTCGGCGCTGCTGTCGGGACGCCGATCAACGTCGAGGGCCGCCTGTGGGGGGTGATGACCACCTACTCAGCCCCCGGGCAGCCGCTGCCGGCCGACACCGAGGCCCGCCTGGCCAACTTCACCGAGCTGTTGGCCACGGCCATCGCGAACGCGCAGAGCCACGCCGAGCTGATGGCTTCGCGGGCGCGGATCGTCGCGGCCGCCGACGAGACGCGCAGGCAGATCGAGCGCGACCTGCACGACGGCATCCAGCAGCGGCTGGTCAGCCTCGGGCTGGAGCTTCGGGCGACGCAGGCCGGGCAGCCTCTGCCGCATGGCGAACTCGAGGCCGTCGTGGCGCGGGCGGCCGACGGGCTGCGCAGCGTGTTCGACGAGCTGCGCGAGATCTCTCAGGGCATCCACCCGGCGATCTTGTCCAATGGCGGTCTGACACCGGCGCTCAACGCACTTCGCCGCCGGTCGGCGGTACCGGTCGAGCTCAACCTGAACACCGGGCGGCGACGGCTGCCCGAGCCGGTCGAGGTCGCGGCCTACTACGTGGTGTCCGAAGCGTTGACCAACGCCGCCAAACACGCAGAGGCATCCGTGGTGTACGTCGATCTCGACACCAGCGACGCGACCCTGCAGCTGACGATCCGCGACGACGGGATCGGCGGAGCTCTCCCCAGCCAGGGGTCCGGACTGCTCGGACTCCGCGACCGCATCGAAGCCCTCGGCGGCACCCTCCACATCACCAGCCCCGCGAACAACGGCACCACCTTGCGGATCGATGTCCCGCTCGATGAGACCGGACAGGATTCCGGCTAGCCGGTAGCCGGATTGGCTGCTCGCCAGGCAGACCACACCACGCCGGTGCGCCATCGTGAGTAAGAGCCGGCCGGGCGGGTCGAGCTCTACGCGACGCGAGGAGACAGCGATGTCCACCAACGGAAAGACCGCCGCCGGGGTGACCATCCCCGACACCAAGCTGGCCCGCGATGCCACAGACCTGGTACGGGGTTCCACCAGCGATCTGGTCTACGACCATTCCCGCCGGGTCTTCTGGTTCGGCAGCCTGCAGGGTCGCAACCGGGACCGGAGCTTCGACCCCGAGCTGCTCTACGTCGCGGCGATGTTCCATGACCTCGGCCTGAACGAGCAGTTCCGTAGCAGCGGCCGGCGCTTCGAGGTGGACAGCGCCGACGAAGCCCGCCGGTTCCTGCAGGGCCACGGCGTGCCCGAGGACAGCATCCGCCGGGTCTGGACGGCCATCGCCCTGCACACCACGCCGGGTATCCCGGAGTTCATGGAGCCGGAGGTCGCGTTGGTGACGGCAGGCGTCGAGTACGACGTGCTCGGCATCGGCTACCACGACATCAGCGACGCCGACCGCGCCGAGATCACCGCCCTGCACCCCCGTCCGAACTTCAAGCGCAGCATTCTGCAGGCGTTCACCGAAGGCATCGCCCCCAAGCCGGAAACGACGTTCGGCAACGTGAAAGCCGACGTGCTGCAGCGCTTCGTCCCGGGGTATCAGCGAGCCAACTTCGTCGACATCATCGAGAACTCGGACTGGCCGGAGTAGGCAGCGTTCATTCACAGCCGCTGTCCAGAAATCTCTAAGGAACGGCGAGCACCGTGAAGCCAATGGCCAGAACCGAAGGAGCGCCATCGTGACCGACTACGAACCGACAAACCCCCAGGAGTCACTTCCCGCCGACCCTGGGTCGGGTCCGAACTCAGCCAGCCACGCCGGCTGGCGGCGAACACTGTCCAACCGACTGACCGGATGGCTCGTGGCCGCGGCACTTCTGTGCACTGTGATCGGACTTGCGATTGCCCTCGCCGTGTCGCCCTCGAACGCATCCGGGCAGCCTGTACCCGGTGGCCCCCGATCGGGCTCCGGCGGCCCGGCCGCACCCGGGTCCGGCGGCAACGGATCCAACGCCCGATCCGGACCGGCCGCCGGTGGATCGGTCGGCACCGTCAGCGCCGTGTCCACCTCGGGCTTCACGCTGTCGACGTCAGGGGGTCAGAAGGTGACCATCAACGAGGCGTCCTCGACGACCTACGAGAAGGGGACGAGTTCTGCCGCGGCGAGTGCCGTCACCACCGGCGAGCCCGTCCTCGTTCTCGGCACGACCAACGGAACGACGATCACGGCCACCCAGGTCGTCGTGGATCCGACCGGCTACAGCGCATCGTCCTCAGCGGTGGTCCCCTTCCAGCAGGGCGCCCAGAGCGCGGCGAAGCAGGTCGGCCAGATCCCGGCGAACTACACCGAGGGGCAGGGCACGATCGTCAGCGGAACGACCGCGAACAAGGCGATCGAAGCTGCGCTGGCCTCCTACCCCGGAGGCGTCGTCGACCGCGTTGTCCAGCTGAGCAACGGCGAGTACGAGGTCCACAC
>DASXYL010000046.1:0-13557 GCA_036502575.1 Jatrophihabitantaceae bacterium | reverse complement strand
GCCTAGATAGCCGGTCAAGTCGGCAAACGTCGGGGCGTGGACGACTTCCTCGGCCGTGATGCCATGAATATGACGTGCGCCGACATCGCGTCCGGGATTGACCAGCGTCGTCCACTCCCGCTCCACCTTGCCCGATTGATCGAGCTGGACCACGGCGATCTCGACGACCTTGTGGTGGTAGCTCGGTGACAGCCCAGTCGTCTCGACATCGACGACGGCGTAACCCGGCGGACTCTGAACGTCGACCACGAGCACCTCCTCGATGCGTCGTGATCGTCGCGCCGCGTGAGGCCTGTGTCAAGAAGGCGCATCGGACACGATCTCCGGTGCGACGTGCGACCGATCATAACGACGTCAGGCCGGCGGCTGGCCGAGCCTGATCGTGGTGCATTTCGGCGTTAGGCGTGCTGGCGGACGATGCGCGGAGCTCGAATAGAAGGTCGTGTGAAATCGAGTTCGGACTTGCCACCGCACCGCTCGACTGGCACCGCGTTGAGTACCGGTCAGCTGGAGAAAACTCCTGACCCTATTTCGACTCGCGGAAACGCATTCTCCAGTTTTTCTCCAGTAGCGCGCTTCAACGGCTCGGCCCACAAGGCTCGAACCGTTTCTCGCCCCGGGAATACGGGGGCTCCAAAAGTGGAGCTGAGGGGACTCGAACCCCTGACCCCCACACTGCCAGTGTGGTGCGCTACCAGCTGCGCCACAGCCCCAAACGTCGGTCCGCCGGACCGAAGAGTCATCGTACACAGGCGCCGGCACGCCCGGCCGACCGAGCGTCGAACGGTGCCGGCAATGGGGCCGAAGTGAGCTCGCGCGCCACGCCGGGACCCCGGAATACCGGGGATTCGGGGGCTTCGCTCATACTGGTGGCGGGTACGTACCGACAATCAAGGGAGATGTACGTGAACCGCAAGGAACTCGTGACCGCCGTCGCCGAGGCTGCGTCGCTCGAGCAGAAGGTCGTCGACGCGGTCCTGCGCGGCCTGCAGGAGACGCTGGAGGTCGCTGCGACCAAGGGCGAGAAGGTCAGCGTGCCTGGCTTCTTCGCACTGTCGGTCGGGCACAGCGAAGCCCGCGAGGGCCGCAACCCGGCGACCGGCGCGACGATCACGATCGCGGCGCGCAACACGGTCAAGCTCACCGCTGGCAGCGCCCTGAAGGACGCCGCCAACAAGTAAGGCACGTAGACCAACCGGACGGGCCGGCCGGCGCGGGCAGCGAATGCCCCGCCGGCCGGCCCGTCCGTCATTCGCAGCCTGACCCGACCTGACGTCCCGAGTTGTCCGCGCCTTGCGACGTCACCGCATCGCGAAGCGCGGACAACTCGAAATAGTCAGCCTGGCCCGCAGCGCTCAGGGACTCGGCGTGGCCGTCGAGGACCCCGACGGCGACCCCGACCCCGACGGCGACGTCGCGGGCGTCGTCGGGGGTGTCGTCGTCGGCTTGGGCGCCTTGGCGGCCGCAGCGGCGATCGCGGCGTCCAGCGAGGCCTTGTCGACGGTGCCGAGCTTCTTGCCGGCAACCATGACGGTCGGCGTGCCGGACACTCCGCGCTTGGACGCGTTCTCGGTGATCGCCTCGACGAGCGCCTTGTGCTGCTCGGTGTTCACGCAGGTCTGGAACGTCGTGAGGTTGGTGCCGGTGATGCCGGCCTGTCGGGCGTAGCCGATCAGCTGGGTGTCGGTGCGGCCGTTGGCGTTCTCTGCGGGCTGCACCTGCTTCCCTGAGGTGTCCTTGCCGTACAGGATGTCGTGGTACTTCGCGAACGTGTCGACGTTGATGTCAGAGGCGCACAGCGCGGCGTTGGCGGCCCGCGAGGAGTAGCGGTTGCCGCTGGACGCGCTGTCGAGGAACGCCATCATGTGATAGCGCACCTGGATCTGGTCGGCCTTGATCTTGGCCGCGACGTCGGTGTGCGCCGACTGCTCGAACTGCAAGCAGATGGGGCACTGGAAATCCTCGAACACGTCGACCGTCACCGGGGCCGCCTTGCCCACCACGACACCGTTCTGCACGCTGGCGTTCGTCGCGGTGAGGTCACCCTGGATCTTCGCCCGGTTCGCCTGCACGCCGATGCCGATCACGCTCACCAGGACGACCACGATCGCCAGCGAACCGGTCACGTACCGGGTGCGGACCTGCGCCTCCTTGCGCCTGGCCTCGAGCAGCGCGTTGTACTTGCGCTGCCCCTGGTCGCTGCGCAGGCGCTTGGCCGACGGCGGCTCGACGTAGTCGTTGCGACCCAGGAACTCATCGAGCGAGATCCGGGTGAGCGGCCAGAGGACGACGAACACCGCCAGCACGAGCAACCCGACGTCACGCAGGATGTCGAGCGTGTACGACGTGCCTCCGGTCGTCGTGCCACCCCCGCCGAAGCAGCCGCACGTGAGCTTCAGCCCTCGCGCGTCGGCCTGGATGATGCCGATCAGGAACACGACCAGCAGCGGCACCGACACGATCGCGGCCGCTCGGGTGATGATGCCGACCACGAGCAGCACGCCCAGGCAGATCTCGAGCGTCGGCAGCCCGTAGCCGATCGCCTTCGACAGCCATTCGGGCGTGGCGTCATAGGCACGCACCGCCTGCACGAAGCCGCGCGGATCCCCGAGCTTGGACCAGGCCGCCCAGATCCAGACGACGCCGAGGACGAGCCGGGCGACGGTGCCGAGCCACGGTCGGATCGAGGTCCAGGTCCAGGTCACGGGCGGAACTCCTATGCTGTCGCAGCGATCAGCGGCAGGTCGTGTGCGATCTGGTCCGCTTCGTTGTCGCTTTGCAGGTATTTGACGTGCGCGTAGTCGTCAGCACCGTAGAGCAACACGTCCGTGGCGTGTGTCTGGCCCCCGTCCTCGGCGAGGTTTACGTGGGCCGCGGCCTGGGCGGCGTCGATCTGTCCCTGGCTGCCGGTGAGCCCGATGAACCGGTTCGGTAACGCTGTGTCGAAGTGCCGCAACCAGGCCGCGATCACCGGGCCGGTGTCGTGCTTGATGTCGGTGGTCACGAAGACGACGTCGGTCTTGGCCCGCACGGCGGGCGGCACCTGGGCGACAGCCTGAGCGATGTCGGCCATCGTCGTCGGGCAGATGTCCGGGCAGTTCGTGTAGCCGAAGTACAGCACCGTCGGACGCCCGGCCGTCTGGCTGAACGAGAACTTCTTGCCGCTCGTGTCGGTGAGCGTGAACGACGGCCGGGGCAGCGGCGGCAGCAGCCCGAAACCCTGGTACTGCCCCACTTTCGGCGCGTTGTTCAGGTCGGACGGCTTGGGCTTGTCGTTCCCCGAGGACGAACAGCCGGCAAGCAGCAGGACGAGGGCCAGGCCGGCGAGAAGGGCACGCCTCACCGCGTCGCTCCCACCGTCGGAGCCGGCGCGTTGATCGCGATCACCGGGGCCGACACGTTCACCGGCCCGGCGTTGGCGAAGGTCAGCTGCAGGTTGACGTACTGTCCCGGCCGCAGCGTCCCCAGAAGGTGCTCGATCATCACGTGACCCTTACCGGGTGAGAGTGTGACGCTGCTGTGCGCCGGCACGCGCAGCCCCGCCGCAGTCGCCGTCATCGACCCGTTGGCGTCGGTGTGCAGGACGGCGTCCGCGCCGGCGCCGCTGACGACGCTGGTCAGCGTGTCGTCGGCGCCGGTCGTGTTGTAGGCGGTGAAGTACGCCGCGGCGACGTCCGGCGAGGCGGGCTCGCGGACGTACGCACCGCTGATCACGATCGGGTCGGTCGCGGCCCCACCGACGCTGGCCGCCACCTGGGGCACCGCGCCGCGGATCAGCCCGGCGAGGCCCGCAACGGCGACGACGCCGGCGGCAAGGACAGAGACGGACGGACGGCTCACGCCGCGCCGCCCCGTCCCCGACTGCGCGCGAACGCGGCGCCGCCGAGCGCGGCCGCGATCACGGCCACGGCGAGTGCGATGCTGCCCAGAACCACAGGGCCAGTCTGACTGTCGCTCTTGGAGCTCGTGACCACCGGGGTTGCGGTAGGCGTCGCGGACGTGAGCTTCAGCGTGGGCGCCGGGTGCTCGGGCTCGGCGGTGCTGCCCGGGGCCGGCACCTCGGTCCAATCGACCTGTGACCCGTCGCTGTAGGTCTGGATGGCCTTGAACGTCACGGCGTCCGCCTTGGGCAGCGGACCGGCACTGACCAGGAACTGGTCGAACTCGCCGGGCTTGATCGCGGTCGCGGCGCTGTCGGCCTTCCAGTCGATCTCGGACACGACCTGCGAGATCTCGTCGCCGTCGTCGGTCTTGATCGCGGTGTCCAGCTTGACGGTCTTGGTGGTGAAGCTCCATCCGGGATGGGCCTGTACGAGTACCGAGGCGATCGGGGCGTCGCTCGGCAGCTGCACCTTCAGCGCGGTGGTGCTGGCGGTGTCGCTCTCGGTCGGGACCCGGAACGTCAACAGCCCGTACCCGCCCGGGGCCGCGTCCGGCGAGCTGACCGTGACGTGCGCAGAGGCCGGTGCCGCCAGGGCGAGCATCGCCGCTGATGCAACGACCGTACCCAGGAGGATGGAGCGCTTACGCATAAGGAATCCCTTTCAGTAGAGGCGAATCTTGGTATCGGCGACGACGGAGTCGAACTCCGACGTCCGCACAGTGAGGGTGATCGTCCAGCGCCCGGCCGACGGCAGCACGATGCCCGAGGCGCTGTACTGCGCCCCTTCGGCCTTGAGCGGAATGCTGATCGGGCCGAGCTGCTTGTCGGGCAGCGCGGCGGTGGCGGTGAGCTGCTGCGGCTTGGCGCCCGGCGAGAGCGCCACGGTGACCGTGACCGGGCCGCTGCGTCCGGGGTCGAGCGTGACCGTCGCGGTGCGCCCGCTGCCGAGCGCCACCGTGGACGAGCGGGCCTTGGCGCGATCGATGGCGAGGGCGGCCCGCCCCGGTGGCTCGGCGACGAGGATCGAGGTCACCGCCAGCACCCCGATCGCGACGATCGTCTCGGCGAGCACGGTTCGCCTCATTCGGGCCACGGGCGGTACCGCGACGTGTACCGGGACCTCGGCCGGCGGGTCGGTCATCGCGTACGCGACGGGGCGGACGTAGCGGCGTTGCACGACCACGCGGGACAGGTTGGCCAACGCCAGGATCGCGACGAACAGCCCCGCCTTGACCAGGACGAGCTGCCCGTAGCGGGTGGACGTGATCGCGTCGACGGTGCCAATACCCAGCCAGGCTTGATAGGTGCCGCTGATCGCGAGAACGACCACGCACGCCATGGCCGTTCGCGAGAACACCGGCAGCACCCGGCGCAGTTCGTCCGGCTCACGGCGCGGCAGCGCGGCGACGAGGAGGAACACCAGCCCGCCGAGCCAGACGGCCATGGCGGCGAGGTGCGCCGCGTAGCTGGTCATGGCCAGCCAGCGTGGATCCTGCGACTCGGCATGGCCGCTCGCCGCGTACGTGAGCACCATGCCGATGCCCAGCGCGCCGGCCACCTCGGTCAGCCGGCTGCGCCGCGGGTCACGCAACTGCGCGGCGAGCACGGCCCCCAGGGCACCGAGCAGCAGTAGGCGGATCGAATGGGCCGTGCCGTAGGTGGTGTGCAGGGTGGCGTCGAGCAGCGTCCAGCTCGTGACATCGCTGAGCCCGGTGCCAGCGACATAGGGGCCCTGCACGACGAGCTCGGCGACGGCCGCAACCGCGGTCGCCAGCCAGCCACCCCACACGAGGCGACGCGCCCGGACGTCGTCGCGGCCCTCCGGCCATACGGTCAGCATCAGCCAGCCGCCGCCGAGCAGGGCCAGCCCGGCGAACGCCAGCCAGCGCACGACGTCGAACACCACGCTCGTCGTACCGTCCACAGTGGACGATGACGCCGCGCTGGCGGCCAGCTCGCCGTTGCCCACGACGAAGCGGATCGAGCCCGCGACCGGGTGGCCGTCGGCGGAGATGATCCGGAAGCTGCCCGTGTACGTGCCGTCGCCGAGGCCGGACTTGACCGCCACGGCGATCTTGGAACCGACGCCGTTCGGGTGGGTGGGCTGCCCGGAATCGACGCGCCGTCCGACCTGGTCGACCACCCGCAGGTAGCCCTCGCTGTTCAGTGTGACCGCTTGGTCGAACGTGACGCTCACCGTCGTGGGCGCCGTCTTCAGCCGCGACCCGTCCACCGGGTCGGAGGCCACGACGGTCGCGTGCGCCGACGCGGACGGCGCACTGAACAGCAGCACACCGAACAGGCCGACGAGCAGGACCGCGAACTTCCTCACGCCACTCCCCGCAGGCCGCCGCGTCCGTCCTCGTCGCCGCGGTCGTCGTCAGCGAGTGCGGTACGGCGCTCCGGCGGCAGGGCGCGCTCGGCCCGGGCCAGGGCGTACACGAGGACGAGGCCGGCGACGATGCCGAGATGCGTGGCGAGGCGTCCGGCCGCGACGGCGCCCCCGGCGACGTCCCGGATGCTCAGCGCGGCGAGTACGCCGACGAACACGGTCAGCCCGGGTAGCAACCCGGTCGCGCGCTGCGGGCGCAGGGCGGTGGCGAGGAAGGCTGCGCCCAGGGCCACGTTCCAGGCGGCCGTCTCGTGCGCAGCGTGCATGGGCATCGCCATGTCGATGCTGCTGCCGAATAGCGACGGCATCGCGATGCCGACCTGGACGGCGCCCACGAGGACCAACGCGAACCGCAGCAGCCGGCGCCGGCGCAGCACGCGGCGCGCCGGCAGGGCGGCACCGGCCAGGATCTGCTCGGCCAGATCGGGCACATCGGCTGTGCTCAGGCGGCTCTGCCGGGTGAGCCGGGTGGCCTCGTCGAGCCATCGGGCACAATCGGTGCAGGTCGTGAGGTGGTGGTCGAGCACTGCCGTCGACAGGCCGATCGGCTCACCGTCCAGGCGGGCCGACGCGGCTTCGCGGAACCGGTCGCACTTCACGTACGTATTAGTCGTCGGAACCAGCCAGTTGGTTCCCGAGGAGTTTCCTGTGGACGGGATCGACGCAATCACCGAGGCGGCGCTGCGGGCTCGCCGCGGCGATGCGGCGTCGGCGAGCGCCTTCGTCCGCGCCACCCAGACCGACGTGTGGCGGCTGTGCGCGCACCTGTCCTCGCGCGAGGTCGCGGACGACCTGACCCAGGAGACCTACGCCCGCGCGTTCGCGTCCCTGCACCGCTTCGCCGGGCGCTCGTCGGCCCGCACCTGGCTGCTGTCGATCGCCCGGCGGGTGTGCGCCGACGCGGTGCGCTCGGCGGTGCGTTCTCGCTCGATCGCCCCGTTCGACCGGCCGGTCGCCGATCCGGCGGATTCGGTGACCCTGCGGGCGCTGCTCGACGCGCTGGATCGCGAGCGGCGCGAGGCGTTCGTGCTGACGCAACTGGTCGGGCTGTCCTACGCCGAAGCGGCCGACGTGTGCGGCTGCCCGGTCGGCACGATCCGCTCCCGGGTGGCCCGGGCCCGCTCCGACCTGGTCACCGCGTTCGGTGGCGGCGCCTCGCGATCCGCGTCAGGCTGATTACCCCGTCTCGCGCTTGGCGGCGACGTAGGCGTCGATCTCCTTCATCACGCCGGCGCGGGCCGAGTCGTAGGTCACCCCCAGCTCGGACAGCAGGCCGGCCCCCCGGCCGTCCGGGACCCGGAGCAGACCCAGCAATAGGTGCTCGGTGCCGATGTAGTTTTGTCCGAATTCGAGGGCCTGGTCCAGCGCCAGCTTCATCGCCTGCTTGGGCTCGGTCCCGAACGGGATGTGGGTCGGCGGCGCATCGGTGCCCGGCGGCAGCGACTCGCCGATCCGTCGTTCGATCGTCCTGCGTGAGCGACCCGGCCCGGTCATCACCTTGGCGGCGATGCCCTCGTGGACCGCGAGTAGCGCGAGGATGACGTGTTCAGGTTCGACGATGCTGTGCCGCAGCTCCCGGGCCCGCTCCTGGGCGCCGACGACGGCCTGACGGGCTCGGTCGGTGAAGCGCTCGAAGGTGGGGGCCATCCAGCGTTGCTGCGCCGCCTGCTTGGTTACCCCGAGGGCTGCGCCGATCTGGTTCCACGACGCGCCGGCGGCTCGGGCGCGCGTGACGAAATGATCGATCAGCTGGTCGCCCACGCCGGCGACGACGGTGGCGCGTTGCCGTGCCTCGGTGACCTTGGCCAGGTCGTCGGCTTGGGCGAGATCGACGTCGAGCTGGGCGATCAGTTCCTGGACGTTGAGACTCAGTGGCGGCATGCGTCAAGCCTGCCTTGACGAACCGAGGCCGTCAAGAACTTGACGCCCGGACCTCGCGGGTGACGTAGTGCTCGGCCACGAACGAGGCGAACGGGATCGTCCCGGCGATCATCACCAGCCCTAGCCGCAGTAGCGGCCACCGCCGCCGTATTCCCAAGTCCAACGCCGTCACCAGATACACCATGAACAGGAAGCCGTGGGCAGTGCCGATCACCGCGACCGGCCCATGGGTGCCACCCCACCAGTCCAGCGGAACGGCGATGAACACCAGCGCGATGAGCAGGACGCCGGTGACGAAGGCCATGATGCGGTAGCGCAGCAGCGCGCCACCCACGCGCATCCCGCGCCGAACGGGCGCGTCAGTGGTCATGCAACGACGGTACTTCAGCGTCCGCGCGCCGCGAACACCACGGCCGCGCCGCCCCGCACAATGCGAATCATGGCTGACCAATCCGCCGGCGCCCGGGCCCTCGCGTTGGGTACGGCCGACCGGCCCCCGGCCTGGCTGCGGACGACCGAGGGTGAACGTCGCTGGTGGGTCGCGCTCGCCCTGGGCGTAGTGATCGCCTTCCAGTTCACGCTGCCCGAGCGTTTCGTCGTCCACCCGGCCTACGTCACGCCGACGGTCGAGGCCGCGCTGCTCGTCGTCCTGACCGTGATGCACCCGGATCGCCTCTCGCAGCGCACCCAGGAGCTGCGCATCGCCTCGCAAGTGCTGCTGGCGATCATCGCGCTCACGAACGCGGCGTCGGTCGTTCTGCTCGTCCGCACCATCACCAGCGGCCACGGCATCGCGGCGGTGACGTTGCTCGTCGGCGGTGGGGAGATCTGGCTGACCAACACGATCGTCTTCGGGCTCTGGTACTGGGAGTACGACCGGGGCGGCCCGGCCGAGCGCGCTCACGGCACACAGGACGTCCCGGATCTGTTGTTCCCGCAGCTCACCGACGAGCACCTCGCTCGCGACTGGGAGCCGATCTTCCTCGACTACCTGTACGTGTCGTTCACCAACTCGACGGCGTTCTCGCCCACCGACACGATGCCGCTCTCGCGCTGGTCGAAGGTGCTCTTCGCGCTCCAGGCCGCGGTGTCGTTCGTGACGGTGGCGCTCATCGCCGCCCGCGCCGTGAACATCCTGCCCGGCTCGTGAGGGCGCTTAGGAGGGCCCTGACCGGCATCGGGGGGAATCCGGCCAGAGCCCCGCTCCCAGCATGACTCGCCGACGCCGAATTCGCACGCACTCGTGCGACGCCGTGTTCGAGAACTTTCCGATCTTGATATGCATGTCATGCCATAGGCGGAATTAGCTATCAAGATCGGCAGTAACCCGCCGGGTCGCCCGGCGGCGGAGCAGGCGGAGGAGGAAGAACAGCGGGGGCACGGGCAGGGCGAGGATCGTCGCGGACAGCATGATTGCAATGTCGTGCCCGTGCCCGTGTCCCTCCCCCTGGGTGGCGGTGCCGGTGCTGTCGGCGGCGGCGGAGATCTGTTCGCTCGGTTCCCCGTCGACGACGATCGCGGCCACCGCCATCGAGGTGTCCTGCGTCCCCTCGCCCATGTTGAGCACCCGCACGGTGTAGGTGTGGCTGCCGTCCGGGGCCTGGAAGGATATGTCGAAGCGGTGGTCGGTGGCGTGGGTGGAGCCGGACGCGACCTCGGTAGCGCCCTGGCAGATCTCGACGCGGGCGGAGGCCGTGGGCGCGTCGGGGTCGACCGCGGTGCCGGTGACGTGCACCGTGCTGCCGGTGGCCTGCGCGCTGATCGCCGAGACGGTCGGGTTGTGCGCCGCGGGATCATCGATCGTCCCGTTCGGCATGAGCCGCTGGGCCTCGTCGGTGACCATGGCGCTGATCGCCGCACCGTAGGTCGACGGGGCGCCGTCGGTCAGGATCGCCACGGCGTAGCGGCCATCGACGACGTAGCCGGTGCTGTTGAAGACGGCGTTCGGGGAGTCGTTCCCGTCGTCGCCCCAGCCTTGCTTGACGGCCGCCCCGGTGGTGGCCGAGGGGATGCCGAAGGACTGGTCGGTGCCGTCCGCTGCGCTTGTGGTGGTGTGTGCCATGGCGTTCATCAACCACGGACCGACCGTCGGATCCTTGGCGATCGCGGCGTAGAGATACACCATGCCCTGGGCGGTGATCTCGGTATTGCCCCAGTGGCCCGGGTCGGCGGGCGGGGCGCCGAGGTCGGTGATGTGGAAGTACGACTCGGCCCAGGGCAGCACGTCTGCGCCACCGACCAGGCCGTACAGCGCGTCGGCGTCGTCGTCGTCGGACTCGGTGATCATCTCGTAGGCGGTCGCCTCGGTCGATCCGGTCATCTGACCGGTCGCGAGCAGCCGGGCGGCGATCATGACCTTGACCACGGACTCGCTGGCGAACTGCTCGGTGTCCTCACCGGCGCCGGTGTACCGGCCGGTCTGCAGATCGAGGACAGCGATGCCGGTGCGATACCCCTGCGAGGTCGCCAGCGCCGCCGCTGCGGTGGCGGACGAGGCGAGCGAGGTCGGGGCCGCCGCTGCGGCCGCCGGCGCCGCCGCGAGCGTCAGGACTCCGAGCAGCCCGACCGCGCCGACCGCCGGCGCGAGCCAGCGCGCGAGGGACGAACGACGACGGCTGCGACGCCATAGGACCACGCCGACCCCCCGAGACGACGAACGTGGTTCCCATGCTGGGACGGCAACCTGCCGGCCGGCTTGGAGAACGCTGATGATCCGCACAGGAGGCGCCGCTGGCATATACCTCTGAGGCAGAGCTATTGTCGACGGTATGAGCGCGACACCTACCGCGTCCGATCCGGAACCAGCCCAGCTGGCCCTCGCCGAGGAACTCTTCACGGCGATGGGCCAGTTGCGCCGCCAGGCGCGACGCCACGCCGGCCGGCCCTGGCCGGTCGACACCGTCTCCGGGGCCCAGGTGGACCTCATCCGCCTCGTGCGCCGCCGGCCCGCGACGTCGGTTGCGGAAGCCGCCGAGGTGCTCGGCCTCGCGGCGAACACGGTGTCCACCCTGGTGAGTCAGCTCGTCACCGCGGGCGTTCTGGAGCGGACCCCGGACCCGAACGACCGCCGGGTGGCCCGACTCGCGCTCACCGCCACGGCGCAACGCCGCGTCGACCGATGGCGCGACCAGCGGGCCGCGGTGCTCGCTTCGGCGCTCGGTTCGCTCTCGGCCGACGACCGGACGACGCTGCGTCAGGCGGCCGGCATCCTGGGGCGCCTCTCGGCCGGCCTGCCGAACGGTCGCGGAGCGGCCCCGGATGCCTGACGCGATCACGCTGAGCGGCGTGAGCTACCGCTTCGGCGACCATCAGGCCGTACGCGACGTCGACCTGCTCGTCGGAGCCGGCGAATGCTTCGGGCTGCTCGGCCCGAACGGCGCGGGCAAGACCACGATCATCCGGCTGCTGAACACGTTGCTTCCGCTGCAGGGCGGCGACATTCACGTGTTCGGCCTGGACGTGCGGCGGCAGGCGATGGCGGTCCGGCGACTGCTCGGGTACGTGCCCCAGCAGCTGTCCATCGAAGGCGCGCTCACCGGACGCGAGAACGTCGCCTGGTTCGCCCGGCTCTTCGACGTCCCCCGCCGCGAGCGACGCGGACGGGTCGAGGAGGTCCTGCAGATGGTCGACCTGGCCGGCGACGCCGACCGCCTGGCCGCCGGGTACTCCGGTGGGATGGTCCGGCGCCTCGAGCTGGCGCAGGCGCTGGTGAACCGGCCGGCGCTGCTCGTCCTGGACGAGCCCACCGTCGGCCTCGATCCTCGCGCGCGGGACAGCGTCTGGGCCCGGGTGCAGGACATGCAGGAGCAGTACGGCATGACGGTTCTGCTCACCACGCACTACATGGAGGAGGCCGACGAGCTCTGCGACCGGATCGCGCTGATGCACCACGGCACCGTCCGCGCCGCCGGAACGCCGCAGGAGCTGGAGGACGGCCTCGGGGCCGGATCAAGCCTGGAGGACGTGTTCCGGCACTACACCGGCGACAGTCTCACCGACCCGAAGGGAGGGCTGCGCGATGTCCGCGCCAGCCGCCGCACCGCCCGCCGCCTGGGCTGACCCCACGCCGTCGCGCGCCGCCGTCCGGCTGGCCTCCCGCATCGCGACGTTCTGCCTGGTCGAGCTGCAACGCCTGCGCCACGACCGCAGCGAGCTGATCACCCGGGCGATCCAGCCGATCCTGTGGCTGGTTATCTTCGGCAAGACGTTCAGCCGGATCCATGCCATCCCGACCGGCAAGGTGCCCTACCTCGACTACCTCGCCCCCGGCGTCATCGCCCAGTCGGCGATGTTCGTCGCGATCTTCTACGGCATCCAGATCATCTGGGAACGCGACGCCGGCGTCCTCACCAAGCTGCTGGTCACGCCGACGCCCCGGGTAGCGCTCGTGGCCGGCAAGGCGTTCGCCGCGGGCGTCCGGGCGGTCGCGCAGGCGATCGTCGTGCTCGTCGTCGCCGCGCTGCTCGGCGTCGGGCTGACCTGGAACCCGCTGCGCCTGCTGGCCGTCGTCGGGGTCGTCGTCCTCGGCGCCGCGTTCTTCACCTGCCTGTCGGTGATCATCGCCGGGCTGGTCCTCAAGCGGGACCGGCTCATGGGCATCGGCCAGGCTGTGACGATGCCGCTGTTCTTCGCGTCCAACGCGCTGTATCCGGTGAGCATCATGCCCACCTGGCTGCGCGCGATCAGCCGCGTCAATCCGCTGAGCTACGAGGTGAGCGCCCTGCGCGCGTTGCTGCTGGGCCTGCCGACCAACCTGTGGCTGGACTTCGGCGTCCTGGTCGGATCCGTCATCGCCGGAATCTGCGCAGCAGCAGCCCTCCTCGGCCGCCTAGCCCGCTAACAACAAACGGAGCAGCGAGAAGCGGCCCGCGCGGCAGACGCAAGATCAGCCCGCGCGACAGAGGTCCAGCGCAAACGTGCGACGGAGGCTCGAAGTACGACAGCGGCGGGGGTCCCGGGGGCGAAGCCCGCCGGGTCGGGGTCCGGGGGTGAACCCCCGGTGTAATGACGAAGCGAGGAGTGGCCCGCGCGTTCCGCGGGCACACTCCTCGCCGAGACCGTGGAGGTGGCGGGAATCGAACCCGCGTCCTCCGTCGCCTCAACAGGGCTTCTCCGGGCGCAGTGTGCGCTGCCTCTACTCGGCCCCACCGGTCCTGCACACAAGCCGGTGTGACGGGCCCAGTCGCTGTGAGATGTCCCGTCCAATCCCGCGACCGGCGAGGACGGTAAGTCACCTAGCTGACGCCAGCTGACCGAGCCGGTGACGAACCCGGGCTGACGGAGCCGCTATCGCTTAGGCAGCGAGAGCGAACTCAGCGCGATTGGAATCGGCGCTTAATTGGTTTGCATCGCTTTTTTAACGAGGTCAGCAATGCGGTCCTCGGCCCGCTTCCCCTGCCTC
>DASXYL010000045.1:0-6335 GCA_036502575.1 Jatrophihabitantaceae bacterium | reverse complement strand
GGTCTTCGTCACCGCCGGTGAGGGCGGCGGTACCGGTACCGGGGGCGCCCCCGTCATCGCGGCGATCGCCCGCAAGCTCGGCGCGCTGACGATCGGTGTCGTCACCCGGCCGTTCTCCTTCGAGGGCAAGAAGCGCGCCACCCAGGCCGAGGACGGCATCGACGCACTGCGCCAGGAGTGCGACACCCTGATCGTGATCCCCAACGATCGGCTGCTGCAGATCTCCGAGCGCAACGTCAGCGTCATGGACGCCTTCCGCAGTGCCGACCAGGTGCTGCTGTCCGGTGTCCAGGGCATCACCGACCTGATCACCACGCCGGGCCTGATCAACCTCGACTTCGCCGACGTCAAGAGCGTGATGAGTGGGGCGGGTTCGGCGCTGATGGGTATCGGCTCGGCGCGTGGTGACAACCGCGCCCGCCAGGCCGCCGAGATCGCGATCGCCAGCCCGTTGCTCGAGGCGAGCATGGAGGGTGCGCACGGCGTGCTGCTGTCGATCTACGGTGGCTCCGACCTGGGCCTGTTCGAGATCAACGAGGCGGCCTCGCTCGTGGCCGAGGCTGCACACCCCGAAGCGAACATCATCTTCGGTGCGGTCATCGATGACACCCTCGGCGACGAGGTGCGCGTGACGGTGATCGCGGCGGGCTTCGACAGCGGCCAGTTGCCGTACAAGAAGGTCGACATCCGGCGGGAGCCCGCAGCGGCCCAGCGGCCGGCGCAGCACTACCAGCCGATCGAGCATGCGGCCCCGCCGCGCGAGGAACGACCGTTGCCTCCGCCGCCGAGTGCCACCCGCACGCCCGTCCAGCTCGATGACGATCTCGACGTCCCGGACTTCCTCAAGTCCTGACCTGCGCGGTGGCGGACGAGCGCTCAGCCGAGCTGGTCGGCTCGCTCGGGGCGATCCGCAATCGGATCGCCGACGCGTGCGAGTCGGTTGGGAGGGATCCCCGGTCGGTCACGTTGATCGCGGTCACGAAGACCTATCCGGCCACGGACGTTGCCGCGCTTGCCGCGCTCGGCGTCGCGGACATCGGCGAGAGCAAGGATCAGGCAGGCCGCGCCAAGGTTGCCGAGCTACCCGACCTTGCCGTGCGCTGGCACATGGTCGGACGGCTGCAGACGAACAAGGCCCGCAGTGTCGCCGGCTGGGCGAGCGCGGTGCACTCGGTCGACCGGCCGAAACTGGTGCGTGCGCTGGCCGATGCGGCTGCCGGGCGTCCCGAACCGCTCGACGTGTTCGTGCAGGTCAGCCTTGACGGCGACCCCACCCGGGGCGGCGTCCTCGACGCGGACCTGGACGCGCTGTGCGACGACGTCGCCGCACGTGACCCGCTGCAGCTGCGCGGGCTGATGGCGGTCGCGCCGATGGACACCGATCCTGACGACGCCTTCGCCACGTTGGCCGAGTTCGCCGACCGGGTGCGTGCCGCCCATCCGTACGCCCGGGCGCTGTCTGCGGGCATGAGTGGCGATCTCGAAGCGGCGATCCGCAACGGCGCGACACACGTGCGCGTCGGTACGGCGTTGCTCGGCCGTCGGCCGCCTGTTTTCGGCTAGCGTCCATTCGAAGGACTGATCAAACAGGAGGATCCCGATGCCCGGAGCAATGCACCGGATGGGCGTATATCTCGGCCTGGTCGAGGACGACGAGTTCGCCGACGGTGAGGGCTGGGAGCAGCAGCCTCGCGAGGCGCCCCGCGAGCACGCCGATCGCAGCCCGGCACGGCGGGAGAGCTATGCCGATTCGCGCTACAACCGGGTGACCAAGCACGAGCCCGCCCCGGCGCGCGGGGGCGTCGACACGATCTACGACCGCGGCGACCGATACGGCGATGTTAACGGGGGGCCGAACGGCAGCCACCACCCGGCCGAGTACCAGATCACTGCGTTGCACCCGCGCACCTACAACGAGGCGCGCACCATCGGCGAGGCCTTCCGGCAGAGCACCCCGGTGATCATGAACCTGTCCGAGATGGACGACGCCGACGCCAAGCGCCTGGTGGACTTCGCCGCGGGGCTGACCTTCGGCCTGCACGGGCGCATCGAGCGGGTCACGGCCAAGGTGTTCCTGCTCAGTCCGCACAACGTGACCGTGACCGCACAGGACAAAGCACGCATCGAGAACGGGTTTTTCAACCAGTCCTGAGCGCCGGCTCGCAGCGGCCTGGCACCATTGACGGTGCTGGGCCGTTGTCGTTACGTGCGCTGACGGTTCGGATTAAGGCTGTGTCAAGGAGGCGGTGCGGCGGTGGTGACGTTCTTCGCCGCGATCGAGTTCGTGTTGTACCTGTACATCGTGGTGATCCTCGCGCGTGTCGTGGTCGAGGCGACGCGCCAGTTCGCCCGGTCGTGGCGGCCTGTCGGGGTGGCCGCGATCGGTCTGGAACTGGTGTATGTGGCCACCGATCCGCCCATCAAACTGCTGCGTCGGCTGGTCCCGCCGCTGCACATCGGTGGGGTCAGCCTCGATCTGTCGATCCTGATCCTCCTCCTTGCGATCCTCGGGTTGCGGTGGGCACTGTCGTCCTATGCCGTCTGACGTGGCAGGATGCATAACCGGCTATCCGTAACCGTCAATGAAAGATTGAATCTACGAACGCGCCGGAAATCCCGGGACGCGACGAGCACCGAGGTGACCGAATGCCGCTGACCCCAGCTGAAGTCCACAACGTCGCATTCAAGAAGCCGCCCATCGGCAAGCGCGGTTACGACGAGGAAGAGGTAGACGCCTTCCTCGACATCGTCGAGGTGGAGCTGTCTCGGCTCATCGAGGAGAACAACGATCTCCGGGCGCGCGCGAACGGTGGCGCGCCGGCGCCGGCCGAGGCCGGCGCTCCCGTCGACGACGGCCGCCTCGAGGCCGCGCAGCACGAACTTTCCTCGGCGCGCGAAGAGAACCAGCGAATGCAGGCCCACATCGGCGAGCTCGAGCGCGCTCTGTCCTCGAGCCACGACGGCGCGCAGCAGCAGGTCGTGTCGCTGCAGCAGCAGCTGGCCGAGACCGAGCAGCAGCTGGCGGAGTCGCGCGGGCAGCTCGACATGGCGCAGCGGGCCGTTGCCGAGGCCCAAGCTGCCGCAGCCGCGCAGGCCGACCAGCAGGGTCTGGGCGGTGACGAAGCGCCGATGGAGCACCACGCCCAGGCCGTCCAGATGCTGGCGTTGGCACAGCAGACCGCCGACCAGCACCTCGCGCAGTCCAAGGCCGAGGCGGAGCGGTTGCTGACCGAGGCCCAGCGCCACCACGAAGACACGGTCACCGCAGCCCAGGAGCAGGCCCGCCAGCAGCTCGGTGAGGCCGAGGACCGCGCCCGCAAGCTCGACGAGGAGAGCACCGCGCGGGCCCACCGCACCGTTCAGGACGCCGAGCAGCGCGCCTCGACGATCACCGCTCAGTTCGAACAGCGCAAGGCCGCGCTGGAGCGCCGGGTCGAGGAACTGCGCACCTTCGAGCGCGAGTACCGCACCCGGCTCAAGAGCTACCTCGAGTCGCAGCTGCGCGACCTCGACGCGTCCGGCAACGCCGAGCCCGCGCAGAACGAGGAGATGGCTGAAGCTCAGTAAGTCCGGCCCGGTAACGGGTAGACCGTCTGACGAGGCCGTCAGCGGTGACGGTCGGGACGGGGTGAGGCCGCGATGTTGCTGATCGGACTGTTACTCGCCGCACTTGCCTGCCTTGTGGTCGGCCTGCTCATGGCGAATGCGGTGTGGTTGATCGCGTCGCTGGTCGCGAGCGCCGTCGCCGGCTACGTTCTGTGGCACGCGCGGGACAAGATCGGGACGCGTGCGGACGCCAAGAACGACGAGGCGGCTCCCAAGTCCGCAACCGGTGCGAAGCCGCAGTCGCTGGTTACCGGCAGCGCGTTCATCCCGAACGCCGATGCCGCGGCCGCGAACACGGAGCAGCGTGTCTGGGTCGTGGACGGCCGGCCGCAGTTCCACGCCGAGTCGTGCGCTGCGATCCGCGATCTCGACCCCGAGCCGATCCCGCTGGCCCAGGCACTCGGGGACGGGTTCACGCAATGCACCGCGTGCAGCCCGGACGCGTCGGCCACCACGCTCGAGCAGGTGTTCGTCGTCGACGGCCGTCCCGACTACCACGTCCAGGACTGCCGCTCGCTGAAGATCGCGGCCGGCCAGAGCGCGGGTGAGGCCGACGAGATCCCGCGCGCCCAGGCCGTCGAGGACGGCTTCTCACCGTGCCCGGACTGCCGCCCGGACGGATCGGCACCGGCCGACACGCCGACCCGGGCCGCCCAGGCCGCACAGGCGGCTGAGCCGGCGGCCGCCGACGCGAGCGGCAGCGTGTGGGTCGTCGACGGCCGGCCGCGCTACCACCTCGCCGACTGCATGATCATCAAGGATCAGGAAGCCGAGGAGATCTCGCTCGAGCAGGCCGCCGAGGACGGTTTCATGGCCTGCTCCATGTGCGAACCGAACGTCACGCGAGTCTGACCAAGCTTGGCCCCTCAGCAGGGTCGCCGACGGCGTGTCGCCCTGCTACGGGGCCAAGCGTCACGTGCGGCGCAGCCAGAGGTGGAGGCCGAGTTCCAGGTCTGTGGTCTCGTACCAGCCTTCGTCGGTCGGTGCGCCCTCGTTGAGGAAGGTCGCCAGCACCTCGGCGGCGAGTTGCCCGGCGTGCTGACGGATCGCCTCGGCCGGCTCGGGTGAACCACCCACCCGCCACCAGAGCTCGATCCGGTCGGTGACCTCGAGCCCGGCGTTCTTCCGGGCGTCCTGGACGAGGCGGACGACGTCGCGCAGCGTGCCCAGCAGCCGCAGCTCATGGGTGAGCTCCAGATCGAGGGCGACGGTGTCGGGACCGCTCGCCGCCACGGCCCATCCCGAGCGCGGCGTCTCACTGATCACCACCATGTCCCCTGCAACCGGCAGGGTCTCACCGTTCACCGCGACCGTCATCGTGCCGCCGCGGTAGCGCGTGACGAAGGCGTCGACATCGCCGGCCGCCGCGGTGGTGATCGCAGTGGCGACCGCCTGGGTGCGCTTGCCGAACACCTTGCCCAGCTCGCGGAAGTTCGGCTTCACGGTCAGCTCGACGAGCTCGCCGGCGTCGGCCAGCCGGGCCAGCTCGACCACGTTGAGCTCCTCGCGGACCTCGTCGCGCAGCGACTCGGGTAGCGCGGCCCATCCGGGCGCGGACACCAGCGCCTGCGCCAGCGGCTGGCGCGTCTTGATCTTCGCGTCGGCACGGGCGGATCGGCCGAGCTCGACCAGCCGACGCACCAGCGCCACCTGTTCGCCCAACTCGCGGTCGATGACCGCCGTCTCGATGTTCGGCCAGGCCGCGAGGTGGACGGACTCGGCGTTGCCGTCACGTCCGGCGAACAACGCCGACCACACCTTCTCGGTCACGAACGGAACGAAGGGCGCGAGCAACAGGGTCAGCACCCGCAGGCACTCGTGCAGGGTCGAGAGCGCCGCCGGGTCGCCGTCCCAGAACCGCCGCCGCGAGCGCCGCACGTACCAGTTCGACAGGTCGTCGATGTATCCGGCGAGCGCGCGTCCGGCCCGCTGGGTGTCGAAGTCCTCCAGTGCCGCGTCGACCTCGGCCGCCAGCCGGTGCACCTCGGACAGTGCCCACCGGTCCAGCTGCGTCGGCTCGCCGGCACGGGACGGGTCCCAACCGTTCGCGCGGGCGTACAGCGACTGGAACGACGCGACCGACCAGTACGTCCGCAGCACCTTCGAGGCGATCTCTTCCAGCACTTTGTGCCCGACGCGGCGCGAGGCCCACGGCGAGCCGCTGCAGAGCATGAACCAGCGCAGCGCGTCGGCCCCGTGCCGGTCCATCAGTGGGATCGGCTCGAGGATGTTGCCGAGGTGCTTGCTCATCTTGCGGCCGTCCTCGGCCAGGATGTGGCCGAGACAGAGCACGTTCTCGTAGGAGTTGCGCCCGAACACCAGCGTGCCGACCGCCATCAGCGAGTAGAACCAGCCGCGGGTCTGGTCGATCGCCTCGCAGATGAACTGGGCCGGGTAAGCCGCCCGGAACGCGGCCTCGTCCCGCAGCGGCGCCCCGAACTGGGCGAAGGGCATCGACCCCGAGTCGTACCAGGTGTCGATGACCTCCTCCACCCGCCGGGCACTGCCGCCGCAGTCCGGGCAGGACACGATCACCTCGTCCACGAACGGCCGGTGCGGGTCCAGCCCGGCCAGGTCGCGCCCGGCCAGTTCCGACAGTTCGGCCAGCGACCCCACGCAGGTGACGTGCTCCTGGTCGCAGACCCACAGCGGCAGCGGGGTGCCCCAGTAACGGGTCCGCGACATCGCCCAGTCCACGTTGTTGCGCAGCCAGTCCCCGTACCGGCCAT
>DASXYL010000044.1:0-211362 GCA_036502575.1 Jatrophihabitantaceae bacterium | reverse complement strand
GCACACGACCGCAGCAGCGTCCGCGACCGCGGCGAGCGTGGCGGCGCGCAGGCGCGGGTTGCTCTCCGCGTTGGCGACGTCGCTCCCGTGCGCGACGAGCACGTACGGGACGCGCGAGAGCGACGCGGCACGGCGCGCGATCGTCCCCGTCGGCACCAGGAAGTGCGAGAGGATCACGTCGGGCCGCCCGACCAGCGCCGAGCCGAGCGCGCGCGCTCCGAGGCCGGCGTACGCGAGCGGCGTCGCGACGCGACCACGCCGGCCGGGGCCGAGCGCGACGACGCGCACGTCGTTGCCGAGCGCCGCGAGCGCCTCCGCCCCGCGCGCGACGTACGAGCCGTAGGCCGGCCGGCCCGGCCCGGGGAACGCGTTCGCGAGGATCAGCAGCCGCACGCGCGCAGCATGGGCGATCGCACGGACGGTATTGTCGGCGCGTGTCCTTCAACCCGAACGCCAAGCTCGACCCGTCCCAGGTCGAGGACGCCGGCCGCGGAAGCAGCCTCGGCGGCCGCGGGATCGCCGTCGGCGGCGGCGGTCTCGGAATCGTCGGGATCATCGTGTACCTCGCGCTCACCGCGCTGACGGGCGGCTCCGTCGCGGGCGGGCTCGGCGACCTGAGCGGTCAGGCGGTCGGCCAGGGCGGCTCGGCGGCGACGCTCAGCGAGTGCAAGACCGGCGCCGACGCGAACCGGCTCGAGGCCTGCCGCGCGGTCGGCTACGTCAACTCCGTGCAGGCCTGGTGGAAGACCGAGTTCGCGGCCGGCGGCAAGAGCTACACCCCGGCCACGACCGTCTTCTTCGAGGACTCCACGAACACCGGGTGCGGCCCCGCGACGACCGACGTCGGGCCCTTCTACTGCCCGGCCGACAAGCACGTCTACATCGACCTCGGCTTCTTCCAGGAGCTGCACGACAAGTTCGGTGCCACGGCGGGGTCGTTCGCGCAGGGCTACGTGCTCGCCCACGAGTACGGCCACCACGTGCAGGATCTGCTCGGCATCGAGTCGCAGGTACGCACCCGGCAGGGGCCTACGTCGGACTCGGTCCGGCTCGAACTGCAGGCGGACTGCTTCGCCGGGGTATGGGCGAAGCACGCGACCGAGCCGGGCGCCGACGGCTCGCCGGCGCTGATCTCCGAGATAACGACCGACGACTTCGACCGTGCGCTCGACGCGGCGAGCCGGATCGGCGATGACTGGATTCAGAAGAACCTCGGCGGCGGCACCGTGCAGCAGGACAAGTTCACCCACGGCTCGTCGGCGCAGCGCAAGAAGTGGCTGACGACCGGCTACCAGACCGGCGACCCGAACTCGTGCGACACGTTCAGCGCGAGCAACCTCGGCTGACCCGGCGACCTCGGCTGAGCCGGCTTCTCGCGCGGGCGCTCAGCGTCGGCTGGCCAGCGCGGTGCGGATCTCGGTGACTGGATCGTCCTCGTGGTAGACCCGCTCGGCCGGTTCGATGTTGTCGAGGAACCGCTGATACACGATCGCGCCGATGACCCGCGCCAGCACAGCCATCGGCTCGAGCGCGCGCTCCGGCTCGCTCGTCGGCCGGTGCGCGCGCCACGCGTCGACCCAGGTTTGAGTGGCAACGCTGCCCTGCTCCTCGGGCAGCCAGTCGATCAGTCGCTGGATATCGGCCGCCGGATGCCCGACGTAGCAGTCGGCCCAGTCGACGATCATCTGCCCGGTGCCGTCCGAGCGCCAGTTGCCCGGGTGGAAGTCGCCGTGCACGAGGGTGCGCGGGAACCGGGCCGCCTCCAGGGCGCCGACGAGTTCGGGGATGTCGCAGACCAGGCGCCGGGCGGCCTCCAATTCGTCGGCCGTCAACCGCGGGCCGACCTCGTGGTCGAGCACGGACGCCAGCCGGGCTGCCAGATCGGACGGGGCCAGCTGGGGCAGGGCGGCCAGCGCCGGGTCGTCGACGGCCGCGGCCTGGGCGGCGACCCAGCGGGCGACAACGGCCCTGATCGTGGTGGCGTCGGTCTGGAAGCAGTCCACGCCCGGTGCCTCGCGCAGCAGCGAGCGCCGGCGCGTGGGGTCGGACGCGATCACGTCCGGCGCCAGGGACGGGTCGTAGCGCCGGACGATGCGGATGGCCTCGGCGTCGGTGGCCAGGAACCGGCCGGTGGCCTTCGCCCACACGGCTCCGTCGCCGGTCGGCAGGCGGTAGAGGCAGGACAGGTTCCACGACTTGACCTGCACCGGCCGTCCGGCCAGCGGCCCGCCGAGCGCGTCGACCGCCCAGTCGATCAGCTGCTGCGGGCCGGTCGGCTCGGCCCACGCCGCCCGGTACGGGTGCGGCTCGATCACGCTCGACCAGTTCGCTCGGGGCGAGGGGTCGAGTACATCGGGACGGGGGTTGCCGAGCGCCTCGACGCGATACGTCACGGTGCCACCCCGGCCCGCCTCGGAGTCGGAGACGTCCACCAGCCGCAGCACCGCCGTCGGCACGCCGAGTGTCGCGTCGAGATGCGCCGTGACCGGCTCGACGTCGGGCCACCACAGGCTCGGCACCTCGAACGCGGGCGCCGCGCCCAGGTAGCGGTCGGCCGAGCTCACGATCGCGCGAACGGTCCTAGAGGTCGCAGTCGACACAGAAGCCACAGTAGGCACAGAAGTCACACGGCTCAGTGTCCGGAGGCCGCCAATCGGATTACCAGACCTGCCGACGCCGACCAATCTCTAGCTATCCGATAGGCATTATCTGTTAAACTGGGATTCGCGACTCCGAGGTTTGCCCGCTGCGCCTGTTGCCGGTGACGTCCTAACCGCAACGCGTCGCGACCGCACTCAGGAGGAGTCATGGATCTCGGGATCGCCACCTCGTCGAGAGTCCCGCCCACACAGGTGTTGCCGGCCTTGGCGGCGTTGCCGCATCGGACCCGCCGCCTCGGCCTGGACCTGGCCGCCGTCACGAGCGCCGGGCGCCTGGACGGCCTGCTCATCGACGCCCGCGCCGATCTCGCGGCCGCCCGCACGCTCGCCGGCGACGTCCGCACCGCCCAGGATGTGCCCCACCCTCGCCGTCCTCACCCCCGGCGGGCTGGTGACGCTCTCCGCGCAGTGGGCGATCAGCGATTTTCTCGTCGACACCGCGCCGCCGGCCGAGGTCGAGGCGCGCCTCGTCCGCGCGATCACCGCGCACCGGGCGCAGCCCGACCGCCCGGCGCTCGGGCCCAACCTCGATCTCGACGAGAACACGCTCAGCGCGCGAATCGGCGATGCCACGGTCGCCCTCACCTGGACCGAGTTCAGCCTGCTGCGCGTGCTCGCCAGTCAGCCCGGCCGCGTGTTCCCGCGCAGCCACCTGAACGCGCGGGCCCGCTACCAGCTCACCCGAGGGCGACCCGCCCGCGTCGGAGCTGTCGCGCGTCAGCTGAAGTGCGTCTTCGGACGCTCCTGCAGCACACCGTCGACGAAGGTGTCGACCTTCTCGTTGTAGAAGGCGATCAGCCCGGCCACCTTCTCGCTCTCCGGTAGCGGCATCCGATACGACCAGGCGAAGTCGACGTGCTCGGCGTCGCCCGTGCGGACCGTCCAATACTCGGCCTGGCCCTTGTAGGGGCAGTGCGTGGCGGTGTCGGTGGGCGTCAGCAGATCCATCCGCACGTGCGTCTTGGGCAGGTAGTACCGCACCGGCAGGCCGGTCTCGAACAACAGCCGGGGGCTGGTCGACTCGGCGACGGTCACGCCGTCGATCTCCACCCGGACGTGCCGCGAGCTCGGCAGGATGTCGATGCGGGCGTACGGGCTGCGGGGATGCGTGAAGACCTCCTCGTCCTCCTCGAACCAGGAGTCCAGCGCATCCCACTCGAAGCGAATCAGGTCGCGCAGCTCCTCGATCGGCGAGTCGGCGTAGCGCAGCGCGGCGGCGGCTACCTGCTTGCCGCCCGCGGTCAGGGTGAACGTCTGCCCTTCACCACGGCTCGGTGAGTGACTGCTACCGCCGGGATCGGCTTCGAGCAGCTCGGTACGCACGTCGGCGACCGGGAAGTAGTAGGTCGGGTATTGCGGCTTCTCCCAGACGAGTACCGGACTCGTTGTGTCGAGGACGGCAACGCCGCCGAGATAGGCACGAACTCGCTTGGCCGACTGCTCTAGGCGGATGCGCCCTCGGGTCGGCGCTTCAGTGGTCATGTGGTCGCAACGCCCGCACCGGGCGGGCGTCATCCCGAATGCGCGTTACAAAACTCAAACGTTGAAGCCGAGGGCGCGTAGCTGCTCGCGTCCGTCGTCGGTGATCTTGTCCGGGCCCCACGGCGGCATCCAGACCCAGTTGATCTTGACGTCGCCGGCCAACGGCTTGGGACCGCCGGTCAGGGCCGAATTGGCCTGATCCTCGATCACGTCGGTGAGCGGGCAGGCGGCCGAGGTCAGCGTCATGTCCAGGGTGATCACGGCCGGGCTGTCGCCTTCGCCGGCCTCGTAGCGCGCGTCGTACACCAGGCCGAGATCGACGACGTTGATGCCGAGCTCGGGGTCGACCACATCGCGCATGGCCTCGTCGATGTCATCCCGGGACGGGACCGTAACGGTGTCGGTCATGACTACTCCCCTGCCTTGGTCGCGGCGACGGCGTCGGCGACCGCGCCCTTCATCGCCATCCAACCCAGCAGCGCGCACTTGACGCGCGCCGGGTACTTCGAGACGCCCTCGAACGCCACGGCGTCGTCGAGCTCGTCGGCGTCCTCGTCGGACAGCTCGGCCTGCCCCTGCGACTGCATCAGGTGCAGGAACCTCTCCTGCAGCTCGAGGGCCTCGTCGATCGGACGGCCCACGACGAGCTCGCTCATGACCGACGTCGACGCCTGGCTGATCGAGCAGCCTTCACCGACCCAGCCCAGGTCCTTGACCGTGCCGTCGACGACGCGCACGCGCAGCGTCACCTCGTCGCCGCAGGTCGGGTTGACGTGGTGGATCTCGGCGTCGAAGTCGTCGGGCAGTCCGCGATGCTGCGGGTGCTTGTAGTGGTCGAGGATGATGTCGCGGTACATCGAGTCCAAGGGGACGCTCACCCGAACACCTCCTTCACCTGCTCCAGGCCGCGCACCAGGGCGTCGACCTCGTCCGTCGTCGTGTACACACCGAACGACGCTCGCGTGGTCGCCGGTATTCCGTACCGGACGCACACGGGGCGGGCGCAGTGGTGGCCGGCGCGGACGGCGATGCCCTGCTCGTCCAGTATCTGGGCGACGTCGTGTGGGTGCACGCCGCGGAGCGTGAACGCGATCGTCGCGCCCCGGTCGAGCCCGGTCGCCGGGCCGATGATGCGCAGACCGTCCACAGTGGACAACGCCTCGAGCGCGTAGCTGGTCAGCTGCTCCTCGTGGGCCTGGATGTTCTGCATGCCCAGCGCGCTGACGTAGTCGATGGCCGCCCCCAGGCCGATCGCCTCGGCGATCATCGGGGTGCCGGCCTCGAAGCGGTGCGGCGGTGCGGCGAACGTCGTGCCGGTCATGTCGACGGTCTCGATCATCTCGCCGCCGCCGAGGAACACCGGCAGCTCGGCGAGCAGGTCGTAGCGCCCCCACAGCACGCCGACGCCGGTCGGCCCGTACAGCTTGTGGCCGGTGAACCCGACGAAGTCGGCCCCCAGCGCCTGCACGTCGAGGGGGCGATGCGGGGCGGACTGCGCGGCGTCGATCACCGTGAGCGCGCCCACGGCCTTCGCCCGGGCCACGATGCGCTGCACCGGGTTGACCGTGCCCAGCGCGTTGGACTGGTGGACGAACGACACCACCTTCGTCCGCTCGGTGATCACCTCGTCGATGGCGTCGGCGACCAGGCGGCCCTCGTCGTCCAGCGGAATCCACTTGAACGTGGCGCCGGTGCGCTGCGCGAGCAACTGCCACGGCACGATGTTGGAGTGGTGCTCCATCTCGGTGACCACGATCTCGTCGCCCGGCCCGATCCGGAAGCGCTCGGCGCCCGGGGTGGTCGTCGCGTTCGACAGCGCGTACGCGACGAGGTTCAGCGACTCGGAGATGTTCTTGGTGAACACGATCTCGTCGCGACTGGGCGCATTGATGAACGCGGCCACCTTGTCCCGGGCCGCCTCGAACGCGGCCGTCGACTCCGAGCCCAGGGTGTGCACCGCGCGGGCGACGTTCGCGTTGTGCCGCTCGTAGAACTCGGTGAGCGTGTCGAGCACCAGCTGCGGCTTCTGCGACGTGTTGGCGCTGTCGAGGTACACCAGCGGCACGCCGTGCACCTCACGGCTGAGGATCGGAAAGTCCTTGCGGACCAGATCGACGTCGATGCCGGGCATGGCTACGCCGTCGCGGTCTCGTTGACGCCGAAGCGGGCGTAGCCCTCGTCCTCGAGCCGCGCGGCGAGCTCGGCGCCGCCGGACTCGACGATGCGCCCGTCGAAGAAGACGTGGACGAAGTCGGGCTTGATGTAGCGCAGGATGCGCGTGTAGTGGGTGATCAGCAGCGTGCCGATGCCGGTCTCGCGCACCTGGTTCACGCCCTCGCTCACGACCCGCAGCGCGTCGACGTCCAGGCCCGAGTCGGTCTCGTCGAGGATCGCGATCTTCGGCTTGAGCAGGGCGAGCTGCAGGATTTCGTGGCGCTTCTTCTCCCCGCCGGAGAAACCCTCGTTGACGCTGCGCTCGGCGAAGGCCTTGTCGATCTCGAGGGTGGCCATCGCCTCGTTGACTTCCTTGACCCAGGTGCGCAGCTTCGGGGCCTCGCCGCGAACGGCGGTGGCCGCGGTACGCAGGAAGTTCGACACCGACACGCCCGGCACCTCGACCGGGTACTGCATCGCGAGGAACAGCCCGGCGCGGGCGCGTTCGTCGACGGTCATGGCCAGCACGTCGGCGCCGTCGAGCAGTACCTGGCCCTGCTTGACCGTGTACTTCGGGTGGCCGGCGATCGAGTAGGCCAGCGTCGACTTGCCCGAACCGTTCGGGCCCATGATCGCGTGCGTCTCGCCCGACGACACGGTCAGATCGACACCGCGCAGGATCTCGACGTCGTCGACGTTGACGTGCAGGTCGCGAATCTCCAGCGTGCTCACGCAATTTCCAATCTTGCTTCGATGGCGGTCATAAGCCGTTCTTCCAGGTCAGGGACACCGATCCGGCCGATGACGTCGGCGAAGAAACCACGAACCACGAGTCGGCGTGCTTCGTCCTCCGGGATGCCCCGGGACTGCAGGTAGAACAGCTGCAGGTCGTCGAATCGTCCGGTGGCGCTGGCGTGGCCGGCGCCGCGGATCTCGCCCGTCTCGATCTCGAGGTTGGGCACCGAGTCGGCGCGGGCGCCGTCGGTCAGCACCAGGTTGCGGTTGAGCTCGAAGGTGCTGGTGCCGGTGGCCGCCGGACGGATGCGTACGTCGCCGATCCACACCGTGCGGGCGCCCTCGCCCTGCAACGCGTTCTTGTACAGAACGTCGGACGTGCAGTCGGGACGGTCGTGGTCGATGTAGAGCCGCGACTCGTGATGCTGGCCGGCGCCGGCGAAGGAGACGCCGAGCAGATCGGCCCGGGCACCGGGACCGGTGAAGCGCACCGTCGGGCTCAGCCGGACGATGGCGCCCCCGAGGTTGACGACCACGTGCTTGAGGTGCGCGTCGCGGCCGAGTTGGGCGGCGTGGGCGCTGAGGTGGATCGCATCGGCGTCCCACCCCTGAACGCTCACGAATTCGAGCGATGCGCCGTCGCCGACGAGGATCTCGACGTTCTCGGCGATCGTGGCGCTGCCCGCGTAGTCGACGACGACCGTCGCCTGCGCCTGCTCGCCGACCTCGATCACCAGGTGCTCGTAGGCCGTGCCCGGATCGACGTGCCCCTGGATCCGCACCGGCGCGTCGAGCTTCGCCCGTGGCGGTACCCGCACCACGAGTGACTGCGGCGCGCGCTCGAGAGCCAGGGCACTGACCCGGTCGGCCGGTGCCAGGGCCCCCGCGGGCGTGCGCGGCTCGATGGCCCACACGACACCGTCCGGGGCGTCGACGTCACTGTTGATCCGCGTGGTCGGCTCGAGCGGCTCGAACAGCTCGCGCAGCTTGCGGACCGGCGTGAACCGCCACTCCTCCTCGCGCCCGGTGGGTACCGGGAACGCATCGGGATCCAGCGAGGTGAATCGCTCGGGGGGTGAGCCGCTACGGCCGTTGTGGCTATGAGTGAGGGTGGCCGTCACGTCAGCCCACAGCCCCTTCCATCTGCAGCTCGATGAGCCGGTTCAGTTCCAGGGCGTACTCCATCGGCAGCTCGCGGGCGATCGGCTCGACGAAGCCGCGCACCACCATGGCCATCGCCTCGTCCTCGGTCAGGCCGCGGCTCATCAGGTAGAAGAGCTGATCGGCGCTCACCTTCGACACGGTCGCCTCGTGGCCCATCGACACGTCGTCCTCGCGTACGTCGACGTACGGGTAGGTGTCCGAGCGGCTGATCGTGTCGACGAGCAGCGCGTCGCACTTCACCGTGGACGCCGAGTGGTGGGCGCCCTTGTGCACCTCGACCAGGCCGCGGTAGGACGTGCGGCCACCGCCGCGGGCCACCGACTTGGAGATGATCGTCGAGGACGTGTGCGGCGCCAGGTGCAGCATCTTCGCGCCGGCATCTTGGTGCTGACCCTCGCCGGCGAACGCGATCGAGAGCACCTCGCCCTTGGCGTACTCGCCCATCAGCCACACGGCCGGGTACTTCATGGTGACCTTGGAACCGATGTTGCCGTCGACCCACTCCATCGTGGCGCCGGCCTCGGCCTTGGCCCGCTTGGTGACCAGGTTGTAGACGTTGTTCGACCAGTTCTGGATGGTCGTGTACCGGCAGCGCGCGTTCTTCTTCACGATGATTTCTACAACCGCGCTGTGCAACGAGTCGGAACTGTAGATCGGCGCGGTGCAGCCCTCGACGTAGTGCACGTAGGCACCCTCGTCGACGATGATCAACGTCCGCTCGAACTGGCCCATGTTCTCGGTGTTGATGCGGAAGTAGGCCTGCAGCGGGATGTCGACGTGCACGCCCTTGGGCACGTAGATGAACGAACCGCCCGACCAGACCGCGGTGTTCAGTGCCGAGAACTTGTTGTCGCCGGACGGGATGACCGAGCCGAAGTACTCCTGGAACAGCTCCGGGTGCTCGCGCAGCGCGGTGTCGGTGTCCTTGAAGATGACGCCCTGCTCCTCGAGATCCTCGCGGATCTTGTGGTAGACGACCTCGGACTCGTACTGCGCCGCGACGCCGGAGACGAGGCGCTGCTTCTCCGCCTCGGGGATACCCAGCTTGTCGTAGGTGTTCTTGATGTCGTCGGGCAGGTCTTCCCAGCTCTCGGCCTGCTTCTCGGTGGAGCGGACGAAGTACTTGATGTTGTCGAAGTCGATGCCCGACAGGTCCGAACCCCAGGTCGGCATCGGCTTCTTGTCGAAGATCGACAGCGCCTTGAGGCGGCGTTCGAGCATCCACACCGGCTCGTTCTTCTTCGCCGAGATGTCGGCGACGACCTCGGCCGAGAGCCCGCGCCGGGCACTCGCGCCGGCGATATCGGAGTCGGCCCAGCCGTACCCGTACTTGGACAGGGCAGCGATCTGCTCGTCCTGGGTGAGCGGAGCGGTGGTGGTCACTATGCGGTCCTCCCGGATCGGGACGGTGATGTGGGTGGGACTGGTACGTGCGTGGTGCAGACCCCGTCGCCGTGGGCGATCGTGGCCAGGCGCTGGACGTAGGTACCGAGTACGCGCTCGAAGGCCCGCGTTTCGGCCTCGCACAACTCGGGGAACTCGGCGGCGACGTGGGCCACCGGGCAATGGTGTTGGCAGACCTGCACGCCGACACCGGATGGGGCGGTAGAGGCAGCGTATCCCTGGGCAGTCAGCGCGCTCGCCAGGCCGTCCGCGCGCTGGGCGATCGTCACGCCGGAGATGGTCGGCGCGATCGCCTCCTCCAGACTGGCGGCCCGGTGAGCGGCGAACGAGGCGACGGCGTCAGCTCCCCCGGTCTCGTTCAGGTAGCGCAGCGCGGTCGTGGCGAGATCGTCGTAGCCGTGCGGGAAGGTGGCGCGTCCCTCGTCGGTTAGGGCGTAGGTGCGGGCCGGGCGGCCCCGACCACGGCGGGCCGCGGGTCGGGGTTCACGCTCGACGAGCACGCCGTCGGCGACGAGGGCATCGAGGTGGCGGCGGATCGCCGCCGCGGACAGGCCGAGGGCATAGGCGAGCGCCGCGGCGGTCTGCGGGCCCCGGCGCAGGACGTGACGCGCGACCGCGTCGCGGGTCCCACACTCGCCCTCGATTTTCACAACACCAGTATGACGTATTTCCCGCCGCCGCGTGGAGGCGCCCCGGACGCGAGATAAGTCACGCCCGCCGCCGGGCCGATCCCGTCGCGCGCTGGCCGGGAGGCGGCGCCGCACCGGTAGGTTCGCACCGTGCTGTATCGCACCCTTGAACTCACCGTGGCGCCCGCTTTGCGGCTGGCGTACCGGCCGCGTGTCACCGGACTCGCCAACGTGCCGCGAACCGGCCCGGTGATTATCGCGGCCAACCACGTCTCTTTCGCCGACGAGATCTTCACCCCGCTCGCGGCCCGGCGACAGGTCATCTACTTCGCCAAGGCCGAGTACTTCAACTCCCCCGGCCTGCGCGGACGGGCGATGGGGGCGTTCTTCCGCGGACTCGGCCAGGTGCCGGTCGAGCGAGGCGACACCCGGTCCGCGGCGGCGTCCATCGACGTGGGCGTGGACGTGCTGCTGGCCGGCCAGGCGCTCGGCATCTACCCGGAGGGCACTCGCTCCCCGGACGGCCAGCTCTACAAGTTCCGCACCGGAGTGGCCCGGCTGGCGATCCGATCGGCGGCACCGGTGGTCCCCGTCGGGCTCGTCGGCACGCGCGACGTCCAGCCGCCCGGGGACAAACGCTGGCATCGCGCCCCGGTCGAGGTGCACTTCGGCACGCCCCTGGACTTCTCCGGCCGCGAGGCCGACGAGCGCAGTGCGCGCCGGCTGCGCGGGATCGCCGAGGAGATCCGCAAAGCGATTCAAGCCCTGTCCGGACAGGAGTACGTCGATTCCTACGCGGGCAGTGGCGCCACCGGCGTGTAGGCCGTATCACCCGGTACGGGGACTCGCCGGATCGGTGGAGCGCCGCGTTCCTAGACTCATCGCGTGAGCGAAGACGCCGGGCCGGCGGTCGAGGTCGCCGGCCTCGTCAAGGCCTACGGCATGCGGCGCGCCGTCGACGGCCTGTCGCTCACCGTGCCCCGCGGCGAGGTGCTCGCGTTGCTCGGCCCGAACGGGGCCGGCAAGACCACCACTATCGAGACCTGCGAGGGCTTCCGCCGTCCGGACGCCGGCCGCGTGCGGGTACTCGGGCTCGACCCCGTCCGGGACGCTACGGCGCTCCGGCCCCTGGTCGGCGTCATGCTGCAGGACGGCGTGGGCGGCTACACCGGTGCGCGGGCCGGCGAGATGCTGGCGCTGTTCGCGTCCTACGCCCTCCACCCACTCGATCCGACGGCGCTGCTCGACCGGGTCGGGCTGACCGACGTCGCGCGAACGCCGGTCAAGCGCCTGTCCGGGGGCCAGAAGCAGCGCCTGTCCCTGGCGCTCGCCCTGGTCGGACGTCCCGCCTTGGTGTTCCTGGACGAGCCAACGGCCGGCATGGATCCGCAGGCGCGCCGCGGCACGTGGGATCTCATCCGCAAGCTGCGCGCCGACGGGCTGACCATCGTCTTGACGACGCACTTCCTGGACGAGGCCGAGGAGCTCGCCGATCAGGTCGCCGTGATCGACGCGGGGCGGTTGGTCGCCTTGGGCAGCCCGGCCGAGCTCACCCGCTCCGGCGCCGAGGGCCAGATCCGGTTCCGGGCACCGGAGGGCCTGCGGCTGGCGTCGCTCGTCGACGCGCTGCCCGTCGGCACGCACGCCCTCGAGGCGTCACCGGGACGCTACGTGGTGACCGGCGACGTCAACCCGCAACTGCTGGCCGCGTTGACGGCCTGGTGCGCCGGGCAGGGCGTCCTCGCCGAGGAGCTCACCGTCGAGCGGCGCAGCCTGGAAGACGTCTTCCTCGAGCTCACCGGCCGGGACCTGCGCGCATGAGCACCCTCATCGACTACACCCCGTCACCCGGGGCGGCGCCGCGCTCGCGGATGCTCGCCGCGCAGACCCGCATGGAGCTGCGGTTGCTCCTGCGCAACGGCGAGCAGGTCGGCCTGACGCTTGTCATCCCGTTGCTGCTCGAGCTGTTCTTCAACCTGCCGCTGCTGTACTCGCTGGACGGGCGCCGCATCGACTTCGTGGTGCCGAGCATCCTGGCCCTGGCGGTGATGAGCGCGGCGTTCACCGGGCTGGCGATCGGCACCGGGTTCGAGCGCAAGTACGCCGTCCTGAAACGGCTCGGCGCGACTGCGTTGCCGCGGTCGGTGTTGCTGCTGGCCAAGACCTTGGCCGTGCTGCTGATGGAGGTGCTGCAGGCCGCGCTGATCTGCGCGTTGGGCTTCGCCCTGGGTTGGCATCCGCACGGCGATCCGGTGTGGCCGGTGCTGCTGATCGCGCTGGGCACCGTCGCCTTCGGCGGGCTCGGGCTGCTCATCGCCGGGACCCTGCGGGCCGAGGTCACGCTGGCCGCGGCGAACCTGGTGTGGATGGTGCTGCTGTTCGCGGGCGGCATCGCCATTCCGTTGTCGAAGTACCCCCAGGGCGTCGCCGACGTCCTGCGCTGCCTTCCGTCGGCGGCGCTGTCCGACGGACTGCACAGCGTGCTGCAGGACGGGGACGGCCTGCCGGTGCGGCCGGTGCTGACCCTGCTGGTGTGGGCGGTGGTGGCCCTGCCGCTCGCCGCTCGGTGGTTCCGGTGGGAATGACGTCGGTGGCGCCCGCGCGGGCTCGGGTTGTCGCCTGGCTGGGCTCGCCGCGGGTGCTGCGTGAGCTCGCGCTGGCCTCGGTGGTGGCCAACGTGGTCATCGTCGTCACCGGCGGTGCGGTGCGGTTGACCGGATCGGGGCTCGGCTGCCCGACCTGGCCGCAGTGCACCGGTTCGTCGCTCACGCCCACCAAGGCGTACTCGTTTCACGGCGTCATCGAGTTCACGAATCGCCAGCTCACGTTCGTCCTCGGGCTGGTCGCCGTCGTGACGCTGCTCGCCGCCTATCGGCAACGCCGGGAGTTGCCGCTGGCGGCGCTGGCGTTCCTGGGGATCCCGGCCCAGGCCGTGCTCGGCGGCATCACCGTGCTCACCGATCTCAATCCCTGGACGGTGGCGGCACATTTCCTGCTGTCGATGTCGATCATCGCGGTGACGACGCTGCTGTGGTGGCGGCTGCGGTTCGGTAGTGGCGTGGGGTTCGCACCGGCGGTGGTCCTGGGTCGGCTGATCGTCCTGACCGCGGTGATCGTGCTGGCGCTGGGCACGATTGTGACGGGCACCGGGCCGCACGCCGGTGACAAGGGCGCCAAGAACCGCATCGGCCTGGATCCGGGCGGCGTCGCCCAGCTGCACGCCGACTCGGTGATGGTGCTCATCGGCCTCACCGTGGGCCTGATCGTGCTGCTGCGCGTGACGAGCGCGGGCGCGGCCGCCCAGCGGGCCGGCTGGTGGCTGCTCGGCGTCGAGCTCGCCCAGGGCGTGATCGGCTACGTCCAATACTTCACGCACGTCCCGGCCGGCCTCGTCGCGGCGCACATGCTCGGCGCCTGCCTCGTCTGGATCGCTGCCCTGCGCGTCCTGTTCACCGTCGCGCCGGCGGCTGCTCGTGACGGCTGAGTTCACGCAGGTCACGATCCTGCCGGTGTCTCCCCCGCGGGCCTTCGAGCTGTCGCTGTCCGTCGAGGCACATCTGCGATCGATGGCGCGTTCACGTGAACGCGCCGTGGGTGCCGTTACGTCCGGCACCCTCACGCTCGGCGACGAGGTCACCTGGCGGGCCTGGCACTTCGGCGTTCCGTGGCAGATGACCAGCCGCGTCACCGAATGCGAGCCACCGCACCGATTCGTGGACGAACAGGTGCGCGGCCCGTTCCGGGCATTCCGGCACGAGCACCTGTTTACCGCCGCCGGCGACGGCACTCTGATGACCGACCAGGTGGCGTTCACGGCGCCGTTCGGCGTCCTTGGCCGGTTGGCCGAACGCGTTGTCCTGCGGCGCTACCTCGCTCAGCTGATCGGCGCCCGCAACCGCTATCTCGCGGCCGCCGCCGCTAGAGCAGCTGGCTGACGGCGTAGATCAGGATGCCGACCAGCGCGCCGACCACGGTGCCGTTGATGCGGATGAACTGCAGGTCACGCCCGACCTGCAGTTCGAGGCGTCGGCCGGTCTCCTCGGCGTCCCAACGGGCGACCGTCGTGGAGATAAGCGAGGCGATGTCGGCGCCGTAGCGAGCCGACACGTGGCCGACCATCCGCTGCAGGAACGTCTCGATCTTGGCCTGCAGGGACGGGTCGTCGCGCAGCGCCGTGCCGACCTGGACGGTGAGCGACTGGACGGTGCGCCGCAGCTCGGAGCCCGGCTCGGCCGCACCGGCGAGAACGGCGCCCTTGACGTGCGTCCAGAGCGTGCTGAGCCAGTCGCGGACCTCAGGGTGGTCGAGCAACTGCAGCTTGGCCGCGTCGATGCTCGCCGCCTTGGCCGGGTCGACCCGGAGCGCCGCGGCGTAGTCGCGCAGCCGGCGGTCGAACTGCCGGCGCAGGTCGTGCGACTCGTCGACCATGACGTCGGCGAGGAACGACTGCAGGCCGGTGAACAGCTTGTTGAATACGCGGTCGTCGACCCATTCCGGCACCCACTCGGGCGACTCCTCGGCGAGGCGATGCCGGAAGATCGAGCGGTTGTCGTCCAGAAAGCGCATCAGTCCGCGCAGGCCGGCGGTCAGCGCCACCTGGTGCTGGCCGGACTCGCACACGGCGACGAGCACCCGAGACAGCAAAGGAGCCACGTCGGCCGCCCGCAGCCGCTTCTCGGCGTAGGACGCCACGGCGGCGCGCACCTCGTCGTCGCGCACGAACGAGCCGATCCCCGCGAGCGCGGACGCGAACTCGTCTGCGACGCGGGCCGCATTCTCCGGTGCCGCCAGCCACTCGCCGGTGCGCCGCGGCACCTGCGCCTGGGCGACGTGCTCCCCCACGATCGACGCGGTGAGGAAGTGCTCCTGGACGAATTCGCCGAGCGCAGTGCCGAGCTGGTCCTTCTTGCGCTGGATGATCGCCGTGTGCGGGATCGGGATGCCCAGCGGATGCCGGAACAGCGCCGTCACCGCGAACCAGTCGGCCAGACCGCCCACCATCGACGCCTCGGCCGCCGCCTGCACGTAGCCCCAGACGCCGTGCCCGTCACCGACCGTCACGCACACCACGAAGACGACCGCTGCGGCGAGCAGCAGACCGGTCGCGTTCAGCTTCATCCGGCGCAGCGCCCGCTGGCGTTGCGCCGACGGCAGGGGCAGTGTCATCGGCGCTCAGCCCACCCGGCGTGACACCGCCGCGGCGACCCGGGCCGCTGCGGCCTCGTCGTGCGCGAGGAACAGGGACGGCTCGGTGAGCTCGAGTTCGATCACCACCGGGCCGTCCGGCGACGGCAGCACGTCGACGCGGGTGTAGAGCAGGTCGCCCCCGAATCGGCGGCGGATCTCGGCGAGGACCTGCTCACCCACCGCGAGCTCATCCGGGTCCGGACGACGCGACGTGATGCGTTCGGGGAGGAACAGTCCGGTCGACAGTCCGGGCGAGAGCTCGTTGACGGCGCTCTGCGCGAGCATCGGGGCCTTGCGGACCCCGTGGCTGAACGCTCCGTCGAGGTAGATCAGAGCCGTCTCGCCCACAGTGTCCACATCTGCGAGGTAGGGCTGCACCATCACCGTGCGCCCGGCCTCGTGCAGCGAGGCGGCGTGCTTGCGGGCCACGTCGTGAGTGCCGTCGCCGAAGCGCCCGGCGCCGTTCGAGCCGGCGCCGATCGACGGCTTGACCACGAACTCGCCAGCGGGCAGTTCGACCGGATCGCCCGGCTCGCTCCAGGTGGTCGGCACGATGGGCAGCCCGGCCGCGGCGAGATCGCGCAGGTAGGTCTTGTCGGTGTTCCAGGCCAACACGTCGGCCGGGTTGGCCAACCGGGGCACCGCCCGCGCCCAGGCGACGAATGCGTCGCGGTCGATGGTGTAGTCCCAGGTCGAGCGCACCACGACCAGGTCGAAGGCGGGCCAATCGACGTGGGGGTCGCTCCACGCGTGCCAGGACGCGGTGACGCCGATGGCGTTCAGGGCATCGACGAGCCGCTGAGAATCCTCGTCTCCGGCCGGCAGCTGCGCACAGGTCGCGAGCGCGATTGATCCGGTCACAAACGCGATCGTACGGAGCGACCGGCAAGGTGTGCGTCCTGTGTGGCCGGTGATCGCGTGAGATGGCACCATCGAACCTTCTCGTAACGGAGGAGTGTTCGTGACCGCGCCTGGGTGGTATCCCGATCCTGAAGACGCCGCGTTGCTGCGGTACTTCAACGGCGAAAGGTGGACCGGCGAGCGTCAACCCGCCGCCGCCTCCCGGATCGACGAACCGGCGTTACACGCTGCGGGCAACGGGTTCGCGACCGAGGCGCTGCCCAGCTATCGGACCGAGTCGCACTCGACCGAGCCGTTGCCCGCCCACCCGCCGGCGACCCGCTACCAGCCGCCCGCTTTCCCGTCCCCCGCGCCGTACGTGGACCCGCCCCCGGCGAGCGAGCACAGCCAGCCGCTGCCCCGGGTCGAGGACCCACCACCGGTGCCCAGGCGCCGCGCCGTCCGATCGGTGCGGCGGCGCCGCCGCACGATCGTGATCGCCGTGGTCGCCGCCGTGCTCGCCGGTGGCCTCACCGGGGGTTGGTTCGCCCTGCGCAAGTCCAGCTCGACCACCTTCACGTTCGAGGGCAAGAAGGTCGATCAGCCGGCGACGACGATCCGTCAGGCCGAGAAGTCGTTGGACGCGATCGTGGCCAGCCGCCACGGCGTGAAGAGTGCTGACACCCGTTGCTACTTCGCGGTTCCTCAGAACGCCCCGAAGGGCGCCAAGAAGACCGACGTCGACAGTGCGCTGCGCTGCGGACCCGTCCTGTTCGTCGACGGGGACGCCGCCCGGACCTACCTCACCTTCCCGCTGACCAGCACCCCGGCCAGCGGCGGCGACGTGACCCTGACCGCGGCCGCGCAACCGATCAACGCACAGCCCGGCCTGGCCCCGGTCGGATACATCCTGCGTCGCCCGGACAAGCGGTCGGAGCCGAGCGATGCCCAGCTGACCGTGCCCGCCCCGCAGGCGGCGCAGCCGAACACGCTCGTCGCCGCGGATCTGGGTAACACGACGCTGCCGGACGCGCCGTCCAGCGCCTTGATGGTGTCGTTGCGCGGAGGGGTGCGGCTCACGAAGGCCGGGCCGATCGAGCGGTTCGACACCGGCGACGCCGCGCGCAGCGCTCCGCCCGGCCAGCAGCTGATCGCGTTCAGCTACACGCCCGTCCCGGGGCAGGTCGCGAACATCAGCCCCGGCGCCAGCCAGCTCGGCGTCTCCGTGAACGGGGGTGCGCCGCGCCGGCTGCCCGCACTCAAGGGCACCCAGGTGGTGGTGCTCGCCGTTCCGGCCAAGGCGCGCGTCGAGTTCGTTCTGGACGCCGACGGGGTCCGGCAGAGCCTCGCGCTGCCCACGGGCGTGCCCGGGACGACCAACCTGGCCGTGCTGCGCCGCAGCAGCATCGACGCCACCCTGGCGGTGAACCAGCCGATCACGATCAAGTTCACCCGGCCGGGCAGCGTCACGAACCTCGCCGGAACGCTCACCGTCACTCACGCCTTGCTCGGTTACTGGACCGACGACGGCAAGCACCATGCGAGCAACGGCGGCCGGGCCCTGCTCTGGATGGACTTCCGCTTCCAAGCGCCGCAGCAGACGAACGAGACCGGCATCGACGCGCCCCTGCTGCGGCTAACGCCCGCGGGGGGTCAGCCGATCGCCGCGAAGGACGTCGATCCCACCAACCGGGTGTTCGCCGTGTTCGACGTACCGGCGAACTTCACCAAGGGCACCGTCACGGTCAGCGGCACCGAGTCGGGCAACCCGACGATCAGCGTCACCACACCCATAACCTTCCAGGTCTCCGTCCCGAACTAGTCCAACCCCGCAGTGGCCGCTCCCTGGCTAGCGCACCAGCGGACGGCGACCAGCGAGAACGCAACCACCAACGCGATGAGCGCTCGCGCGAAGAGCCCGCCGGCCGCGACGCGGACGCGCCGAAGGCGCGTTCGGATCCGGGATTGCCCCCGAAGCGAAGCGAGTGGGGCGAGCGCGGATCCGACTCCGGCGGATTAGGAACAGAGCGTGTCGATGGCCACGGCGACGAAGAGGAACGCCAGGTAGCTGTTCGACAGGTGGAACAGTCGCATCGGCTTGCCGTCCAGCCCGGCTCGCGTCTTCGCCAGCAGCCGATGCGCGCCGACCAGCAGGACGGCGCCCGCGCCGGCCGCGAGTACGCCGTACACCCATCCGGTGGCGACTGGCCACAGCGCGAGCGACGTCGCGACAGTAAGCCAGCTGTACACGACGATCTCGGCAGCGACCCGGGTCGGCGTGGCCACGACGGGCAGCATCGGCACGCCGGCGCGCTGGTAGTCCTCGCGGTACCGGATGGCCAGCGCCCAGAAGTGCGGCGGTGTCCAGAAGAAGACGACGCCGAACAGGATCACCGGCGCCCAGGCCAGGCTGTCGGTGACCGCCGCCCACCCGATGAGGACGGGCATGCAGCCCGCGGCGCCGCCCCACACGATGTTCTGCGAGGTACGCCGCTTGAGCAGCATCGTGTAGACGATCACGTAGAACGCGATGGCCACCGCGGTCAGTCCGGCGGCGAGCCAATTCGTGGCCAGCCCCATCAGGTCGACCGCGATGATGCCGAGAGCGACGCCGAACACCAGCGCGCCGCGGGGCGAGACGTCGTGACGGGCCAGCGGACGGTGGCCAGTGCGGCGCATCACCGCGTCGATGTCGCGGTCGAGGTAGCAGTTCAGGGCGTTGGCGCTTCCGGCCGCGAGTGTCCCGGCCGCCATCGTGGCGAGCACCACAGTCCATCGGGGCAGGCCACCGGCCGCCAAGATCATCGACGGCAGGGTTGTCACGAGCAGCAGCTCGATGATGCGCGGCTTGGTGAGCGCGACGTACGCCTTGATACGCGAGGCCGTCGAGGCCGGGAGCGCAATGGGTGTCGGCAAGATCTCTCTCGCGCCCGCGGCAACGGGCGCAACCGACGTCTGCGTCACCGGATCAGGGTATCCGCCGCCAGGACGCACACCGCAGCGGCACCCGGGCCCAGACGTCACCCGCCATTAACCCGGGCCACCCGGCTCAGCGCCCGCCGGGTGACTACGCTTCCAAGGGAATGCCTCGACGGCGATAACGGGTCGCGCATCGGCGGCGGAAGGGACCTCGAAGATCGTGAGCGTCACAGAAGTACAGGTGGTGCAGACCTACCCCGAGTGGTGGACCGACCTCGATACGAAGGCGGTCGACACGGTCCGGGTTCTGGCGATGGACGCGGTACAGAAGGTCGGCAACGGCCATCCCGGCACGGCCATGAGCCTGGCGCCACTCGCCTACCTGGTGTTCCAGAAGGCGTTGCGCCACGACCCGTCCGATCCGAACTGGGTCGGTCGCGACCGGTTCGTGCTGTCCAACGGGCATTCGTCGCTGACGCTGTACATCCAGCTGTACTACAGCGGGTACGGCCTGGAGCTCGACGATCTCAAGGCGCTGCGTACCTGGGGGTCGCTGACCCCGGGCCACCCCGAGCACGGGCACACCATCGGGGTCGAGACGACGACCGGGCCGCTCGGGCAGGGCGTGGGCAACGCGGTCGGCATGGCGATGGCCGCTCGCCGCGAGCGGGGCCTGTGGGATCCGGACGCCGAGCCCGGTGCGTCGGTGTTCGATCACCACATCTACGCGTTCTGCGGTGACGGCGACCTCGAGGAGGGCGTCTCCGGCGAGGCCTCGAGCCTGGCCGGGCACCAGCAACTCGGCAATCTGATCATGTTCTACGACGACAACCACATCTCGATCGAGGACGACACTAACGTGGCGTTCTCCGAGGACGTGCTCAAGCGCTACGAGGCCTACGGCTGGCACACCCAGCGCGTCGACTCCGGCGAGGACGTCGTGGCGTTGGAAAACGCGGTGGCGGCCGCCCGGCAAGAGACCGACCGCCCGTCGATCATCTCGGTCCGCACGATCATCGGCTGGCCGGCCCCGAACAAGCAGAACACCGGCAAGGCCCACGGCTCGGCACTCGGCGAGGACGAGGTGCGCGCCACCAAGCAGATCCTGGGCTTCGACCCGGACGTGCACTTCCCGATGAACGACGAGTTGCTCGGCCACGTCCGGAAGGTCGTCGAGCGCGGTCGCGCGGCCCACGCCGAGTGGCAACCAGGGTTCGACGCCTGGGCGAAGGCCAACCCCGACCGCAAGGCGCTCTTCGACCGGATGCTGACGCGCACGCTGCCCGACGGCTGGAGCGACGCGCTGCCGACCTTCCCGAACGAGAAGCCGCTGGCCACCCGGGCGGCGACCGGCAAGGTGCTGACCGCGCTGGCCCCGGTACTGCCCGAGCTCTGGGGTGGTTCGGCCGACCTGGCCGAGAGCAACAACACGACGATGGACGGCGAGCCCAGCTTCGTCCCGTCCGACCGCCAGACGAAGGAGTGGCCCGGCGGCCCGTACGGGCGCACGCTGCACTTCGGCATCCGCGAGCACGCGATGGGTTCGATCATGAACGGCATCACGCTGCACGGCGGCACCCGCGTGTACGGCGGCACATTCCTCGTGTTCAGCGACTACATGCGCCCGCCGGTGCGCCTGGCCGCGCTGATGAAGATCCCGACGATCTACGTCTGGACCCACGACTCGATCGGTCTCGGCGAGGACGGTCCGACTCATCAGCCGATCGAGCAGGTCGCGGCCCTGCGGGCCATCCCGGGGCTCGACGTCGTCCGACCGGCCGACGCCAACGAGACGGCCGTCGTCTGGAAGACGGTCCTCGAACACACGGACCGACCGGCCGGTCTGGCGCTCACCCGCCAGGCCCTGCCCGTGCTCGACCCGGCCAAGGTCGTGGACGCCAGCAAGGGTGGCTACGTCCTGGAAGAGGCGTCCACCGGGCAACCGGAGCTACTGCTCATCGCCACCGGCTCCGAGGTGTCGCTCGCTCTGACGGCCCGGGAGCGCCTCGAGGCCGACGGCACGCCCACTCGGGTCGTGTCGCTGCCCTGCATCGAGTGGTTCCACGAGCAGGACGACGCGTACCAGCAGCAGGTGCTACCCCCGAACGTCAAAGCCCGGGTGAGCATCGAGGCCGCCGTGGCGCAGGGCTGGCGCGAGATCGTCGGCGACGCCGGCGAGATCGTCAGCATCAACCACTTCGGCGCCAGCGCATCCGGTTCGGTCCTGATGGAGCAGTTCGGATTCACCCCCGACCGCGTCGTTGCGGCCGCACACGCCACCCTCGACCGGGTCGGCAAGATCACCAGTACGACTACCGGCACGTAAGGAGTCCTCATGACTGACGCGCTCGCCGATCTCTCGGCCCAAGGCGTATCCATCTGGCTCGACGACATCAGCCGGGAGCGGTTGCAGTCGGGCAACCTGCAGCAGCTCATCGACGACAAGCACGTCGTCGGGGTCACGAGCAATCCGACGATCTTCCAGAAGGCCCTAGAGAAGGGCACGGCCTACGACGACCAGGCCCACGACCTGGCGCTGCGTGAGGTCGCCGTCGACGGCGCGGTCCGCTACCTGATGGCCTACGACATCCGGTGGGCGTGCGACGTACTGCGCCCGGTCTACGACCGCACCAACGGCGTCGACGGCCGGGTGTCGATCGAGGTCGACCCGCGCATCGCCCACAACTCAGCGCGTACCACCGCCGAGGCGAAGGGCCTGCACTGGCTGGTCGACCGGCCCAACGTGCTGATCAAGATCCCGGCCACCAAGGAAGGGCTCGCCTCGATCGCGGCGGCCACCGCGGCCGGCGTCAGCGTCAACGTCACGCTGATCTTCGGTCTCGACCGCTACGACGCCGTCATGGACGCCTACCTCACCGGTCTCGAGCAGGCCAAGGCGAACGGCCACGACCTGGCCCAGATCCAGTCGGTGGCATCGTTCTTCGTGTCGCGGGTCGACACCGAGATCGACAAGCGCCTGGACAAGATCGGCGGCGACGAGGCCGCCGCCGTCCGCGGCAAGGCTGGCATCGCCAACGCGCGACTGGCCTACGAGCGCTACGAGAACGTCGTCGCCTCCGACCGGTGGCAGGCCCTCAAGGCCGAAGGGGCCAACGAGCAGCGACCACTGTGGGCGTCCACCGGCGTCAAGGACCCGGCCTATGAGGACACGATGTACGTCGTGGAGCTCGTCGCCCCCAACACGGTGAACACGATGCCGGAGGCCACGCTCGACGCGACGGCCGACCACGGTGTGATCCGGGGCAACGCGATCAGTGGCACCTACGCCGACTCGCAAAAGGTGCTGGACGACCTGGCCAAGCTGGGCATCGAGTACAACGACGTGATCGAGTTGCTCGAGGTCGAGGGCGTGCAGAAGTTCGAGGACTCGTACACGCAGCTCGCAGAGAGCGTCAAGGCCCAGCTCAGCGCGGCCGGCGCCTAGATCCGACAACACACGGCAGGGTAGGCACATGAGCGAAACGACATCGGCGGCAGATACGGCGGCCGTCCCGGAGGAATCGGCGGCGACCCCGGCCGCAGCTCCGGCGACGGCGCCGGGCGTCGCCCTGACGAGCAGCAATCCGCTGCGCGATCCGGCCGACCGGCGACTGCCCCGGGTGCCCGAGCCGTGCGCGCTCGTCGTGTTCGGGGTCACCGGCGACCTGGCCCGCAAGAAGCTGCTGCCGGCAATCTACGACCTGGCCAACCGCGGCCTGCTGCCGAACGACTTCGTGTTGCTCGGGTTCGCCCGCCGTGACTGGGGCGACGGCGACTTCGCCGCGCTGGCCAAGAAGTCGGCCAAGGCGCACGCCCGCACGCCGTGGAACGACGAGGTCTGGAACCGGCTCTGCGCCGACATCCAGTTCGTGCCCGGATCGTTCGACGACGACGACGCCTTCGACACCCTGGCCAAGACGCTCGACCAGCTGCGGGAGAGCCACGGCATCAAGGGCAATGCGGCGTTCTACCTCTCCATACCGCCCAGTATGTTCCCGGTGGTGCTCAAGCAGATGGAGCGCACCGGCCTGGCCAGCAACGACCGCAGCGGCGGCTGGCGGCGCGTCGTCGTCGAGAAGCCTTTCGGGCACGATCTGCCGAGCGCGCTGGAGCTGAACAGCCTCGTCGACACGGTGTTCACCGCCCAGGACGTGTTCCGGATCGATCACTACCTGGGTAAGGAGACAGTCCAGAACATCCTGGCGCTGCGCTTCGCTAACCAGCTGTTCGAGCCGGTGTGGAACTCCAACTACGTCGACTCGGTGCAGATCACCATGGCCGAGGACGTCGGCATCGACGGCCGGGCCGCGTTCTACGACGCCACCGGCGCCGCCCGTGACGTGCTGCAGAACCACCTCTTCCAGCTGCTCGCGCTCACCGCGATGGAGGAGCCGGTCGAATTCTCCGCCGAGGCGATCCGCACCGAGAAGATCAAGGTGCTGCGGGCGATCTCATTGCCGCCGGACCTCGCCGACTACGCGATTCGGGGGCAGTACGACCAGGGCTGGCTGGCCGGCGAGCGGGCCGTCTCGTACACGCAGGAGAAGGACATCCCGGCCGACTCGAAGACCGAAACATACGCCGCGGTACGGCTGGGCATCGAAACCCGGCGCTGGGCCGGCGTCCCGTTCTATCTGCGCACGGGCAAGCGACTCCCCCGCCGGGTCACCGAGATCGGCGTGCTGTTCAAGAAGGCGCCGCACCTGCCGTTCAGCCAGACCGACACCCAGGAGCTCGGCCACAACCAGCTCGTGATCCGGGTGCAGCCCGACGAGGGCGTCACGCTGAAGTTCGGCTCGAAGGTGCCGGGCACGCAGATGGAGGTCCGCGACGTCGCGATGGACTTCCTCTACGGCGAGGCGTTCACCGAGTCGTCTCCCGAGGCGTACGAGCGGCTGATTCTCGACGTACTCATCGGGGACGCAACCCTGTTCCCGCGCAACGACGAGGTCGAGGCGTCATGGCGGGTGATCGACCCGCTCGAGACGTTCTGGGCCGGCACGTCGCCGGACCTGTACCGCGCCGGCGAGTGGGGGCCCAAGGAGGCCGACGAAATGCTCGCCCGCGATGGCCGTCAATGGCGGAGGCCCTGACATGACAACGCTGTGGGACACGACCGGCACGGCCGTCGTCAAGGCGCTCGCGGCTCAGCGGCGGACGGGCGGGGCGGTTACCAGTGGAATCGCGCTGACGCTCGTCGTCGTGGTTGACGAGAAGGACGTCGCCGAGGCCGAAGATGCCGCCACGATCGCGGCGAGCAAGCACCCGATGCGGATGCTCATGGTGATCCGCCGCCAGGTCGACGCGCCCGTGCCGCGGCTGGACGCCGAGGTCCTGCTCGGCGGACGACTCGGGCCGGGCGAGGCCGTAGTCATGCGTATGTACGGGCGGCTGGCGCTGCACTCCGAGTCGGTCACGCTGCCACTGCTGGCCCCCGACGCCCCGGTCGTCACGTGGTGGCACGGCGCGCCGCCGGACCGCATCGCCTATGACCCGCTGGGTGTCAACGCCGACCGTCGCATCACCGACGTGCAGCGGGCCGAGGACGGCGTCGCAGCGTTGCGGCAGCGGGCCGCCGACTTCGCGCCCGGCGACACCGACCTGTCGTGGACGCGCATCACCGGCTGGCGGGCGGCGCTCGCGTCGGCGCTCGACGGGCAGCACGACACGCCCACGTCGTCCACTGTGTACGGCGACGACTCCGACCCGTCCGCCCTGCTGCTCGCCGGCTGGCTCTCAGCCCGGCTGGGTTTCTACGTCCCGGTGACCAAGGCCGGGGACGGCGAGATCGACAAGGTGACGATCGGATTCGCCGACGGCGCGAAGTTCTCGGCCGATGCCGACGGCGGCAAACTGATCCTGCAACGCGAGGGTCAGCAGGACTCGATCGCCCCGTTCCCGGAACGCTCGCTGGGCGAACTGCTCGCCGAGGAGCTGCGCCGCCTCGACGACGACGAGATCTACGCGCAGGCGCTCGGCGCCGTCACGGACCTGCGCGGGTTGGCCGAACGGCCGAGCCATCGCGTCCACATCTGGAAGGACCCGGCGCTCGCCGACGATGCCGCGAGCACGGCCAGCTGATGGGCCTGACGGGCGCAGCGCCTGAAATCGTCGTCGAACCGACGGCGGAACAGCTCGCCGACAATGTGGCGGCCCGGCTCGTCACGACGCTCGCGTCCGCGCAGAGCGTGCGCCCGCTGGCGTTCCTCGTGATCACCGGCGGCGGCATCCTCGAGCAGGTCATGGCCGCCGTGCGCGACCGGCCGGCCCGCGAATCCGTCGACTGGCAGCGGGTGAGCCTGTGGTGGGGCGACGAGCGCTTCGTGCCGGCCGACTCGCCCGACCGCAACGACCGGGCGGCGTTCGCCGCGCTGCTCGACGCGCTGCCCCTCGACCCGGCCAACGTGCACCGGATGCCGGCCGCCGACGCCGAGTTCGGCGACGACGTCGAGGCGGCCGCCGCGGCCTATGCGGCCGACCTCGCCGCGGCGGTTCCGTCCGAGCAGGGTGGCGACGCTCCCAACGACGTTCCGCACTTCGACGCGGTGCTGCTGGGCATCGGCCCGGACGGCCACTGCGCGTCGCTGTTCCCGGGGCATCCCGGCGTCTACGAGAAGGACGCCGCGGTGATCGCGGTGCACGACTCCCCCAAGCCGCCGCCGACCCGGATCTCGCTCACGTTCCGCGCCCTGGACGCCGCCAACGAGGTGTGGTTCATCGCCGCGGGAACGTCCAAGGCGCACGCCGTGGCGCGGGCGCTCGGCGGGGCCGACCGGGTGGACGTACCGTCCGCCGGCCCCCACGGGCGCCAGCGCACCATCTGGCTACTCGATCACGAGGCCGCTGCCGAACTGCCAGCATCTCGTTGAGTGGTGCGTTGCCGCGCGGGCGGGATTTAGTCAGTCGGCAGGGCTAGCCTCCAGACGCTGCGTCCGAACGTGGCCGCGTACATCGTCGACCGGTCACCCGTCAGCTTGATGTCGAGCACCGGCGTGCTCGGCAGGTCGTGCCCGAGCCGTTTCCAATTCCGCCTGCCGTTCTTGTCGTAGAAGACGCCGAGGTCGGTGGCGGCGTAGAGCTGGTGTCGCGGCTGGTCGTACGCCAGCATCTCGACCGGGCCGTTCGGCAGCTTGCCGCTGATGTTCGTCCAGCTCTCACCGCCGTTCGTGGTCTCCCAGACGTTGGCGGCGGTGTCGCCCTCGCGGTAACCGGAGTACGCGACGTAGACGTGGTCGGCGTTCACCGGATCGACGACGATCGAGTTCACCCATCGCACGGGCAGGCCCTTGCCGGCGAACTCCGTCCAGTGCGCGCCCAGGTCGGTCGTCTTCCACAGCCGGCCGGTATCCGTACCGACGTAGATCGTGTTAGCCGCCGTCTTCGCCGGCGCGACCTGGGTGATCGTCGCGTACTCGTTGGCGTAGAAAGGCCCCTGGTCGTTCTCGTCGGGCGGCACCGGCCCGGTCAGGTAGTCACCGGGCGGGCTGATCTGGGTGAACGTTGCGCCACGGTCGGTCGAGCGGTCGAGCACGTTGCCGCCGAAGTAGACGACGTCAGGGTCGGTGGGATCGAGGACGATGGGCGCGTCGGTGGTGATGCGCGTCGAGTGCCGCTGCCCGAACGGGATCGTCTGCGAGGTGTCGCCGGAGTCCTCGTGCCGGCGACAGGAACCGACCTGGGAGCACTCGTAGTAGACGTTGTGGTCGGTGTAGTCGATGAGGACGTCGTGGCCGTCACCGCCGCCGTAGGAGTTCCACTGGGTCAGGTCGCCCGGCGGTGCGGTCGCCGTCCAGGTGCGGTCGCTGCCGTTGTCCTGAAGGCCGGTGGCCAGCCGGGTCGGATCGTCGGCGGCCACGGCCAGGTGATAGGACTGGTTGACCGGCTCGTAGACGGCGTGCACCCAGGTGTTCGTCGCGCCGTCGGATTCGGAGCGGTACACGCCGCCGTCGTTGCCGAGGTAGACGCGATGCGCGCCGTTCGGGTCCCACTGCATCGCGTGCTGGTCGGCGTGTACCCCGCTGGACACGTGCCAGGTGGCGCCGCCGTCGACTGATTCGCGCAGGCTCACGTCGGCGTTGAAGAGGTGGTTCTCGTCCTTCGGGTCGACCCACAGCCGCCCGAACCACCACTCGTAGCCGCTGTTACCGCCGGCGCGGCCACTCGGCGTGAACGAGTCGCCGCCGTCGTTCGAGACGTAGAAGCCCTTGTCCAGCCCGTATTGCGTGCCCGAGACGACGTACACCCGGTTCGGGTCGTTCGGGGCGATGGCCACCCCGATGCGGCCCAGGCTGGCGTCGCTCGTCAGGCCGGTGCCGGCCGCGTCGGTCGGCGCGACACCGTTGATGTTCTGCAGTCGCGTCCAGGAGCCGCCGCCGTCGTCCGACCGGAACAGCCCGGACCCGACGCCGCCGTACACGCGCGCGCCGTTGTTGCGCTGGTGGTCCCACAGCGTGGCGAAGACGCGGCGGTGGTTCGTGGGGTCGATGGCCAGGTCGATGCCGCCGGTCGTGTTGTTCGGCGTCGGCAGCACCAGCTTCCAATTCTGGCCCGGCCCATCCAGCCGGTAGATGCCCCGCTGTCCGGCCGTGCCGGACAGGTTGCCGGCAGCCGCGACGTACACCCGCCGCGGATCGACCGGGTCGACGACGATCCGGCCGATCGCCCCGCTGTCGACCAGCCCCCATTGCTGCCAGTGAACACCGCCGTCGGACGAGCGGTACACGCCGCTGCCGAAGAACGTGAGCCCGCCGCCGGACGGGTTCGCTTCGCCGGTGCCCGCCCAGAGTGTGCCGTCAGAGCCCATGGCCAGCGCCCCGATCGTCTGCGTGACACCGGTGGGCCAGGCGGCGTGGAACGTCGCGCCGGCATCGGAGCTCCGCCACACGCCGCCACCGGACGCGGCGACGTAGACCGTGTCGGGCCGGCGCGGATCGACGACGAGGTCGGTGATCCGGCCGCCGATGTTCGACGGGCCGACGAGGCTCCAGCTGCCCCCAGCCGTCGGCAGCGCCGCCGCCTGCGCCTCGGCCCGGTGTACCTGGTCGGGCGTGACGTCATGACCGGAGGTGAACTTCCGGGTCAGGTACTCCGCCGGCGCCGCGGGACCACCGTCGTCCTCACCCTCGTCCTCCTCGCCGCCACCGGCGTCCTTGTCCTTGTCCTGGCTGGCGTGGCCATGCTCGCCGCCGGCGTGATCGCCGGACGTGAGCGTCAGCCCCGTCATCGTGAGTGCCGCCGCGACAGCGAGTGCGGCGACGAGCACCGACCAGCGAATCCACCACGGTCGATCCGACCAAGAACGCCGGGTCCTGGGCAGCCTGATGCGCATCGCGCCTCCCCGAAAGAGCGGACGCGACCGAGTGGGGTGATCACCCGGGAATCAGGCCGTCAACTTTGCCCCGACGTCGGCCGTGAAGGGTCGGTTCGACCGTAACAGCGCGAATCGGGTGGCGCGAGGGGTTGGTGCTTAGTTCTCGCCGCGACGGGCGCGCAGTCGCTGCAGCGCCTCTTCGAGGATGGCTGCACCGTCCTCGTCGCTGCGCCGTTCCTTCACGTAGGCCAGGTGCGTCTTGTACGGCTCGTTGCGAGGCGCGTTCGGCGGGGTCGTCGATTCGCGACCGGCCGGGAACCCGCACCGCGGGCAATCCCACATGTCGGGTAGGACGGCCTCGAGCGCGAAGGCAGGTTTCACCTCGTGCCCGTTCGCGCAGAAGAAGGAGACGCGCTGCCGCGGCGCTGACTCGCCACGCTCCTTCTCGCCCATCGGACCAGCTCCGACCCGGCTACCCCGGATCGCACTGCCACCGGCCACGTCGTATCTCCTCGGAATAAATCGGGACTTGCGGCGGACAGGTACAGGTGCGTCTAACTCAGCTGTTCTTGTACAGCAATCCCAGGCCGATGATGCAGATCGCCCACACGACCCCGGCGATGACCGTGAGTCGGTCCAGGTTGCGCTCGACGACTGACGAGCCGGACAGGTTCGAGTAGAACGAACCGCCCAACATGGACGACAGTCCGCCGCCCTTGCCGCGGTGCAGCAGCACGAGAACGACGAGCAGCAGGCTGACAGCAACCAGCACAATCGTGAGCGCGAAGATCATTGACCGGCCTTAGCGGAGAAGCGGCGAAACATCCCGGTCAGCCTACCCTGTCGCCCTCGGCGTACCTGTCACGTGCCGTCAACTCGGCCGCGCCGCAAGCACGATCGTGGCGAACTCCGGGCCGTCCAGGCTGGCGCCTCCGACCAGCGCTCCGTCGATGTCGGGTTGCGCGACGATCTCCGCGGCGTTGGCCGCCTTGACCGAGCCGCCGTAGAGCACGCGCACGCCGGCCGCGAGCTCGGACGAGTACAGCTCGCCCAGGCGCGACCGGATCGCGGCGCACACCTCCTGCGCGTCAGCGGGCGTGGCGACCTTGCCGGTGCCGATCGCCCAGACCGGTTCGTAGGCGATCACGATCGTCGCGGCCTGCTCGGCGGTGATGCCGTCCAGTGCGGCGTCGAGCTGAGTCACACAGTGCGCAACGTGTCCCTCGGCCTCACGTACCTCGAGCAGTTCGCCGATGCACAGGATCGGGGCCAGCCCGTGCCTATACGCCGCCTTGGTCTTCGCGTTGACCGTGGCGTCGTCCTCACCGTGATGCTGGCGCCGCTCGGAGTGGCCCACGATCACGTAGCTGCAGCCGAGCTTGGCCAGCATGGTGCCGCTGATGTCGCCGGTATAGGCGCCGGCATCGTGGGGCGAGAGGTCCTGGGCGCCGTAGCCGATCAGCAGCCGATCGCCGTCGACCAGGGTCTGGACGCTGCGCAGATCGACGAACGGTGGCAGCACCACGGTCTCGACGGCGCTGAAGTGCTCTTCCTTGAGGCTGAACGCGATCTTCTGGGTAAGAGCGATCGCCTCGAGGTGGTTCAGGTTCATCTTCCAGTTGCCGGCGATCAGCGGTTTGCGCGGCGGCTTCGCCACCTATGCCTCCCGCTCTTCGCGCGAGCGCTCATCGCCGTGATGAGCTGCGCTCCTCGGGCCCCGGGGGGCCCTGCGATGCTCGCTCATCAAGCCTCCTCGAGCACAGCGACACCGGGCAACGTCTTGCCTTCGAGATACTCCAGCGACGCACCGCCGCCGGTGGAGATGTGCCCGAACGCGTTGGCATCCAGGCCCAGGGCACGCACCGCGGCCGCCGAATCGCCGCCGCCAACCACGGTCAGCCCGGAGGCCGCCGCTACCGCTTCGGCGACGCCCTTGGTGCCCGCGGCGAACGGCACCACCTCGAACACGCCCATCGGACCGTTCCAGAACACGGTCTGCGCCTGGGCCAGTTCGCCGGCGAACGCCTTGACCGTCTGCGGTCCGATGTCGAGCCCCTTGGTCCCAGCTGGGATCTCGTCGGCCGCCACGGTCTGCGTCTTGGCGTCGTCGGCGATCTCCTCGGCCACCACGATGTCGGTGGGCAACACGATCTTGTCGCCGCTGCCGGCCAGCAACTGCCGGCAGGTGTCGACCTGGTCGGCTTCGAGCAGCGAGTCGCCGACCTCGTGGCCCTGGGCCTTGAGGAACGTGAAGCACATGCCGCCACCGACCAGCAGCTTGTCGACCTTGGGCAGCAGCGAGTTGATAACGGCCAGCTTGTCGCTGACCTTGCTGCCGCCGAGCGCGACGACGTAGGGCCGCTTCGGGTCGCCGCTGAGCTGGCTCAGCACGGTCAGCTCGTCCCGGACCAGGTCGCCGCAATAGTGCGGTAGCAGCTTCGCGACGTCATACACCGACGCGTGCTTGCGGTGCACGGCACCGAACGCGTCCTCGACGAAGGCACCACCGTCGTCGTCGCCCCCGGTCAGGAACGCGAGGCACTTCGCGAACGACAGCCGCTCGGCGTCGTCCTTGCTCGTCTCCCCGGCGTTGAACCGTACGTTCTCCAGCAGCAGCAGCTCGCCGTCGCGCAGTTCGTTGGCGAGCAGCCGGGCACTCTCGCCGACCGTGTCGAGTGCGAACTCGACCGGCCGGCCCATCAGCTGGGCCAGCCGATCCGCGACCGGGCTCAAGGTGTACTGCGGGTCGGGCGCACCCTTGGGCCGGCCGAGATGCGCGGCGACGATCACCCGCGCCCCGCGGTCGACCAGCTTCGTCAGCACGGGCAGCGAGGCCCGGATGCGCCCGTCGTCGGTGACGACACTGCCAGACGGCCCGGCATCCAGCTTCGACAGCGGCACGTTCAGGTCGGATCGCACCAGGATGCGCCGCCCCGCGACACCGTGCTTGATCAGCTCATCGACGGTCCGCATGGCTTAGAGCGACGAACCGACCAGGACGGCGATGTCGACCAGCCGGTTCGAATAGCCCCACTCGTTGTCGTACCAGCCGACGACCTTCACCTGGTTGCCGATGACCTTGGTCAGCCCGGCGTCGAAGACGCACGACGAGGGGTCGGTGACGATGTCGGAGGAGACGATCGGGTCCTCGGTGTAGGTGAGCAACCCCTTGAGCGGACCCTCGGCAGCGGCCTTGTACGCAGCCTTGACCTCGTCGACGGTCGTGTCGCGGCTCAGCTGGGCGGTGAGGTCGGTGACCGAGCCGGTGATGACCGGGACCCGCAGCGCGAAGGCGTCGAGCTTGCCGTCCAGGGTGGGCAGCACCAGGCCGATCGCCTTCGCCGCGCCGCTGGACGTGGGCACGATGTTCGCCGCGGCCGCGCGGGCCCGGCGCAGATCCTTGTGCGGCCCGTCCTGCAGGTTCTGGTCCTGGGTGTAGGCGTGGATGGTGGTCATCAGGCCCTTCTCGATGCCGAACGCATCGTCGAGGACCTTGGCCAGCGGGGCCAGGCAGTTCGTGGTGCACGAGGCGTTGGAGATGACCGTGTGCTTGGCCGGGTCGTACTCGCCGTCGTTGACGCCCATGACGACCGTGACGTCCTCGTTCTTGGCCGGCGCGGAGATGATGACCTTCTTGGCACCCCCGGCGTCGACGTGTGCGCGCGCCTTGGTCGCGTCGGTGAAGAAGCCGGTCGACTCGATCACGACGTCGGCGCCGACCTCGCTCCACGGCAGCTGGGCCGGATCGCGTTCCTCGAACGCCTTGAACGTGTGACCCCCGGCGCTGATCGTGTCGGCGGTCGAGCTGACCTCGCCCGGGAACCGGCCGAGGAGCGTGTCGTAGCGCAGCAGGTGCGCGAGGGTCGCGTTGTCGGTGAGGTCGTTCACGGCGACGACCTCGATGTCGGCGCCGGATGCGACGGCGGCGCGGAAGAAGTTGCGGCCGATGCGGCCGAAGCCGTTGATGCCCACACGAACGGTCACTGCATTGACTCCTCGAAGGCGGTGCTCACTGGGACGGCGGGGCGGCGGCGACCCGCTCCTCCGGAAACACTAGCGGGTCGCCCTTAAGGCCAGACTGCTCCGTCCGGCTACCTGCCAGTAGTGGACACCAGACCGAGCGCGACGCGCAGACCGCCGGACACCGCCGTAATCGTCGCCGGGCTCAGCACGCCCGCGGCCCGAGTCAGCTCGTCCCGATAGAGCTGTACGAGGTCGTCGCACAGCACGTAGCCGACGAGCGGATCGGCGGCCCCCAACGCGATCACCGTCGGAATCGCCGCGTGCTTGCCGGTCGTGGTGATCCGCGCCGCGAGCACCGACTCGAGGTTGCGATTGCGGGCGTTGTTGCTCACGACCAACCACGGCTTGCGCCCGTGCCCGAGATCGACGTTGAAGACCTGCCCGCGCAGTGGTGCGGTCACCTGCGCTTGCTCTCGGTGCGTTGGACGTAGCGGTCACGAGCGGCGCGGGAGTCGCTCGCGCCCTTGTCGGCGTCGTCGTCGAGGATGACGGCCAGATTCGCGTAGGCGACGTCGAGCGCGTTGCCCCGAAGCGATTCGGCGCCGGCCCGCAGCAGGAGGCGCAGCATCGCCGCCTCGGAGGTCGCGTCGCCGGCGTCCAGGCCGCGAGCTCGGGCCCAATCCACCAAAGCCAGGTGCTCCTGCGTCGAGGAATCGGCGAACGTTTCGACGGTGCGAACGTCGTCGGCGTCGAGCGTGACACTCAATCGCTTCGGCATGCACCATATGCTACACCGCGCTGCGCACCACACTGTGGTGCTGGGTGGTTCGCCTCGAAGGCCGCTGGGCCGTCGACGGGTAGCGTCGAGCCGGCCTCTCGGTTCGCGGCACGAAAGGAGCACCGTGGCTGGGGACACCGACACCGCGTCCGGGGTGAAGTCAGCGCGACGCGCCGTCGAACTGCTCGAAGCGTTCGGGACGAACCACTCCTGGCTGTCGCTGACCGACCTGCACGGCCAGACCGGGATTCCCCGTTCGAGCCTGCACGGTCTGCTGCGCACGCTGCGCGACGTCGGCTGGATCGAACGCGACGACGCGGGCACGAGGTTCCGGCTGGGCGTTCGGGCACTGATCTGCGGCACCGCCTATCTCGACCGCGACCCGGTCGTGCCCTACGCCACGGATGCGCTCGAGCGGCTACGCGATCAGGCCGGCTTCACCGCGCACTACGCGCGCCTGGCCGGCGCCGAGATCGTCTATTTGGAGACTCGGGAATCACGGAACTCCGGGCACCTCGTGTCGCGCGTCGGACGGACCCTGCCGGCCAACGCCACCGCACTGGGCAAGGCCCTGCTGGCCGAACTGACCGAGGACGAGCTCGGCCACCTGCTCCCCTCGATACTGCCGGCGCTCACCGAGCTCACCAGCACCGACCGCGACAACCTCCGCACCCAGCTGGCGCTCACCCGCGACCGCGGCTACGCGACCGAGCGCGGGGAGAGCTCGCCCGGGGTGGCTTGCGCTGCCGCCGTCGTCCCGTATCGCATTCCGGCCACCGATGCGATGAGCTGCTCGGTGCCGGCGGACAAGGTCTCCGACGCCGAACTGCACCGCGTCGGACAGCTGCTGCACGAGGTCGCGGTCGACCTCAGCCAGCGGCTGCGACGGGCCGGGATCCGTTAGACGCGTATTCACGTATGTGAATTGCAGTCATGTTACTGAATTGTTATCGCCGGCTGTCTTGTCGGTCAGGCCCGCCCGTGTGACCGTTTCGTCGTGAGTCACCCGGGTCGCCACGATGCAGCGCCGCACCGTCAGCGAGCTCGATTTCTGCCGATGTGAACGCGCCGACGCAGCTGTCGCCGCGCAGCGGACCACCCACCGTCGACCGGCGAAACGAGGCGATCGAGCATGACGCAGCAAGCAGCAGCGACGAGCCGCAGGCCGATCAACAAGGCCACCCTCTACTTCTTCGGTGCAATGGGCGGCATCCTGTTCGGATACGACCTCGGCGTCATCGCGGGCATCCTCGTGGTGATCGTCAAGCACTGGCACCTGTCTGCGCTCGAGAAGGGCGTCATCACCGCGAGCCTCTCGGTCGGCGCGATGCTCGGGGCGGCCGTCGCCAGCCGGCTGTCCGACCGGATCGGACGGCGGCGCACGATCATGCTCGCCGCCGTGGTGGTCATCATCGGCACGGTGTTCGCCATGACCTCCGGCAACTGGCAGACCTTGATGATCTCGCGCGGCATCATCGGCATCGGGGTCGGTTGCTCGTCGGCGACGGTGCCGACCTATATGGGAGAGCTGGCCCCGGCCCGATTGCGCGGCGCCCTCTCGTCGCTGAATCAGCTGTTCATCGTGAGTGGCATCCTGATCGCCTTTCTCGTCGACTACTGGCTGGCTTCCACGGACAACTGGCGGGGCATGTTCTCCGGCGCGCTGATCCCGGCGGTGATCCTGCTCGCCGGGCTGACGTTGCTGCCCGAGACGCCGCGCTGGCTGGTCAAGGCCGGCCGCGAGGACGAGGCGCGGGTCGTGCTGGCGAACACGCACGGCCGAGAAGACGTCGACGCCGAGATCACCAACATCCACGAGGTGCTCCGGATCGACGCCGAGCAACGCGGGCGGATCCGCGATCTGTGGGCGCCCTGGGTACGGCCGATGCTGTTCGTCGCGCTGCTGCTCGCCATCGGCCAGCAGTTCAGCGGCGCCAACGCGATCAACGCCTACTTCCCGACGATGCTCGTCTCGCTGGGCTTCACGACCAGCACGGCCCTGCTCAGCGCGGTGCTGCTCGGGGTCACGAAGTTCGTGTTCACCGTCGCCGAGCTGTTCACCGTCGACCGCTGGGGCCGCAAGCCGCTGCTGCTCACCGGCAACGTGATCATGGCGATCTCGCTGGTCGCGGCCGGGCTGACAATCATCCACGTCCACGACAAGACGCTGCTCGGCACGTTCACCCTGATCTTCCTGATCCTGTACCTGGCCGGGTACGAGCTCGGCTGGGGTGCGGTGGTGTGGGTGATGATGGCCGAGGTGTTCCCGCTGCGGGTGCGGGCCGCGGGCACCGGTGTCGCGACGGTCGTGCTGTGGGCGTCCACCGGCATCATCACGGCGGTGTTCCCGACCATGTCCGACAAGAGCAAGCTCGGCATCGGCCCGTCGATGTTCGTCTTCGCCGGAGTCAGCGTCGTGCTGTTCGGGCTGACCAAGTGGCTGGTGCCCGAGACGAAGGGGCGCAGCCTCGAGCAGATCGAGCTCGAGCTGCGCGGCCGGCGCGGACTCGGCGCGCACCAGCCCGAGGCGGTCGCCGCCTCGGTTACGGCGCCAGCATCTCCGGAGTGACCGCGGACTCGGTGTCGGGGATGCCGAGGTCGGCCGCGCGCTTGTCGGCCATGGCGAGCAGTCGGCGGATCCGGCCGGCCACCGCGTCCTTCGTCATCGGCGGGTCCGAGAGCGCGCCGAGCTCCTCGAGCGAGGCCTGCTTGTGCTCCAGGCGCAGCCGACCGGCCTGCAGCAGGTGATCGGGCGCCTCGTCGGCGAGGATCTCCATCGCCCGCTCGACGCGCGCCCCGGCAGCAACGGCCGCGCGAGCAGACCGGCGCAGGTTGGCGTCGTCGAAGTTGGCGAGGCGGTTCGCGGTGGCCCGCACCTCGCGGCGCATCCGCCGCTCCTCCCAGGCCAGGACGCTCGCGTGTGCCCCGATGCGGGTGAGCAACGCACCGATCGCGTCGCCGTCCCGAACCACGACGCGGTCCGATCCGCGGACCTCGCGGGCCTTGGACGGGACGCCCAGGCGCCGGCCGACCCCGACCAGGGCCAGCGCCGCCTCGGTCGACGGGCAGGTGATCTCGAGCGAGCACGCGCGGCCCGGTTCGGTGAGCGACCCGTGGGCGAGGAAGGCGCCGCGCCAGGCGGCCTCGGCGTCGGCGATGCCACCGGCCACGACGTGGTGGGGTAGGCCGCGCACCGGACGTCCACGCAGGTCGACCAGGCCGGCCTGCCGGGCCAGTCCCTCGCCGTCCTTGGTGACCCGCACGAGGTAGCGGCTGCCCTTGCGCAGGCCGCCCCCGGCGACGATCTGCACTTCGGAGCCGTGCCCGAAGATCTCGGCGATCTCCTTGCGCAGGCGGCGCGCCACCGAGCCGGTGTCGAGCTCTGCCTCAATGACGATGTGCCCGCCGATGAGGTGCAACGCGCCGGCGAAACGCAGGATCGTCGCGACCTCCGCTCGGCGCGACGTGGCCCGGGAGACGTCCACGCGGCTCAGCTCGTCCTTGACCGCGGCGGTCATCGCCATCGGCCTGCCCTCCTTCACTGCTCGGCTATGTCGAGCGCCGTCCGGTACGCGGCGGCGAGGCGACCCGGGTCGTGGCGCTCCGCGCTGTCGTCCGCGGAGATCCTTGACAGTACGAGACGCGCGCCGATGTCGCTCGCGTACGCGCGCAGCGATTGGTGATCGAGCACCGAATCGGCATCCGCGACGATCGCGTCGATGAACAACCCGCCGTGCCGATCCGCGTGCTCTCCGAGCACACGCAGCAGCTCCTCGGGGGAAAAGTCGTCGGTCTCGCCCGCCTGGGGAACGAGGTTGACCGTCACCACCACCGTAGCGTTCGTCGACGCGATCGCTTTGCCCACCTCGTGCAGCAACAGGTGCGGTATGACCGAGGTGAACCACGAGCCGGGCCCCAGCACCACGACATCGGCTTCCCGGACGGCATCAACCGCGCTCGCGCACGCCGGCGCCCCCGTCGGCAGCAGCCGGATGCTGCGTACCCGTCCCGGCGTGCTGGCGATCGACGACTGGCCGCGGATGCGCCGCACCCGCACCGGATCGTCCGGGTCGAACCGGTCGACCTCGGCGATCAGGTCGAGCGGCACCGGGCTCATCGGCAGGACCCGCCCCACGGCGCCCACGAGTGATGCCACGTGGGCCAGCGCCGCCACCGGGTCGCCGTAGCGCTCGAGGAACCCGGTCAGCAGCAGGTTGCCGACCGCGTGCCCGGCGAGCGCGCCGCTGCCGCCGAAGCGATGCTGCAGCAGCTCGGCCCATCGCGCGTCGAGCTCGGACGTGCCGGCCAGCGCGCTCAAAGCCATGCGCAGGTCGCCGGGGGGCAGGGTGCCGAGTTCACGGCGGATCCGTCCGGACGAGCCGCCGTCGTCGGCGACCGTCACGACCGCCGTCAGGTCGGTGGTGAGCAGCCGCAGAGCCGACAACGAGGCATACAACCCGTGGCCCCCGCCCAGGGCGACCGCCCGCAAGGACTCACTCACGGCCGAGGTCCCGGTTCACCACCGTGGCGCGCACCCCCATGCCGGTCAGCCGGTCGGCCAGCTCCCGAGCGATGACCACCGAGCGGTGCTTGCCACCGGTGCAGCCGACGGCCAGCGTCAGGTAGTGCTTGCCCTCTCGGGTGTAGCCGGCGCCGATGATCTCCAGCAGCTCGGCGTAGCGGTCGACGAACTCGCCCGCGCCTTCCTGGGAGAGGACGTAGGCGCGTACCTCGTCGGTCTCGCCGGTGAGGTCGCGCAGCTCGGGGATCCAGAACGGGTTCGGCAGGAAGCGCACGTCGGCCACCAGGTCGGCGTCGACGGGCAGCCCGTACTTGTACCCGAACGACACCACGGTCGCCCGCAGCACCGGCCGGCCGTCCAGGTCGCCGCCCTTGGTGAACGCCCGCTCGATCTCGCGCCGCAGCTCGTGGATGGACCGGTCGCTGGTGTCGATGACGAGGTCGGCCTCACCGCGCAGGCCGGCCAGCAGAGTTCGCTCGGCGGCGATGCCGTCGGCCAGCCGGCCCTCGCCCTGCAACGGGTGGGCCCGCCGGACGTTCTCGAACCGCCGCACCAGCACGTCGTCGCGCGCCTCGAGAAACAGCACCCGCGGGCGCAGGCCCCGCTCGGCGAGGTCGCGGATCACTCCGGTCAGGTCGGAGGAGAACGCGCGGCTACGCACGTCCATCACGACGGCGATGCGGGTGATCGCGCCCTGGGTGCGGCTGCCCAGCTCGACCATCGTGGCGATCAGCTCGGGGGGCAGGTTGTCGACGACGAAGAAGCCCAGATCCTCGAGGCATTTCGCGGCGGTGCTGCGCCCGGCGCCGGACAGGCCGCTGACCACGACGGTCTCCAGCGCCCCCCGCTCGCTGGCTCGCGGTTCGGCGGCGGGCTCGGTGGTCACGGTCGCGGTTCCTTCCACGGAGCTTCTAACGATCGTCGGCCTCGATGATCTCCCCGGTGGTGACGTTCACCGCGGGCGCTGCCGCTTTGGCCGTCTCGGCGAGTGCCGCGACGATAGCCTCGGCCGTCCGGTGACCGATACCCGAAACGGCTAGAACGTCATCGACGCTCGCCGCCCGCAGCCGCTTGAGCGACCCGAAATGGGTCAGCAGGGCCTTGCGCCGCGTCTCGCCGAGCCCGGGAATTCCGTCCAGCGCGGACGTCGTCATGGCCCGCGACCGCTTCTGCCGATGGAAGGTGATCGCGAAGCGGTGCGCCTCATCGCGCACCCGCTGCAGCAGATACAGCCCCTCGGACGTGCGCGGAAGGATCACCGGGTAGGCCTCGCCGGGCACCCAGACCTCCTCCAGCCGCTTGGCCAGTCCGACCAGTGCGACGTCGTCGATGCCGAGGTCGTCGAGCACCGCCTTCGCCGCCGCGACCTGCGGAGCGCCGCCGTCGACGACGAGCAGGTTCGGCGGATAGGCGAACTTCTTCGGGCGCCCCGTTGCCGGGTCGATGCCGGGCCGGGCGGCGTCCTCGGGGTCGGCCTCGACATCGTCGACCCCCGCCTCGCCGCTGGCCACGCGCTCGTCCAGATAGCGGGCGAACCGCCGCCGCACGACCTCGGCGATCCAGTCGGTGTCGCCGCCGCCCGTGCGCATCGTGAAGCGCCGGTACTCGCTCTTGCGGGCCAGCCCGTCCTCGAACACCACCATGCTGGCCACGACGTTCGTGCCCTGCACGTGGCTGACGTCGAAGCACTCGATACGCAGAGGGGCAATGGTCAGATCTAGCGCCTCCTGCAGCTCGGACAGCGCCTGCGATCGGGCCGTGAGGTCGGATGCCCGCTTGAGCTTGTGCTGGGTGAACGACTGCGCCGCGTTGCGGGCCACCGTCTCCATCAGCGCCCGCTTGTCCCCCCGTTGCGGAACGCGCACTCGCACCTTCGTGCCACGGGCCTGGCTGAGCCACTGTTCGAGCACGTCGGCGTTCTCGGGCCGCTCGGGCACGAGAATCTCGCGCGGGATCGAACTGCGGTCCTCATCCGGTCCGTAGAACTGGCTGACGAACCGCTCGACCAGCGCCGGGGTGTCCATCGTGCCGTCGACGGTGGCCGCGGTGTCGATCACCCAGCCCCGCTGGCCGCGCACCCGTCCACCCCGGACGTGGAACACCTGGACCGCGGCTTCGAGGTCGTCGCAGGCGAACGCGACGACATCGGCGTCGGTACCGTCGCCGAAGACGACCGCCTGCTTCTCCATCGCCCGGCGCAGCGCCTCGATGTCGTCGCGGAGCCGGGCGGCCTGCTCGAACTCCAGCTCGGCGCTGGCGGCGGCCATCTCGCGTTCGAGGCGCTTGAGCAGCTGGTCGGTCTTGCCGGCCATGAAGTCGCAGAAGTCCTCGACGATCTCACGATGCTCGTCGGCCGACACGCGGCCGACGCAGGGGGCGCTGCACTTGCCGATGTAGCCGAGCAGGCAAGGACGTCCGATCTGCCCGGCCCGCTTGAACACGCCGGCGCTGCACGTGCGGGCGGGGAAGACCCGCAGCAGCAGGTCCAGGGTCTCGCGGATCGCCCACGCGTGCGAGTACGGCCCGAAGTAGCGCACGCCCCGGCGCTTGGGACCACGCATCACCTGCAGCCGCGGGTACTCCTCGTACAGCGTCACGGCCAACGACGGATACGACTTGTCGTCGCGATACCGGACGTTGAACCGCGGGTCGAACTCCTTGATCCAGTTGTATTCGAGCTGCAGCGCCTCGACCTCGGTCTGCACGACCGTCCACTCGACGCTGGCGGCGGTGGTGACCATCTGCCGAGTGCGCGGGTGCAGCAGTGCGACGTCGGAGAAGTAGGAGTTCAGCCGCTGGCGCAGGCTCTTCGCCTTGCCGACGTAGATGACGCGATGGTGCTCGTCCCGGAATCGGTAGACGCCGGGCTCGAGCGGAATCGAGCCCGGAGCGGGGCGGTACGTGGACGGGTCGGGCACGCGTTCGAGAGTAGTCAGCCCGCCGACGGGGCCGGGTGAGGTAACTGCAACGCGACCTTTACCGACGCGACCCGCCGTGGAAACCGACCGCCCCGCTAATGAACCTCGACCCGCAGCATGCGGGGCGCGTCTAGGGTTCCGCCACCCGATCGGGTGGGCCTGGTCCGAGAGATGCAGGCGACGCCATCCACGGCGGCAGGGCGTCGCTCCACGGCGGGGGAAAAGCCCGGGAGGCCAAACGGCCCGGGCTGTCGTGTGCGGTTCGGGCGTCTGTAGCGGAGGGCCAGCGTGACCGCAATCGCAGATCGTTCGACCGTCCAGTCATCCGACGAGCACGACCTCGAATCGTTCGGATATCGCCAACAACTGCACCGCAGCGTCGGCAGCTACGGCTCCTTCGCGGCGGGCTTCTCGTTCGTCTCGATCCTGACCACCGTCTTCCAGTTGTTCAGCTTCGGCTTCGGTTTCGGTGGCCCGGCCTTCTTCTGGACCTGGCCGATCGTGTTCGCCGGCCAGATCCTCGTGGCCCTCTGCTTCGCCGAACTGGCGGCGCGGTACCCGATCTCGGGCTGCATCTACCAGTGGTCACAGCGCCTGGGCGGACGCCTGTGGGGCTGGATGGCCGGCTGGCTGATGTTGGTCGCGCAGGTGGCCACGCTGGCCGCGGCGGCCATCGCGTTGGAGATCGTGTTGCCCGCCATCTGGTCCGGATTCGCGTTCGTCGACGATCCGACCGAGAACGCGGTGATCCTGGGCAGCATCCTGCTGGCCGTCACCACGACGATCAACGCGCTCGGCGTGCGGATCATGTCGCTGATCAACAGCGTCGGCGTGACCTGCGAGCTGATCGGCGTGGTGTTGCTGGTGACCGCCCTGTTCCTCCATGCCAAGCGTGGTCCCGGCATCGTGCTGCACACCGGACCCGGACTGGGTTCGGGTGGCGCGTACCTGTGGTCGTTCGTCATCTCCGGCCTGATGGCCGCCTACGTGCTCGTCGGGTTCGACAGTGCGGGTGAGCTCTCCGAGGAGACGAAGCGCCCGCGGCGCACGGCACCGCGCACCATCCTGCGGGCCGTGATCGTGTCGGGCATCGGCGGCGCGCTCATGCTGCTGGCCACCCTGATGGCGGCGCCGAGCGTCACCGACGGTTCGCTCGGCGACCCGGCGCAGGGCCTGCCGTCGGTGCTGATGAGCCGGCTCGGCGACACCCTCGGCCGGGTCTTCCTGGTCGACGTGGCGATCGCGGTCTCGGTCTGCACGCTGGCCATCCAGACCGCCACCACCCGGATGATGTTCTCGATGGCGCGCGACCGGGTGCTGCCGTTCTCGGCCAGTCTGGCCAAGGTCAACCGCCGCACCGGCACCCCGATCCGTCCGGCGGTGCTCGTCGGCCTGCTGGCCATCGGGCTGCTCGCGGTGAATGTGGGCAACGCCAAGGTGTTCCTGGCCCTGTCCAGCGTCTGCATCATGCTGCTCTACATCGCCTACCTGATGGTGACCGGCCCGCTGCTGGTCGCCCGCGCGCGAGGCACGATCCGCGCCGAGGACGGCCTGTTCAGCCTCGGTCGGTGGGGGTACGTCGTGAACGGCGTCGCCGTGGTGTGGGGGCTGCTCATGGCGATCAATCTCGGCTGGCCGCGAGCGAAGGTGTTCGGCACCGACTGGTACCTGCAGTACTTCCCGGAGCTGATGCTGCTCGGCGCGATCGTCGTCGGGGCAGCCGCCTACGCCCGGCAGCGGCACGAGAACCGCCGCGAGGTCACGCTCTACGAGGCCGAGCTCGCCGGCGGTGTGGCGTGAGCCCGCTGCTCTCGCACGACGTCCCCGGCGGCGCGGCCTGGTCGGTGCTGCTGCGGGCCGGGCGCGCAATGCGCCTCACCGCGCTCGACGCCGGCGCGAACGCGTCCACGCTGATCTTCGCCGCGCACAACCGGGTCGATCGGCTCAACGTCCCGGACACGCTCAAGGCACAGATGAGCGCCCGGGTCCGTCCGCCGATGGTGCTGATGTCCGACCGCGGCGTCGGACTCTGCTCGATCACGGGTTCGTCACTCGACTGGCACGACGCTGTCTGTGGCCATTCGCTGGACGGGCACGTGGACGCGTTCGGCCCGTCGTCGTACGGCCGCGACCGCAACGAGTGGCGTCGCTCGGCCCGATCCGGCTTCCTGTCCGAGCTCCGCAAGCACGGGCTCGGTGAGACCGACCTGCACGGCTGCGTGAACTTCTTCAGCCGGGTCGCGACGCACGACGACGGCTCGCTCACCTTCGTGCCGGGTCACGCGTCGGACGGCGACTGGGTCGAGCTGCGCGCCGAGATCGACCTGCTGGTCGTCATCTCGACCGCGCCTCATCCGCTGGCCACCGGGTGGGCACCGGCTGCGGTTCGGGCCGAGGTTCACTCGTCGACGCCGTACGGCCCCGACGACCCGTCGATGACGTTCCGGGACGAGAGCGCCCGGGCCCTGCTCGCCGCCCAGGCGGTGTTCGCATGACCGCCACGGCGGTGCACGCCGCGCTCGATGTCACCGTCGAGGCCGGAGACGGGTTCGTCGGCGTGGTCCCGGCCGGCGGGGCGTTCCGCATCGTCGACGTCGCCGGCAACCAGGCCGCCGACACCCTGCTGTTCGACGCGGCCGACGTCACCAACCGCTACAGCGCCATGGACACCATCCGGGAGCAGGGGTCGGTGTACCTGACGAGCGGCTCGCGGCTGCTGTCGAGCGATCTCGACCTGCTCGCCACGATCACCGAGGACACCTGCGGCCGGCACGACACCCTGGGCGGCGCCTGCGCGCAGGAGTCCAATGTCGTCCGCTACGGCATGGCTACCCGCCACCAGCACGCCTGCCGGGAGACGTTCCTGCGCTTCGGCGCTCAGGTGGGCATCGACGCCCGGGGTCTCACTCACAACATCAACTTCTTCATGAACGTCCCGCTCACCGCGGCCGGTGCGCTGACCTTCGAGGACGGCGTCTCGGCCCCGGGCAAGTATGTGCAGTTCGTGGCCGCGCGCGACGTCATCGTGCTGATCAGCAACTGCCCGCAGCTGAACAACCCCTGCAACGGCTGGGATCCGACGCCGCTGCAGCTGCTCGGCTGGTGGCCGGCGTGACCGCTCTGGTCGGCGTGACCGTGGCCGAGGTGCTGGCGGCCGGTACCCAGACGACGGTGCAGGATCTCGGCGGGCGGCCGGGTCTGTGGGGCGTCGGAGTGCCGCCGTCCGGCGCCTGGGACGACCTGTCCTTCGCCCTCGCGAACGCAGCGGTCGGCAACCCGGCGACGGCCGCCGGGCTGGAGGCCGTGCTCATGGGTCCGGTGCTGCGCTTCGCCGAACGGGCGACGTTCTGCCTGACGGGCGCGGCCGGCGCGGCCACGCTCGACGGCCGGCCCGTTCGCCGCGGAGTCGTCACCGTGGCCGACGCCGGGGCCGTGCTCGACGTCGGGCCGTGCGGTGCGCCGGGTATGCGCGGCTACCTCGCGATCGCCGGGGGCATCGACGTGCCCGCGGCGCTGGGCAGCCGCGCCACGTTCCTGCTCGGCGGTTTCGGCGGACTGGACGGGCGCGCGATGCGCGACGGCGATCGGCTGCCGATCGGGCGGACCGAGAACCTCTGCGCCCCGCTCGACGTCGCCGACCTGTTGCCGCCGCTGCGCGACACGTGGACGCTGCGCGTGCTGCCCGGCCCGCACGGTGCGCCCGAGCACCTCACGACGGAGGGCGCTTCCGCCTTATTCGGCGCCACCTGGGAGGTCGATCACCGCGCCGACCGCACGGGCGTGCGCCTCGTCGGGCCGGCACCGCAGTGGGCCCGGTCCGACGGCGGCGAGGCCGGGCTGCATCCGTCCAACATCCACGACAGCGCCTATCCGATCGGCGGGATCATGCTGTCCGGCGACACCCCGGTCATCGTCGGCCCGGACGGACCCAGCCTCGGCGGCTTCGTCGTGCCAGGCGTCGTGATCCGCGCCGACCGCTGGATGCTGGCCCAGCTACGCCCGGGCGACCCGGTGCGTCTCACCCCGGTCGACGCCGCCACGGCAGATGCGCTCAACGCCGAGCGGACCCGGCTGCTCGCCAACCCGTTGTTGGGGCTGCCCGCTGCCGCTCCCCTGGTCTCCGGCGGCATCGACGACCCGGTGCTCGCCCGCCTCGACGCCGATGGCCACCGGCCCGCGCTCGTCATCCGTCGCACCGGCGATCACCACCTACTGGTCGAGGCCGGTCCGCCCATCCTCGATCTCGCCGTGCGGGTGTGGGTGCACCTGCTCGCCGACCGGCTGCGCACGGCGCGTCCGGCGGGCATCACGGAGACGGTCGAGGGCGTGCGTTCCCTGCTCGTGCAGGTGGACGACACCCGGCTGACCCTGGCCCGGCTGTCGGCGATCCTGCTCGACCTGGCTCTCCACCTGCCCGACCCCGAGCAGGTCACCCTCGACGTCCGCGAGGTGACGCTGCCACTGGCGCTCGACCACCCGGCCGCGCACGAGGCGATGGCGCGCTACCAGCGCTCGGTGCGCCCGGACGCGCCGTGGTGCCCGGACAACGTCGAGTTCATCCGGCGGGTCAACGACCTCGATGCCCGGGCGGACGTCTTCGACATCGTCACCGCGGCGACCTACCTCGTGCTCGGCCTGGGCGACGTCTACCTCGGCGCACCCGTCGCCGTGCCGATCGATCCGCGGCACCGACTGGTCACCACCAAGTACGACCCGCCGCGGACCTGGACGCCGCAGAACGCGGTCGGCATCGGCGGCGTCTACCTGTGCGTGTACGGCATGGAGGGGCCGGGCGGCTACCAGCTGGTCGGGCGCACGGTGCCGGTGTGGCGCTATTCCGCTAACCGCGATGCCGGCGACTCGGACGAGAAACCCTGGCTGCTCCGGCCCTTCGACCGGCTGCGGTTCGTGCCGGTGAGCGCTGACGAGCTGGCCGAACGCCGCGCTGCCATCAAGGCCGGACACGAGAACCTCCACACCCGGCCGGCGACGTTCGCCCTGGCCGAGGTGCGCGCGTTGGAGAACACGCACGCGGCTGAGATCGAGGCGTTCCGCATGCGCCGGCAGGCTGCTTTCCACGCCGAGCGCGAACGGTGGGCAGCCGGATGACCATCACCCAACCATCCGTCCTGGACGCCGCCCGCGGGCTCGGCCAGCCGGCGTTCATCTCGCTCGTCGAGTCGCTTCCTGCGCACGCCGACGGCCCGCTCGCCGGCATGCCGATCGCCGTCAAGGACAACATCGACGTCGCCGGCCTGCCGACCACGGCCGCGTGCCCCGCGCTCACGACGCCGGCCACCGCGCACGCGTTCGCCGTACAGCGGCTGGTCGACGCCGGGGCGGTGCCGATCGGCAAGACCAACCTGGACCAGTTCGCCACCGGCCTCGTCGGCAGCCGCTCGCCCTACGGCGCCTGCCACAGCGTCGCCTCCGACCGGCACATGAGCGGCGGTAGCTCGTCCGGGTCGGCCGTCGCCGTGGCCGCCGGCGTGGTACCCCTCGCGCTGGGCACCGACACGGCGGGCAGCGGACGGGTGCCCGCCGCGTTCAACGGCATCGTCGGGATGAAGCCGACCCGCGGCCTCGTCTCGACCTCGGGGGTGCTGCCGGCCTGCCCGTCGCTGGACTGCGTCACGACGATGACCCGGACGGTGGCCGAGGCCCGGGCGGCGTTCGAGGTGCTCGTCGCCGCCGACCCGGCCGATCCGTACTCACGGCCGATGCCGGCGCAGCTCCCCCCGGGCGTAGCTCAGCAGATGCGCGTGATCGCGGTGCCGTCCGGTGATCTGGACCTCGACGAGGCCCACCGTCGCGCCTGGGAGCAGGCACTCTCGCACGCGGCGACGGTGGCTCGTCTCGTGCCGGTGGACGTCGCGCCGTTCCTCCAGGCGGCGCAGCTGCTCTACGGCGGCGCGTTCGTGGCCGAGCGGCTGGACGCCTTCGGCCACTTGCTCGACGGCGACGCGGTCGATGCGACGGTGCGCCGGATCGTGCTCGGCGGGCGGGACTTCGACGCGGTGGCGGTCTTCGCCGATCAGCGCCGGCTGGCCGCCCTGCGGGCCGTGGCCATGCGCGTCTTCGTCGGCTGCGACGCGCTGCTGCTGCCGGTCACGCCCGGCCATCCGACGCTGGCCGACGTCGCGGCCGACCCGATCGGGGTGAACGCCCGGCTCGGCACGTACACGAACATGGCCAACCTGTTCGACCTCTGCGCGATCGCCGTGCCGGCCGGGTCGCGCCCGGACGGGCTGCCGTTCGGGGTGCAGCTGCTCGCGCCGGCGTTCGCCGACCGTCCGCTGCTCGACCTCGCCGCGCGCTGGACGGGCGAGCCCGTCCCGGCGCCCGCGCAGCGCCAGCTGCTCGCGGTGGCCGGCGCGCACCTGTCCGGGCAGCCGGCCAACGGCGAACTGCTCGAGCTGGGTGGGCGGCTGCACGCTCGGGCGCGCACAGCCGCCGGCTACCGGATGTACCGGGTGCCGGGGCCGTTCCCGCGTCCGGGCCTGGTGGCTCGCGGCGACGGCCCGGCGGTCGGTATCGAAGTCGAGGTGTGGGACCTGCCGGCCGGCGGGCTCGGGCAGCTGCTGCCGCGCATCGTCTCGCCGCTCGCCCTAGGTCAGGTGCTGCTGGACGACGGCCGCTCGGTGACCGGCTTCGTGACGACCGACGTCGACCCGGCGGACGACATCACGGCGTACGGCGGATGGCGGGCCTACCTCACGGCGGCGCAGTAGCTGTCGATCTCGGCGAGCAGGCCGGCCTTGGTGCCGCCATCGGCGAACGACGCCTGGACGGCCGCGCGGGCCAGGTCGGCCACCCCGCTCTCGTCCAGGCCCAGTAGTTCCGCGGCGACCAGGTACTCGTTGTTGAGGGTCGTCGAGAACATCGGCGGGTCGTCGGAGTTGATCGTGACCGGCACGCCGGCCGCCACCAGCGCCGGCAGCGGATGCTCGGCCAGCGACGGCACCGACCGGGTACAGACATTCGACGTCGGGCACACCTCGAGGGCGATGCCAGTACCGGCCAGGTAGGCGAGCAGCTCCGGATCCTGGGCGGCGGCGATGCCGTGACCGATCCGCTCGGCGCCCAGGTGCCGGATGGCGTCCCAGATCGTCTCCGGCCCGGTCGACTCCCCCGCGTGCGGAACGCTGTGCAGCCCGGCGGCACGCGCCTTGGCGAAGTACGGCGCGAACTGCTCGCGCGGCACCCCGATCTCCGGACCGCCCAGTCCGAAGCTGACCAGACCGACTGGTCGGTCGGTGAGCGAGATGTCCAGAGTGAGCTCGGCGGCCGCCAGCCCGGCCTCGCCCGGGATGTCGAAGCACCACCGCAGCACGACCCCGAGCTCGGCCTCGGCCCGCACCCGTGCGTCCTCGATCGCCTCGCAGAACGCCGCCGATGCGACACCGCGCACCACCGTCGAGTACGGGGTGACGGTCAGCTCGGCGTACCGCACGTTCTGCGCGGCCAGGTCGCGGGCGACGTTGTAGGTCAGCGTCCACACGTCCTCGGGCGTGCGGATCAGGTCGACGACGGTCAGGTACACCTCGATGAAGTGCCCGAAGTCGGTGAACGTGAAGTACTCGGCCAGCTGGTCCGGATCGGCCGGCACCGGCGTCGTGCCGGCGTGGCGGGCCGCCAGCTCGGCGACGGTCTGCGGCGAGGCGGAGCCGACGTGGTGGACGTGCAGCTCAGCCTTCGGCAGTCCGGCGACGAAGGCGCTCAGGTCTGTCCCTACCACTTGTCGTGCACCAGCGCGCGGATGCGACGGTCGTAGAGGTCCGCGATGGCGGTGCCGGTGGCGTCGTCGAGGGGCGCCAGGGCGGCGGCCGAGGCGTTGGCCTGCGCCTGCTCGACGTTGCGCGCGCCCGGGATGACGGTCGTTACGCCGGGCTGGTCGATGATCCAGCGCAGCGCCGTCTGCGCCGGCGTCGATCCCGCAGGGGCCAGCGCCGAGAACTCACGGGCCGCATCGACGCCGGTGTCGAAGTCGACCCCGGCGAACGTCTCGCCCACGTCGAAGGACTCACCGTGCCGGTTGTACGTGCGGTGATCGTCCGGGGCGAACGTCGTGTCGTGCGTGTAGCGCCCGGACAGCAGCCCCGAGGCCAACGGCACCCGGGCGAGGATGCCGACGCCGGCCTGCTCCGCCGCCGGCAGCACCCGCTCGAGCGGCTTCTGCCGGAAGGCGTTGAGGATGATCTGCACGCTGGCCACGCCGGGCCGAGCGATGGCATCCAGCGCCTCCTCGACCGTCTCGACGCTGACCCCGTAGGCGGCGACGCGCTGCTCGGCCACCAGGGTGTCGAGCGCGTCGAAGACCCCGTCGGTCTTGTAGACCACCGACGGCGGGCAGTGCAGCTGGACGAGGTCGAGGGTGTCGACGTCGAGGTTGCGCCGCGATCGATCCGTCCAGGCCCGGAAGTTGTCCAGCGTGTAGTTGCCCGGTTCCTGCGCCACCCGGCGGCCCATCTTGGTGGCGACGGTCAGCGGGTGATCCGGATTGGCGCGCCGCCAGGTGCCGATCAGCTGCTCACTGCGCCCGTCGCCGTACACGTCGGCGGTGTCGAAGAGGGTGACGCCCGCTTCGGCGGCGGCGTCGAGCACCGCGAGTGCGGTGGCCTCGTCGACGTCGCCCCAGTCGGCGCCGAGCTGCCAGGTGCCCAGGCCGACGACGGACACAGAACGGCCGGTGCGGCCGAGGATTCGTTGCTCCACGGCTTCGACGCTAGCGGGCCGTGAGCCGAAGCGGCGAGCGGGTCTCCGACCTTGATCAGCTCTGCCGAACAGACCACCGATGGTTCATTCGGCCGAGATCATCAACCGGCTACCGGGCCGCGGCCTTGGCCCGCGTACGCCGGACCGGCTTGGCCGCGGCCTTAGCTGCCGTCCCGGGCGCCGTCTTGGCCGCCGTCTTGGCTGCCGGCTTGCGCACCGCCGTGGCTGCCGGTTTGACCTCCGGGAGGTCCAGGGTGTGGCGCAGGAACCGCCCGGTGTGCGACGCCGCGACCTCGACGATCTGCTCCGGCGTCCCCTCGGCGACGACCGTGCCGCCGCCCGAGCCGCCCTCGGGACCCATGTCGACGATCCAGTCGGCAGTCTTGATGACGTCGAGATTGTGCTCGATGACCAGCACCGTGTTGCCCTTGTCGACCAGGCTGTGCAGCACGCCGAGCAGCTTGTTGACGTCCTCGAAGTGCAGCCCGGTTGTAGGTTCGTCCAGCACGTAGATCGTCCGGCCGGTCGAGCGCTTTTGCAGCTCGGACGCCAGCTTCACCCGCTGCGCCTCGCCGCCGGACAGAGTCGGCGCCGGCTGGCCCAGCCGCACGTACCCGAGGCCCACGTCGACCAGCGTCTCGAGGTGCCGGGCGATCTTGGAGATCGGCTTGAAGAACTCGGCGGCCTCCTCGATCGGCATCTCGAGGATCTCGCTGATCGTCTTGCCCTTGTAGTGCACCTCGAGCGTCTCGCGGTTGTAGCGGGCGCCCTTGCACACCTCGCACGGCACGTAGACGTCCGGCAGGAAGTTCATCTCGATCTTGATGGTGCCGTCGCCGGCGCAGTTCTCGCAGCGACCGCCCTTGACGTTGAACGAGAACCGGCCCTGCTGGTAGCCGCGGATCTTCGCCTCGGTGGTCTCGCTGAACAGCTTGCGGATGTGGTCGAACACGCCGGTGTACGTGGCCGGGTTCGACCGCGGCGTGCGCCCGATCGGCGACTGGTCGACGCCGACGACCTTGTCGAGCAGCTCGACGCCGCGCACCCGCTTGTGCCGTCCGGGCGGCAGCTTGGCCCCGTTGATCTTGTTGGCCAGCGACGTGTAGAGGATGTCGTTGACGAGCGTCGACTTGCCCGAGCCGCTCACCCCGGTGATCGCGACGAAGCAGCCCAGCGGGAACGACACGTCGATGTTGCGCAGGTTGTGCTCGCGCGCCCCTTCGACGACGAGCTCGCGACCCTTCTGCCGGGGCCGACGAATCATCGGGACCGGAATCGAGCGCCGCCCCGACAGGTACGCCCCGGTGATCGACTCCTTGGACGTGAGCAAGTCCTTGACCGTGCCCTCGACGACGATGCGACCGCCGTGCTCGCCGGCCCGCGGGCCGATGTCGACGACCCAGTCGGCGGCCCGGATCGTGTCCTCGTCGTGCTCGACCACGATCAGCGTGTTACCCAGCTTCTTCAGCCGCACCAACGTCTCGATCAGCCGGTGGTTGTCGCGCTGGTGCAGGCCGATCGACGGCTCGTCCAGCACGTACAGCACCCCGACCAGACCGGACCCGATCTGGGTGGCCAACCGGATCCGCTGCGCCTCTCCCCCGGCCAGCGTCGCGGCGGCCCGGTCGAGCGACAGGTAGTCCAGGCCCACGTCGACCAGGAAGCCCAGCCGCGCGTACACCTCCTTGAGTACCCGCTCGCCGATGAACCGGTCGCGGTCGTTCAGCTCGAGCGAGTGCAGCCACTCCGACGCCTCGCCGATCGACAGCGCCGACAGCTCGGCGATCGAGCGCCCGCTCACCGTCACGGCCAGGATCTCGGGCTTGAGGCGGGTGCCCTGACACGACGGGCAGGGCACCTCGCGCATGTAGCCCTCGTACTTCTCGCGCGAGTAGTCGCTGTCGGTCTCGGCGTAGCGCCGCTCGATCCACGGGATGACGCCCTCGTAGCTCGCGTAATAGGAGCGGTCGCGTCCGTACCGGTTGCGGTAGTGGACGTGCACCTGCTCGGCGAGACCGTGCAGCACGGCCTTCTGCGCCCGCGCGGTCAACTTCTCCCACGAGGTGTCGAGATCGAAGCCCTCGACGTCGGCGACCCCCTGCAGCAGCCGCTCGAAGTACTCGCTGGTCTGCCCGTTGGCCCACGGCGCGATCGCCCCCTCGGCCAGGCTGCGTTCCGGGTCGGGGACGATCAGCTCGGCGTCGACCTCCTTGCGGGTACCGAGGCCGGTGCACTCCGGGCACGCGCCGAACGGCGAGTTGAACGAGAACGACCGCGGCTCGAGCTCGTCGATGGCCAGCGGGTGGTCGTTCGGGCAGGCGAGCCGCTCGGAGTACCGACGTTCGCGGTGCGGATCGTCGTCGGGCAGGTCGACGAAGTCGAGGATGACCAGCCCCCCGGCCAGGCCCAGCGCCGTCTCGACCGAGTCGGTGATGCGCTGCTTGCTGGACGCCTTGGCGGTCAGCCGGTCGACGACCGCCTCGATGGTGTGCTTCTCCTGCTTCTTCAGCTTCGGCGGGTCCGTGAGCGAGTGGACGACCCCGTCGACCCGCACGCGCGCGTAGCCCTTGACCTGCAGGTCGGCGAACAGGTCGACGTACTCACCCTTGCGCTCGCGGATCACCGGCGCGAGCACCTGGAACCGGGTGCCCTCGGCCATGGCGAGGATGTGGTCGACGATCTGCTGCGGGGTCTGCTTGGCGATCGGCTCGCCGCAGATCGGGCAATGCGGCTTCCCGATGCGGGCGTAGAGCAACCGCAGGTAGTCGTAGACCTCGGTGATCGTGCCGACCGTGCTTCGGGGGTTCCGTGACGTCGACTTCTGGTCGATCGACACCGCGGGTGACAGTCCCTCGATGAAGTCGACGTCGGGCTTGTCCATCTGCCCCAGGAACTGCCGGGCGTACGCCGACAGCGACTCGACGTAGCGGCGCTGGCCCTCGGCGAAGATCGTGTCGAACGCCAGGCTCGACTTGCCCGAGCCCGACAGCCCGGTGAACACGATCAGGGCGTCGCGGGGCAGCTCGACGTGCACATCCTTGAGGTTGTGCTCACGGGCGCCACGGACGATGAGGCGGTCGGCCACAGGTCAACTTTCTTGGTCGAATCGGACGGTCAGGACGGCACGGCGATACGGCGCGCGCCGTCGCTATCGAGAGTAGTGACTCGCGCCGACAACGCACCTCGTCACGACTCGCGCGGAGGCTCCCACGCCCGAAGCGTTCCCGCGATCTCGGAGAGCGGCAGCTTGCCTTGCGCGACCTCGCGGACGAAATGGTCACCGACCGCCGCATCTGGCGCCTTGACGTCTGAACCGTTCAGCACCAAGAACAGCCTGGTCGCCACCCACGCGAGTCGTTTGTTGCCATCGATCAACGCGTGATTACGGTCCAACGATTCCAGTAGCGCGGCTACCTTCTCGGGCAGCGTTGTGTACGCATCGACGCCGAAGGCGCTGGCTTGCGGTCGCGCCAGCGCCGACTCCAACAGCCCGAGGTCTCGTACGACTGGTTGCACCGGGCGAAGGGCAGCGTCAGCCGCTGCCAGCAGATCGTCGATATCGAGGTAGGTCGTGCTCACTTCGCCAGCAAAGCGAGCAACTCGGCGTCCTCGCGCACGATCCGCGCCAGAATCGCGTCACGCGACTTGGTCCGCTCGCTGACGTACTCGTGGATCGCCTCGCGGGCTACGTCCTGCATCGACCGATTCGTGTCGTGCGCGTACTTCCGCAGCGTAGCGGCTTCCTCATCGGTCAGGCGGAGGTTCATGGCCATGCCAACGACGGTACCGCCGTGGTACCACTCCGTCATCGGGAATGATCGGGGCCATGCCACGGACCATCGCCACGAACACCGCCGTCGACCGTGATGCGCTGCTGGACTTCGTCCGACCGCGCCACCACCTGATCCTGATCGCCACCCGGGCCGACGGCACCCCGCAGGCCTCACCCGTGACCGGCGGCGTCGACACCGCCGGGCGCATCGTCGTCTCGGCCTACCCCGAGCGGGCCAAGGCTCGAAACCTGCGCCGGAACCCGGCCTGCAGCGTCCTCGTGCTCTCCGACGACTTCGGCGGAGCCTGGGTGCAGGTCGACGGCGAGGCCGAGGTCATCGACCTGCCCGAGGCACTCGACCCGCTCGTCGACTACTACCGCGCGATCTCCGGCGAGCACCCGGACTGGGACGAATACCGCGCCGCCATGGTCGCGCAGGGCAAGTCGCTGCTGCGCATCACGCCCACCCGCTGGGGCCCCGTCGCGACCGGCGGCTTCCCGCCCCGACTCGGGGACTGATCAGGCCCACCAACTACCGGCCCACCCGGGCGTATCCGGCCCACCCAGGCGTATCGGGCCCGCCCGCGCCTACCGGACCTAGCAGGAGCATCGCAGCCATCGCCGCCCGACCTTCCATGATCAACAGCCGGTGAGCAGGCGGTTTCGCAAGCCAACGGGCTGTTGATCATGAAGTCGCGGGCCGCAACTCGAGGAGAGTTGACTCGGCAGGCCGAGCTTGACCCGCTTCCCCTCTCGACAGACCATTTCTCGCGCCGGAAATGTGGTTGTTCGGGAGGGGAAGTGCAACGAACGCTCGCCAGGTACACCCGGCGGCCGGGTACCGCTGACTCATCCGGCCCAAGTCGCATCTGCGCGGGCCCGCCAAAGAACAGCGGGCCGGGCTCTTCGCGCGAGCACTCATCGCGCCGTCAGGGCAGCTTCCAGTCGACCGGCTCGGCGCCTTGTTGGGCCAGCAGTTCGTTGGCGCGGCTGAACGGCCGCGAGCCGAAGAAGCCGCGGTCGGCCGACATCGGGCTGGGGTGCGCCGACTCGATGCACGGCGTCGCGCCCAGCATCGGACGCAGCGTCTGCGCGTCGCGTCCCCACAGGATCCCGACCAGCGGCGTGCCCCGCCCGACCAGCGCCTTGATGGCCTGCTCGGTCACCGCCTCCCAGCCCTTGCCCCGATGCGAGGCCGGCGAACCAGGGGCCACGGTCAGCACCCGGTTCAGCAGCAGGATCCCGTGCTGGGCCCACGGCGACAGGTCACCGTTGGACGGCTGTGGATAGCCCAGATCGGTCGACAGCTCCTTGAAGATGTTCTGCAGGCTGCGCGGCAAACCCACCCCGGGCGCCACCGAGAACGACAGCCCGACCGGATGGCCCGGCGTCGGGTAGGGGTCCTGCCCGACGATCAGCACCCGGACGTCGTCGAACGGCTGGGTGAACGCCCGCAGCACATTGGAGCCGGCCGGCAGGTAGCTGCGCCCGGCGGCGACCTCCGCCCTTAGGAAGTCGCCCATGGAGGCGATCTGGTCGGCGACCGGCTGCAAAGCAGCAGCCCAGCCGGCGTCGAGGATCTGGTTCAGGGGGCGTCCCGGCACGGGCCCGAAACTAGCGCACCAGCGCCGTGATCACACTCGCGGCGTCGTCGACGGGAACGTCGCGCCGGTCGCCCGAGCGCCGGTCGCGCAGCTCGACGACACCGGTGGCCAGACCCCGTCCGACGATCAGCGTGGTCGGCACGCCGAGCAGCTCGGCATCGGCGAACTTCACCCCGGGCGACACGCCGCGCCGATCGTCGAACAGCACCCGCACCCCATCCGCCACGAGCGAGGCGACGATGCCCTCGGCCGCCTCGAACGGCGCCTCGTCGCGTCCGGTCGCGACGACGTGCACGTCCGCCGGGGCCACGACCCGCGGCCAGCACAGCCCCTTGTCGTCGTGGGTCTGTTCGGCCAGCGCCGCCACGGCCCGGGTGATGCCGACGCCGTAGGAACCCATCGTGATCGTCGCGGGCTTGCCGTCCGGACCGAGGGCCTGCAGCCCGAACACCTCCGCGTACTTGCGCCCGAGCTGGAACACGTGGCCCAGCTCGATACCCCGAGCGATGGTGAGCGAGCCACCGCAGCGGGCGCACCGGTCGCCGTCACGGATCTCGACCGCCCCGATCTCGCCGTCCGCCTCGAAGTCCCGCCCGCGGACGACGAACGCGGCGTGCCGATCGAGCTCGTTCGCGCCGGTGACCCACGCGCTGCCCGCGGTGACGAGCGGGTCGACCAGGTACCGCACCCCGAACTCGCGCAGGACTTGCGGGCCGATGTAGCCGCGCACCAGGCGCGGTTCGCCGGCCAGGTCGGTGGCGTCGGCCTGCTCCACCTCGACCGGTTCGAGCTGCCCGGCCAGGCGCTTGAGATCGACCTCGCGGTCGCCGGGCACGCCGACGACGAGCAGCTCCCAGGCGCCCGAGCCGGGTTGGCGCGTCTTGAGGACGACGTTCTTCAGCGTGTCCGCACCGGTGAACGTCTCGCCGAGGCCGAGGGTGTCCAGCCGCGCGACCAGCGTCTCGATGGTCGGCGTGTTCGGGGTGTCGAGCACCTTGCTGGCCGGGTGCGTCGCCCCGTCCGGCGGGGGCACTGCGATCTCGACCGCCTCGGTGTTCGCCGCGTAGTCGCACGCCGAGCACTGGACGAACGTGTCCTCGCCGGACGGCGTAGGCGCGAGAAACTCCTCCGACGCCGAACCGCCCATCGCACCCGACACGGCGAACACGATCCGGTAGTCGAACCCGAGTCGGGTGAAGATCCGCTCGTACGCGTAACGATGCGCCTGGTACGCGGCCGCCAGCCCCTCGTCGGAGACGTCGAAGGAGTACGAGTCCTTCATGACGAACTCGCGGCCGCGCAGGATGCCGGCTCGTGGGCGCTGCTCGTCTCGGTACTTCGTCTGCACCTGGAACAGGATCAGCGGGAAGTCCTTGTACGAGGAGTACTCGCCCTTGACGAGCAGGGTGAACAGCTCTTCGTGGGTGGGGCCGAGCAGGTAGTCGGCGCCCTTACGGTCCGCCAGTCGGAACAGCGCGTCGCCGTAGTCCGACCACCGTCCACTCGCCTCGAAGACCTCGCGCGGGATGAGCGCCGGAAAGTGCACCTCCTGCCCGCCGATGGCGGCCATCTCCTCCCGGACGACCCGCTCGACGTTGCGCAGCACGATCAGCCCCAACGGCAGCCACGTGTAGATGCCCGGACCGACCCGGCGGATGTAGCCGGCCCGCACCAGCAGCTTGTGGCTCGGCACCTCGGCGTCGGCCGGATCGTCGCGAAGGGTGCGCAGGAACAGGGTCGAGAGACGCACTAGCACAGCGGAAACGGTAACGGAGCGAAATCGGTTGTGCCCTCGGATTCCCCCGAGCATCCTGGGCTTTGCCTGTTAGGCGTATTAGTACGCGTTCGGAGGGGGTCGTTCGTCACCGTGCCAGGGCACGACTACGACCTCGACCCACCGAACCATTCGAGCTACGACGGCGCCACCCAGGGCCCGGATCCCGTCCCGGAGTGGGTGGTCACCAACGTCGCCGCCGTCGACACGGAGCTCGGCCTGCTCAAGAGCGGCAAGGAAGCCGACGTCCACCTCGTCCGTCGGGCCGTACCTGCCGACGCCGGCAGCCTGCTCGCGGCGAAGCGGTACCGGCCCGCCGAGCGCCGCCTGTTCCACCGCGACGTCGCCTACCAGGAGGGGCGCCGGGTCCGCCGCAGTCGGGAGAACCGCGCCATGACCCGCCGCACCGAGTTCGGCCGGGAACTGCTCGCCGGACAGTGGGCCGCCGCCGAGTTCAGCGCGCTGTCCATGCTCTGGCGGGCCGGTGCGCCGGTGCCGTACCCGGTGCAGCTGTCCGGCACCGAGTTGATGCTCGAGTTCATCGGCGACGAGGACGGCCGGCCGGCGCCGCGCCTGGCGCAATGCCGGCCGGCGCCGAGCGAGCTCGCCGACCTGTTCGAGCAGTGCCGCGACGCCATGCGCCACCTGGCCCGGACGGGCTACGCGCACGGCGACCTGTCGCCCTACAACATGCTGGTCGACCGTGGACGTCTCGTGCTGATCGACCTGCCGCAGGTGGTCGACCTCGTCGCCAACCCCCAGGGCCAGCAGTACCTGCGCCGTGACTGCTTCAACGTGTGCCGGTGGTTCCGGGCTCGCGGTCTTTCCACCGTCGAATACGAATACCTCTTCGACGACCTGATGGGCGAGGCCGTGAACACGATCTAGATCGGCCGGACGCGAGCGCTTATCGCGTCGGTAGTAGCCGGCTCAGCGCGTTGTCGCGTATGGGTGGTCGGCAGACAGTCGTAACCCGATGGATGCCCGCCGGACGCCTTGGCCTCGTGCAGAGGTCGCCTGGGCTGCCGAGGGTGAGGCATCCCTGACCCAACGTTTGAGGAGCCCGGGCAATGGCTGTGTCTCGTCGTCAACTACTCGCCGGTGGTGCCGCCGGCGTCGGCCTCGCCGTCGCCGGAACCGTCCCGTCGCTGAGCACGCCGGCCGGGGCGTCCACGCCGGCACACCGGCCCGGCGCCGGCCGCCCGTTCCCGCCCCTCGTCGACGACCCGGACGGCATCCTCGCCCTGCCCCACGGGTTCGACTACCGGATCGTCGCCCGCGCCGGCGACACCGACCTCGACGACGGCGTCGGCAAGACCCCCAGCCGCCAGGACGGCACCGCCGTGTTCGCCCAGGGCGGCAGCAAGCTCCGCCTGATCCAGAACCACGAGATCACCCCGCACAGCAGCCCGTTCACGGTGCCGTGGGTCGACGGCACCGTGTACGACCGCGGCGCACCGAACTCGGGAGGATGCACCGTCCTCGAGGTCGACCGGCGGGGCAAGCGGCTCGGCGAATGGGTCGGCATCTCCGGCACGGCCAACAACTGCGCCGGCGGCCCGACGCCGTGGGGCAGCTGGATGACGTGCGAGGAGATCGACGTCAAGGCCGGGGCGAGCTGGAGCGCCGGCGGGCAGACGGGCACGTACGAGAAGAGCCACGGGTACGTCTTCGAGGTGTTCACCGACGCCTCTCGTCACCAGAATCCGGTACCCATCAAGGCGTTCGGTCGCTTCGCGCACGAGGCTCTCGTCGTCGAGCCGAACCGTCGGCGGGTGTACCTGACCGAGGACGCCAGCAGCCCGAACGGCCTGTTCTATCGCTGGACCGCCCCGTACGGCGTGACGCTCGGGCCCGGCATCGGCGCCCAGCTCTCCCCGACCGCCGGCAAGCTGGAAGCGATGAAGGTCGTCCTCGACGACGGCAGCGTGCTGCCCGATCTCGCCTACATCACCTCGGCGCAGCTGGGCCGCCCGTTCCGGGTCGAGTGGACCGAGGTGCCCGACCGCGACGCGGCGAGCACGTCGACCCGCAAGCAGCTCACCCCCGGCGTCGATGTGACGCCGAGCAAGAAGCTCGAGGGCACCTGGGGCGACAAGCACGGCACGTATGTCGTCGCGAGCTTCGCGTTCGCCGCGGCCGATCTGCCGGCCGACGCCACGAAGCACGACGGGCAGGTCTGGTACTACAACTACGCCGAGCAGACGCTGACGCTCGTCACGTACTTCCCGCACCTGACCGCGACCGACGCGGCCGACCACGTGGTGAAGTACCCGGACCTCTACTTCGACGGTCCGGACAACGTGCACGTCACGCCGTGGGGCAGCCTGATCCTGGCCGAGGACGGCGTCGGTGCGTCGCACGTGCTCAGCTCGACCCCCGGTGGCGCGACCTACGCGATCGCCCGCAATCAGCTGTTCTACAACGGCGAGTTCTCCGAGTTCACCGGCCCGAACTTCTCCCCCGACGGTTCGATCCTGTTCGTGAACATCCAGGAGCCGGGCATCACGCTGGCGGTCACCGGTCCGTGGGGGCACTACCTGGGCGGCTAGCGTCTGAGGTTGTGGAGCACTACGAGCACTACGACCTCGCGATCATCGGCACCGGCTCGGGCAATTCTGTCGTCACACCGGACTTCGACGGCTGGCGCGTCGCGCTGATCGAAGAGGGCACGTTCGGCGGGACGTGCATCAACGTCGGCTGCATCCCGACGAAGATGTACGTCTACGCCGCCGATGTCGCCGACACGGTGCGCGACGCCGCCCGCTTCGACGTCGACGCGACGCTCGACGGTGTCCGTTGGCGCGACGTCCGCGACCGCATCTACGGGCGCATCGACCCGATCTCGGTGAGCGGTCGCACCTACCGATCGGACGGCGCGAACACGACCCTGTACGAGGCGCACGCCGAGTTCGCCGGGCCGGGGCGGCTGCGCCTGTCGAGCGGTGCGGAGATCACCGAGATCACCGCCGATCGGATCGTGATCGCCGCGGGCTCCCGGCCGATCGTCCCGCCCGAGGTCGGCGACGCCCCGCATCACACGTCGAACACGATCATGCGTATCGACGAGGTTCCGCGCCGGCTGGCGATCCTCGGCGGTGGCTTCGTCGCCGCGGAGTTCGCGCACGTCTTCGGCGCGTTCGGCACGGAGGTCACGATCATCACGCACAGCAGTCCGCTGCTGCGCCACCTCGACCTCGAGATCGCGAACCGGTTCACCGAGCTCGCGAGCAAGCGTTGGGACGTGCGCCTCGACGCGCACCTGTCCACTGTGGACGGTTCCCGGATCACGCTGGCCGACGGTTCCGTCGTCGAGACCGACCTGCTGCTGGTCGCGACCGGCCGTACCCCGAACTCCGACCACCTCAACCTCGGCGCCGCCGGGGTCGACGTGCACGATGACGGGCGCATCGTCGTCGACGAATACCAGCGCACCACCGCCGAGGGCGTGTGGGCGCTCGGTGACGTGTGCTCGCCGCATCAGCTCAAGCACGTCTCCAACCACGAGGCCCGCATCGTCGCGCACAATCTCGCGCATCCCGATCATCTCGTCGAGGCCGATCACCGGTACGTGCCCTCGGCGGTGTTCACCCATCCGCAGCTGGCGACGGTGGGCCTGACCGAGGAGCAGGCCCGCGAGCAGGGCGTCGACTACGTCAGTGCCGTCCAGCCGTTCGGCGAGGTGGCCTACGGCTGGGCGATGGAGGACACCACCGGCGTGTGCAAGGTGCTGGCCGACCCGGCCACCGGGCGGTTGCTCGGTGCGCACCTGCTGGGCCCGCACTCGTCCACGTTGATCCAGCCGCTGATCCAGGCGATGTCATTCGGCCAGGACGTGCGCGACATCGCGCGCGGCCAGTACTGGATCCACCCGGCCCTGGCCGAGGTCGTCGAGAACGCCTTGCTCAAACTGCCGCTGTGACCGCGGCGATCGCCTCGATCTCGAGCAGCCAGCCGCCCTCGAAGATGTCGGCGACGATCACGGTGAGAGCCGGACGGTGCCCACCGAGCAGCTGACGGCGGACCTCGGCGTTGATGTCGGCGTACTTGCGGTCGCTCAGGTACGTGCTGACCTTCACCAGGTGCTCGACGCCGAGATCGGCGGCGCGCAGCACCGTGACGAGATTGCGCCACGCCTGCCGGCACTGGGCCTCGAATCCGTACGGCGTAGCGCCCTCGGTGTCGACCGGGATCTGACCGCTGATGAACAGCAACCCGGTGCCCGGTGGCACCGAGAAGCCCTGCGCATAGCCCCCCTGGGCCTTGGGACCGTCGGGCGGATCGAGCGGACCGAGGCGCATCATGCCGTCGCCACGTGCTCGTGCAGCGCGTCGAGCGTGCGCCGCCAGGCGTCGGCTGTCGCGTCCGCGTCGTACGTGTCGGGACGGTCCTCGCAGGCGAAGCCGTGGGCCGCCTCGGCGTAGGTGACGAGCTCGTGCTTGACGCCGGCGTCGCCGAGCCGCTCGTCGCTGGCCTGCCACTCGTCGGCCGGAATGAGGAAGTCGTGCCCGCCGACGAAGCCGAGCACGAAAGCCGAGATCGCCTCGGCCTCGTCGAGCGGTGCCGGCTCGGCCAACGGGATGCCACCGCGCAACGTCCACCCGCCGTAGAAGGTGACCGCGAGGTCGAGCGGGATCCGCGTCGCCGCCAGCACGGAGATGTGGCCGACCAGGCTCAACCCGACGACGGCCGCACCACCCCGGCCGGCCAGCGACCGGGCCGCGTCCAGGGCCGCGGCAACGTCGGTGAGAACCTCGTCACGCCGCAGGCCGGTCATCAGGCGACGACCCTCGGCGCGGCCGGCGTCGTCGTAGGCCAGTACGGGCAGGCGGGTGTCGCGCCAGTAGAAGTCCGGCGCGACAACGGCGTAGCCCGCGCGGGCCAACCGTTCGCACACACCGCGGGCATGCGCGGTGAACCCGAACATCTCCGCTCCCGCGACGACGGCTCCGACGGGATCGCGGCCACGCGGAGTGGCTACGTACGCCTCCGGACCCCCGTCGAGCCTGATCCACTCCGTGGCGATCTGCTCGTCCATGTCGGTAAACCTAGTGGTCGCAACATGATCATCGGAGGGCACGGTCCGGAGTTTTTCCGCTCGCGTGACCCCAGCGTCACGTAACGGAGGGGCGCGACTCGTACGCTGAACCGGCCATGGGCAACTACACGCTCACCACATTGGGCGCAGCCACCGAGCTGCTCGACCTGCCGTTCGAGACGCCGTTGGCCGACTGGACCGACCGCCGCCTCGTGCAGGTGCCCCGAGGTATCTCCCGACACGTCGTGCGGTTCGTGCGTGTTCACCACCAGATCTTCGCGATCAAGGAAGCCAACGAACGCTACGTGCTGCGCGAGCACCGGCTGCTGCACGAGCTCTCCGAACGTTCGGTTCCGGTGGTCGACGCGTTCGGCACCGTCGTCGATCGCCGCGACGCCGATGGCGATCCGCTGCCGGGACTGTTGATCACCAAACACCTGCCGTTCTCGCTGCCTTACCGCTCGCTGTTCACCGGCCGGGGCGTCCCAGACCTGCGCCGGCGACTGCTCGATTCACTCGCCGAGCTGTTCGTGCGCATCCATCTCGCCGGCTTCTACTGGGGCGACTGCTCGCTCTCGAACACCCTGTTCCGCCGGGACGCGGGCGCGCTCGCCGCCTACCTGGTCGACGCCGAGACCGGCGAGCTGCATCCGCAGCTGTCCCCGGGCCAGCGCGCGTACGACCTGGAGATCGCCACCGAGAACATCGCCGGCGAGCTCTTCGACCTCCAGGCCGGCGGGTACGCGGGCGACATCGACCCGGTCGAGACCGCCATGGCGCTCACTCCGCGCTACGAGCGTTTGTGGGCCGAGCTCGTGAGCGACGAGGTCATCGCGCGCGACGAGAGCTACCGGATCAACCAGCGGATCAAGCGACTCAACGCCCTCGGCTTCGACGTCGAGGAGCTCGCGATCAAGACCGAGGAGGACGGCCGCAAGCTGCGGTTCGGCACCCACGTCGTCGAGCCGGGCCATCACCAGAGGCGGCTGTTCGAGCTGGCCGGCCTGCGGGTTCAGGAGAACCAGGCGCGGGCCCTGCTCGCCGACCTGGCTCGCTTCCGGGCGAAGTGGGTCGAGGGCACCGGCGCCGACGTCCCGGAGGATCTGGCCGCCCGGCGCTGGCTGGACGAGAAGTTCTACGGCACGCTCGAGCTCGTCCCGCCCGAGTTGCGCGGCAAGCTGCCCGACGCTGAGCTGTACTTCGAGATCAACGAGCACAGGTGGTTCCTGTCCGAGGCCCAGGGCCACGACGTGGGACGAGCGGCGGCGGTCAAGTCCTATGTGGACACCGTGCTGCGCTACCTGCCCGACGCCAAGGTCGAGGTGCTCACCGGCCCGCCGACCGAGGAGTTCCCCGCTGTCTCCGGCTGATCGTGGTGGCTTGACCCGCGGTCAGCGGGCAAACCCGCCACGATCCGCGGCTAGGCTCGCACCGTGACTGACTACTCCGGCCAGGTCGCCGTCGGCGGTGCGGCGGACGTGCGACGGCTGCCCGCGCTGACCATCGCGAAGCTCGCCGTCGGGCCGATGGACAACAACGCCTACCTGCTGCGCTGCACCGCGAGCGGCGAGGGGCTGCTGATCGACGCCGCCAACGAGGCCGACCGGCTGCGCGAGCTGGTGCGATTCGAAGGGCCGCCGGTGTCGGCGATCCTCACCACGCATCTGCATCCCGACCACTGGCAGGCTCTCGACGAGACGGTCACCGACGCCGGTGCCGCGGTCTACGCGGGTGACCCGGACGCCGACGACCTGCCGGTTGCCGTCGACGAACGCCTCAACCACGGCGACTCGATCGACGTCGGCGAGCTGACCCTCGAGATCATCGGCCTACGCGGTCACACGCCGGGCTCGGTCGCCGTGCTCTACCGCGACCCGGACGGTATCCCGCATCTGTTCACCGGCGACTCGCTGTTCCCCGGCGGTGTCGGCAAGACCTGGGCGCCCGAGGACTTCACGTCGCTCATCGACGACGTCGAGGCGCGCGTCTTCGGCGTGCTGCCCGACGAGACATGGTTCTACCCCGGTCACGGCAACGATTCGACCCTCGGCGCCGAGCGCCCGCACCTGCCCGAATGGCGCGCCCGCGGCTGGTGAGCCCCCGTTCAGCCGATGCCTCTCACCGGGCGTTGATGATCATGGACTTATGGGCTGAATAGCGACCACAACTCCGTGATCATCGAGGTGCGAGAACTAGCCGAGGCCGGCGAGCTCGATCAGGTCGTCGACGATCTGGGTGATACGGCCGACACCTATCGACAGGTGGCCGTCGTCGGGCAGCAGATGGCCCCGCGCGCTCGGGATGTTCTCGGCCAGCCACTCGCCGTGCGCGAAGGGCACCATGCGGTCCTGGCCGCCCTGCCAGATCGCTACCGGACGCTTGATATCGGCCAGGTCGAATCCCCACGGACGCATGAACGCGAGGTCGTCGTCACGCCACCCGGCGACTCCGGTGCTCACCGCCTTGCGGAACGATGCCGCGGTCCATTCGGCGTAGTCGCTGGTGAGGGCTGCCTTGTCCACGTCGGACATCAAATCGCCGAGCACGGCGACGACGTCGTCCGCTCTGAGCTCGGCCATGTCCTCGGCGGCCTCGGTGAGCCACTCGGTGAGTTGCTTCTCACCGCGGGCGGCCGCCTCGAATTCCTCGACGTTCTCCTCGCCCTGGCCGGCCAGCCAGTCCAGGCCCCGGGCGCGGTACGGCGCGACACCGGAGATCGTCGCCGCGCTGCGGCAGCGGTCCGGGAGCACCGCGGCGCAGGCGAGGGCATGCGGGCCGCCGCCGGCCCAGCCCACCGTCACGAACTCGTCGGCCTGCAGAGCCTCGAGGATCGCGACGACGTCGTTCGCGGCACCGGCCACCGATCGCCCGTGGCACGCGTCCGAGCGGCCGTATCCCGGACGCGAATACGTGACGAAGCGCAAGCCACGGTCGCTGGCGGCCTTGACGAGTGGCGCGAAGGGAACCGGGCCGACCGGTGTGCCACCGTGATGGACGAGCGGTATTCCGGTCGGTGGGCCAGCGAGCAAGACCTCCAGTGAACGGCCATCGGGTGTGGCGACCATCTGCCAGACCTCGTCGCTGGGCACAGCACCTCCCTGATCGTGGAGCCGGGCGCGGACCAGCGTGCCACGGTTGCTCTCCGTGGTACACCCATGACAGGTGTCATCTCAGGTCGCTCACGGTCGGCAGTACCCAGTCATTCGCTCCGCAAGCGTCGCTGAGTACCCAGTCATTCGCTCCGCAAGCGTCGCTCAGTGGGCTTGGCGTCCCGCGGATGGCACCGTGGAGCCATGCACACACTGCCCGAGGCGACGCCCGGCCGGCTTCGCGAACCACGCAACCGGGTGAGCCCGCGCGCGGTCTGGTTCTGGGCGGCGCGCGCCCTGGCGGCCTGGGCCGTGCCCCTGGCGCTCGAAGTCCTCATCCTCATCGTCGGCGAGCACGACATCCCGGCGTGGCACTACGTGGTGGTGATCGTGACCGCCGCGATCGCCCTCACCCACATCACCGTGATGCCGCAGTGGCGCTACCGCGTCCACCGGTGGGAGCTGACCGACCAGGCGGCGTACACCCAGGCCGGCTGGTTCACCCAGGAACGCCGGATCGCGCCGGTGTCGCGCATCCAGACCGTGGACCTGCATCGCGGTCCGCTCGAGCAGCTATTCCGGTTGGCCAACGTCACGATCACGACCGCATCGGCGGCCGGTCCGCTCAAGATCCATGCCCTGGACCGGACGGCGGCCGAGACCGTCGTCGAGCAGCTGACCGCGCGGGTGCAGGCCGTAGGCGGCGACGCGACGTGACGCTCGTGAGCGATCGGCCAGACATCGTTCCGGTCGACGAATGGCGGCGGCTCGACCCCCGGATGCTGATCATCCATCCGGTGATCGAGACCGTGCGGGCCCTACCGGCGCTGGCCGGTCTGTTCATCGCCGGTCAGGGCAGCGGGCACGGTTCGCGCTGGAGCCTCGTCGCGACCGCCTTCGTCGCGGGGGCCGCGACACTGCGCTACGTCACGACGCGGTTCCGGATCACGCCGGCGCAGATCCAGCTCCGGCACGGGCTGCTGCGGCGGCGCACCACAGCAGCCCCGCTCGATCGGGTCCGAACGGTCGATGTCACCGCGCACGCGCTGCATCGCGTGCTGGGCCTCGCCCGGGTGGTGATCGGCACCGGCACATCCGACCGCAAGGGCCGCCCGGCGCTCACGCTGGACGGGCTGCGCATCGCCGATGCCGCCCGGCTGCGCGACGAGTTGCTGCATCGCACCCCGGCCGTACCGTCCACTGTGGACGCTCCGGCGGCCGACGAGACCGAGCTGTTCCGGCTCCCCCGATCGTGGGTGCGCTACGCGCCGTTCACCCTGTCCGGCGCGATCACCGCGGTGGCGATCGCCGGGTTCGCGTGGCGGCTGATCAGCGAGGCGCACATCAACCCGGACCGATTCGGTCCCCTGCACACGCTGATCGACCACCTGCGCACCGCCCCGTTGTGGCGCGTCGCTGTCGAGGTCGGCGTCGTCGGTGTGGCGTTCATCGCGGTCGCGTCGACCGCCGGCTACGTCCTCGCGTTCTGGAACTTCCGGCTGAGCCGGCACCGGGGCGGCACCCTGCGCGTGACGCGCGGGCTGATCACCTCGCGGGCAACGAGCATCGAGGAACGCCGGCTGCGGGGCGCCGAGATCAGCGAGCCCCTGCTGCTGCGTGCCGTGGGGGGCGCCCGGACGATGGCGATCACCACCGGCCTGCGCGTCGGACGGGGCGCCGAGCGCGGCGGCACGATGCTCATGCCACCCGGACCGCGGGCGGCGGCGGTGCGGATCGCGGCCGATGTCGTCGGTAGGACCGAACCGTTCGTCGGGCCGCTCGTCTCGCACGGGGCCCGCGCGCGGCAGCGGCGGTTCGTCCGCGCCATCGGGGGCAGTGTGGCCGTGGTCGCGGTGAGCGGGCTGATCTGGCTCGCGGCCGGGCTGTCCGGTTGGGGCTGGCTGGCGCCGGCCGTGCTGGTGCCGCTGAGCGTTCCGCTGGCCGCCGACCGGGCCCGCAGCCTGGGCCACGCGATCGCCGGCGGCTACCTGGTCGCCCGGCGTGGATCGCTGGTCCGCCGCCGGGCGGTGTTGTCCCGCGATGGCGTGATCGGGGTCAACCTGCGCAGCAGCGTTTTCCAACGCCGCGTCGGGCTGGCCACGCTCACCGCCACCACCGCCGCGGGCCGGCAGGGCTACCAGGTACAGGACGTGGCCGTCCGCGACGCCGTCGTCCTCGCCGACACGCTGGTGCCCGGACTGCTCGATGAATTCAAGGCTTGATCGCTGCGTGCGGTAGGAACATCGCATGGGAGCAGAGCGGGTACCCGTCCTGGAGGTGGGCGGCACGCACGTGAGCGCCGCACTGATCGACGCCACCGACTGGTCGATCCTCCCGGACACGCTGAGCCGGCGCCCGCTCGACGGGCAGGGCTCGGCCGCCGCACTGATCGACGCGTTCCTCGGCGCCGCCCGCACCCTGGACGCCGGAACGGGAGCCCGATGGGGCGTCGCCATGCCCGGACCGTTCGACTACGACCAGGGCATCGCGCTGTTCGAGGACGTGGGCAAGTTCGACAGCCTGCGCGGGGTCGACGTCCGAGCCACGCTGTGCGCCGGCATCTCGCCCCGGCCGGCGTCGGTCAGCTTCCTCAACGACGCGGACGCGTTCCTGCTCGGTGAGTGGCTGCACGGCGCGGCCACGGGGTACCAGCGCTGCGCCGCGGTGACCCTCGGCACCGGTATCGGATCCGGGTTCCTGGCCGACGGCGAGATCGTGGGCTCGGGGCCGGACGTGCCGCCCGGCGGCCGGGCGCACCGCCTCTACATCGACGGGCGCCCGCTCGAGGACGGGGTCTCCCGGCGGGCGATCCGGGCAGCGTATCGGGCCGCGTCCGGCGATGCGGCCGCCGACGTCCGCGAGATCGCCGAGCACGCTCGCGGCGGGGACCCCGTCGCCCGCGACGTGATCGACTCGGCGATGAAGCTCCTCGGCACCGCGCTGGCTCCCTACCTGCACCGCTTCGGCGCCGAGGTCGTGGTGATCGGCGGCTCGATGTCGGCGTCCTGGGACCTGTTCGGACCGGCGTTCACCGCGCAACTGCGCAGCCCGATCGCTGTGGTCGTCGCCCAGGATCCCGAGCACGCGCCACTGCTCGGGGCGGGGCGCTACGCGCTCACTTCGTCCCGATCAGAATGCGTGGATGGGCTGTCGGATCAAGCCATTTCATGATCGACACGAGGCTGGCTTCCGGGATCGACACGCAGCCGGCGGTGGCCTGGCCGTTCGTCACGTGCAGGAAGAACGCGCTGCCGGCGCCTTTCACGACCGGTGCGCGGTTGTAGTCGATCACCACCGCGTAGGTGTAGACGAACCCGGCGTCGCGCAGGTTCTCGCCCGCGCTCGTGTCGAACGGGCATGACCCGCTGCACCGGTAGTGGGTGTTGTAGTGCGGGGAGCTCACGTCGCTGACCCACCAGTCGCCGGCGTCGGTGCGGAAGTACGGCACCTTCGTGCCCGGGTTGGCCGCGCTGCCGAATGCCTGGGTGAGCGTGAAGCTGCCGATCGGCGTGCCCGACTCGCCCTCGCTCGGCGTCGTTGTCAGCCCGTTCGAGCCGACGTGGGCCGGCACGGCTGCCCCGACCCGATGCCAGCCGGACGCGTTCTTGCTCCAGGCCTGCAGGGTCGCCGTGGTGCTGCCGGTCGTGGGGGCGACGACGGTGACGACCTGGGTGGCCGAACCGGTGCTCGCGCGCAGCGGCAGTAGCGCGGTGGGCTTGTGCGTCGGCGTCGGCGTCGGCGTCGGCGTGGGTGTGGGCGGCCGGGACGTGGGCCGTGGGGTGGTTGGTGACGGCGTCGAGGGCGTGGTGCTCGGCGCCGCCGTCGTGGACGGCGGTCCAGGATCCGTCCCCGACGACGAGGTGCACGCGGCCACCAGGGCCAGCGAGGCGATCACGGCGGGCACGAGCAGGCGAGACGGAACCGGCACCCACTCAGCGTCTCACGCGACCCCGATGAGGATTCGCGGGTGGGCGCTCGGCGTCAGCCACTTCATGAGCGTCACCAGCTTCGACTGCGAGATCGCAACGCAACCCGCGGTGGCTTTGCCGTTCGTGACGTGGAAAAAGAACGCGCTGCCGTTGGGCGAGACCGGCTTGGGGAACCGGTTGGCGTCGATGACCACGGCGTAGTTGTAGACACTGCCGGCGCCCAGCAGGTTCTCGCCGGCGCCCGTGTTGAACGGGCAGGACGACGCGCTACAGCGATAGTGCGTGTTGTAGTACTTGGAGTGCCGATCGCTGACCCACCAGTCAGCGGAATCGGTCTTGAAGTACGGCAAGCCGGTGCCGGGGTTGCCCAGCGCACCGAACGCCTGGGTGAGCGTGAAGCTGCCAATCGGCGTCGCTGACTTGTCCTCGCTGGGTTGCGTCGTCATGCCCTGCGAGCCGACGTGCGCCGTCACCGCCGAGCCGTAGCGCAGCCAGCCGCCGCCCGCGGCCTTGTTCCAGGCCTGCAGGGTGGCTGTAGTACTGCCGGTCGACGACGCGACGACGGTGATGACGCGGGTGGCGCTACCGGTGCTGTAGCCCAACGGCAGCGACTGCCGTCGCGGCGCCGCCGGTGGCTTGCTCACCGGCTTGGCCGGCGGTGCGGCTTTCGTCGTGGGCGACGGTGGTCTCGGGTGCGACGTCCGGGCGGCTGACGCCGCGGGTCGAGTGGTCGACGCGGTCGACGCGGTCGTCTTCGGGCGAGCCGCCGGACGCGTCGCCGACGCCGACGACGGCGCCACCAGGGTCGGTGTTGCCTCGTCGGCGTAGCTGCTGGAGCTGCTGGACGGCGTCGGCGACGGGCTGGCCGCCGAGTCGGGCTTGTCACGGGGCTGGGCGGCGGCGAACGCCACCACGGTGGCCGCGCACCCGCCGATGGCGACCACGAGGCCGGCGGTTGACAGCACACGCCAGGTTCGCATGAGGCCAGTGTGGCAGGTGGGGCTGGTGATTCCCCAAATTGCGGTCCGGCGCGTCTGGCAGGCTGGGACCCATGGTTCTCGAGGTTGCCTCCATCGACGTCCAGCCCGGCCAGGAAGACGAATTCGCGGCCGCTTACCGCGGCGCCCGCGAGATCCTCGCGTCCACGCTGGGCTGCCATTCGGTGCGGATGACGCGGGGAATCGAGTCGCCGTCGCGGTTCGTGCTGCTCGTCGAGTGGGACGCCGTCGAGTCGCACGAGCAGAACTTCCGCGGCACGGAGCGCTACACCGCGTGGCGTGGCGCGATCGGCCCCTACTTCGCCAGTCCACCGCAGGTCGAGCACTACTCCGACGTCGAGTAGAGGTCGTCGACCGGCGACGACCTCACTCGGCCGACTCGTCCACAGCCGCTTCGATCAGGTTGCCGTCCGGGTCCGCGACGACGGCGCCGAAGTAGCCGGCCCGGTAGATCTCCCAGCGCCGTGGCGCCTGCCGGGCCGTACCCCCAGTGGCCAGCGCCGCGGTGAAGAACGCCTCGACGGCATCGCGCGACGCCGCCGCGAACGCGGCGTGCACGCCTCGGGTCGGCTCCGAGCCGGCGACGAGCCAGACCGACGGCACCCCGTCGGGTGGCCCGTAGCCGGCCGCCTCGAGCACGGCGTCGTCCTCCTCCTCGTCGCCGAACTCCTGCACCCGGACCAGGCCGAGCGCACCGAGGGCGGCGTCGTAGAAGGCCAGGCTCTTGTCGAACGAGCCGGCGCACAGGGTGAGGTGGCGCAGGCTGACTCGATCAGGCACCGGGCCATCTTGCCGGACGACCGGGCGGGGCCGGACGACCCGGCGGTCAGACGGCCCCGGCCAGCACCAACCCGTCGTCGTCAAGATCGTCCTCGCTCGCCCGCGCCGCCCCGTGCCGTTTGATCAGCACCGCGCAGGCGATAGCCCCGACGACGCAGACGACGGCCCCGACCAGCAGCGCGTGGTGCAGGCCGTTCACGTAGGACGACGCCGACCCGGTACCGAGCGCCGCCTTGGCCGGGATCAACGCCCCCAACGCGGCCACACCGACGGCGATGCCGGCCTGCCGGAACGTGTCGTTGGCGCCGGCGGCCAGGCCACTCTGGCCCTCGCCCGCCTCACGCAGCACGACCTCGCTCAACGCCGGGTTGAACACGCCGACGCCGATCAACGCGACGATCTCGCCCGGCAGCATCATCACCCAGGACGACGTCGGCGTGACGAGCAGAATCAGGCTCATACCGACGCCCACCAGCACCAGACCACCGACGATCAGCGAACGGGCCGAGACGCGACCGTGCAGATTCGCCGTTCCGGCCGACACGAACAACATGATCATCGTGCCGGGTAGGTACACCAGACCGGCGCCGACCGGTGACAGGTGCAGCACGTTCTGCAGGTAGAGCGTCATGTAGATGAAGACGGCGAAGAACGTCGACGAGATCGCGAACGCGCCGACCTGCGCTCCGGTGAACGACGTGTTCCGGAACATGCGCAGCGGCAGCATCGGCGTCGACACGTTCGCCTCGGCGATGACGAAACCCACCAGCAACGTGCCGGCGACGCTCAGCTCGACGATGATGCGGGTGCTCGTCCAGCCGTCCTCGTTGCCGCGCAGCAGCCCCAGGATCAGCAGGAACAACCCGGCCCCGAGCAGTGACTGCCCGATCAGATCGGGCTTACGAGCAAAGGGATCCCGGGCCTCGGGCAGCTTCAACGAGGCCAGGATGCAGCCGATACCGATCGGCAGGTTGACGAAGAAGATCGACGGCCAGTTGAGCCAACTCGTCAGCGCGCCGCCGACCAGCGGACCGATCGCGAACGACGCGCCGATCGTCGCCCCGTAGATCGCCAGCGCTCCGGCCCGCTCCTTCGCGGACGGGAACGCGTCGCCGATCAGGGCCAGCGCGGTCGCGAACATGATCGCGGCGCCGATGCCCTGCACGGCCCGGGCGATGTCCAGGGCCATGATGCTGCCGGCGAGGCCGCACGCGAGCGAGGACGCCGTGAACACGAACATCCCGCCGATGAAGCTGCGCTTGCGCCCGAACCGGTCGGCGAGGGACCCGGCGGTCAGCACTGCCGCGGCGAGCGTCAGCGTGTACGCGTCGATGACCCATTGGACGCCGGACAGCCCGGCGTGCAGGTCCTTCGCGATCTTCGGGATCGCGGTGTTGATGACGGCGATGTCGAGCATGAGCATCGCGGTGGCGACGCAGGCGACCGCAAGGGTGCGGCGCTGCGTCGACAATGGAACGGACATCTCTCCCCCTACAACAGTTACCAGGGAAAGAGTGCCGGCCGGCCGCCGTGATACGCAGCGTCAGATCGGGCAGACTTCTCGGCGCCAAGAGGCGTCCCAGAACATCCACTCATAGCGGGCGGTCGTCGCGAAATGGGCCCGGGCGCGCGCCTCGTCGGTGACGCTCAGTGTCGGTCCGAGGTCGTCGACCAGCGTCAACACCTCGTCGACGATCGCCCGGTAGTCGTCGTCGGCGTAGGTGTCGATCCAGCGCTGGTAGCGAGCGTCGGGCGAGCCGCGTTTGACGAGCACCGCCCCGACCTCGGCGTAGATCCAGTAGCAGGGCAGGACGGCGGCAACGCCCTCGGCGAAGGTGCCCCCGTGGGCAGTGGCCAGCAGGTAGCTGGTGTACGCGCGGGTGGTCGGCGCGACCGGCCCCATCGCGTCCGGGTCGATACCGAGTTCGGGCAGCAACGTCTCGTGCAGGGCGAGCTCGACGTCGACCGTGCCGGCCGCGTGCCGGGCGAACATTCCGACGCCCGCATGCGTGGGCGCCTTGCTCGCGATGACGCTCAGCGCGCGGGCGAAGTCGTGCAGGTAGTAGGCGTCCTGGACGACGTAGTGGGCGAACGCGTCCGGGTCGAGGCTGCCGTCGGTGAGGCCGGCCAGGAACGGGTGCTCGAGGATCGCCGCGTAGGTGTCGGCGGCCTCGGCCCACAACCGTCCGGTCCAACCCGCTCGCGTCATGCCTGCGATGATTTCATCCCTATGACTGCCTCCCCACCGACCGCCCTGACCATCGCCGGCTCGGACTCCGGCGGCGGTGCCGGCATCCAGGCCGATCTGAAGACGTTCCTGGCCTGCCACGTGCACGGCATGACGGCGATCACCGCGGTGACGGTGCAGAACTCGCTGGGGGTGAGCGACTTCTACGAGTTGCCGGCCAAGACCGTCGCCGAGCAGATCGAGTCGGTCGCGACCGACATCGGCGTCGGCGCCGCCAAGACCGGCATGCTCGCCTCGACGGCCATCATCGGCGCGGTGGCGTCGACGGTGATGCGTCTGGGGATCGCCCCGTTCGTGGTGGATCCGGTGGCCGCCTCGCAGCACGGCGATCCGCTGCTGCAGCCGGACGCGCTGTCGTTGCTGCGGGCGCTGATCATCCCGCTGGCCACGGTGGTCACGCCCAACCTGGGCGAGGTGAAATTGCTCACCGGAATCGAGGTGCGTGACCGTCCGGGGATGCGCTTCGCCGCCCGGGCGATGCACGAACTCGGCCCGCAGTGGGTTCTCGTCAAGGGCGGCCACCTGCCCGACGGCGACGCGGTCGACGTGCTCTTCGACGGGACGTCGTTCATCGAACTGGAGTCCCCGCGCCTGGACACCCCGCATACGCACGGCTCCGGCGACACCCTGGCCGCGGCGATCTGCGCGGCGCTCGCCCGCGGGCTGGACGTGCCCGACGCGGTGCGGTTCGGCAAGTGGTTCGTCAGCGGCGCCGTCGAGCACTCGTTCCCGCTCGGCGCCGGCCTGGGCCCGGTGGGCCACTTCTGGCGGGTGCTAGACCTGCCGTAGCCGCTCGGAGATGGCCCCCGTGGCCGCCCCGGGATCGTCGGCCTCGGTGATGGCCCGGACCACGACCACCCGCCGCGCGCCCCGATCGAGCACCTCGTCGAGCCGGTCGAGCGACTCGATGCCGCCGATCGCGAACCACGGCCGGGTGGCCGTCCGGGCCGCGTGCTCGATGAGCGCGAGCCCGGCGGCGGGACGTCCCGCCTTGGTGGGCGTCGTCCAGGTCGGGCCGGCGCAGAAGTAGTCGACGCCGGGCTCCTTGTCCGCAGCATCCGCCTGGACGGGGTCGTGGGTGGATCGGCCGATGATCGGTCCCTCGCCGACGATGCGCCGCGCCACGTCGACGGGCAGATCGTCTTGTCCCAGGTGGAGCACGGGCGCGGCCGCGGCGAGCGCGACGTCGGCCCGATCGTTCACCGCGAACAGCTTGCCGTGCCGCTGCGTCGCCGCCGCGAACGTCTCGAGCAGGCGCAGCTCGTCTCGGGCCTCGAGGCCCTTCTCCCGCAGCTGGACGATGTCGACGCCGGCCCCGAGGACGGCATCGAGGAACTCCTCCAGATCGCCCAGCCGGGAGCGCGAGTCGGTGCACAGGTAGAGCCGGGCATCGGCCAGGGCGGCCCGCGGATCGATCACGACAGCGACGGTACCGATCGACCGGTGATCCGGTTGGCGTATGGTGCAGGCAGCACGGGAGCCCGGTAAACCGGGCTGAGAGGGCTGGCTGGGAGCCGCCGACCGTTCGACCTGATCCGGGTAATGCCGGCGAAGGGAGTCAACGCCCCCAGCCCCGTTCTGGCGTCGGAAGGGGCGGCATGCGAAGCGACGTGATCGTCGTCGGCGGGGGCGTCATCGGCCTCGGCATCGCGTGGCGCTGCGCCCAGCGCGGCCTCGCCGTGACGGTGGTCGACCCGTCACCCGGCTCGGGCGCGACCTGGACCGCGGCCGGCATGCTCGCCCCGACCACCGAGCTGCACTACGGCGAGCAGGCCCTGCTGGCCCTCGGCCTGGAGTCGGCCCGCCGCTACCCCGCGTTCGTTGCCGAACTCGAAGACGCCACCGGTACCGGGGTCGGCTACCGGCGCGACGGCACGATCGTCGCCGCCTGGGACGCCGCCGACCTGTCCGGCCTGCGCGACCTGCAGGAGTTCGGGCGGACGTTGGGGCTCACGACCGAACTGGTCACCGGCCGCGAACTGCGCCGGCTCGAACCGGCCCTGGCCAGTGGCGTGCCGGGCGGCCTGATCGCCGCCGACGACTGCCAGGTCGACAACCGGCGGCTGCACGAGGCGCTGGTGACAGCGCTCGAACGCGCCGGCGGGCGGCTGGTCCGCGAGCGCGCCGCGTCGGTGTCAGGCCACGGCGTCACGCTGGCCACCGGTGACGTGCTATCCGCACCGACCGTCGTCGTGGCCGCCGGTGCGTGGTCGGGGCAACTCGACGGGGTGCCCGCCGGCGCCGTGCCGGTGCATCCGGTCAAGGGCCAGACGCTGCGGCTGCGGCAGTCCGGCGACGCGCAGCTGCGGCACGTGGTCCGCGGTGTGGTGCGCGGATCCCCCGTGTACCTGATCCCCCGGGCGAACGGCGAGATCGTCGTCGGGGCGTCCAGCGAGGAAGCAGGCTTCGACCTCAGCCCGCGGGCCGGCGCGATCTACGAGCTGTTGCGCGACGCCCAGGCCCTGGTGCCGGTGCTCGGCGAGGCGACCTTCGACGAGGCCAGCACGAGCCTGCGCCCCGGCTCCCCCGACAACGCCCCGATGATCGGCCCGACCAGCGTGGCCGGCCTCGTCGTCGCCACCGGCCACTACCGCAACGGCATCCTGCTCGCACCGGTCACCGCCGACGGCGTCGCCGAGCTGATCGCCGACGGCGCGCTGCCCGACGTGCTCGCGCCGTTCACCCCGTCCCGATTCGAGCGGGCGTCCGCATGAAGCTCACGATCAACGGTGAGACCCGCGAGCTCGACGTGGCGACGCTCGCGCAACTGCTCGACGTCGAGCTCGCCACCACGCAGGGCGTCGCCGCCGCCGTCGACGGCGAGGTCGTTCCCCGCGCCGAATGGGCGACCTTCCCGTTGGCCGACGGGCAGGCCGTCGAACTTCTGACCGCTGTACAGGGAGGCTGAGCATGGACGACGCATTCGTGATCGCCGACGTCGAGTTGTCGTCGCGGCTCATCCTGGGCACCGGCGGCGCGCCGAGCCTGCAGGTGGTCGACGAGGTGATTGCCGCCTCGGGCACGGCGATGTGCACCGTCGCCATGCGCCGGGTCTCGCCCGGCACCAGCGGTTCGATCCTGGACGTGCTGAGCCGGCACGGCGTACGCATCCTGCCCAACACGGCCGGCTGCCGTACCGCCCAGGAGGCCGTCCGCACCGCCCAACTCGCCCGCGAGGCGCTGCAGACCGACTGGGTCAAGCTCGAGGTGGTCGCCGACGAGCACACGCTGCTGCCCGATCCGATCGAGCTGCTCGACGCGGCACAAACCCTTGTCGCACAAGGCTTTACGGTGCTGCCGTATACGAACGACGACCCCGTGCTGGCCCGCCGACTCCAGCAGGCCGGTTGCGTAGCGGTGATGCCGCTGGGCGCCCCGATCGGTAGCGGCCTGGGCATCCTCAACCGGCACAACATCGAGCTGATCGTCGCCGAGGCGCAGGTGCCGGTGATTCTCGACGCCGGCGTCGGCACCGCCTCGGACGCGACGCTGGCCCTGGAACTCGGCTGCGACGGCGTGCTGCTCGCCTCGGCCGTGACGCGGGCCCAGGAGCCGGCGACGATGGCGGCCGCCATGGCCGCGGCGGTCACGGCCGGCCGACTCGCCCGCCGGGCCGGGCGCATCCCCGAGCGCCGCCACGCCCAGGCGTCCTCGCCGATCGAGGGCATGGCCGTGCTGTAAGTCCATCCATCCGCGGGAGACGATGCAGTGACCACCACCCAGGAACCCCGTACGACCACGCCCCCGAACGAGGTCGGCGCCACCCTCGCCGACCCGGCACCTCGCACGCTGCGGGCCGCGGACGTCGGGGCGCTGTGGGGCAACCTCGGCGTGAGCCTGCTCGGCTTCACCGGGGCGATCTTCGTGCTCGTGCCGGTGGACACCCCGATGTCGCTGGCCGCCGCGGCCACGGCGTTGCTCGTGGGTACCGTGCTCGGTTCGCTGGGTATCGCCGCGGCCGGCGTCCCGGGCTCGGTGACCGGATCGCCGTCGATGGTGCTGCTGCGCGGGCTGTTCGGCACCAAGCCGTCCTACCTGCCGACCCTGCTCAACGTGGTGCAGCTCGTAGGCTGGACGACCTTCGAGCTCGTCACGATCGGCACGGCGATGCACCAGATCGCGGGCGACGTGCCCCGCTGGGTGTACGTGCTGGCCGGCGGCGTGATCACCACCCTGCTCGCGCTGCGACCACTGGGCTGGATCCGCGTGCTGCGCAAGTACGTCACCGTCGCGGTGCTCGTCGCGCTGGTGTACCTGTTCGTGCAGCTGCTGCGTCATCCCCTGCCGAGCTTCGGCCACGGTTCGTGGAGCGGCTTCTGGATCGCGGTCGACACGGTCATCGGCGTCTCGGTGTCGTGGGTGCCGCTCGTGTCGGACTACTCGCGGCACGCCCGCTCACCCCGCGCCGCGTTCGCCGGCACGTTCCTCGGCTACTCGATCACCCAGATCGCCTGCTACGCCTTGGGGCTGGTCGCGCTGGTCACGGTCGCGCACAGCGACGCGGGCCAGATCTTCAGCTCGTTCATGGCCATCCCGCTCGGGACGTTGGCGTTCGGCATCCTCGCGGTGCGCGAACTCGACCAGTCCTTCGCCGACACCTACTCGACGGCAGTGTCGATCCAGAACTTCCGGCCCCAATGGGATCGGCGCGTGCTGGCGGTGGCCGTCGGGGTCGTGGCGACGGTGTGCGCGCTCGCCCTCAACATCAACGACTACGAGAACTTCCTGCTGCTGATCGGCTCGATCTTCGTGCCGCTGCTAGGCGTTCTCGTCGTCGACTACTTCGTCGCATCCCGAGGACGGTGGCAGCTCGGCGCCGACACCCCGGCCCGGTGGGCGACGCTCGTGCCCTGGGCGCTGGGCTTCGTCGCCTACCAGCTGATCAACTCCGGTTCCCTGTCGTGGTGGACGCGGCTCTGGGACCACGTCCGGACCTGGCTGCATTTCACGCCGCATACCTGGATGAGCGCCTCGTTGCTGTCGTTCGCCGTGGCGGCGCTGGCCACTGCCCTGGCGGGGTTGCTCCGACGCCGGTGATCCGCTGCGCAGAGTGTTCGCGCAGAATGCGCGTGTGCGAGTTCACCCGGATGTCGCCGAAGCACTCGCCGCGCGGCGTCCTGTCGTCGCCCTCGAAAGCACGATCATCAGCCACGGGCTGCCCCGTCCGCAGAACCTGCAGATCGCCCGCGACATCGAGGCCGACGTCCGCACCGGCGGAGCGACGCCGGCCACGATCGCCCTCGTCGACGGCGAATCGCACATCGGCCTCGACGACGCCGCACTGACCCGGATCGCGATCGGCGACGACGTCGTCAAGGCGAGCGTGCGTGATCTGGCCACGATCACCGCCCGGGGCGGCTCGGCTGCGACCACGGTGGCGTCGACGGCGCACCTGGCCGCGCGCGCCGGCATCGCCGTCTTCGCGACCGGCGGCCTCGGCGGCGTCCACCGGCAGGCGCGCGAATCCTGGGACGAGTCGGCCGACCTCTACACGCTGTCGCGGACGCCCATCCTCGTCGTCTGCTCGGGCGTGAAGTCGATCCTGGACGTACCGGCGACCCTGGAACGGCTCGAGACGCTCAACGTGGGCGTTCTCGGCTACCGCACGGACCGGTTCCCCGGGTTCTACCTCGCCGATTCCGGGCATCCCCTCGACTGGCGAGTTGACTCGCCGGCCGAGGTCGCCGCCGTGCTACGGGCCCGCAGCGAACTGGGTACCGACGGCTACGGCCTGTTGCTGGCCAACCCGATCGCGGCCGCCGACGAGCTGGACGCCGACGTGCATCGGCGGGTGCTGGCCTCGGCGCTCGCCGCGGCGCAAGCAGCCGGCGTACAAGGCAAGGACGTCACACCGTTCCTGCTCGACCACTTCCACCGCGAGACGCACGGCGCGTCGCTCACCGCGAACGTGGCTCTGGTCCGGGCGAACGCCCGCCTCGCCGCCGAGATCGCGGTCCAGATCGCTGAATACGACTCCGGGCCGCGATGACCCGAGTCATCTGCCTCGGCGACATCATGACCGACGTCGTCGCGCGCCTACCCGGTCCGCTGGCCATCGGCTCGGACACGCCCACGAACGTCGCCTACGTCGGTGGGGGATCCGCGGCGAACACCGCCTGCTGGCTCGCCGCCGCGGGCGTCCCGTCGGTCATCGTCGGACGGGTGGGCGACGACGACCGCGGGCGGACCGCCAAGCTCCTGCTGCGCGAGGCCGGCGTGCAGCTCGCGGTGGCCGTCGACCGCGATCGACCGACCGGCACGTGCGTGGTGCTGATCGGCGAGTCCGGCGAGCGGACGATGGTGCCCGACGCCGGCGCCAACGCGGCCTTGCAGGTCGGCGACCTGCCGACCGAACTGTTCGTCTCCGGCTCGCACCTGCACGTGTCTGGCTATGCCCTGCTGAGCAACACCGTGCGGCCGACGGCGCTGGCCGCGATGGCCCTCGCGCACGAGCGGGGCCTGTCCGTGTCGGTCGACGCCGCGTCCGCCGCGCTGATCCGGCTGGTCGGCTCGAGCCAGTTCCTGTCCTGGATCGGCCGGCCCACGCCGCTGTTCGCCAACGCCGACGAGGCGCAGGCGCTCAGCGGCCACATCAGCGCGCACGACGCCGCCCGGGCCCTTTCGTTCCACTGTGGACAGACAGTGGTGAAGCTCGGCGCGGACGGGGCGCTGTGGGCCGAGAACGGGCACGCGAGCTCGGTGCCGACCACTCCGTTGCGAGTGGTCGACACGACCGGCGCCGGCGACGCCTTCGCGGCCGGGTTCCTCGCCGCCCGCATCGGTGGGATCGCCCCGTTGCTCGCCACCCGGCTCGCGCACACCTACGCCGCGCAGGCGGTGACCCAGCTCGGCGGGCGCCCGCGCCCGGGATCGCTCAGCAGCCCGGGACCTTTGCTCCGCCCATGAGGCCGAACGACCGCCTAGGACTCGATCAACGCGGCCGGCGCGACGCGCACCGAGAACGGCTCCGCAACGACGAGCTCGGCCGCGCCCGCGCTGCTGCCGACCTCGACGTACTCGCCGGCGCGCTCGAGTCTCAACGCCACGATCGACGGCTCGGCCGGATCGACGATCCAGTAGTGCTCGACCCCGAACTTCGCGTAGAGCTCCCGCTTGGTGACCAGGTCGGTGGTGTGACTGGACGGCCACAGCACCTCGATCGCCAGCACCGGCGGGGCGATCGTGCGCTTCTCCTCGTTCGTGCCGCGACGGATCACGAGGACATCTGGCTGCAACGACGTGCCGGGCTCAGGCACGAAGTCGAAGGGCGACACAACGACCTTTAGATCGCGAGGAGATGTTGATCGCAGAGCGATCGCCAGATTGAACACGCAGTCCTGATGGCGAAGATCGGGACTCGGCGACATCAGGATCTGCCCCTCGATCAGCTCGTAGTGATGGTGCGCCTCGTCCGGAATCGCCTGCAGATCGTCCCAAGTCCAGACGCCATCGGCGGGCACCTGGATGACGAGCTCGGCGGTCATGTCCATAAGGCTACGTCCCCGGGCGACGTCAACGCGCTCACTGCACGCCGGCGACGTCCATGCCCCGCAGCTCCTTCTTCAGCTCGTGGATCTCGTCGCGCAACCGGGCCGCGACCTCGAACTGCAGCTCGCGGGCGGCGCCGATCATCTGGTCGTTGAGCTGCTGGATCAGGTCGGCCAGCTGCGCCCGTGGCATCGACGCGAGGTCGAGCTTGCCGTCGGCGTGCGCCCCGACGCCGATGACGCCGGCCGATCCGCGTCCGCCCCGACCGGGCACGGCCGACTTGCCGCGCGACTGGGAACGTCCCGAACCGCCGACGGCAACGGCACCCTCACCGAGCAGCGACTCCGTATCGGCCGCCTCGCGGGCCAGCCGGTCGGTGATGTCGGCGATGCGCTTGCGCAGCGGCTGCGGGTCGAGGCCCCGCTCCTTGTTGTACGCGATCTGCTTGGCCCGCCGGCGATTCGTCTCGTCGATGGCCTTCTGCATGGACGGCGTGATCGTATCGGCGTACATGTGCACCTGGCCGGACACGTTGCGAGCCGCGCGCCCGATCGTCTGGATCAGCGACGTACCGGATCGCAGGAAGCCCTCCTTGTCCGCGTCGAGGATCGACACCAGCGACACCTCGGGCAGGTCGAGGCCCTCGCGCAGCAGGTTGATGCCGACCAGCACGTCGAACTCGCCCTGGCGCAGCTCGCGCAGCAGCTCGACCCGGCGCAGCGTGTCGACCTCGGAGTGCAGGTACCGCACCCGGACGCCCTGCTCGAGGAGGTAGTCCGTCAGGTCCTCGGACATCTTCTTGGTGAGGGTGGTGACGAGCACCCGTTCGTCGCGCTCGGCGCGTTCGCGGATCTCGTGCACCAGGTCGTCGATCTGCCCCTTGGTCGGCTTGACGACCACCTCGGGATCGATCAGCCCGGTGGGGCGGATCACCTGCTCGACGACCTCGCCCTTCACCCGGCCCAGCTCGTACGGGCCCGGCGTCGCCGAGAGGTACACGGTCTGGCCGATGCGGTCGAGGAACTCCTCGAACTTCAACGGGCGGTTGTCCATCGCCGACGGCAGCCGGAACCCGTGGTCGACCAGGGTGCGCTTGCGCGACATGTCGCCCTCGTACATGCCGCCGGTCTGCGGCACCGTGTTGTGCGACTCGTCAATGACCAGCAGGAAGTCGTCCGGGAAGTAGTCGAGCAGGCAGCTCGGGGCGCTGCCCCGCTCGCGGCCGTCGATGTGCAGCGAGTAGTTCTCGATGCCCGAGCAGAAGCCGACCTGGCGCATCATCTCGACGTCGTAGGTGGTCCGCATGCGCAGCCGCTGCGCCTCGAGCAGCTTGTTCTGCTTCTCCAGCTCGGCGAGGCGCTCCTCGAGTTCCTTCTCGATGCCGCGGATCGCCCGCTCCATGCGCTCGGGGCCGGCGGCGTAGTGCGTGGCCGGGAACACGAACACCTCGTCGACCTCGCGGATCACCTCGCCGGTGAGCGGGTGCAGGTAGTACAGCCGCTCGATCTCGTCGCCGAACATCTCGGCCCGGACGGCGAGTTCCTCATACATCGGGAAGATCTCGATGGTGTCGCCGCGCACCCGGAACGTGCCACGGGTGAACGACAGGTCGTTGCGCGTGTACTGCACCTCGACCAGATGGCGCAGGATCTTCTCGCGTTCCATCTCCTGCCCGACGCCCAGGCGCAGCGCGAGATTGACGTACTCCTGCGGCGTGCCCAGGCCGTAGATGCACGACACCGTGGCCACCACCACGACGTCGCGCCGGGTGAACAGCGCGCTGGTTGCCGAGTGGCGCAGCCGCTCGACCTCGGAGTTCACCGAGGAGTCCTTCTCGATGTAGGTATCGGTCTGCGGGACGTATGCCTCGGGCTGGTAGTAGTCGTAGTAGCTCACGAAGTACTCGACGGCGTTGTGCGGCAGCATCTCGCGCAGCTCGTTGGCCAGCTGAGCGGCCAGCGTCTTGTTCGGGGCCATCACCAACGTCGGACGTTGCACCCGCTCGATCAGCCAGGCCGTGGTGGCCGACTTGCCGGTGCCGGTGGCCCCGAGCAGCACGATGTCCTTCTCGCCGGCATTGACGCGGCGTTCGAGGTCGTCGATCGCGGCCGGCTGGTCACCGGACGGCTCGAAGTCGGACACGACCTCGAAGACGCCGGTGGTCGGGACGATCTCGCTGGCGACACGCATGGCCTTCACGGTACGAGCTACCTCCGACAAGAACAGCGGGCGCCCTGACCGTTGCGGCCGGGTCGCCCGGGATTGCTCGGCTTCCCCTCCCGTTCGACCACCTGGACCGGGACGAATCCGGTCGTACGGGAGGGGAAGCGGGGCGGCGCGGCTGTGGGCTGGTGAAGAGAGGCACGAAGCGACCGCGTTTCTCAGCCGCGCCACCTACCGTGACGCCACCCCGCCCTAGGAGACGAGCATGACCAGTCCGGATGAACCCCAGCCCAAGCCACCCGCCGAGTCGGCCGCACCGCCCGAGGCGGCGGCTACGCCTACGGCGCCCGGTGCGGTCCCCCCCGCGGCGCCCGGTCCGGCGCCCGAGCAGCCCACAGCCGAGCAGCCCGCGGTTCAGCCTCCTTCGGCCCAGCAACCGCCGCCACCGTCATACGCGTACCCGGCCGTCGATCCCTTCGCCCCGGTCCCGCGACCGCCGAGATCACCATGGATCGCACCGCAACGAAAGGTCGCCGTGATCGGGATCTCCATCGTCGCCGCCCTCGCGCTGATCGGTGGCGGCATCGGCATCGGCGCAGCAGCCTTCGGCGGGGACGACCACCGTGGGCCCGCCAAGAGATTCGAGCGCCCCGGTTACGGACAGGGGCAGCTCCCCGGCAACCGCAACCCGGGATTTCCCGGATTTCCGGGCGGCCCGCGCAACCGCCAGCAGCCACCGGCCAACCCGGCCCCGGCTACCCCGACGACACCCGCACCGAGCACCACAAGCTGAGCATCAGCCGATCGGTTGATGCCGGCGTCAACCGCGCCGGCCGAAAGCAGCAGCTCACCGGCCGATTCGGCCCGTCTCGATCCACCCGATGCTGGACCCATGCCAGTCATCGAAGTGACCCATCTCCGCAAGAGCTACCGCGATCACGTCGCAGTCCAGGACGTCTCGTTCAGTGTCGAGCCGGGCGAGATCTTCGGAATCCTCGGCCCGAACGGTGCCGGCAAGACGACCACCGTCGAGTGCCTGGCGGGCCTGCGCCACCACGACGGCGGGCAGATCCAGGTGCTGGGCCTGGATCCCGAACGCGACCGTGACCAGCTCCGCCAGGTCCTCGGCATCCAGCTGCAGGAGAGCGAGCTGCCGGCCAACATCGAGGTGGACGAGGCGCTCGAGCTATACAGTTCGTTCTACCGCGACCCGGCCGACTGGCGCTCGCTGCGCGACTCGCTCGGCCTCGCCGAGAAGCGCAACGCCCGGTTCGGCAAGCTGTCGGGCGGGCAGAAGCAGCGGCTGTCGATCGCGCTGGCCCTGGTGGGCAATCCACGCGTCGCCATTCTCGACGAGCTGACCACCGGCCTGGACCCCGCGGCCCGCCGCGAGACCTGGGACCTCATCGAGGGGGTCCGCGACCGCGGCGTGACGATCGTGCTGGTCACTCACTTCATGCAGGAGGCCGAGCACCTGTGCGACCGGGTGGCGGTCATCGATTCCGGACGGGTGGTCGCGGTCGACTCCCCCGCCGGCCTCGTGACCCGGGTGAACGCCGAGCAGCGGCTGCGCTTCTACCCGTCGGCCGACCTGGACGATCGGCTGCTCGCCGAGCTGCCCCAGGTCACGGCCGTGGACCGGCACGGCCCGCAAGTGCTGGTCACCGGGACGGGCGACGTCCTCGGCGCGGTCACGTCGGTACTCGCCCGACGGGGCATCGTCGCCGAACAGCTGCGCGTCGAGCAGACCACCCTCGACGACGCCTTCATCGCACTGACCGGACAGGAGATCTCATGACCAGCGCCACCGCCACCTACGCCGCGCCGTCGCCGCTGCGCCGGCTGACCCGCATCGAGTTCCGGCTGCTGCTGCGGGAGCGCGTCGGGCTGATCTGGGGGCTGGCGTTCCCGCCGGTGTTGCTGATCATCCTGGGCACCCTGGGCGGCCAGAAGGCGGACAAGGACCTGGACGGGCTGACCCTCGCCGCCACCTACGTGCCGATCGTCATCGCCTTCTCGGTGGCGATGCTCGCGCTGAACGTGATGCCTCCCGTGCTCGGTACCTACCGCGAGAAGGGCGTGCTGCGCCGCATGTCGACCACGCCGGTGCCGCCGTCGCGGCTGCTCGCCGCGCAGGTCGCGATCAACCTCGCCGTCGCCGCGGTGACGACCGTGCTCGTGCTGATCATCGGCCGGGTCGCGTTCGACGTGGGGTTGCCCCGGCAGGCCGGCGGATTCCTGATCGCGCTCGTGCTCGCGGCGGCGGGGCTGTTCGCGATCGGACTGACGATCGCCGCGCTGGCCCCGACCGGGAAAGCGGCCAACGCCGCCGGCGCGATCACCTTCTTCCCGATGATGTTCTTCGCCGGGCTGTGGGTGCCGCGCGCGGTCATGCCGGAGGCGCTGCGTCACGTCAGCGACTTCACGCCCATGGGCGCGGCGGTGCAGGCCCTGCAGGACTCGGCCCGCGGGCACTTCCCGCACCCACTGCACCTCGCGGTGCTGGCGGCCTATGCCGTCGGGTTCACCGCCGCGGCGATCCGCCTGTTCCGCTGGGAATGAGAGAATTCCGACCATGGCGGTAGGCGCCGTGGACCGCGGCGGGCGGATGGATCGAGGCGGACCACGCCTCGATCGACGCCTGCGGTACCCGATGCTGGCGGTGGCCACGGGCATTAGCGCCGTGGCCACCGCCAGCGGGTACAAGACCTGGGCCCGGTTCGAATTCGGTGCCTGCGTCGTTGTCGCGGTGGCGCTATGGATGCTCTTCTTCACGACGCTGCATCGTGAGTGGGAAGAGCGCCCCGGCCTCATCAGCGTCTATTACGTCGGACGCACCGCGCTGTCGGCCGTCCTGATCGGTGCGAATCCCTGGTTCGCTCTGTTCGCCTTCACCGGCTACCCCGAAGCACGACTGCTGCCCCGGCGATGGATGTCGGTCGGCGTCGTGGTTACCGCCGTGCTCGTCGCCGCGTCCCAACTGGGCGGCTACCCGCCCCTGACAGTGGGCTCCATCGCGATCTGGCTGGCCCTGACCGCCGTCAACGCGGGGCTGGCCGGTTTCCTCGGGCAGGTCACCAACCGGGTCATCGAGCAGAACGCCGAACGCGGCACCATCATCGACGAGCTGGGCGAGACGAATCGTCGGCTGGAGGCTGCGCTCGCTGAGAACACCGGACTGCACGCCCAGCTGCTGGCCCAGGCTCGCGAGGCCGGCATCCTCGACGAACGCCAGCGGATGGCCGGCGAGATCCACGACACGCTGGCCCAGGGGCTGATCGGCATCGTGACCCAGCTCGAGGCGGCCGAACAGGCCGGGCACGCGTCCGGTGAGTGGTTGCGACACATCGACCAGGCCCGCACGTTGGCCCGCGAATGCCTGACCGAGGCGCGGCGCTCGGTGCGCGCCCTGCGTCCCGAGCAGCTCGACGACGTACCGTTGCCCGACGCCGTCGCCGGGCTGGCGCACAGCTGGGCCCAGCGCAGTGGCGTGGCCGTGCGGGTCGAGACCACCGGCGACTGCCGGCCGTTCACTCCCGATATCGAGGCGACGCTCTTCCGCGTGGCCCAGGAGGCCCTGACCAACGTGGCCAAGCACGCCCAGGCGTCCAAGGTGTGGCTGACGCTGTCCTACCTCGACGACGTCGCACTACTCGACATCCGCGACGACGGCGTGGGTTTCGACCCGGGCGCCCACCGCCCGAACGGATACGGCCTGGACGGCATGCGCCAGCGGCTGACGCGCGTCGACGGCACGCTCGAGGTCGAGAGCGCACCCGGCGAGGGCGCCGCCATCAACGCAAGCGTGCCGGTGTGAGCCCCATCCGGCTGCTCATCGTCGATGACCACCCGGTCGTACGCGACGGGCTGCGCGGCGTCTTCAGCGGCGATCCCGAATTCGAGGTGGTCGGCGAGGCGGGCAACGGGCTCGAAGCGGTCGCGCGGGCGACGAGCCTGGACGTCGACGTGGTGCTGATGGATCTGCGGATGCCACAGATGGGTGGCGTCGAGGCGATCCAGGCGCTGCGCCAGGGCGACGAGTCGGTGCGGGTCCTCGTCCTCACCACCTACGACACCGACCGCGACGTGCTGCCGGCGATCGAGGCCGGCGCCACCGGATACCTGCTCAAGGACTCGCCGCGCGAGGACCTGCTGCGCGGAGTCCGGGCGGCGTTCCGCGGCGAGCCGGTGCTGTCGCCGTCGGTGGCGGGACGGCTGATGGGCAACGTCCGGAAGCCACCCGCCGGCGGGCTGAGCCAGCGCGAACTCGAGGTGCTGCGCCTGGTCGCCGGCGGCGCCACCAACCGCGAGGTGGCCGGCAAGCTGTTCATCAGCGAGGCGACGGTGAAGACGCATCTGTTGCACCTCTACGACAAACTTGGGGTGCGCGATCGGGCCGCCGCGGTGGCCGAGGCGTACCGCCGCGACCTGCTCAGCTGACCGCGGCGCGGGAAGCGTCTCGCCGCGACTTGGCCAGACTGGCCACGACCGTGATCAGCAGGATGCCGACGATGACGATCAGCGACAGCCAGATCGGCACGTCCGGCGCGCCGCTCACATGCTCGCCACCGTTGATGAACGGCAACTCGTTCTCGTGCAGGGCGTGCAGGATCAGCTTGACGCCGATGAAGCCCAGCAACACCGACAGGCCGACACTCAGATAGACCAGCCGCTCCAGCAGGCCACCGATGAGGAAGTACAACTGCCGCAGCCCCATCAGCGCGAAGATGTTCGCCGTCAGCACCAGGTAGGCCTCCTGGGTGATGCCGTAGATCGCCGGGATGGAGTCGAGCGCGAAGAGCAGATCGGTCGTGCCGAGCGCGACGATCACCAGCATCATCGGCGTGATCAGCCGCCGCCCGTCTCGCTTAGTGGTGAGGTGCGCGCCGTGGTAGTCGTCGGTCGACGGGACGCGACGCCGGATCCACCGCACGACGCGACCCTCGTCGTACTCGCCCCCGCTGTCCATGTCCTCGCCGCGGGCCAGCCGGACAGCGGTGAAGACGAGGAAGGCCCCGAACAGATAGAAGACCCAGCTGAACGTGTTGATCGCCGCCGCGCCAGCCGCGATGAACGCCCCGCGCAGGATCAGCGCCAGGACGATGCCCACCAGCAGGGCCGACTGCTGCAGCTCACGCGGCACCCGCAACTTCGTCATGATGATCAGGAAGACGAACAGGTTGTCGACCGAGAGCGAGTACTCGGTCAGCCAGCCACCGACGAATTCCGCACCGTAGCTGCTGCCGCTCACCACGAAGACACCGACCGCGAAGACCGCCGCCGCGCCGATGAAGAACGCCAGGTGCCGGGCGGATTCGCCCATGCTGGGTTCGTGCGGCCGACGGCCGATGTAGAACACGTCGAAGATCAGGAACCCGATCGCGAGGATCAGGGTGACGGCCCAGACCCATGGCTCGACGTGCATCCGGCCTCCGGCGCGCTCAAGGCGTACCCCGTCCAACGGTGATACGCGTGCTGCCGGAGGTCTCACCCACCCGCGTGCGGGCCGGCTCCCCGGGACCGCGACTCGGCGCAGTCCGTGATGACGAGGAAACCGCTGTGTGGGGTTACTCCCCTCCAGTGTTCAACCAGTCTAGCTAACACCCCGCGCCGCACTGGCGTTGGACGACCGCGTCGAGGAACACGTTGCGGATCGTGGTCGGGTCCTTGACCACGTAGCCCTTGCCACCGGTCGCCTGCGAGATCTTGTGCAGCCCGGCGGCATCGGCGTCCGGGCCGATGGCGATCGTGTACACCGGGATCGGCAGCGGAGAGTTCTCGGCCTTCAGCGTGGAGATCAGCTTGTCCACGGTGAGCGCGCTGGCATTGTCGTTCTGGCCGTCGGTCATGAAGATCACCGTGTTGACCTTGGACGGGTCGTAGTTGCGACGGACGTCGCGTACCGACGCGAGCAGCGTGTCGTACAGGCCGGTGTTGCCGTGAACCTGTGACGGCAGCGACTTCGCGGCGTTGATGAGCGCCTGGCGGCGGGTCTGCCCACCCACGGACGCGCTCATCTGCCCGATGGAGACGAGCTCGCGGTAGTCAGTGGTCGCCGTCTGCTTGGTCGAGAAGACCCACATCCCGACATTGGACGTGTCGGGATAGAAGTTCACCGCGGCCCGCGCTGCCTCGGCCGTGAGCTGGATCTTGCTCTTGCCGTTGCCGCCGGGCTCGGCCATCGATCCCGAGACGTCGATGACGACCAGCGTGTTCACGTCGTCGGTGATCGCCTCCCAGAGGCGCAACGTGTCCACGCCCTGCGTGGGCGTCGGCTTGGTCAGCTGCCGGACCGGCGCGGCGGCGACGCCCTCGGCTGCGCCAACGCCCGGAACCGACGCACCGGACGGGTCGCGGAAGCCGGCGTCGGCGAGGTAGGTCCGCGCCGCCGGAGCCCGCAGCTGCTGCTCGAAGTCGTCCAGCGCCGCGGTCAGCGCCGGGTTGTCGCCGGAACGGACGAGACGCACCACGGGGTAGTCGAGGCTGAGCGTGCCCTCATCCGGATAGATGGCTGCCGCGAAGAGCGACTGCTTGGCCCGGTTGGCTTGGATCACGGTCTGTTCCGGGGCAGTGAACACCGGGGCGTGCGACGGGTCGGCGGCCAGCTGCGCGAATCCGGCGTTCGCGTCGGGGAGGGTCGAATGGCTGACCCGCTGCATGAGGTTCGCGAGCCGAGGATCCGGCGCCTGCGAACTCGAGCCCACGAGTGTGTTCATGATCTGGAGGCTGAGCAGGCCGTCGGTGTTGGACACCGGATCAGGGATCGTCAGGGGGAACGAACCGGCCAGCGCGTTCCTCCAGTCCGGTTTGGAGATGAACTTCGATACGACCGCCGGGGAGCTGACGAACACCAGGGGCGACACCGCGATGGGCGCATGCACCTCGACCTGCGAGCTGCGGCCGGCACCGGTGAGGTCGTCGCTCAACCGCGTGGCCCACGTGCTCGAGTCCGGGATCCACACCGCGGCGCTCTCGGGCCCGCCGTTGCCGCCGGTAGCGAGAATCTGCTCCACGTTGCTGGACGGCAGCGGCGTCACGCCGACGTCAATGCACTTGCCCTCGGCGTTGGGGTTGGTGGCGGTCCACCGGTTCGCGATCGTCTGCACCGGCTCGGCGATACCGGGCGCGGCGTCGACGTTGACTGTCACCTTGCCACTGCACCCGGCCGCACCCTTGGCGGATGACCCATCGCGATTGAGAAACACCACGACGCCTGCTGCACAGGCTGCAGCAAGCAGCAGAACCGCGGCCACGACGGGGAACGGTGTCCCTCGACGTCCCGAGGCAGGTTTCGAATGCCGGCCGGCCATACCTTCTCAGTAAGGGTCTCTGGGGGGGTCTCTGTGGTCGTCAGACGAGGGCTGAAGGAATGATAGGGCCTGTTCTCGACTGGGAATACCGCCTGTCACCGGAGGTAACGCGGCGTTTTCACGCTGACACATCCAGTGCACTACAAAACGCGTGAACACCACGAATCCGCGACGCACCCGACCGCGCCCTTTCGAGCGCGCGTCGGATGAGCCCACATGGCAGGCTCAAGTAGGGGAGAACGTGACCACATCAGGAGTACGCATGCAGGTCTGGCCGGGCAGCGCCTACCCCCTGGGCGCCACCTACGACGGCTCGGGCACCAACTTCGCGCTGTTCAGCGAGGTGGCCGAGCGGGTCGAGCTCTGCCTGTTCGACGCGAACGGCATCGAGCGGCGCGTCGACCTGCCGGAGATGGACGGCTTCGTCTGGCATGCCTTCCTGCCCGGCATCGAACCCGGGCAGCGCTACGGCTACCGGGTGCACGGCACGCACGACCCCAAGCAGGGCCTGCGCTGCAACCCGTCCAAGCTGCTGCTCGATCCCTACGCCAAGGCGATCGACGGGCGGATCGACTGGCATCCGTCGCTGTTCGACTATGACCTGGGTCACCCCGATTCCTTTAACACCGACGATTCCGCCGCGCACATGCCGAAATCGGTCGTGATCAATCCGTTCTTCGACTGGGGCGTCGATCGCCCACCCCGGCACGCCTACGCCGACAGCGTCATCTACGAGGCGCACGTCAAGGGACTGACGAACCGGCACGCCGAGATCCCGGCCGAGCTGCGCGGCACCTACGCCGGCATCGCCCATCCGGTGATGATCGACCACCTCACCCGGCTCGGCGTGACCGCGCTCGAGCTGATGCCGGTGCACCACTTCGTCAACGACTCCGCACTCGTCGAACGCGGATTGTCGAACTATTGGGGCTACAACACCATCGGGTACCTCGCACCCGACACGCGCTACTCGTCGGCGTCGACGCTCGGCACCGCGGGCGGACAGACGCAGGAGTTCAAGGCGATGGTGCGCGCGCTGCACGAAGCCGATATCGAGGTCATCCTCGACGTGGTCTACAACCACACGGCCGAGGGCAATCACCTGGGGCCGACCCTGTGCTTTCGCGGAATCGACAACCGGGCCTACTACCGCCTCGTCGACGACGAGCCGCAGTACTACATGGACTACACCGGAACCGGCAACAGCTTGAACGTGCGAAATCCGCACTCGTTGCAATTGCTGATGGATTCACTGCGGTATTGGGTGCTCGAGATGCACGTCGACGGATTCCGCTTCGACCTCGCCTCGGCGCTGGCCCGCGAATTCTACGACGTCGACCGCCTGTCGAGCTTCTTCGAGCTTGTGCAGCAGGACCCGGTGGTGAGTCAGGTCAAGCTGATTGCCGAGCCGTGGGACGTCGGACCCGGCGGCTACCAGGTCGGCAACTTCCCTCCACAGTGGACGGAGTGGAACGGCAAGTACCGCGACACCGTGCGTGACTTCTGGCGGGGCGAGCCCGCGACGATCGGTGAGTTCGCGGCCCGGCTGACGGGTTCGGCCGACCTGTACGAGCACTCCGGGCGCCGCCCGGTGGCGAGCATCAACTTCGTCACCTGCCACGACGGGTTCACGCTGCTCGATCTCGTCTCCTACGACCAGAAGCACAACGAAGCCAACGGCGAGGACAACAAGGACGGCGAGAACCACAACCGCTCCTGGAACTGCGGCGTCGAGGGACCCACCGACGACCCCGCCGTCCTCGAACTGCGGGCCCGGCAGCGTCGCAACTTTCTGGCCACCTTGTTCCTGTCACAGGGCGTTCCCATGCTCGGCCACGGGGACGAGCTCGGACGTACCCAGCAGGGCAACAACAACGGCTATTGCCAGGACAGCGAGCTCACCTGGGTCGACTGGAGCAAGATCGACGTCGATCTGCTGGCTTTCACCCGCGAGGTCGCCGAGCTGCGCCGCCAGCATCCGGTGTTCCGGCGGCGCCGGTTCTTCGACGGTCGGCCGGTGCGTCGCCGGGGCGCGGACGCGCTTCCCGACATCGCGTGGTTCGCGCCGGACGGCCAGGAGATGACGGAGGAGGACTGGGAAGCGCCGTTCGGACGAGCGATCGCGGTGTACCTCAACGGCGAAGGCATCCCGGACCGCGACGCCCGTGGTGATCGGGTCGTCGACGACTCGTTCCTGCTGTGCTTCTCGGCGCACGACCAACCGCTCGAGTTCCGCGCACCGGGACCGGACTACGCCGGCACGTGGCACGTCGTGCTCGACACCGGCCGGCCCGACCTCGACGACGGCACGGTGGTCCAGGCCGACGGCATAGTGCCGGTAGGCCCCCGTGCACTGGTGGTGTTGCAGAGGGCCGACTAGTGCTGTCCTCTACAGTTCGGCTGCAGATCACGCCGTTGTTCGACCTGCACGCTGCCGCGTCGGTGTGCGCCTACTTGCACGAACTCGGTGCAGGAGCGGTGTACATGTCGCCGGTCCTGCAGTCGGCCCACGGGTCCCAGCACGGGTATGACGTCGTCGACTTCTCCCGGGTCGATCCGGCCCGCGGTGGCGCAGCTGGCTGGCGGTCGTTCGTGTCCGCGGCCCGGCAGCACGGCCTGGAGATCGTCGTCGACATCGTGCCGAACCATGCCGGAGTTGCCGACGCGGCCGAGAACGCCGCGTGGTGGGACGTCCTGCGCCTCGGCGCCGCGTCGCCGTACGCGCGGTGGTTCGACATCGACTGGTCGCGCGGGCGGCTGTTGCTGCCGGTGCTCGGCGATGACTTCGACGCCACCCGCGATCTGGTCGTCGCCGAAGGAGAGCTGCGCTACTACGAGCACCGCTTCCCCATCGCGCCCGGCACCGGCGGCGGGACGGCGGAGGAGATCCATGCTCGCCAGCACTATGAACTGGCGAACTACCGCCGCGCCGACACCGAGCAGAACTACCGGCGGTTCTTCGCCGTAACGACGCTCGCCGGGCTGCGGGTCGAGGATCCCGTGGTCTTCGAGGCGACGCATCGCGAGGTGCTGCGCTGGGTGAGCGACGACGGCGTCGACGGTGTCCGGGTCGATCACCCCGACGGGCTGGTCGATCCGTTCGACTACCTGCGGCGGCTGCGCTCGGCCGCGCCGGACGCGTGGCTGCTGGTGGAGAAGATCCTCGAGCCCGGCGAGGTGCTGCCGCCGTCCTGGCCGGTGGACGGCACGACCGGCTACGACGCGCTCGCGGAGGTAACCGGCGTGCTGATCGATCCGGCGGCCGAGCCCGACCTGGACAGCCTGTACCGGACGCTCACCGGCGACCACCGTACGTTCGCCGACCACGTCGAGGCCGGCAAGCGGATGATCGCGACGACGATCCTGCGGGCCGAGGTGCTGCGCCTGGCTGCTCTCACTGACGTCGAGCACGCCGCCGATGCCCTGACCGAGCTGCTCGTCGCCTTCCCCGTGTACCGGTCCTACCTGCCCGAGGGCGCCGAGTATCTAGCCGGAACGCTCGCCCAGGCGCGGATGCATCGGCCCGACCTCTCCGCCGCGTTCGGCGCTCTCGCTCACCGGCTGAGCGATCCGAGCGACGAGCTGTGCCGGCGCTTCCAGCAGACATCCGGCGCGGTCATGGCCAAGGGCGTCGAGGACACCGCCTACTACCGGTACACGCGGCTCGTCGCGCTGAACGAGGTGGGTGGCGCCCCGGGCCGTTTCGGACTGTCCGTCGACGAGTTCCATGCCGCGCAGCTGGACCGCTCGCACACGACGCCGCACGGCATGACCACCCTGTCGACGCACGACACCAAACGGGGCGAGGACGTCCGGGCCCGAATGGCCGTGCTCGCCGAGTTGCCAGCCGAGTGGGCCACCCTGGTCGGCCACCTGCTCGAGCATGCGCCCGTGCCCAACCGCTCGTTCGGCTACCTGCTGTGGCAGACGTTCGTGGGCGCCGGTTTCATCGCCCGCGAGCGGATGCACACCTACGCCGAGAAGGCGATGCGCGAGGCGGCCGAGGGCACCGGGTGGCGTGACCCCGACGCAGCCTTCGAAGCGACCGTGCACGCCGCGGTCGACGCCGCCTACGACTTCCCCGACCTCCGCGAGCCGCTGGCCGCGTTCATCGAGCAGGTCACGCCGTTCGGCTGGACGAATTCCCTTACCCAGAAGGTGCTGCAACTGACGATGCCGGGCATACCCGACGTCTACCAGGGCACGGAACTCTGGGAGGGCTCCCTCGTCGATCCGGACAACCGGCGGCCCGTCGACTGGTCGGCCCGGCCGGCCCTGCTGTCCTCGCTCGACGCTCCCCCGCCGGTCGATGCCACGGGGGCGGCCAAGCTGTGGGTCGTGTCGCGGACGCTGCGCGTGCGCCGCGACCGTCCGGACCTGTTCGGCGGCTACACCCCTTTGTGGGCGCGCGGGCCAGCAGCCGATCACGTCGTCGCATTCGACCGGGGTGGCGCGATCACCATCGCGACCCGCCTTCCGGTCCGGCTCGCCCGGGCCGGTGGCTGGCGCGAGACGACCCTGGAGGTGCCTCGCTGCACCGACGTGTTCACCGAAGTTGCCTACGACGGACGGGTCCTGCTCGCCGACCTGATGGGCGCACTGCCGGTCGCGCTGCTGGTTCGAGCCTGACGGACGAGCTGGGGGTTACCCGACGCCCGGCTGCCGTCCGGCATCGTCAGCGTTTCCTCGAGGCCGATACGTGTGTCGAGGCCGAGTTGTACAGCCCAGCTAAATACCTGCCAGCAGGTCGCGTCCTCGCCGTGCCGGAGGATCGGGATCTCGACCCCGGCCAGCCGGGCCACCGCCGCGTCGGCGGAGCGCAATCCATTGTCCGGATCGGGCTCGGTGACCTCGACCAGGATGCGGGCCACGCGGAGCTGACCGGCGAGACCGGGAACCGATCGATGCCGTCGGCGTCGATGCCGTCGGCGTCTTTCGGGTGAACGTGCTTCGCACCTACCCCAACGGTACGAGCCGGCCGCCACCGTCGGACTCGATCACCGTGCCGGTCAGGTTCGGGTTGGCGGCGACGAGCACGACGCTGTCGGCGACATCCCCGACCACCACGGCGTATCGGTGATCCCCGGTGACACCGCATTGACGCGAATCGGCGCCAGCTCCACCGCGAGCGGCTTCACCATCGCCTCGATCGCGCCGTTCACCGCGGCCAGCCCGGCCGTGCCCGGAATGCTCGACCGGGCGCTCGCGGCTCCGATGAACGTGATCGAGCCGTCGGGTGCCAGGTGCGGCAGCGCCACCTGGGCCGAGGTCAGCTGGGCCCAGAACTTCGCGTCGAACGCGCCGCGCACGGCGTCCAGATCGAGCGAGGCCAGTGGCCCGGCGCCGGCACCACCACTCAGCGCGAGAACGAGCCAATCGATCGAGCCGATCGATGCGAACAGTTCCTCGGCTGCATCGCGGGAGCGGCCGCCGAAGTCCCACCGAGCACCACTGCTCTCTTGTCACTCATGTGCTTCCTCTTCTATTTACGATACGGGACGTCTCGTATTACTATAACCACCATGGCGCCGACAGCACACAAGGTCCCTACCCAGCGCGGCCGGCCGCGCAGCGACGAGAGCCGGCAGGCGATCCTGCGGGCCGCGCTGGACCTCGTCGCCGACGTGGGCTATCGGGACATGACGGTGGAGGCCATCGCCGCACGAGCAGGCACGGGCAAGCAGACGATCTATCGCTGGTGGCGCGGCAAGGCCGACGTCGTGCTCGACGCCATGACGGCCGACGCCGCGCGCAAGATACCGGTGCCCGACACGGGTGATCTCCGCGCGGATCTGCGGACGTTCCTCGACGCGACCTTCGCGGCCGCGCGACGACCGGGCGTCATGCCGGTACTGCGCGCGCTCATGGCCGAGGCGCAGCTCGATCCGGACTTCGGCCCGGCCTTCGACACCGGACTGCTGCAGTCTCGCCCGGAGGCCCTGGCGACGCTGCTGCGCCGGCACCCGGACGACCTGCGCGTGCCGGTCACCACCGCCGTCCACACGGTGTTCGGCATGTTCTGGTACCGGCTACTGACTAATCGGGGTCGCCTGGACGCCACGCTCACCCGCGAGCTGGTCGAGCTACTCGTGCGCTGAGGGTCAGTACGGCGGCTCGAGACGCTTGCGCAACCGCGGAACGTCGAGGTCGGCGCCCGGATACTGCGGATCCAGCTCGGTGAACACCTCGCGGACGATCTGCCCGATCGCCCAGTTGCGGTACCACTTGCGGTCACTGGGCACGATGTGCCACGGCGCCACCTCGGTCGAGCACTGCTCGAGCAGGTCGGCGTAGGCGGCCTGGTAGTCGGTCCAGTACGCCCGCTCGTCGATGTCGCTCTCGTGAAACTTCCAGTGTTTGGTGGGGTCGTCCAGGCGGGCCAGTAGCCGTTCTCGCTGCTCGGCGTAGGACAGGTGCAGGAAGCACTTGACGACAGTGGTGCCGGCCGTGGCCAGCTCAGCCTCGAAGGCGTTGATCTCCTCGTAGCGGTGCCGCCACTCCGCCTCGGGCACGCTCTCGTGCACGCGGGGCACGAGCACGTCCTCGTAATGCGAGCGGTCGAACACCCCGACGATGCCCGGCCCGGGCAGCGCTCGGCGAATGCGCCACAGGAAGTGGTGCGCCATCTCCTCCGCCGTCGGCTTCTTGAACGCGGTGACCTTGACGCCCTCGGGCCCGAGCAGGCCGACGACGTGCGTGACGACGCCGCCCTTGCCTGAGGTGTCCATGCCCTGCAGCACCAGCAGGACGCTGCGGGTGCCTTCGGCCCAGAGCCGCTCCTGCTGTCCGGCCAGCTCGGGACCGAGAGCCGCCGCGTCCTTGAGGGTCTTGGCCTTGCTGCCGGGCGCCAGCGGCGTGGCCGCCGTGTCGTAGCCGGCGAGGTTGACGACTCCGGGCTGCACGCGCAGTGCCTCCCGGACCGAGCCGTTGTGGTTCGACATGGGAGCGAGCCTAGGCCGTGGCATGGCAGGCTGGCGTGACGTGACGTCATTCGAGCTGTGGGCACCGTATGCCCAGCGGGTGCGGCTGCGGATCGCCGGCGAAGCGCTCGACCTGAGCGCCGGATCGGACGGCTGGTGGCGGGCCGATGTCGAGGCGCCCCCGGGCACCGACTACGCGTACCTGCTCGACGACTTCGAGACGCCCTTGCCGGATCCGCGCTCGCGCTGGCAGCCGTTCGGTGTGCACGGTCCGAGTCGCGTCTACGACGACGCCGCCTTCGCCTGGACCGACCAGGATTGGCCCGGCCGCGGGCTGGCCGACGCGGTGATCTACGAGCTGCACATCGGGACGTTCACGCCCGGAGCGACGTTCGACGCGGCCATCTCGCGACTCGATCACCTGGTCGACCTCGGCGTCACGCACGTGGAACTGTTGCCGGTGAACGCCTTCAACGGAGTGTGGAATTGGGGCTACGACGGCGTCGGCTGGTACGCCGTGCACGAGCCGTACGGCGGCCCGGACGGTCTCAAGCGCCTCGTCGACGCCGGCCACGCCCGCGGCCTGGCCGTGGTGCTCGACGTCGTCTACAACCACCTCGGGCCCAGCGGCAACTACCTGCCCCACTTCGGCCCCTACCTGAAGTCCGGGCGCAACACCTGGGGCGACCTGGTCAACCTCGAAGCGGACGAGGTGCGGCGGTTCGTCATCGACAACGCGCTGATGTGGTTGCGCGACTATCACGTCGACGCCTTGCGGCTGGACGCCGTCCACGCACTCGTCGATACGTCCACGCCGCACCTGCTCGCCGAGCTCTCGACATCGGTCTCCGCGTTGGCCGATCAGCTCGGGCGGCCGCTTCCGCTGATCGCCGAGTCCGACCTCAACGACCCGGCGATGATCACCCCGGTCGCGTCCGGGGGCCTCGGCCTGGATGCCCAGTGGGACGACGACGTCCACCACGCGCTGCACGCCCTGCTGACCGGCGAGCGCCAGGGCTACTACTGCGACTTCGGCTCGCTTGCGGTGTTCGCGAAGGTGTGGACATCGGCCTTCCGGCATGACGGCACCTACTCGACGTTCCGCGAACAGGTGCACGGCCGTCCCGTCGACCGCGAACATACGCCGGGGTATCGATTCGTGGCGTTTTTGCAGAACCACGACCAGGTGGGTAACCGGGCCGCCGGCGAGCGCCTGGACCGGCTCACGTCACCCGGTCTGCTGCGCGTGGGGGCCGTGCTGCTGCTGACCTCGCCGTTCACACCGATGCTCTGGATGGGTGAGGAGTGGGCGGCGTCCACGCCGTGGCCCTTCTTCACCTCCCACCCCGAGCCGGAACTGGCGGCGATCACCGGTTCGGGGCGGATCGAGGAGTTCCGCCGCTACGGGTGGGACGTGGCGGGCATGGTGGATCCGCAGGATCCGGAGGCGTATCGCTCCGCCGGGCTGAACTGGGCCGAGATCGACTCCCCCGGGCATCGCGACCTGCTCGAGCTGTACCGCCGCCTCGTCGCCCTGCGCGCCGCCGAGCCGGACCTGCGTGACCCGCGGCTGGATCACGTGCGCGTCGACTACGACGAGGACGCCCGCTGGCTGGTAATTCCGCGCGGGGCGTTCCGGGTCGTCGCCAACCTCGCCGACGCGCCGCAGACGCTCGACGTCCCGGCCGGCGAGATCGTGCTGGCCACGGGACGCGCCGAGCTGGCCCCGTCCGGGCTCGTCCTGGGCGCCGAGTCCGCCGCGATCGTCCGAGTCGCCTAACTCTCCACGGTGCCCTCGATCGCCGGCGGCTCGTCCGGATCGGCGATCTCGCCGTCGACCACGCGCGGCGGGAGGCGATCCGGCGGCGAGCCGAACATCCGCCGGGCGGCGGTGATCGCGCCTCGGCCCAGGGCGGCGTTGCCGGCCGCCCCGATGCCCGCGCCGATGCCCAGTGGCAGCGCCCGCCCCAGCGCGAGCGCCCCCTGCTTCGTCCCGAATCGGGTAACGAGGTGGCGGGCCAGCGTGTGGTTCACCCGCTTGATCGTCTCGTCGGGCGCGCGCCGGGCCAACACCTGTCCCCACCGCGATCCGGCGTTGGCGGCGGCGATCTCGGCCGCCTCGGCCCCGGCGTCGCCGAGCAGGATCGCGAGCACGAGCGCGCGCCGTACCTGCGGATCGTCGATGCGCAGCCCGTGCACCTCGGCCATGGCCAGCGCGAACAGCGCCGTCGCCTCGACGAACGCCGAGACCTCCAGCGCCGTCGACGCGATCGATGCCCCGGTGCCCGCGCCCGGGATCGCGGCCGCACCGCCTGAGGCGGCACCCACGGCCGTCACCGCTGCGAGATAGCGCCGCTCCAGCAGCCGGACGACCTCGGCCGGGGTCGCGTCACGGCGGCGGTCCCGCACCCGGTTTAGGTAAGCGATGATCACCGGACGCTGGACGCGCAGCGCCTTGTCCAGGGCCGTGTCGAGCATCCCCTCGACGTAGGCCGGCAACGGCACCGAGCGACGCTTAGCCACAGCGGCGAGCGTACGTGCTGAGATGTGCTGCATGCGCGCCTTGATCCCCGAGCCGGCAATCGACGTCGACGTGCACGAGCACTACGCCCGGCATTGGCTCGACCGCGGCGGCGTCCGAGCCAATTTCATCAGCAGCGTCGACGGTGCGGTCAGCGTCGCCGGGCTGTCTCGGGGCCTGCAGACCCCGGGCGACAACCGCATCTTCGCCGTGCTGCGCGACCTCACCGATGTCGTCCTCGTCGGCGCCGGCACGGCTCGGATGGAGGGATACGCGGCCATCAGCGTGAGCGCGGATCGGCAGGCGACCCGCAAACGGTTCGGGTTGTCCGAGGAACTGCCCACCGCCGTGGTGAGCCAGTCGCTGCAGCTGGATCCGTCCGGGCCGCTGTTCGGGGAGGCCGGTCCGCGAACGATCGTGCTCACCTGCGCGGCCGCGGACCACGATCTGCGGGTCCAGTTGCAGGCCCGGGCCGATGTCGTGATCTGCGGCGAGGACGTCGTCGATCTCGGCGCCGCCCGCTCCGCTCTGGCCGATCGCGGCCTGACCCGGATCCTGTGCGAAGGCGGACCGACCCTGTTCGCCGACCTGGCGCAGGCCGGCCTCGTTGACGAGCTGTGCCTGAGCCTGAGCCCACAGCTCGCCGGCCCCGGGGCCGGTCGCATCACCTCCGGCACGAGCTGGCCGCTGGACAAGACCGGCCGGCACGCGCTGGCCCTGGACGGCTTGCTCGAAGAGGACGGCGCCCTCTTCTGCCGCTACCGGATGCTTCGCTGACCGGATGGCGGCTCGCTCACCCGCTGAGTCCGGGGACGATGTCGTCGAGGCTGAACGTGAGCGGCTGCTCGAGCTGCTCGTAAGTGCAGGACTCGGGGGTGCGGTCGTCGCGCCAGCGGACGAAGTGGGCGAGGTGCCGGAATCGGGTGCCCTCCATGTGCTCGTACTTGACCTCGAGCACCCGCTCGGGGTGCAGCGGGACGAACGAGAGGTCCTTGGTCGCGTTCCAGCGGCTGACGTTGCCGGGCAGCCGCTGGTCCTGATGTGCCTCGGCGCTCGCCCATTCCTGCCACGGATGCTCGTCGCCGTCGCGGAGCTGGAGTGGTTCGAGCTCGTCGACGAGTTCGGCGCGGCGCTTGGCGGTGAAAGCGCCGACTACGCCGACGTGCTGCAGCTTGCCCTCGTCGTTGTAGAGGCCGAGCAGCAGCGAGCCGACCAACGGGTCGTCCTCGGTGGAGGTCTTGTGCCAGCGGAAGCCGGCGAGGACGCAGTCGGCGGTGCGGACGTGCTTGATCTTGAACATGACGCGCTTGTCGGGCTGGTAGGTCCCGTCGAGTGGTTTGGCGATCACGCCGTCGAGGCCGGCGCCCTCGAGCTCGACGAACCAGCGCTGGGCGACCTCGACGTCGGTGGTCGTCGGGGTGAGATGGATCGGAGCCTTGACCTCAGCGAGCGCGTGTTCGAGGGCGGCTCGGCGCTCGGCGAAGGGGCGCTCGGTGTAGTCGTCGTCGCCGAGGGCCAGCAGGTCGAAGGCGATGAACGAGGCCGGAGTCTTCTCCGACAGCATGGTCACCCGGGACACGGCCGGGTGGATGCGCTGCTGCAGCGCCTCGAAGTCCAGCCCGTCGCTCGTGGCGATGACGATCTCGCCGTCCAGGACGCACCGTTCGGGCAGCTCGGCCTTCACCGCCTCGACCAGCTCAGGGAAGTAACGGGTCATCGGCTTCTCGTTGCGGCTGCCGAACTCAACCTCGTCGCCATCCCGGAAGATGACCGATCTAAATCCATCCCATTTCGGCTCGTATGACGCCCCGGACGGAATGGTCGGAACCGATTTGGCCAGCATCGGCGCAACCGGCGGCATCACGGGCAGCTTCATCGGCTCAGTGTTTCATCGGTGGCGCAATAGCGTCGTCGCCCGGGCCCTGTCCACTCAGGACGCGTCTGTAGCGTGCTCCCCGTGCCAACGCCGTCCCGTCCGACCCGTGTTCGCTTGTTCGCGGTCGTTGCCGCCGTCGGGCTGCTCGCCGGCTGCACGGGAAACACGGCTGGCCACGGCACCCGGCAGAACCAGTCCACGTCGTCGGCGACCTCAGCCGTCGGGGGCACGCCGACCCAGTCGCCGCCGAGCACCATCGCCTTCAGCGACTGCTCGCGGCTGTTCAACCTGTCCGCGGCCGGGATCCCGGCTGACCGGCGGGAGAAACTGCAGTTCAGCTGTGGACAGCTGCCGGTTCCGGTCGACTACGCGCATCCGTCCGCAGCCCAGCTGAACATCCAGATCATCCGGATCCATTACAAAGATCAGCCGCAGCGCCTGGGGTCACTGCTCGTCAACCCCGGCGGACCCGGTGGGTCGGGCGTGTTCCTGGCGATCAGCCTGGCCGCATCGTTGTCCGAGGACGTGTTGCAGCACTTCGACCTGGTCGGCTTCGACCCGCGTGGCGTGGGCCTGTCGGCGCCGATCAAGTGCCAGACCGATGCCGAGGAGACCAAGGCCCTGGCCTTCGACGCCGACGTGCGCACCGCCGCCGGGCAGAAGGCGGCCAAGGGCCAGGCGGTGACCTTCGCCCGTAGCTGCACGAAGAGGTACGGCAGCGCCCTCGCGCACTACAACACCATCGAGACCGCCCGGGACATGGACCGCATCCGGGCGGCGGTCGGCGACCAGAAACTGAACTACCTCGGCTTCTCCTACGGCACGGAACTCGGGGCGGTGTACGCGCACCTGTTCCCGACGCGCATCCGGGTGGCCGTGCTCGACGGAGCGGTCGATCCGGTCACGACCGGCAACGCCATCACGTCCAACGAGCAGCAACTGGGCGGCTTCGAGGACGCGTTCGACCAGTTCGCGGCCGATTGCCGCAAGCGCGCCGCCTGCAAGGCGCTCGGCGATCCGCGCAAGGCGGTCGCCGCGCTGCAGAAGAAGGCGAACGCGACGCCGATTCCGTCCTCGAAGCGCAGCGACAAACGGCGGGCCACCGGCGGCAACGTCCTCTACGCCGTCGTGTCCGCGCTCTACAGCCAGCAGCTGTGGCCGAGCCTCGGCACCGCCCTCATCGACGCCCAGCACGGGGACGCCGAGGGGCTGCTCGAGCTCAACGACCGGTACAGCGAACGCGGCGACGACGGCCACTACTCGAACCTGCTCGACGTGTTCCAGGTCGTCACCTGCAACGACCAGAAGACCGATCCGAGCGACGCCGTCATCAAGGCGACCGCAGCGAAGTGGGCCAAGACGTACCCGCTGTTCGGTCTCTGGTCGGCGCCGACGTTGTTCCAGTGCCAGGCGTGGCAGAAGAGCCGCCACCCGGTGCCGGCCGAGACCGCCGCCGGCTCGGCGCCCATCCTGGTCGTCGGCAACCTGCACGACCCGGCCACGCCCTACTCCGGGGCGGTGCACCTGGCCTCGACGCTGCGCACCGGGGTACTGCTCACCTGGGACGGCCAGGGCCACACGTCCTACGGCCAGAGCAGCTGCATCGACGCGAAGGTCAACGCCTACCTGATCCAGGCCGCGATACCCGCAGCCCACACGACCTGCCCCCGGTAGGGATGAGCGCTGGTCCGTGGTTGCGGGTGCGGGAATCCCGTACCCCGCCGCAGGCCGTGGTGCTGGTGCTGCACGGCGGTAAGGCGCGCAGCGAGCGTCCGACCGGCCCGCGGAACGGCGCCGTGCTGCGCATGGTCCCGTTCGCCCGGGCGCTGGCCCGCTACGACGGCCTCGCGATCGCCCGGCTGCGCTACCGCGTTCGGGGCTGGAACGGCCGCCAGCAGTCACCAGTTGCCGACGCTCGGTGGGCGCTCGACGAGCTGCGCCGCCGCTTTCCGGGCCTACCGATCGCGCTCATCGGACACTCGATGGGGGGACGGGTGGCGATCGCCGTCGCCGATGATCCGGGCGTACGCGTGGTCGTCGCGCTGGCGCCGTGGATCGAGCAGTACGACCGCGTCGAGCCCGTCACGGGACGCCGCCTGCTGATCATGCACGGCGATCGTGATCGCATCACCGACCCAGTGGCATCGGCTGCGTTCGCCGAGCGGGCACGCTCGGTGGCCGAGGTGAGCTACGTCAGCGTTCACGGGTCCGAGCACGCCATGCTGCGTCGAGCCCGGCTTTGGCACGAGCTGGCCGCTAGGTTCACTGCAGCGGCGGTCCTGAGTCAGCCGCCGATGGCTAGGGACGACGTGACGAATGTCGTCAGCCGGGTACTTGCCGGGGAGGCGTCGCTCGTCGTCTGATGTCACCAGACGAGGGAAGGAGGCTCGGACATGACGATCACCGAGACCGCGCCGGAACGCGACATCGATCCCGCGCGCTGGCCCGACGTAGCTACCGTTCCGCACTCACCGGTGCGGGCCGCCGTCGCCCGGCGCATCTTCCGGCACGCGGTTGCGCGGTTGCCGCTGCGCGTCGTGGAGCCCGGCGGTCGCTGCTACGGCGGCGGCACCGGCGCTGACCCGCTCATGAACCTCGTGCGGCCGAGGTCCTTCTTCCACCGGGTCGGGGACACCGGCACGATCGGCTTCGGCGAGGCCTACATGGCCGGTGACTGGACCACCGACGACCTCACCGGCGTTCTGACCGCGTTCGCAGCACACGTGCGCGAGCTCGTCCCGGCCGTGTTGCAGCGGCTGCGCGGAGTGGTGCTGCGCCGCCAGCCCGCCGCCGAGGAGAACACCGTCGAGGGCGCGCAGCGCAACATCGAGCGGCACTACGACCTGTCCAACGACATGTTCCAGCTCTTCCTCGACCCGTCGATGACGTACTCCAGCGCGCTCTACCGGGGCGATCCGGCCAACGCCGACGAGAACCTGGTCGACGCGCAGCATCGCAAGATCGACCGCCTGCTCGACTGCGCCGGTGTCGGGGCCGGCACCCGGGTTCTCGAGATCGGCACGGGATGGGGGGAGCTAGCGATCCGCGCGGCGCACCGCGGCGCCCGCGTCACCTCGCTCACGATCTCGACCGAGCAGGCTGAACTGGCCCGCGTACGGATCGCCGACGCCGGGCTGAGCGATCGCGTCGACGTGCTGCTGCAGGACTACCGGGCCACGACCGGCCGCTACGACGCGGTGGTCAGCGTCGAGATGATCGAGGCCGTCGGCGCCAATCACTGGCCCGACTACTTCCGTACCGTCGACTGCGCGCTGGTGCCGGGTGGCCGGTTCGGGCTGCAGGCGATCCTGCAGGACGACGCCAACGTGCGCCGGGTCGGTGAGACCTACACCTGGATCCGCAAGTACATCTTTCCGGGCGGCCAGCTGTCCTCCGTCGAGTCCATCGAGCAGAACGTGCAGCTGCACACGTCCTTGCGGATCACCGACCGGCTCAGCTTCGGCCGCCACTACGCCGAGACGCTGCGCCGCTGGCGGGATCGCTTCGAGGCGCGCGCGGCCGAGCTCGCCCGGCTCGGCTTCGACGAGACGTTCCGGCGCATGTGGTCGCTCTACCTCGCGTACTCCGAGGCGGGATTTCGCACCGGCTACCTAGACGTCAACCAGATCACCCTGGTCAAACCCGGCGCGCCCGCCCCCGCGTAGCGCCCGCGATTGGTTGCCCTGATTGGGGCACAGGGTTGCCGGTGAGGTCGGGACGGCTGATGATCAGCGGAAACCACGCTGGGACTCCTCAGAAGCCGAACGTCGTGACCGTCGGCAAGGTGCCGACAGCGAGGTGGTCGAGCACGTAGCGCTCGTGCGGCGCGACGGGTTCCGGTAAAGCGTTCAGGTCGAACCATTGCAGGTCGGCCGCCTTGGTCGGCTCGATCACTCGCGGGTCGCCCTGCCAGCGCCGGCATTCGAAAAAGAAGTCGACTCGTTCGTCGATCGACTTATGGTTTCCGCCCGTCCGATGCATGACGGTGGCCGGGGCCAGGTCAGCCGCAGCGATGACGAGTCCGACCTCCTCGGCCGCTTCCCGGCGGGCGGCGTCGAACACCGACTCCCCCTCCTCCACGTGCCCGGCGGCTGCCATCGCCCAGTGGCCGTCCATATAGCCAGTACCACTGCGCAACTGCAGCAATACCTGCTGGCGCCGACGGAAGATCAGGTAAGCGGCGGGCACGACCCGGAAGCGATCCACGCTAGTGGACGCTAGTGCGTATGTCGGTGTGGCCCGGGCGCGGAGGTCAGCGCAATAAGGGTTCGGGGCGACAGCCGCGCGACGGATAGCGTGAGGCGTGGTCGTCGTCTTTGCGTTGCTCGCCGCCGTTATCTACGGGACGAGTGACTTCGCCGGCGGATTCGCGTCCAGGCACCGACCGGCAATTGCCATCCTGCTGTACGAGTACCCGATCGGTGCGGCGCTGATGCTGGCTCTGCTGCCAGCGTTTCCCGGCTCGCTGGACCTGCGGACCACGCTGCTGGGCATCGGCGGCGGCATCGGCGGAATGGTCGGCATCATCGTCATGTACAGCCTGATGGCCCGGGCGCCGATGAACGTCATATCGCCGGTGACCGCCGTTCTTGCCGCCGTCGTCCCGGTGGGATTCGGCGTGATCGTCGGCGAACGACCACACGTCAGCGCCTGGTTCGGCATCGTGCTCGGCCTGATCGGCGTGGTCCTGGTGAGCCACACGTCCGATGATCACCCGCACGGTCGGGTGGGGCTGCGTATCTTGGCGCTGGCCTGCCTGTCAGGGGTCGGCTTCGGCATCTACTTCATCTGCCTGGCGCGGGCCGATCACGATTCGGGGTTATGGCCGCTGCTCATCTCGCGGCTCACCGACGCCGGGCTCATCGTTCCCCTGGCCCGCGGCCGGCGGGTGGCTCAGGTGCTCACCGGACGAATCCTCGGTCTGGCCATTCTCGCTGGCATTCTCGACGCCGGCGCCAACCTGTTCTTCCTGCTGGCGTCCCGGCACGGGTTGCTGTCGCTGGCCAGCGTGATCACGTCGCTCTACCCGGCGGTGACCGTGCTGCTCGCGGTGCTGTTGCTGCACGAGCACACCGGACGGCTGCAACGCCTCGGGCTGGCGTTGGCGGGCGCATCGATCGTGCTGATCACCTACTGAGCGGCGTCCGGGCCGGTCAGCCGGCCCACGACTGCGTTGGAGTCCGCGGCCAGCGCGTCGGCGTGCCTGTGTACGACCTTCCATTCGCCTTCCTCGCGCCGGAAGATCGTCGTCGCGCGGAGTACGTACGGATGCGGCGGGGCACCGGCGATCGCGGCGGTCGTGTGCTCCAGCGCCACGGTGTAGGCGAGATCCCCGTTGGCCTCGGCTGCGACGATCTCGTTCTCGTACGCGGTGCAGTTCGAGAACTGCTGGCCGAGGAGCTCGAACGTCGGGCCGATCTCGGACCAGCCGCGCCCGGACATCGCGGCGCCCAACAGCGTCAGCGGGTCGGTACGCGACCACATCGCGATCCGTGGAGCGGGATCACCGTTGTGCAGCGCGATCTCCGCCTTGGTCAGCTCCGGCATCGTCCTCGCGAGGAACTGCTCGGTCTCAGTCATGGCCCACCCCTATTAGACTCATGATCTATTTAAATAGACTCGTAGTATGATTGCGGCCATGGCGAGTGTCAAGAGGCGCACCTACCGGTCGAGCATCCGCCGCGGCGACGCACCGCGGCTCGTGTGCGCCGCCGCCCACCGGCTGTTCTCGACGAAGGGCTACCTCGCGACCTCGATCGACGACATCGCGGCCGAGGCGGGCGTCGCACGGCCGACGGTGTTTACGGCCGTGGGGACCAAGCCGGTCATCCTCAAGGCGGTCCTCGACCAGGCGATGGCCGGCGACGACGCCCCGGTGCCGGTCGCGGACCGCCCGTGGTTCACCGAAGCGCTGGACGAGCCTGACCCGGCCCGGGCACTGCAACTGCACGCGCGCAATCTGTGCCGGATTGTCGAGCGGGTGGCGCCGCTCATGCGAGCGGTCGAAACGGCAGCGACCGTGGACACCGACGCCGCGACCCTCTGGACCGACGTGAACCGGCAACGGCGCGCCGGCACCTCCGCCGTCGCGGCCAACCTCGCCGCCAAGACCACCCTGCGCTGCGACGAACGCACCGTCGCCGACACTCTGTGGGCCCTGCCCCCGCAGACCTACCTCAGACTGGTGATCGACGGAGGCTGGACGATCGAGACGTTCCAGGCGTGGCTCGCCGACCTGTTCCAACGCCTGTTCCTACCCTGATTCCTCCGGCTGGACCTTCCGGATCAGCTCGGCCGGCACCCGCCGCATCACCACTGGTAGGGCAGGAACTTCCCGTCGAACGTGACCACCACGCGATCGCCGCCCGGATCGGGGCGACGGCCGACGGTCATGGTGAAGTTGATCGCGCTCATGATCCCGTCACCGAACTCCTCGTGGATGAGCTCCTTCATCGCCTCGCCGTACACGTGGAGCGCCTCGTGAAAGCGGTAGATCGTCGGATCCGTGGACACCGCCTCGTCGGCCACCCGATACGGCTGCACCTGAAGTGCTTCCACGACGTCCTCGTCGAGCCCGAGCAACTCCCCGATCACCCGCGCGTCCTCGGCCGGCACGGGGTGCTTGCCGAGCAGCGCGGCGACGGTCCAGACCGGCGGCTTGTCGATGGCACTCGCCAGCTGATTCCACGGAATCCCCGCTCGGATGCGCGCTCGGGCGAGGATCCGTCCGGCCTCGGCCTTGTCCACTACGTCGGTCACGAGAACTCCTCTACCCGGGGGTTACGTTCGTCCCGATCCAAGCAGCGTCCGGCGGCCCACACCACGCGGGGCGCGCCCCGGCTGATGAGCTGCCGTCCGTGATCCGATACCTCGGGCGACGGGGTTCGCCGGCCGGAGCAGGTCGCCGCGGAGGCTGCCGTGCACGGTGCGGACCGCGACGACGATCCAGGCGAGTACCAGACCGACGTAGAGGACGGCCGCGGCAATCCGGAACATGGTGGCACCGGTGTGCAGCGCGAGCGCGGTGGTTCCGGTGACGCAGGTGCCGACCGGGAAGGTGAACGACCACCAGGTCAGGCTGAACGGCAGGTGCTCACGGGCGGTGCGCACGGTGATCGCCGTCGCGAGCACACCCCACAGGACGGCGAATCCCCACACCGGCACGCCGAAGATCACCCCGAACACCTGCAGACCGTCGGCGTAGGGCGCCGGCATCGTCTGATGGGCCACGCCACCGAGCTGGTTCGCCGCTGTGACCGATTGGCCGAGCGGGCCGAGCACGATCCACAACGTGGGCACCATGCGCGCCGGCCCCACGTTGTGGATCGCGAGCCGGTACCAGAGGAGCGTGATCACGATCATCGACGCGACCAGGCTGAGCCCGAACATCGCGTAACAGCACAGCAGCAGGCTCAGCCGCACCTGCCCGGCCGGCGCGTACGGGACGAGGATCGCCCCGGTGGCCGCTGACACCATCGGCGGGACGATCGGCATCAGCCAGCCGCCGAACACGCTGTCGGACTGGATCTCATGCCGGGTGAACATCACGTACGGGATGGCAGCGGCGCACACCAGCCCGAGCACCGTGCCGATCAGCCACAGCGTCCAGTCGGCGTCCACGGCGGCGCGCAACCCGATGACGTCGCGGCCGAGCAGCAGGGTTCCCGCTCCGACGGTCAGGATGGCCATGGGAACCGCACCGTAGAAGTGGGCCATCACCGGGTCGTTGAGGTGCCCACGTGCGTTCCGGCTCCACTGCCGCGCGGCCACCATTGTGAGCACGATCAGGAGCGCGGCCGCGGCCGCCCACACCACGGTCGCAGCGGTGTGCAGACCGGGGAACTGTTCGGGCAGTGACGCCGCGGCGACAGCAACGATCCCGGTGCCCATCACCGACGCGAACCAGTTCGGGGTCAGGATCGCCACGCTTCGGCGCGGGGGCTCGAGATCGGTCGTCGCAACCAGGCTGGCGGTCATATACCAAGCGTTGCTCTCGATCCGATTGCCCGGTAGGCGGCTCCGGCTTGCTGACCTACAAGGCAGGCTTGTGGCTCCTGACATACCATGTCGGGGTGCCACTCAGCGCCCACGTCCCCGAACTGAGCGCGCTGGAGGTCCTGCTCGCCGTCGCGCGGGCGGGCAGCCTCAACGCCGCAGCCGCCGAGATCGGCGTGAGCCAGCAGGCGATCTCGTCGCGGATCCGCTCGCTGGAGGCGCAGACCGGTGTCGTCGTCCTGCGCCGCGGCGCCCGCGGATCCCAGCTCACCAGTGACGGGACCGTCGTGGCGGAATGGGCAGCGCGGCTGCTCGAGGTCGCGTCCGAGTTCGACGCCGGGCTGGCGTCGCTGCGCCAGGACCGTCGCGAGCGGCTGCGGGTCAGCGCCAGCCTCACCATCGCCGAGCAGCTGCTGCCCGGCTGGCTGGTCTCCTTCCAGACGCTCGAACAGCGCCACACCGGCCATCCGACCGACATCGAGCTCACCGCGGAGAACAGCGACACCGTGATCGCGCACGTGCGTGACGGTGCGGCGGACATCGGCTTCATCGAAGGCCCCCACCTCTCCTCGATGCTGCGCAGCCGAGTCATCGGCCACGATCAACTCGTCGTGGTCGTGGCGGCCGGCCATCCGTGGGCTCGACGCCGGAGCCCGGTATCCCCGGCGGAGCTCGCAGCGACTCCCCTGGTGACCCGGGAGCACGGCTCCGGCACCCGCGACGCCCTCACCGCGGCGTTGCGCAGCCGCCTCGGGCCCGCAGTTGTGCAGGCCGACCCGGTGTTGTCGCTGTCGATCACCGCGGCCGTCCGGGCGGCGGTGGTGGCCGGGGCCGGGCCGGCCGTCCTCAGCGAGCTGGTGGTGCGCGAAGACCTCGAACGCGGGCGGCTCGTCGCGATCGGCGTGGACGGGCTCGACCTGCACCGGGCCCTGCGGGCGATATGGCAAGGCACCCGCCTGCCCCCGGCGGGCGCGGCCAGGGACCTGATCGCCCACATCACCGCCCGCCGGCGATCACCGTAGGGCGCGCGACTGCGTGGGCTCAGCGGGTCCCCAAGACGTATCTGATCGGATAACTGCGGTAGCGATCGGAGGTGATAGCGATGACAGGTGGCTACCTGTTGGAACGGGCTCGGCGTGCGGCCGGGTTGAGCCAACAAGATCTGGCGCAGCGTGCACACACGTCGCGGATCGCGGTGTCGGCCTACGAGAACGACCACAAGTCGCCCTCGCTGGCCACGGCCGAGCGGCTTCTGGCTGAGGCCGGCTACGAACTGGACGCCCGACCGGGCGTCACCTTCCACCGCGTCGCGTGCAGCTCCCCTGCGGCTCAACTGGTCCGACACTGGACGGACGTACCGCATGGCCGAGCGCACCGACCGCGCTCGGGTCTACGAGTCGGTCCTGCGCGAGGGCACAACTGATGATGTGCTCACTTACGTCGACGGCACGTTGCTCGTCGATCTCTGGCCCGAGTTGGTCCTCCCCCGCGACCTACGCGCGGCATGGTCCCCCCTCGTCAACCAAGCCATCGCTCGCTAGTGAGCCCTGCCGACCACCCCTCGCCGCTCACACGTGGAAACATCGATGCCATGACAGTTGTCAAGATCAACGCGATCACCGTTCCCGCCGACAGCGGCGACGCGCTCGCCCACCGGTTCGCCGCCCGCGCCGGCGCCGTGGACAACCAGGACGGGTTCGAGGGCTTCGAACTACTCCAACCCACCGATGAGCGGACGATCTGGCTCGTCGTGACCCGCTGGCGCGACGAGGAATCCTTCCAAGCCTGGGTCAGCTCACCAGCGTTCAGCCACGGCCACCGATCAGCAGCAGAGCGCTCCGGAGGCGATGCGCCACCGCCGGTCGGCGTGCACAGCGAGCTGTGGTCCTACGAGATCGCCGGGCGCAGCGCAACGACGTGAGGCGCTCACGACTGACCGGCCGGGGCATCATCGCCAGACGGACGTGCTCGTCACATCGGGCCTGATCGAGGTCTCAGGCTGCGGGTCAGTGCTCAACGGTATGCGATGCGGGAAGCGGTGCACCTCTTGCGGCCAACCGACCGCGACCGCGATCCGGCCGGCCCAGTACCGTGCCTGGGCATCGTCGGGCACATCGACGACCGCGAAGCCGCCGAGGTGCTCCTTGGTCTCGATGAACGGCCCGTCGGTGAATACGGGCGACCCGGTGCTCGGGTCGACGCTGCACACGACGGTCGACGCGTCCAGGCCTCCGTCGCTGAAGACGAAGACACCGGCGTCTGTCATCTCATCGATCACGGCCCGAGCGGACGTGGCCTTCTCGCGCAGCTCCTCCAACGTGTGGTCGGGGACCCACTCGTCGTTGAAGGCGATCAGGTACAGCGGCATCTCAAGCTCCTCTGCTCATAGGCAGCCCCGACGGCTGCCACTCACACCTTCTCCACGAACGCGCTCGCGTCGATACGACACCCCAGCGAAGATTGTTTCCAAGCTTCCGCATCGAAGTGGGTCGAACCCTTCGGGAACGCGTCGGCTTCACGCCGTCGCGGTGCGTCCGGAGGACCGGTCGGGCTCAGTGTCGAGGCCCCGCAAGCGGAGGCGGCGATTGAGGCGGTGAGAGTCACTGATCGACGGTGGCCATACTCGCTTCGTCGGGGCGCGCTCCGGCAGCTGGTGTGAGGTTGTTCAGGCGGCTGAGCTGATCTTCGCTGAGCCCGATGCCATCGGCCGCCGCGCTCTCTTTCGACACGGGCAACACGCCGCGTGCCGGGAATCGTTGCGATGCCTGAGTAGCGTCCGCTGGCTGGTCGAGCACGGCTACGGCCCGCCTGAGGCGTATTCCGAGGTCGCCGTGCTGAGATCGACGCCGTGAGCCTGCACCAGCCCGACGGCTACCAATGCCGTCAACCGACTGAGCCGGCCATCCCTGACGATGTCGCCCCCGGCTGGACGGCATCACGTTCGCTCACGCTGCGACCAACACCGCCTTGCCTCGGGATCGGTCGATATCCGTCGATCGGGGCGTCGCGTTGATTACGCTGGACCTCGCCTCGCCGGTGCCGCCGTTCGAGCAAGTGCGCTCGCAGATCGCGGCCCAGGTCAGCGCGGGCACCCTCGCGGCCGGCGCCCGACTTCCGCCAGTCCGGCGAATGGCCCAAGATCTCGGCCTGGCGGTCAACACCGTTGCCCGCGCCTACCGCGAACTTGAAACCGCCGGCATCGTCGAGACCCGTGGCCGCGGTGGCACCATCGTCACCGCGGCCGGCAACCACGTCCGCGCCCGACTGCAAGCCGCCGCTGCGGACTACGCAGCACTCGTCCACGACCTCGGCGTCACCACCGAGGAAGCATTAGCCATAGTGCACAGCTCACTGAACCACTCCGCGCCCGACCAACCGAACCAGCCGCGCAGCACCTGAACAGCACGCCGAATCGGCGATCGCCGCGGTGTCAGCCGAGCTGCTGCGGTTCGACGCCATCGGTCGTCGCAGGAGGGCCGTCCCAGTTGGCTTTGTTCATCCGCGACGGCTGGACCCGCGGCGGCTCACCTTCCTGTTTCGGGAAGTTCGGCGGGTAGGGCGCATCGCCCAGCCCGTGGTCACGCTCGTCGCGATCGGCCCATTCCAGCAACGGCTCGATCGACCAGACCGCATCGTCGATACCGGCGTGCAGATCACCCAGCTCGGCGAACCGCGCCGGCATGGTGGCGATGGTGAAGTCGGCCATCTCGACATCGGGCAGCTCGGCCCACGTCACCGGCGCCGACACCGGGCCGTGCGGCCGGCCGCGCACCGAGTACGCGGAGGCGATGGTGCGGTCGCGGGCGTTCTGGTTGTAGTCGAGGAAGATCTGCTCGCCGCGCTCCTCCTTCCACCACTTCGTCGTGATCAGGTCGGGCGCCCGGCGCTCGACCTCGCGGGCGAAGGCCAACGCGGCGCGGCGTACCTCGGTGAATCCGAACTGCGGCTCGATGCGCACGTAGACGTGGACGCCCTTGGACCCCGAGGTCTTCGGCCAGCCGACCGCGCCCAGCTCGTCGAGCACCTCGTGCACCACTCCGGCCACCACCTTCGCCTCGGCGAACCCGGTGCCCGGCTGGGGATCGAGGTCGATGCGCAGCTCGTCCGGACGTTCGGTGTCGGCCCGGCGCGAGTGCCAGGGGTGGAACTCGACGGTCGACATCTGCACCGCCCAGATGACGCTGGCGAGTTCGGTCACGCACAGCTCGTCGGCACCGCGGCCGGACGGGAAGCGCACCTCGACGGTCTCCACCCAGTCCGGCGCGCCCTTGGGCAGTCGCTTCTGATAGATCTTCTCGCCGACCACCCCGTCCGGATACCGATGCAGCATGCACGGCCGTTCGCGCAGCGCCCGCACGATGCCGTCGCCGACCGCGATGTAGTAGTTGGCGAGGTCGAGCTTCGTCTCGCCCCGCTCCGGGAAGTAGACCCGGTCCGGGTTCGAGATGCGCACGGTCCGGGTGCCGACTTCGATCTCGGTGTACGGCGATGCCATGACACTGGACGGTAGGTCATGTCGGTGACGTCGCCTAGCGTCGCGGCCCATGGTGCATTGGGACATCCATCCGGAGGCGGCCGGGCTCGATCCGTTCGCGCACATCGCGGCCGACTCCGGCGCCCTCGCCGACGCGGCGTGGACGGTGACCGACGCGCCGCCCGGGCTGAGCTGGCGTCGCGGCGACTCCCCCGCAGGGGCGCAGGTGCGCGGCACGGCCTCCGACCTGCTGCTCTGGCTCTACGCCCGGGTGCCGACCGCCGAGGTCGCGAGCGGCGACCTCGCGGTACTCGACCGGTTCAGATCGCATCTGAGCACCGATTGATGGGGCATCCTGGTCGCATGGACACCGAACGCCGGTGGGACGAAGAACCCGAGGAGCCGAACCGCGAACAGCCCGACTTCGCTTGGGGCCGCACGGCCAACCCCAACTCCGCCGACGGGGAACTGCAGAACCTCGCCGCGTTCGGTACCGGGCTGAGCCACCTCTCCGGCGGCCGCCGACGAGCCGCGGCCATCGTGGTGTGGCTCATCCTGATCGGCTTCGCCGTCGCAGTGATCCTCGGCATCTTCGGCATCGTCGGGCTGCTGTAGCCAGTCGGCGCGCGACCATCACGCTACGCGCAGACCCTGCTCCGTTCGGCTCAAGAGCCAGCCACCGCTGATCGTCATCGCGACCGTCATTGCGGTCAGGAGCCACCGGTAGTCGATCACAGCGACCATTGCGGCACCGAGCGCGATGAACACGGTCTGTGGCGCGGACACCGAGATCGACGCGACGGAGTCGACGCGCCCCAACAGCTCGGTCGGCGTCCGCCGCTGGATGAGCGTATTCGTGCCGACACTCAACCAACTAAGGGTCAGGCCGACGACGAACAGCGCCGACACCGTGAGCCACAACACGGCAAGGGTCTGGGCCGCCCACGCCGCACCCCCGGCGATGAGCGAGATCGCGACGAGCGGTCCCTCCGCGTATCGACGCATCATCTGCGGCGCGCTGACCGCACCGATGACCGCGCCGGCGCCCTGCACGCACACGAGGACACCGATAAACGCCGGCGGCCGATGCAGACCGGCCACGACGGCGAAGACAACGGTCTCGGCCAGCCCGAGCACCGACCAGCCGATCGCGCACGCTACGACGACCAGCCGCAGCTCGGCGACCTGGCGCAGGTGCCGAATTCCACCGAGGAGCTGCTGCCGCCAACGCTCGGGCACCCGGTGCGACCGCGCCTCGCGAACCGTGAGCATCGCCATGGCGGCGGCGGCGATGACGAACGTCGCCGAATCGATCAGCACGACCGCCCGTGGCCCGACCGTCACGAACAGCGCCGCCCCGACCAACGGCGCCACCAACCGCGTGAGGCTGCGTATCAGCGCCAGCGCGCTGTTGGCCTCGCCGAGCAATTCGTCCGGCAACATCACGGCCAGCAGTGCACTCTCCCCGCTCGACAGGACCAGAAACGCCGCGCCGTAGATGGCCATCACCGCGTAGATCAGCCACACCTGCCCGGCCCCGTGAACGGCGAGCAGCGGCAAGACCGCCAACGACATGATCACGTTCACCGCGAGGAGCAGCGGACGGCGTCGAACCCGGTCGACCAGCAGACCGGCCGCGGGCGCGAGCAGCGTCGGGGCAGTGAGGAAGAGGAACGTCAGACCGGCCGCACCGGTGCTACCAGTCAGCTCCTTGACCCAGATCGCCATTGCCAGCAGAAGCACGGTGTCCCCGAACAGGGAGAAGAGCTGCCCACCCAAGTAGAGCCGAGCCTGCCGATCGGCGAGGGCTCTCATCCGGCCGGGTCCGGATCGGCATAGCCGTCCGGCACGCTGAACAGGTGCGTGAAGGCGACCACCTCGACCGGGCCGGAACCGGCTGGACGGGTCGACGGGTCGAGCAACCGCTCGCGAAACCGGAAGAACAGGTCGCGCAACTCGTCCTGCAGATCGGCCGCCTCGGACGGCGTCACCCACCAGACTGTCTGGGACTGCTCCCCGATGCCCCGCCACGGCACCGGATAGGCGTCCCGTGTTCGGGTGCGCTGGTCGTGCCGGTCGACGTAGCGCTGCAGCGTGAGCTGGCCCAGCGCGTCGGAGGCGACACCGGCCGCGGCGTCGCCCGCGGAGGAATCCGTCGTCCAACCGAGATGCGCGAGCTTCCACGGTCGGGTACGGCCGGGCCCGCCCCCGGCCTCGACGACGAACCCGTACTTGGCCAGCTGACGCAGGTGAAACGAGCACGTCGTCGGGCTCTCGCCAAGGAGCTCGCCGGCTCGGGTCGCGGTGAGCGGGCCCTCCACGGTGAGGACCTCGAGGAGCGCGAGCCGGACGGGATGCGACAGCGCGCGCAGCGTCTGGGGGTCGGTCACTCGGCGCAGATCCGGAGGCGTCTTCTTCTCACGAGGCATCTCTCGATAGTTATCTCTCGAGAGATGCCTGTCAAGACTTGCGTCACGGAGCCGTCAGATCTGGCTCGGGCCGGACGTCGTACCGTTGTGGGTATGACAGGTACGCAGGCCCCCAAGGTCGTCAAGTCCGAGGACGAGTGGCGCGCCGAGCTCGCGCCGGCCGAGTACGCCGTACTTCGGCAGGCCGCCACCGAGCGTCCGTTCACCGGCGAGTACACCGACAACAAGCGCGTCGGCGTGTACCGGTGCCGCGCCTGCGGCAACGAGCTGTTCCGCAGCGACACCAAGTTCGACTCGCACTGCGGTTGGCCGAGCTTCTTCACCCCGCTCGCCGGCGACCACATCATCGAGAGGCGCGACACCACCATGGGCGCGGTGCGCACCGAGGTGCTGTGCGCCAACTGCCACAGCCACCTCGGCCACGTCTTCGAGGGTGAGGGATACGGCACCCCGACCGACCTGCGCTACTGCATCAACTCGATCTCGATGACGTTCGATGAGCAGCCGTAGATCTCAGCCAGGTTGTATACCCGAGCTACGGCAGCGCCGCGACCAGTTCGTCGACGCTGCGCCGGCGGCCGGTGTAGAACGGCACTTCCTCGCGGACGTGGCGGCGGGTCTCGGACCCGCGTAGGTGGCGCATGAGGTCGACGATGCGATGCAGCTCGTCCGCCTCGAAGGCCAGCATCCACTCGTAGTCGCCGAGCGCGAACGACGCGACAGTGTTGGCGCGCACGTCGGGGTATTCGCGGGCCATCTTCCCGTGCTCGGCGAGCAGCGCGCGGCGCTCGTCGTCCGGCAGCAGGTACCACTCGTAGGAGCGCACGAACGGGTAGACGCACACGTAGGCCCGGGGCGTCTCGTCGGCGAGGAACGCCGGGATGTGGCTCTTGTTGAACTCGGCCGGACGGTGCAGCGCCATCGATGACCACACCGGGTCGAGGTGCCCGCCGAGGAGGGTGCGGCGGAACCGTCCGTAGGCCTCCTGCAGTGCATCGGCGGAGGACGCGTGCCACCAGATCATCAGGTCGGCGTCCGCGCGCAGGGCGCTGACGTCGTAGGTGCCGCGCACGGTGACGTCCTTGGCGGCCAGCTGCTCGAACAGCTCGGTGACCTCGGCGCCGAGCGCCGGTCGATCGCCTTCGCCGATCGGCCGGGCGACGCGGAACACCGACCACGCGGTGTACCGGATGACGTCGTTGAGCTCGCGGGCCTGCTTTCCGTCCACCATGCCGTTCATTGTCCCTGGCCGGCGAGGCTCGCGAGCACCTGGTCGGCGGCCAGCCGGGCCGACGCGATGCACGCCGGGATACCCACCCCGTCATACGCCGCCCCGCAGACGGCCAGCCCGGGCCCGGCCGCCGCGACCGCCGCCCGGATGCGGGCCACCTTCTCGACGTGGCCGACCGCGTACTGCGGCAGGCCACCGCCCCATCGGGTGACCAGCGAGTCGATCGGCGCGGCGTCGACCCCGATCAGGATGCGCAGGTCGGCCAGCACGAGCGCGGTCAGTTCGGCGTCATCGCGCTGGAGGTCGGCCGTCTCCCCCACCCGCCCCACCGACGCTCGCAGGACGGTCAGCCCGGTCGGCGTACCCGGCCATTTCTGCGAGCTGAGCGTCACCGCCTTGACGTGCCGGCCCTCACGGCTGCCGACGAGCAGGCCACTGCCCGGCGGCAACACCACATCCCGGAATGCGAACGTGACGATCGCCATGCTGGCGGCGTCCACAGTGGACAGTTCCGCGGCCGCCGCCGGTGCGACGTCGCCGAGCAGTCGCGCCGACTTGGCGGCCGGCGCCGCGACGATCACCGCGTCGGCCTCGACCAGTTCGGATGCCGGCACCGGACCGCACTCGAGGGCGAAGCCGGACGGGGTGCGCCGGATCTCGCGCACCGTGACCCCGGTGCGTACCGCGAATCGGCCCGAGGCCGCCAGCGCCGCGGGAAGACCGCCCAGCCCACCGGCGAGCGAGGCGAACACCGGTCCGGACGCGGGATCGCGCGCCCCGACGTCGGTCACCGCGTGCGCAGCGTGAACGAGCGAACCGCCCTCGCGCAACCGGGCCGCCAGCGCGGGCATGGTGGCCCGTAGAGACAGCTCGTCCGCGCGTCCGGCGTACACGCCGCCTAGCAGCGGCTCGACGAGCCGATCGACGACCTCGTCGCCCAGCCGCCCCCGCACGAGCGAGCCGACCGCGACGTCGTCGATCAGCGGCGGCATCGGCGAACGGTCCGGCTCACCCTCCACAGTGGACACCGCGGCCGCGTCGAGGACGCCGGACTGTCGCAGGGCGACCACGTCGGCCGGGATACCCAGCATCGTGCGGGCCGGCAGCGGATGGGCCGCCCCGCCCGCGTACACCGACGCCGAAGTCGTCAACGGCGCGATCAGCGAGCCGTCCAGTCCGAGCGCTCGCGCCAACTCGACCCCTTCGGGGCGGCGGGCCAGCATCGCCTCGGCGCCGACGTCGACCGGAAGTCCGGCCACCGGGGCGACGCGCAGCTTGCCACCGACGACCGCCGACGCTTCCAGGACCAGCACGTCGGCACCGGGTGATCGCTCGGCGACCGCCCAGGCCGCGGCCAGCCCGGCGATCCCCCCTCCGACCACGACGACTCGCACCCACCTATCGTCGTCGGCACCGCATGACAACGATCACGTGGGGGGCAGCGACCATGGACGACCAGCAGATTGCGCAGATGTCAGCCCGCATCGCCGACCTGGAGCGCAAGGTCGACTGGCTGTATCGCAACGCCGGCTACAGCTCGGGCTACGCCAACGCGGGCGCGCCACCCCCGGACGCCGGCGGCATCACCGCCGAGGTGCTCGACCTCGTCCGGGAGGGTCGCAAGATCCAGGCGATCAAGATCTACCGGGACCAGACCGGTGTAGGCCTCAAGGAGGCCAAGGACGTGATCGACGGGCTCAGCTGAGCGTCACAGGCTGTGGATCAGGTCGACGACCCGGGTCAGCAGGTCCGGGTCGGTATCGGGCAGCACGCCGTGGCCGAGGTTGAAGATGTGCCCGGCCGCGACTCGCCCCTCGATGACGATGCGCCGTACCTCGCGTTCGATCACCGACCAGTCGGCGAGCAGCAGCGCCGGGTCGAGGTTGCCCTGGACGACGGCGCCCGGACCGAGCCGGCGGGCGGCCTCGTCCAGCGGCACCCGCCAGTCGACGCCGACGACGTCCGCCCCGGCCTGGCGCATCAGCGCGAGCAACTCGCCGGTACCCACCCCGAAATGGATGCGCGGAACCTCGGGCACCGAGGCGAGCACCGCCCGGCTGTGCGGCAGGACGTAGTCGCGGTAGTCGACGGCCGACAGCGCCCCGGCCCACGAGTCGAACAGCTGCACCATCGAAACACCGGCCTCGACCTGCACGCGCAGGAACGCCGAGGTGATCGCCGCCAGCCGGCCCATCAGCGCGTGCCACAGTTGCGGGTCGCCGTGCATGAGCGCCTTGGTCCGGGCGTATTCGCGCGACGGACCGCCTTCGATGAGATAGCTCGCCAGGGTGAACGGGGCCCCGGCGAACCCGATCAGCGGGGTCTCGCCGAGCTCACGGATCAGCGTATGGATCGCGTCGGGCAGGAACGTCACGTCGTCGGGCTGCAGTTCGCGCAGCACATCCAGGTCGGACAGCGTCCGGATGGGCTTGTCGATCACCGGACCCACCCCGCCGACGATGTCGATGCCCACTCCGACCGCGACGAGCGGCACCACGATGTCGGAGAACAGGATGGCGGCATCCACGCCGTGACGGCGAACCGGCTGCAGGGTGATCTCGCTGATCAGATCCGGTGTGCGGCACGCGTCGAGCATGGAGTTGCCCTCACGCAGAGCCCGGTATTCGGGCAGCGAACGTCCGGCCTGGCGCATGAACCACACCGGCGGGCGGGGCCCCGGATGCGCCCTGGCGGCGCGGACGAGAAGCGAGTCTGCGAGCATCGTTCCCATGCTCCCACGGGCGTGGGCCCCCGGCGCGCCTACCCAGTTTTGTCGGTGGCCCGTGCGAACGTCACGACACTAAGCGAGTCGCCTTTGCGGAGGTCTGCATGATGCTGTACCTCGATTGCCCGACCTGCGGGCAGCTGTGCGAGGCCGAGGTCCCGCCCTGCGCGGACGATCACCGGGGCGCCTGCCCGGATCGTGCGTGCGTCGAATGCGGAACGGCGCTACTCATCGACCCACCCCTGTCCACCGATCGGCCGGCGCGCCGTGGCCGGCTGCGGCCCGCCGCCTGAGCCTGGACTGCCAGCCACGTGAGCCATATGACTCCTGTCCAACCCATCGATATGACCGACGAGCAGCCCCCGGCGCGCGAGCAGGACGCGGGTCTCGCGCCGGTCGAATTCAGCGACGCGGTGAGCAGCCTGCGGCGCACGACGCTACGACCCGAGGTCCGCGTCGAGCCGATCCGGCCGCCGCAGCGGCTCGCGCCGTGGAGCCACGCGCTCGCCGCCGACGTCCGGGGCCCGGATGGCACGGAACTGTCCAGCGGACGCCTCGTGCTGCTCTACGACCCCGACGGCGCCGAGGCCTGGGACGGCGTGCTGCGGCTGGTGGCGTTCGCGTCAGCTGAGATGGATCCGGACATCGCCGGCGACCCGCTGCTGCCCGAGGTCGGCTGGAGCTGGCTCACCGAGGCCCTCGCCGAGCGCGGCGCCGCCTTTCTCGCTGCGGGCGGCACGGTCACCCAGACGACGTCCACCCGCTTCGGCGACCTGCACGGGCCGCGTACCTCGGTGGCGTTGGAGCTGCGCGGTTCCTGGACGGCGCGCACCACCGAGCTGGGCCCGCACCTCCTGGCGTTCGTCGACCTGCTGTGCACCGCGGCCGGATTGCCGCCCGAGGGGGTCACGGTTCTCAAGAGCCCCTTTGAGTAGGGCTGGACGGATGCGGTAAGCCACTGACCATGTCAGAAGACGCGGAGGGACCAGCCGGCGAGGACAGCGCCGTTCCGGTGCTGCGCGAGCCGCGTGACGGCGTCCCCGATCCGATCATGACGCCCGCCCAGCTCGAGCGCGCCGTCGAGGCGTTCGCCGGCGGCACCGGACCGGTCGGCGTCGACGCCGAACGCGCGTCCGGCTATCGCTACAGCCAGCGGGCGTACCTGGTGCAGCTACGCCGCGTCGGCTCGGGCACCGCGCTGATCGACCCGGTCGGGCTGCCCGACCTCAGCGCGATCGGCGCGGCGCTCGGCGACGCCGAGTGGATCTTGCACGCCGCCAACCAGGATCTCCCCTGCCTGGCCGAGGTCGGCCTGCACCCGCCGCGGCTGTTCGACACCGAGCTCGCCGGGCGGCTGCTCGGCGATGACCGGGTGGCGCTGGGGACCATGGTCGAGCAGCGCCTCGGCGTCCGCCTGGAGAAGGGCCACTCCGCCGCCGACTGGAGCACCCGTCCGCTGCCGCACGACTGGCTCGTCTACGCGGCCCTGGACGTCGAGCTGCTCGTGGCGCTGCGGCAGGCCCTGGCCGCCGAGCTCGAGAGCACCGGCAAGACCGAATGGGCGGAGCAGGAGTTCGAGGCCGTCCGTACCGCCCCACCGCCGGTACCGCGCGAGGACCCGTGGCGCCGGACGTCGGGTATCCACGTCGTCCGCAGCCGCCGGCAGCTCGCGGCCGTACGCGCCCTCTGGTACGCCCGCGACCGGTACGCGGCCGAACGCGACATCGCACCGGGACGGCTGCTGCCCGACTCGGCGATCATCGCGGCGGCTCGGGCCAACCCGCGGCGTCCGGCCGACCTCATCGAGCTGCCGGTGTTCGGCGGACCCCGCCAGCGTCGCCAGACCGGCCGGTGGTTCGCGGCCATCGCCGAGGCCCGCACACTGCCCGAGGAGGAGCTGCCACCGATCACCGGTGGCGGCGACCCGGTGCCACCCGCGTCGCGGTGGCGTGACCGGGCCCCGGAAGCAGCTGATCGGCTGGCCCGCTGCCGGGCGGTCGTCGCCGAGCTGTCCGAACAGCATCAGGTGCTGGCCCAGAATCTGCTGGCGTCTGATGTCTTGCGGACCTTGGCGTGGAAGCCTCCCGAGCCGCCGTCCGAAGAAGCGATCCGCGCGGAACTGACCCGGCTAGGCGCGCGACCCTGGCAGGTCGACCTCACCAGCGCCCCGCTGGCGGAAGCGCTCAGCCAGTAGCTCGGGCACCGCCGCGGCCGACGGCTCGGCGCCGGCCTGGGGCAACTCGATGCGGATCGCCAGGCCGCCGAACGGCGGGGCGGCGGCCTGCAGCCGGCCATGGTGCGCCTCGACGATCAGTCGCACGATCGACAGGCCCAGCCCAGCGCCGCGGGTGGCCGTCCGGACCTTGCCGGCGCCGCGGCGGAACGGCTCGAACAGCGCGTCGACGTCGCCGGGCGGGATGACCTGTCCGCCGTTCGCGACGTGCAGCCACACCCGTCCGGACGCCTCGCCGCAGCTGACCCGCAGCCAGCCGCCGTCGACGTTGTGGCGCACCGCGTTCTCGACCAGGTTGCCGATTAGCCGGTCGAGCAGGCGCGGATCGCCCAGCGTGTGAGAGGCGGCGGGCTCGGTATCGATCGAGATCGACCGCGCGGTGGCCTCGGCGGCGACGCTGGCCAGCACCGAGGGGACCAACGACGCGAGATCGACCGGCTCGCGCACCTCGAGCTCGCTGCGGTGCCCGGACTGCAGTCGCGCGAGGATCAGCAACGACCCGACCAGCCGCTGGGCCCGCTCGGTCGCGGCGAGGGCCACCTCGCCCATCCGGCGCAGCTCGTCGGTCGATGCCTGCGGGTCGGACAGGGTGACGTCGAGCTCGGTGCGGATTACCGACAGCGGAGTTCGCAGCTCGTGGCTCGCATTCGCCACGAACAGTTTCTGACCATCGAACGCGGCGTCCAGCCGCGCCAGCATCTCGTCGAACGTGTCCGCGAGCTCGCGCAGCTCGTCGTCGGGCCCGCCGAGATCGATGCGCTGGTCCAGCGTCTCGGTCGACAGCTGCTGCGCCGTGCGGGTAACCCTCGCGATCGGACGCAGCGCTTGTCGGGCGAGCAGATACCCGCCCGACGCGCCGACGATCACGATGACCGCGAAGTAGATCAGCCCGGTGTGCAACAGATAGTCACGCGAGTCGTGCCGGGCCTGAGTACCCAACTGGCTCGCCTGGATCGTCTGGGTCACGCCCGTGTCGTCCTTGATGGTCACGGATCGACCGAGACCGAAGAAGGGCAACCGGGCGATGGATCGGTCCAACAGGACCATCGACGTGAACAGCAAGGACACGCCGACGAGCAACACTAATCCGCCGTACAGCAACGCCATTCGGATGCGTAGCGTCGGGCGGAGAAGCCTCACTGCAGCGATCCGGCCTCCTCAGCGGCCGGCGCCAGCGCCGCCGGGTCGATCCGATACCCGGAACCGACGACCGTGTCGATGATCGGCGGTTCGCCGAGCTTGCGCCGCAGCGTCATCATCGTCACCCGCACTGTCGTGGTGAACGGGTCGGCGTTCTCGTCCCACACCCGGTCGAGCAGCTCCTCGCTACTCACGACGGCGCCATGCGCCATCATGAGCGTCTCGAGCACGCCGAACTCCTTGCGGGTGAGGTCGATCATCTCGCCGGCCCGCGCGACGGTGCGGCGCGCCGAGTCGAGCTCGATATCGCCCGCCGAGAGCACCGGCGGGGCAGCCGGCGTGGTGCGCCGGCCGAGGGCGCGAACCCGGGCGACCAGCTCGGCGAACGCGAACGGCTTGGCCAGGTAGTCGTCGGCGCCCAGGGCCAACCCGGACACCTTGTCCTCGACGGTGCCGCTCGCGGTCAACATCATGACCCGGGTGAGCAGTCCCTCGTCGGAGAGCCGGCGGCAGATGTCGTCACCCGAGATTCCGGGCAGATCACGATCCAGGACGATCACGTCATAGCGGGTCATAGCCGCCTTGCGGTAACCGTCGTCGCCGTCGAAGGCGACGTCAACCGCCATTCCTTCGCGGCGTAGCCCGCGGGCCACGGCCTCCGCCAACTGCATTTCGTCCTCTACGACGAGAACACGCATCCGTCATGCCTCCAGCTAGTACGGGGGGAATCAATCACCGGCAATCTCATCCGCGCGTCGCTCGGATACCTGTTCGTTCACTGCGTCGCTCGAGGAGTCACCACCTCGTTGAACGAGTGCGGACCACTCAACGATGCGCCTTCCGACATCTTGGACCGTAAGTCCAACTGCGACTCGAACATCAGCGACCTTACCGTGATCCGGGAAAACGACCGGAACACCGATTTCACGCGCCGGCGCGTCGACCCCGGCGGCGCGCAGCGCCTGCGATACCCGGGAGCCGACACCGCCCGCGACCACTCCGTCCTCAACCGTGACGATCAGTCCGGCCGACCGGGCCAGCTCGATGATCGCCGGCGGCACCGGCTGCACCCATCGAAGATCGACGACCCGCACCGTGTAGCCGGCCTGGCGCACCGCCTCGGCCGCGTCCACGACGTCCGGGGCCGTGGCGCCGACCGCCACCACCAGGACGTCCACGTCGACGTCCGGCGCGGGCTCGGCGAGCACGTCGACCCCGTCCACATGGCGCAGCGCCGGCACGTCGTCGCCGAGCGGGGTCTTGGGGAACCGCAGGACGGTGGGCCCCTGCGCCCACTCGACCGCCTCCGCGAGCTCGGCCCGCAGCGTCGGTTCGTCGCGCGGCGCGGCGATGCGCAGGCCCGGGACGACGCCCAGGATCGAGAGGTCCCACATGCCGTTGTGGCTGGGACCGTCGTCGCCGGTGAGGCCGGCCCGGTCGAGCACGAACGTGACCGGCAACCGGTGCAGCGCGACGTCCATCAGCAACTGGTCGAACGCGCGATTGAGGAAGGTCGCGTAGAGGGCGACGATCGGGTGCATCCCGCCGGTCGCCAGACCCGCCGCCGACGTCACGGCGTGCTGCTCGGCGATGCCCACGTCGTAGAACCGATTCGGGTACTTCCGCGAGAACGCGCCAAGCCCGGTCGGCTCGCACATGGCGGCCGTGATGGCCACGATGTCGTCGCGTTCGCCACCGAGGCGCAGGGCCTCGTCGGAGAACACCGAGGTCCAGGTCCGGCCAGACGATGCCTTCGCCTCGCCGGTGACCGGGTCGAAGCCCCGGGTCTGGTGCATCTGGTCGGCCTCGTCGTTCTCGGCCGGCGCGTAGCCGTAGCCCTTGCGGGTGACGGCGTGCACGATCACCGGACCGTCGAAGCGGCGGGCCAGTTCGAGCGCGTGCTCGAGCGAGGGCAGGTCGTGCCCGTCGACCGGACCGACGTACTTCAGGCCCAGGTCCTCGAACATGCCCTGGGGAGCGAGCAGGTCCTTGATGCCGCGCTTCATGCCGTGCAGCGCGTCGTAGATCGGTGCGCCGACGACGGGCACTCGCGGCAACCGGTGCTTGATGGTGCCGAGCATCTTCTCGTAGCCCGGACGCAGCCGGAGGCCGGCCAGGTGGTCGGCGAAGCCGCCGATCGTCGGGTCGTAGGAGCGGCCGTTGTCATTGATGACGACGATCACCGGTCGGGTGGACGCGGCGATGTTGTTCAGCGCCTCCCAGCACATGCCGCCGGTCAGCGCGCCGTCGCCGACGACGGCCACGACCGGACGCCGCTCGCCCCGCACGGCGAACGCCTTGGCCATGCCGTCCGCGTAGGACAGCGCGGTCGAGGCGTGCGAGTTCTCGATCCAGTCGTGCGGACTCTCTGCGCGGCTCGGGTAGCCGGACAGGCCGCCGGTCTGGCGCAGGGTCGGCATCTGCTCGGCCCGTCCGGTCAGAATCTTGTGGACGTAGGCCTGGTGGCCGACGTCGAACAGGATCGGCTCGGCCGGCGAGTCGAACACCCGGTGCAGCGCGATAGTGAGCTCGACCGCGCCGAGGTTGGGGCCGAGATGCCCAGCGGTGCGCGAGACCGTCTGCACGATCAGGTCTCTGACCTCGGCCGAGAGCAGTACCAGCTCGTCGTGGGACAGAGCACGCAGATCGGAAGGGGACCCGACGCGAGGCAAGACACGACTCATAGCCCGAAAGCGTAGCCGCCCGAGCGGGATGCGTCGGGACCGCCGCCACGACCGATGCCGCCACGATCGGAAGGTCCGGTGCTCGCTGGTACCCGAGCTTTGCTCTGCTTACCAATACGCATCAGGTCGGGTCGGTCGTGCCACGAGAGCCCGTCGCGTCGGTTCGCATGCGGGCGCCAGGCTGGTGCGTATTGGTAAGCAGAGCAAAGGAGGTAGCGGACCCTCCCGCGTCCGTGGCGACACGCCGAGAACGCCGGGACGGCCCGGCCGAACCGCCCGGCTGATCCGGCATGATCAGCGCCAGGCACTCGACGTGGTGCGTCATCGGGAACGCGTCGAACGCCCGCAGCTCGGCCAGCCGCCACCCCGAGTCGACGGCCACCCGCAGGTCGCGCGCGAGCGCGGCCGGGTCGCAGGCAACGTAGCCCACTGCGCGGGGCGCGCGGGCCAGCACCGCCGTCATGACCTCCCGGCCGGCCCCCGAGCGGGGTGGGTCGAGCACCACGAGGTCGGCATCGCCGATTACGTCCGGCGTGACCCGCGCCCGCACGACGCGCGCCTGCGGTAGATCGGCCAGGTTCGCCTCGGCGTCGGCGACCGCTTGCCGCGATGCCTCGATACCGAGCACCTTGCCCTCAGCGCCGACCGCCGACGCGAGCAGCGCGGTGAACAGCCCGGCGCCGGCGTACAGGTCGAGCACTCGCTCCCCCGGTTGCGGCCGCAGCAGGTCCAGCAAGGCCGCGGCGAACGTCGAAGCGGCGTGTGGATGCACCTGCCAGAAGCCGGCGGCGTCCACCTCGAGCGTCCGCCCGGCGACGATGTGTCGCAGGCGGGGCGGCCCGGCCAACAGCTCGACGCGATCCGGTGGACGCCGGCCGCGGGCCTGCCGCCCGGCGCCGGGCGAATGCCCGAGCAGCGCCGGCTCGCCGTCGTCGCCCTGGGCCACCTCGATCCCGGTCAGGCTCGGCCGCGCCGGTGGCGGCTCCGATACCGCACGCACGCCCAGCGGACAGGCATCGATCGGCTCGACCTCGTGGGAACGGTGCCGCCGCAGCCCGACCGTGCCGTCCCGTCCGATCGCGTACTGGATGCGCGTGCGCCACCCGAGCAGGCCGCCGGGCAACTCTTCGACGGTGACCGGGATGTCCAGTCCGGCCAGCCGGGCGAGCTGCTCGCGGATCACCGCGGCCTTCATCGCCCGCTGAGCGGATCCCGACGCGTGCTGCCAGTCGCAGCCGCCGCAGCGTCCCGGCCCGGCGTGCGGGCACGGCGGCGTGACGCGGTCCGGCGATGCCTCGAGCACCTCGACGGCGTCCGCTCGGCGAAAGGACCCGGCGTCGTCGGTGATGCGCACCCCGACCAGCTCGCCGGGCAGCGCGTGCCGGACGAACACCACCCGCCCGTCCGGGTCCCGGGCCACGCAATGGCCACCGTGCGCGGGCGCGCCGATGCGCAACTGCAACAGGTCAGACACCCTGCTCGGCCTTGACGACCATCTCCTCGGCGGAGGGCGGAGACGGCGGGGACGGCGGTCTCGGCTTGTTGGGCGCCTCCGCCGGCGGCTCGGCGTCGGCGCGAACCTGCGAGGACGCCAGCTGCCACGGCACGCTGGTCACCATCACCCCGGGCTGGAACAGCAGCCGACCCTTCAGTCGCAGCGCGGACTGGTTGTGCAGCAGGTGTTCCCACCAGTGGCCGACGACGTACTCGGGAATGAAGACGCTCACCACGTCTCCGGGCCGCTCGCGGCGCAGGTTGCGGATGTACTCGATCACCGGGTTGGTCACCTCGCGGAACGGCGACTCGAGCACGGTGAGCTGCACCGGCAGGTTGAGCCGTTCCCAGTCGGCGAGCAGACCTCTGGTCTCGGCGTCGTCGACGTTGACGGTCAGGGCGGTGAGCGTGTCGGGGCGGGTCGCCTTGGCGTAGGCGAGGGCGCGCAGCGTTGGCTTGTGCAACTTCGAGACGAGGACGACAACGTGGTTGCGCGCGGGCAGCATCAGCCCACGCCCCTCGGGAGTGAGCTCCTCGGCGACGCGCGTGTAGTGCTTGTTGATCGCCCGCATGATCGCGTACAGGATCGGCATCGCGATGATTACCAGGTAGGCGCCCTTGGTGAACTTCGTGATCACGACGATCACCAGCACCAGCCCGGTGAAGCTCGCGCCGAACGCGTTGATCGCCCGTGACTGCAGCATGCGTCTTCGCTCGAGCGGATCGCGCTCGGTGCGCAGCAGCCGGTTCCAGTGCCGCACCATGCCGGACTGCCCGAGGGTGAACGACGTGAACACGCCGATGATGTAGAGCTGGATGAGCCGGGTGACGTCGGCCTTATAGATGAAGATCAGCAGCCCGGCGACGACCGCGAGGAACACGATGCCGTTGCTGTAGGCCAGGCGATCACCGCGGGTGTAGAGCTGCCGGGGCAGGTTCTTGTCCTGGGCCAGGATCGCGCCGAGCAGCGGGAACCCGTTGAACGCGGTGTTCGCCGCCAACACGAGGATCAGCGCCGTCGCCGCCTGCATGTAGAAGAAACCCACCGAGTGCGGACCGCCGAACACCGCCGAGGCGACCTGGGCGATCACCGTGCGCTGGGGTCGATGCTCGCAGTCGACGAACCCACCCAGGTCGCAGGCCTTCGCGGTGACGTGCACCTTCGAGATCAGGGCGAGCGCGGTCACGCCGGCGAACATCGACGTCGCGATCGCGCCCATGATCACCAGCGTCTTCTGCGCATTGCGGGCCTTCGGCGGGCGGAACGCCGGCACGCCGTTGGCGATCGCCTCGACGCCGGTCAGCGCGGTACATCCGGACGAGAACGCCCGCAGCGTCAGAAAGCACAGAGCCAACAAGCCCAGGGAGCCGTACCCGGAATGCACGTGCACGTTGTAGTTCGCGCTCTCGGCCACCGGCTTGTCGCCGGCGATCACCCGGAACAGCCCGGTCGCGATCATGATGAAGACTCCGGCGGTGAACAGATAGGTCGGCGTCGCGAACGCCAGCCCGGCCTCGCGGATCCCTCGCAGGTTCACCGCCGCGAGCACGGCGACGAACCCCAGCGCCATCGCGACCCGGTGGCTGTGCAACGACGGCGCCGCGGAGATGATGTTGTCGACGCCGGATGACACCGACACCGCCACCGTCATCACGTAGTCGACGAGCAAGGCGCTCGCCACGAGCACGCCTGCCGCGCGACCGATGTTCTTGCTGGCCACCTCGTAGTCGCCGCCGCCGGTCGGATAGGCCCGCACCAACTGCCGGTAGGACGCAACCACGACGATCATCAACACGATGACCGCCGTCGCGATCCACGGCGCGAGGTACAGGAACGCGGTACCGCCGACGGTCAGGACGAGCAAGATCTCCTGGGTCGCGTACGCCACGCTCGACAGCGGGTCGCTGGCGAAGATGGGCAACGCGAGCCGTTTCGGCAGCAGGGTGTGACCGGCTAGGTCCGATCGCACCGGATTGCCGATGATGAGCCGCTTGGCGACTCGGGTGACGACGCTCACGCGGTGCACCATACGGCGCGAACCGTCCTCGGCGGCCAGGCCGCCCCATCGGGCGTGATCACGCCGGACCCGGCGATTGTGTAGCGTCGCGACGCGGGGATGGCCGCACGCCTGCGCGGCGACCACATCGTGCCGAAGGGAGATGTGCCCGCCGTGCACGTCGTGATCATGGGATGCGGACGGGTGGGCTCCTCGCTCGCGCACCAGCTGGAGAAGCGCGACCACAGCGTCGCCGTCATCGACATGAACCCGACCGCGTTCCGGCGTCTGGGCGAAGGCTTCCGCGGGACCACGGTCACCGGGCTCGGTTTCGACCGCGAGACGTTGGTGGCTGCGAAGATCGAGAAGGCCGACGCATTCGCTGCGGTCAGTAGCGGCGACAACTCGAACATCATCGCCGCCCGGGTCGCGCGGGAAACCTTCGGCGTGCAGAAGGTGATCGCTCGGATCTATGACGCCAAGCGCGCCGAGGTGTACGAGCGGCTCGGCATCCCGACGATCGCCACGGTGCCCTGGACGGCGAACCGGCTGCTCAAGGCCGTGCTGGGCGACTCCACCGACGAGGTGTGGCGCGACCCGTCCGGCGCGGTGGCGCTGGTGCGGGTGACGCCGCACGAGGGCTGGATCGGGCACCTGGTGCGCGACTTCGAAGCCGCGAGCGGTGGCCGCGTCGCCCTGGTGACCCGCTTCGGGGTCGGGGAGTTGCCTACGGTGTCCACAATGGTGCAAGACGGCGATGCCCTGCACGTCCTGGTGGACGAGGCGCACGCGCAGACCCTGCGCGAGGTGGCCGGGCAGGCGCCGGAAGGAGCGCACGCATGAAGGTGGCCATCGCCGGAGCCGGCGCAGTGGGGCGATCGATCGCCCGCGAGCTCGTCGGCAACGGGCACGAGGTATTGCTGATCGACAAGGACCCGAACAAGGTCGACCCGGATCGCATCGAGGGCGCCGAGTGGCTGCTCGCCGACGCCTGCGAGGTGGAGAACCTCCAGAACGCCAAGCTCGAGGAGTACGAGGTCGTCGTCGGTGCTACGGGCGATGACAAGGTGAACCTCGTCATCTCGCTGCTGGCCAAGACCGAGTTCTCGGTCCGGCGCGTCGTGGCCCGCATCAACCACCCGTCCAACGAGTGGCTGTTCACCGAGGCCTGGGGGGTCGACGTCGCGGTGTCGACCCCACGGGTGCTGGCGGCGCTGGTCGAGGAGGCGGTCGAGGTCGGCGACATCGTCCGGCTGTTCACGTTCCGGCAGGGCCAGGCGAACCTCGTCGAGGTGACCCTGCCGCCAGGTGCCCCGTGCGCCGGATCGCCGGTCCGCGACCTGGCGCTACCTCGTGACGCCGCGCTGGTCGCCATCGTCCGCGGCGCTCGCGTGATCACGCCGACACCCGAGGAGCCACTCGAGCCCGGTGACGAGTTGCTGTTCGTCGCCATGCCCGAGACCGAGCCCGCAATCCGATCGTCGGTGTGCGCCGCTTAGGCCCTGACCGTCTCGGCGGAGAGCCGCTGCCGAGCCCGTCGGACGACCCAGAAGGCGAATCCGATCGCCGCGATGTAGAGCGGGTAGCCCATCGCAATGCGCGCGACCGCGAGCCAGCCCGTCGCGTTGTGCTGGAAGAGGGCGAGCTGGACGATGCCGCGCGCCAGGAAGACGAGCGCGGCTCCGGCGGTGGCCAGCGTGTAGGCGAACAGCAGCGCCCGGCGGCGGTGCCAGGGCACCGGCTCCTCGTCGTCGGCCTCGGGCGTCGGGTCGAGGAACTCCCACAGCAGGCCGATCGCCGGCCGCCGAACGACCAGCGTCGCCACGAACGCCCCGGCGTAGACGAAGCTGCTCCAGATGCCGAGCAGGAAGTAGCCCTTGGCCTGTCCGGTACGCGCGGCAATGATCGAGGCCACGACCACCCCGAGCAGGCCGGTCATCGCCTGCTGCACCGACTGACGCCGAGCGAGCCGGTAGCCGGCCAGCAGCAACGCCGAGCCGACCGCGGCTGCTATCGCCCAGCGCAGGGTCGCGACCGCGTTGACTGCCACGAACACGACCGTCGGGATCGCGGTGATGACCGTCCCCGACCAGCCGCCGATGCTGTTGAGCATCTGTTGCCGGTACGCCTCACGGCTGCCGGGGCGGGGCTCCTCGAGCTCGGTCGGCTCGTCGTCCTCGATCATGCCGGCACTCTCAGCTCGTACCAGGGGTTGTAGATGGCCAGGCGGCCGTCATGGACGCCGACCCGGCCGCGGGCCATGATCGTGCGTCCGGGCTCGATGCCGGCCACCCGACGCCGGCCCAGCCACACCAGGTCGATGGACGCCGACCCGTCGAACAGCTCGGCCTGGAATGTCGGCGCATTCGCCCGCGGCGTGTAGACGACGGCCCGCAGACGCCCCGTCACCGTCGCCACCTCGCCCCGGCGCAGCGAGCGCAACAGACTCGCCGAGCAGCGAGCCACGTCGGACTGCAGCTCGGCCGCGTCCAGGTCACTTGCATCCGCCATGAGCCGATGCAGGAACGAGAATCGACCTCCCACGTCGACCACAGTAGGCCACCGCGTCGGGTGCGGCGGCGTTCCCGGGGTCGGTGTTCAGCTCGATTTCAGGACGACGCGGCGTCGTCGTCCGGTGCATCGGCCAGCGCCTCGAGCTGCTCGGCCGCCTCCCGGGGCAGCTGCAGCGGAACGGGGTCTCGGACCGGCAGCGGATCGGTGCCGCGGACGACGATCGTGTTGCGGAACGCATCCTCGAACGCCCGCGCCTTGACCGCCTCGGTCGCGGCCGCGCCGAGGATCATGCCGCGCAGGAACCACCGAGGCCCGTCCACCCCGAGGAACCGAACCGGGGAGTTGCCCCCGTCGCCCTTCAGGGTGCCCACGAGCTCGGTGCCGAAGGCGCCGTCGGCCCGATCTCGCGCCAGCCCGCCCTGGCTCACGATGGAGTCGCGGATCTCCTTGCGAATGTCGTCCCAGATGCCCTCGTTACGGGGTGCGGCGAAGACACCGACCTGCAACTGGCCGTCCTTGTTCACCAGGGTCACCGAGATGACCTGCTGCGCCTCGTTCATGTCCAGGCGCATCTCCACGCCCGCACGTACCGGCACCCGCACGGCGCCCAGATCGATGCGCGACAGCTCGTCGTCGGGCGCGTCCCGGACGTCATAGGGCCCGTGCGTCGGGTCGGGCTCGACGTGGTGCCGGGTCTCCCACGGCGGCGTCGCGTCGATCTTCGACCGGTCGGTGCGCTTCTGCTTGCGGTGCAGCGCCATCAGACCCCTCCCTCTGCTGACTGGCCACCGGCGAGGACCGCGGCGCCTCCGGTCGAACCGTGCCCGCCGGCGCCCCGCGTCGATGCCGGCAGCTCGTCCACCTCCATGAATTCGCCGAACTCCACCCTCTGGATCACCAGTTGCGCGATGCGATCGCCGCGCCGCAGCACGATGGGCTCGACCTGATCATGATTGATGACGATGACCTTGATCTCGCCTCGATAGCCCGAGTCGACCGTACCGGGCGTGTTCACCAGCGACATGCCGGTACGCGCGGCCAGGCCCGACCGGGGATGCACGAACGCGGCATAGCCGTCGGGCAACGCGATCGCGAGCCCGGTCGGCAACACCGCCCGCTGCCCCGGAGCGAGCACCGCGTCGACCGTGGTGACGATGTCGGCACCGGCGTCGCCCGGCATTGCGTACGTCGGCAGCGGAACGTCGGGGTCCAGGCGTCGAACCTGCACGCGCAGCCGAGCCGCCACGCCGTCGCCGATGGTCACGGCGGGCAAGGTTACCCTTGCGAACATGAGCGCTGACGCCGAGCACGCGGCACGCTCGGCGGGCTCCTCGAACGGCGACGGTTCGATCTACCGCGAGCGGCTGGGTACGCCCTGGTGGTGGTACCCGGTCGGGCTCGCCGTCGCGGGGTTGCTCGCCGCGGAGTTCCACGTCAGCGGGCTGAGCCTCACGGACTGGATCCCGTTCGGGACGATGCTGCCGCTGGCCGTGGTGATCGTCTGGGCGGCCGGACGCGGCGAGCTCAAGATCGCTGAGGGCGAGCTGTACATCCGGGGCGCGCACCTGCCGCTGCGCTTCATCAGCGGCTGGGTGGCCCTCGACATGAGGACGCTGCGGCGGGTCGTGGGCCGCGAGGGCGATCCCGAGGCCTTCATCTCGATCCGGCCGTGGATCGGGCCGGGCGTGCAGCTCTGGCTGGACGACCCCGACGATCCGGCCCCGTACTGGGTGATCAGCAGCCGCCATCCCGACCGGGTTATCGCCGCGCTGCAGCGCGCTCGGTAACGTCCAGCGGGTGACTCACGGATCCCGATTCGAAGGTCAGGTCGCTCTGGTCACCGGTGCCAGTCGCGGCATCGGTCTGGCGGTAGCGCAGCGGCTCGTCGCCGAGGGGGCCCGCGTCTGCATCACGGCGCGCAAACCCGAGGGGCTCGCGGCGGCCGTCGAGGGTCTCGGCGGAGAAGCGCTCGCGGTATCCGTGGCCGGACGGGGCGACGACCCCGAGCACCAGGCCGAGGCCGTCCGGACGGCCGTGGAGACGTTCGGTCGGCTCGACGCTGTGATCAATAACACGGGCATCAACCCGGCGTACGGCCCGCTCACCGAACTCGACGACGGCGCTGCGCGCAAGATCATGGACGTCAACGTGCTGGCTGCCCTGCGCTGGATCCGCGAGGCCCGAGCCGCCGGCCTCGGCGTCGACACGCCGGGCGCCGTCGTCAACATCGCGTCGATCGCCGGCCTGCACCCGTCGCCGGGCATCGCGTACTACGGGGTGAGCAAGGCGGCGCTCATCGGACTGACGACCCAGCTGGCCGCCGAGCTGGCGCCGAATGTGCGGGTCAACGCCGTCGCGCCGGCCGTGGTCAAGACGCGCTTCGCCGCGGCGCTGTACGAGGGCCACGAGGCCGAGGCGGCCGCCCGGTACCCGCTGGGACGCCTGGGTGAGCCCGAGGACGTCGCCGGCGCCGTTGCGTTTCTCGCCTCGCCGGACGCCGCCTGGATAACCGGCCAGACCCTGGTCATCGACGGTGGGGTCACGCTCGCGCCCGCGTTGTAGCCCAATCCTCAGGCGCAGTCCCGGCAGATGTACTCGCCGTTCTTCTCGCGCGCGAGACGGCTGCGGTGGTGGACCAGGAAGCATCGCGAGCACGTGAACTCGTCGTCCTGCTTCGGCAAGACCCGCACAGTGAGCTCTTCACCGGACAGGTTGGAGAGGTCCGCGCCGGGCAACTCGAGCGACTCGTTGAGCTCTGTCTCGTCGATGTCGATCGTGCCGGATTGCGCCTCGGCCCGGCGCGCCTTCAGTTCGTCGAGCGAGTCCTCGCTGAGCTCGTCGACGTCACCCCGTCGCGGGGCATCGTAATCGGTGGCCATCGGCCTTCAACTCCTCGATCAGCTCGCCGCTGAATTCTCGTCAGTGCGGGCAACGTATTTTCCCCGAGCCACAGCTCCTGCTCAGCCACTGTGACGTCGGCGTCGCTGCCGGCGCGGGGTGCAACGTCCAGGTCCCCGAATTTGTGCCCGGGACGTGCACCGATGTGCGGGGCCCCGTCCGCACCTGTGCGGACGGCGCCGCGGAACGGTACCGCGCTAGCAGTCGCCGCAAACGACAGGACACGCCTTCACATTCCCGGGACGTCGAAGAGATAGGCTCACAGCCACTTCCTGACGGCGTCCGCCGATGCTGTCGGGTACCGGGTCAGGCAGATTTCTCGCGATCGGGGAGGTCACGATGGAGCGCGTATCCGCGCGGCGTCCGCTGCCTGCCTTGATCTTCCTGTTGGGCCTGTCGCTGCTGACCGCCCTGGTCTGGTGGCGGGTGATCCACCGGTCCGACTCAGGGAGCCCGAAGGCGGACACCACGTGTCAGTCCACCTCGAGCAAGGTGGTGCCGCAACCGAGCGGCGTGAGCGTGAACGTCCTCAACTCAACCGATCGGCTGCATCTCGCCCGGACGGTCGCGACCACGATGGGCAAGCTGGGCTTCCACGTTACCGGCTACGGGAACGACGACCCGAACGTGGTCGTCAACGGGGTGGCGGAGCTCCGCTACGGCACCAAGGGCGCCCAATCGGCGACGTTGCTCTCGTTCTACCTGCCGGGCGCCACCCTGGTCCCGACGACGCGCACCGACAGCCAGGTCGTCCTCGCACTGGGCACGAAGTTCAAGGCGGTGGCCACCACCGCCCAGGCCAAGAAGACGATGGCCAGTCAGAAGATCACCCAGCTGCCGGCCAAGCCCGGCCGTCTGGCTCTGACGCCGACCGCCACCCCGACCGCGACCAAGTCCTGCTAGACGTCGTCGGCGTTCAGCTCCTCCAGTAACGCGAACAGCTCCAGGGCCAGGCCGGGGCCGGCGACTGCGGTCATGGTGCCGCTCGGCGGGCGGCCCCGTAGGCCGGACACCGTGGCGCCCGCCTCGCTCGCGATCAGCACGCCCGCGGACCAGTCCCAGGAATTGAGCCCGACCTCGAAGTAGGCGTCCAGGCGTCCGGCGGCCACTGAGCACAGGTCCAGTGCGGCCGAGCCGATCCGGCGGATGTCACCGATGCGGGGCAGCAGCGCGGCGACCACCGCGACCTGCCGGGCCCGGCGGCCGGCGTCGTAACCGAACCCGGTTCCGACCACCGCGCGGGCCAACGGCACCTGACGCGGACCCCCCAGGCGCTCATCGCCGGCGAAGGCTCCCCCGCCCAGCGACGCGTGGAACAGCTCCCCCGAGATCGGGTTGTGCACGCAGCCGGCGACGATGCGGCCGTCGAGCTCCGCGGCGATCGAGACGGCGTACTGGGGTAGGCCGAGGACGAAGTTCACCGTCCCGTCGATCGGATCGACGAACCAGCGAACCCCGCTGGTGCCCTCACGGTCGCCGGCCTCCTCGCCGACCACAGCATCGTCCGGGCGCTGCCGAGCGAGCTCGGCCCTGATATGGGCCTCGACCGCGCGATCGACCTCGGTGACGACGTCGGTCGGCGTGCTCTTCGTGTCGATCGCGAAGTGATCGTGACGGTGAATGCGAATGAGCTCGCCGGCGCCCAGGGCCAGTTGGGTGGCGAGCTCGGTGAGGTCTGTCGTCGGCGGTAATGGTGTCACTGATCCATCGCACCACATGCCCGGCGATAGGGTACGCGCGAAGCGCTCTACGGATTGGGGACTGACGTGGTCGATCGACCTGATCAGGCGTTCGGCATCGACATCGGCGGCTCGGGCATCAAGGGCGCGATCGTGCATACGGCGACCGGTGAGTTGGCGACCGAGCGCGTCCGCATCCCGACACCGCAGCCGTCCACGCCGGACTCTGTCGCCGCGGTCGTGGCGCAGCTCGTGAAGCAGGCCGAGTGGCACGGTGATGTCGGGGCCACCTTCCCCGCCGTGATCCAGCACGGCGTGGCGAGGTCCGCAGCGAACGTCGACCACAGCTGGATCGGGACGGACGTCGATGCGGTCTTCACCAAGGCCACCGGTGAGGAGATCATCGTCCTCAACGACGCTGACGCCGCCGGCATCGCCGAGGCACGCTTCGGGGCGGCGAAGGATGTCGCGGGCGTCGTCATCCTGCTGACGTTCGGCACCGGTATAGGTAGCGCCCTGCTCGTCGACGGCAAGCTCGTCCCCAACACCGAGCTCGGGCACCTCGAGCTCGACGGTCACGACGCCGAGACGCGCGCCGCGGCGTCGGTGCGGGATCGAGAGAAGATGCCGTACAAGCGATGGGCCAAGCGGGTCGAGAGGTACATGGCGCACGTCGAGAGGCTGTTTACGCCCGACCTGTTCGTCGTTGGTGGAGGGGTGAGCAAGGACGCCGACAAGTGGGTCCCGCACCTGGAACTACACACACCCGTCAAGCCGGCCCAACTGCTCAACAACGCCGGCATCGTGGGCGCCGCCATGGCGGCCGTGGAGCGGCGCAGCGACTAGCGAAACACCTAACCCTGGGTCGCCGCCGATTTGGCGGACGCGGCTACAATATGTGTCAGGTCACTGCGCACGTACTGGACTCGAGTTTTGAGGCGACCAACAGACGGCGAGCTGACCCGCCTCTTCCCTCCGCGTCAGCGGAACGATTCCGCGCGAAGGACACGGTCTCTTCGCGCACCAGGTGAAAGGGCGTTTGTGGGCGCGAGCAGCACTACCCCAGCGACGAACCAGGAACTCTCCGGCGAGCAGGCGCGCACTGTCGCGGCTGCGACCGCCACGCGGAAGGTCACGGCACCGGTAGCCGACAAACCGGCACAGGCGGGCCCGAAGGCCGCCAAGGCCGCGAAGGCACCGGCCAAGGCGACGACCGCGCGACCGGCCGCCGCGAAGGCACCGGCCAAGGCAGCTCCGAAGAAGGCCGGCAAGGACGAAGCGGCAGCGGCCGACCCGGCCGCCGCCGACGCGAAGGTCGACCCGGCCGCGGCCACCGGCGAGGAGGCCGAGCCCGAGGGTCCGGCCGACGCGGAGGTCGAGGGGGAATCTTCCGAGTTCGCCTGGGACGACGAGGAAGAGTCCGAGGCGCTGCGTCAGGCTCGCAAGGACGCGGAGATGACCGCGTCCGCGGACTCGGTGCGGGCCTACCTCAAGCAGATCGGTAAGGTCGCGCTGCTCAACGCCGAGGAGGAGGTCGACCTCGCCAAGCGCATCGAGGCCGGTCTCTACTCGGCCGAACGGCTGCGCCAGGCCGAGGAGACGGCCGAGAAGCTCGTGACGCAGATGCGGCGCGACCTGCGCTGGATCGTCCGCGACGGCGAGCGGGCCAAGAACCACCTGCTCGAGGCGAACCTGCGCCTGGTCGTCTCGCTGGCCAAGCGCTACACCGGCCGCGGCATGGCGTTCCTGGATCTCATCCAGGAGGGCAACCTGGGTCTGATCCGTGCCGTCGAGAAGTTCGACTACACCAAGGGCTACAAGTTCTCCACGTACGCCACCTGGTGGATCCGGCAGGCCATCACCCGCGCCATGGCCGACCAGGCCCGCACCATCCGTATCCCGGTCCACATGGTCGAGGTCATCAACAAGCTGGGCCGCATCCAGCGCGAGCTGCTGCAGGACCTCGGCCGCGAGCCGACTCCCGAAGAGCTCGCCAAGGAAATGGACATCACCCCCGACAAGGTCCTCGAGATCCAGCAGTACGCGCGCGAGCCGATCTCGCTGGATCAGACGATCGGCGACGAGGGCGACAGCCAGCTCGGCGACTTCATCGAAGACAGCGAGGCTGTAGTTGCGGTCGACGCGGTGTCGTTCACGCTGCTGCAGGATCAGTTGCAGTCGGTGCTGCAGACCCTGTCCGAGCGCGAGGCCGGCGTCGTCAAGCTGCGCTTCGGCCTGACCGACGGCCAGCCCCGCACCCTGGACGAGATCGGCCAGGTCTACGGCGTGACGCGTGAGCGCATCCGTCAGATCGAGTCGAAGACGATGTCCAAGCTGCGCCACCCCTCCCGGTCTCAGGTCCTGCGCGACTACCTGGACTGAGTTCCATCTTCGAAGTCCGCTGCTGGCCCCGGTTTTCCGGGGCCCGCAGTGCGTTCGGCGCTTGATCGAGTAGGCGACGGCGTAATCCGCGTCCTGGCCTGAGGCGATGGCTGGGTAGAACCGGCAAAGATCGACGCCTCCAGCCCATTCGCAGATCCGCCTCCAGCGTCTACAGTTGCGGCACCCCCCTTACCTGCAGTTCATGGGACCGGTCTAACACGACTCGCGGGTCAGCCGTCGCCCGATCCGAAACGGCGTTATGGGGGGCATATGAAAAGGTTCGGCTCAATAGTCGGCTGCTTCGGTGTCGGGGCGATCCTCATGGCCTGCCAAGCGGCAGCACCTGCTCCTGCACCTTCCTCATCAAATGCGCCGACGTCCTCAGCGGCTGCGAGTCCAGCATCCGCCGCATCGACACCCACGCCACCGTCTACGTCGAATTCACTATCAAGTGTGTCGATGCAGATCGCTATCTGCGCCGCCGTATATCACGGTGGCGTTCAGGGCGGCCGATGCAAGGCTACGAACGTGAAGGTGTCCGCATCGGACTCGGCCTGGGTGTATGCCCGTATCGGGATCTACAACGCTCAGGGCCAGCTTGCCAGCGACAGCGATCTCGTCATGCTCAATCTAACTACTCACCAGGTGATCGGGCCGACGAACGTCGGCTTCTGCGGGGCGGGCCCAGAGCATGACGGCCCGATTGTGGGGTACGCCGCCGTGCCCGCTGCCGTCCTCGCAAGCCTCGGTCTGCGCCCGTGTACGTCATCGGCGGCGACAATCAGCGCACCGCCAACGGCCGGCGCAGCCTCGGTCGCGGCCTTCGCCGGGACCTGGGGCGCACACGAGATGAATCTCGTGATAACCAAAGCAGGCGCCGCCCATTTGATGTATTCGGACTTGACGGCATGTCCGAGTTGCTCCTCGGCCACGGCCCCTGCCGGAACTCTCGACTTTGTGCTGACATCCGTCAGCGCCGGCGTGGCCGCCGGTCGCGTCACGGCTTCCTCAGACGTGAAGAATTGGGCCGTGGGTCTACCCGTGCAAGTCGCCCTGACCGCTGGCTCGCCGGGTCAACTCCTCAATGTCAAGATCGGTGGAAAACAGCTGGTCGCCTTCTGCAATGGCACGTCGGCTGGTCAGTGTGGCGCGTGAGAATGGTTAGATGCGGATCCGAGAATAGCCACAGCGCACCGAATGCGCTTTTCCTACGGACCTTTTGTCGCTTTCCCAGAATGCCGTGGCATTTGCATTAACGGAATGGCAGCCGCACCACCCGACGGGGCACCGCCCGCCACCTACGCGCTGGCCTGCGGCTTGAGTGGACAGCATCCCGCCGCGGGCGCGGGGAGTGACGGTGATCGCGCCTAAGCACGGTGCGGACCGACGGGCGCTAACATGGGTCTGTACCGCCCCCAGCGAGGTGGGACGCTGCTCGGCTTGCGACGACCTCCGGTGTGCGGTCGGCGATCCGCTCGTCAATTGGCGGGCTCAGGGCGCCCGTAGTGGGCGACAGGCCGATCCTGCGGTGTTGATCTCGCGGACTTCGGTGGTCCAGCGGCGTCCCGGACCAGCCGCCCGGGCTGTCCGGGCGAGCATCCGTCGTCCGACCGCGGGGATTCTCGCCCGGCCACCGTGCCGGGCGCTCGGAGGAGGAGTCTGTGGCTCGACCAGGCCGGCGTCAGATGGGCGCTCGCCGTACCGCTTCGCCGAAGCAGCGACGCGTCCGCGCCCCCGAGGACGTCATGTCGGTGCTCGCCCGCGCGGTCCGTGAGGTGGAAGCAGCGGTCGAGCGTCACCGCGTGACGCCCGCAGTGCGCACCAAGTTCCAGGTGGTCGCTTTGCTTGTGCGCGAGGAGCACGCCCGAGTCCAGGGGAAGCAGACGCACAGCCAGACCAGCCGGGCCGAGCAGCTGAAGCGCCTGGACGGGATCGCGACGATCCTCGCGAAGACCGCCGTACGCGACCCCAAGCTCCTCGCGCTCCTCGCGGAGGATGCCGTCGTCTCCGACGCGGCGAGGTTGCTGAAGCGGGACATGCTGAGGACGGCGGGCATCGAACCTGCTCCCGAGCAGCCCGCGCCGACGGAGCGTGCTGCCGCTTCCGTCAGCACCGAGCGTCGGGTCGTGCCCCGGTCGGTCGTCTCTCGACAGCTGGCCTCCCCGTTCCTCGCCCCCGACTTCTCGGCGGTCCCGTCGAGCACGGTCCGTCCCCGTCGCCTGGCCGGTTGGGAGCTGCTCAACCCGCTCCTCAGCTCGTTCGAACGGGCCGAGAGCGGAGCCCCGGCGTGCATGGCCCTGCCGGCACCGGGCTCGCTGCGCCTACCGGGAACCCGGGAGCTGATGCCCCACCAGGCGCAGCTGGTCGCCGCTGCCGCGGCCGGGCACCGGACCTTCCTGCTCGCCGACGAGCCGGGCCTGGGCAAGACGGCGCAGGCGCTGCTCGCCGCGGAGGCGGGGAACGCCTATCCGTTGCTGGTGGTCGTGCCGAGCGTCGTCAAGACCAACTGGGTACGCGAGGCCGGTCTGTGGACACCGAACCGCAGGGCCACCGCGGTCCACGGCAACGGTGACACGGTCGACGGCTTTGCCGACATCGTGGTGGTCAACTACGAGGTGCTCGACCGCCACGTGGGTTGGTTCGGCGAGTTCGGCTTCCGCGGCATGGTCGTCGACGAGGCGCACTTCATCAAGAACAAGAGTTCCCAACGCTCGCAGCACGTGCTGGACCTCTCCAAGCGAATCCGGTCCCGCACCGCGCGCCCCTTGCTGATGGCCCTCACCGGCACTCCGCTGATCAACGACATCGACGACTTCCGGGCCATCTGGCAGTTCCTCGGTTGGATCGACGAGACCGAGCCCCGCGCCGAGCTGATGGACGCCCTCGAGGAGACCGGCTTCACCCCCGCCGACCCGGGCTTCTACTCCGCCGCTCGCGCGTGCGTGATCGACCTCGGCATCGTCCGTCGCCGCAAGGTCGACGTGGCGGCCGACATCCCCGCCCGCCGCACCGCCGATCTGCCCGTCGAGCTCGACGAGAAGGTCGCCCGATCGCTTCGGGCCGCCGAGCGCGACCTCGCCCGCCGGCTGGTGTCGCGGTACGAGACCGCGCTGGCGAACCGTCGCTCCGGCGCCGTTGCGGGCATCGACCTCGCCCTCGTGCGCAGGGTGGCCAGGACGGAGCAGAAGGACACGAGCAAGACGAGCGGCGAGAACGTGTTCAGCATGATGCGACGGATCGGCCAGGCGAAGGCCGGTCTCGCCGCCGACTACGCCGCCCAGCTCGCGCGCAGTGCCGGCAAAGTCGTTTTCTTCGCCAAGCACATCGACGTCATGGACGCCGCTGAGGACGTTTTCGCCAAGCAGGGAATCCGCTTCTCGTCGATCAGGGGCGACCAGACGCCGACGTCGCGGCAGAAGAACATCGATGCCTTCGTGAACGATCCGGATGTCGCCATCGCGGTCTGCTCCCTGACGGCGGCCGGCGTAGGTATCAATCTGCAGGTCGCCTCCAACATCGTGCTGGCTGAGCTGTCCTGGACCGACGCGGAGCAGACGCAGGCCATCGACCGCAGCCACCGCATCGGCCAGACCGAGCCCGTCACCGCGTGGCGCATCATCGCCGCGCGGACCATCGACAGCAAGATCGCCGAGTTGATCGACAGCAAGGCGGGGCTCGCCGCCCGAGCGCTGGACGGCTCGGACGATGAGATGTGGTCATCGGCCGACGTCCAGCACGAAGCGCTGGTCGCATTGTTGACCGACGCGCTGTCCGCGTCGTCGCAGGAGCGGGCAATCCCACAGAGCAGCCATTGACTCAGGAGCTGATCGCGCCCACCACCCGCCTGCACACCGCCTGGCTCGAGGCGCACGCGGAGTGGGGCCCCGGTCCGCACGAGGACGGTTTCGGGCTGGGCGCGTCCGACGAGGTGGAATCGCCAGCCGGGTTCGCGGCCGGGCTGGCCCGGCTGGCCGACCAATCGGATCCGGTGAAGACGATCGACGTCGGCCAGCACCGTTGCACGTATCGATGGATCGTCGAGAGCGATCGCGTGCTCGGCGGGATCGCATTACGGGACGGAGACGACAACTACGTGCGGTGGGCCGGCCACATCGGTTACGGCATCCGGCCGTCCTCGCGGCGACGTGGGCTCGCCACCTGGGCAGTGATCCGGATGCTCGATGAGGCGCGGGGGTTGGGCCTGGATCGAGTGCTAGCCGTCTGCGCAGTCGACAATGTCGCGTCGGTCAAGACGATCGAGCGGTGCGGCGGCGTCTTCGAGAGCATCCGGGATACCAGGTTCGGTCCCGCCCGGCGCTACTGGATCGAGATCGAAGGTCCCTGAGGGCGGCTAGTTAGGCGTGGTGACCGGCCATGCGATTTCGGTGATCAGCGGGGCGGGATCGTCGAGCGCGCCGGCCAGATAGCGTTCCCGAACCGGCCCGTCGGCGCCGATGCCGCGCTCGGCGACGTAGGTACCCAGCGCGGCATACGTTTCATCGATCCGACTGTCGGGGCCGTCGTGGACTGCGACCGCGAACGCGCCAGCTGGGATCTGGGTCATTCGTACCCGCCCCGACTCGAGCACCGGGCGATCGACCGGGAGCCAGACGCACGCCTGGCCCTGCTCGTCGGCGAAGAGAGCGTGCGCGAACAGTCCGCCGGGCGGGCCCGCCGACACGTGGCCCACCGCGCCCAGCGCTTCGTCGAGTTCTCGCATCGCCGCCTCCCACCACGGAATCACGCCGTCCAGGAGCACGGTCTCGGTGATGGCGATGGCGGTCACGGCGTCCACCCGGCGAACATCGATTCGCGCCGTGCGAGCGGCTGGCGCGAGCAAAGCCCGCAGCGATGCGACCGCGTCCTGGGTCTGTTGCAGTTGGGTCTGCATCCGGTCCAGGTGCGCGGACACGATCGCGGCGCGCGCGGCCTCGTCCGCCGCCGCGACATAGGCCTTGAGGTCAGGCACAGGCATCTGCAAATCGCGGAACCGGCGGATCAGCCGGGCAACCTCGGCTTGGGAGCTGTCGTAGTACCGGTAGCCACTGATCGGGTCGACCTCGGCCGGCTCGAGCAGTCCCAGGTCGTGGTAGTGGCGCAGCGCCTTGCGACTGAGCCTCGTCATCGTCGAGAACTCACCGATGCTCACCCGGCCGGCCATCTCGTCAGTCTCCGTCACCCGACAATGGACAGGTCTTCGATGAGGCCCTCTCGCAGCGTGAACCGGTACGTCAGATCCGCGACGCCACCGGGAAAATCACCCTCCACGCGGACATTCACCTGATACACCTGCGCACTGACCGGTTCGCTGGCGGTGACCGAACTCGTATATGTCCAGGTACCGGCCAGCGCCTCGCGCCAACCGATGATCTCCCCGCGCCCATAGTAGGTACGTCCCTCATCGAGCACGGTTCCGTCCGCAGCGAAGCAGTCGGCCAAGGTCGGGAAGTCTCCGGCGTCGGCGGCGGCGAGATAACGGGTGACAACAGGTGGAGCGGTGTCGCTCATCTGAACTCCTTGGATCGGCTACCCGACCCAGGCTGGCCCTTCCCGTAGGGGGAAGGTCAAATCAGCGACCACGCGAGCGAGCGATGTCCAGGTCGGCTGAGGAACAGCCGACCTGGACATCGGGATCAGACCGAACTACGCAACGTCGAACCGATCGAGGTTCATGACCTTGTCCCAGGCGGCCACGAAGTCGTGCACGAACTTCTCCTGCGAGTCGTCGCTCGCGTAGACCTCCGCGAGCGCCCGCAGCTCGGAGTTCGAGCCGAACACGAGGTCGACTCGGCTGCCGGTCCACGTGACCTTGCCGGCGGCGTCGCGAGCCTCGAACGTATCGGCCGCCTCGGACGTCGGCTTCCAGGTCGTGCCCAGGTCGAGCAGGTTGACGAAGAAGTCGTTGGTCAGCGATCCGGGCTTCGACGTGAGAACACCCAGCGAGGACTGCTGGAAGTTCGTGCCCAGGACACGCAGACCACCAACCAGGACAGTCATCTCCGGGGCGCTCAGATTCAGCAGGTTGGCGCGGTCGATCAGCAGGTACTCGGCCGGCAGACGGTGACCCTTGCCGAGGTAGTTGCGGAAGCCGTCCACGGTCGGTTCGAGCGCGGCGAAGGCCTCCACGTCGGTCTGCTCCTGCGACGCATCTGTGCGTCCCGGCGTGAACGGGACCGCGACGTCGTGGCCGGCGTTCTTGGCCGCCTGCTCGACGGCGGCGACCCCACCGAGCACGATGAGGTCGGCGAGCGAGACCTTCTTGCCCCCGGCCTGCGAGCGGTTGAAGGACTCCTGGATGCCCTCCAGGGCCCGCAGCACCGCCGCCAGATCGTCGGGGTTGTTGACCTCCCACCCCCGCTGGGGCTCGAGGCGGATCCGGGCTCCGTTCGCTCCCCCGCGCTTGTCGCTGCCGCGGAACGTCGAGGCCGACGCCCAGGCGGTGGCGACGAGCTGGGAGACCGACAGCCCCGCCGCGAGGATCTGGTCCTTGAGGGCGGCGACGTCGTCCGCGCCGACCAGCTCGTGGTCCACGGCCGGGACGGGGTCCTGCCACAGCAGCGTCTCCTGCGGGACCAGCGGGCCGAGGTAGCGCTGGATCGGGCCCATGTCGCGGTGGGTCAGCTTGTACCAGGCCCGGGCGAAGGCATCCGCGAGCTCGGCCGGGTTCTCGAAGAACCGTCGCGAGATCGGCTCGTAGACCGGGTCGAACCGCAGCGCGAGGTCCGTCGTCAGCATCGTCGGGGGCCGCTTCAGCGTTCCGTCCTCAGGGTCGGGCACGGTGTTCGCTCCGGCCCCATCCTTCGGCTGCCACTGGTTGGCCCCGGCCGGGCTCTTCGTGAGCTCCCATTCGTAGCCGAACAGGTTGCCGAAGAAGTTGTTGCTCCACGTCGTCGGCGTGGCCGACCAGGTGACCTCGATGCCGCTGGTGATCGCGTCGCGGCCCTTGCCGGTGCCGAAGCTGTTCTTCCAGCCCAGGCCCTGCTGCTCCAGGGGGGCACCCTCGGGCTCGGCGCCGACGTACTGGTCCGGGTCGGCCGCACCGTGGGTCTTGCCGAACGTGTGCCCGCCGGCGATCAGCGCGACGGTCTCCTCGTCGTTCATCGCCATGCGTCGGAAGGTCTCGCGGATGTCGCGGGCGGCGGCGAGTGGGTCCGGCTGGCCGTTCGGGCCCTCGGGATTGACGTAGATGAGGCCCATCTGGACCGCGCCCAAGGGGTGCTCGAGCTCGCGGTCACCGGTGTAACGCTCGTCGCCGAGCCAGGTCTGCTCGGGGCCCCAGTAGACGTCCTCGTCGGGCTCCCAGACATCGGGCCGACCGCCGGCGAAACCGAAGGTCTTGAACCCCATCGTCTCCAGCGCACGGTTGCCCGTGAAGATCATCAGGTCGGCCCAGGAGATCTTGCGGCCGTACTTCTTCTTGACCGGCCAGAGCAGCCGGCGGGCCTTGTCCAGGTTGCCGTTGTCGGGCCAGCTGTTCAGCGGCGCGAAGCGCTGCATGCCGGCGCCTGCACCCCCGCGGCCGTCGTCGATGCGGTACGTGCCCGCACTGTGCCACGCCATCCGGATCATGAACGGCCCGTAGTGGCCGAAGTCGGCCGGCCACCACTCCTGCGATGTGGTCAACACCTCGTCGACGTCGCGCGCCAGGGCATCGAGGTCAAGGGTGTTGAACTCCGCGGTGTAGTCGAAGTCCTCATCCATGGGGTTGGCCACGGCGGGATGCTTGCGGAGGATCGCCAGGTTGAGCTGGTTCGGCCACCAGACGCGGTTCCCCACGCCCTCGGTCGGGTGGTTGGCACGCGCCGGCGGGAACGGACACTTGCCGTCGCCGGTCTCCTCGTTCATCTCTCCAACGACTGCATCGGGCTTGTCAGACACGGGAATCCTTCCGGGATCAGGGGTGTGCTCAAGAACTGGATGCGGTGGAGCAGTCGGGGCACAGGCCCCAGTAGACGACCTCGGCCTCATCGATCGCGAAGCCGTGGTCGTCAGACGCGGTCAGGCAGGGTGTGGTGCCGACGGCGCAATCGACGTCGGCAACGACGCCGCAGGAGCGACACACGATGTGGTGGTGGTTGTCCCCGGTCCGCGACTCGTAGCGCGCGACGGAACCCGAGGGCTGGATGCGCCGCACCAGACCCGCAGCAGTCAGCGCTCGCAGCACGTCGTAGACGGCCTGGTGGGACACCTCTCCGACATCCTTACGCACGACACCGATGATCGAATCCGTGTCGGCGTGCGGATGGTCGTGCACCGCGGTCAGCACCGCGAGCCGGGGACGCGTCACCCGCAGCGTCGCCCCGCGCAACATGCGCTCGTAGTCCGACGTGGTGGGCACGCTCTGAAGCATGGCCCATTTTCTGGAATGAATCAAGAATCGGACCGGCGATCGGCCGAGTTCGGCAGATCACCGGCCCGCTCCAGTCCGGCTGGATCGCGGACGTCGAGCTGTCTCAGACGTCGCGGACGATCTCGTAAATGTCCACCGCGCGGAACGTGACGCTCGCCGCCGGCGGGATGCTGCGACCGTCGGCCATCTCCTTGGCCGCAGCTTCGTTCTCCAACACGATGAAGCTCGTGCCGGTCTTGCCGTTCGTCGCCCACGTTCCACGGACGAAACCCGGAACGGCTTTCACCGTCTCGATCAACTGATCGAGCTCCGCGTCGACGTCGCCTTCCCAGCCTGGCTTCATATCGACCTGATACACCACTGCGTACATCACTGGACCCCTTCGCCGATTGGTTGTTGTGCCCATGAGGGTCGCGCGCGACGCGGGTTCGGCCCAGGTGGCCAGCGGGTCAATGCGCAGGGTGCTAACACCCGGACGGGGGGGTCTAGCCGGCCTGACCCCGAGCGTCGGCGCGGTCATCGTCGCCGCTCTCGGCGGCGCGACGGCGATGCAGGATGTGGCGCACGACCTCGATGATCACGGTAATGCCCAGTGCGCCGCCGAACGCGAGCACGAACGCCGCGGTGTGGTTGTCCTCGAACGTCGCGCCGCCGATGTAGCCGAGCGCCGAGGCGTATGTCGCCCAGATGACCGCCGCGGCGGCGATCCAGGAGACGAACCAGCCCAGTGGCTGCCGGGTGACGCCGGAGGACAGCGTTAGCACGGTGCGCCCGCCGGGCACGAAGCGGGCAGTGATCAGCAGCAGTCCGCCGCGTTCGTGGATCTGATTGCTCGCCCAATCCAGTCGAGCGGCGAAGCGCGGACGTTGGGAGGCCCGCCGCTCGAACCAGCCCGAGGCCAATCGTCCGATCTGGCACGCGAGGTTGTCGCCGAGGAAGGCACCGACCGCGGCACACGCGATGACCAGGGGCAAGAACTGGTGCCCGTTGGCCGCGGCGACGCCGCCGATGATCACGCAGGTCTCGCTGGGAACGACCGGAATGACGGAGTCGAGCAGCGCGATGGCGACGATGATCAGCAGGAACCACCAGTGCTGCGAGACGTCATCCAGCCAGTCGGTGAGGTTGGTGACCAGATCGCCGAACACAGGAGAACGTTAGAACAACAAGGTCGCCAGCCGCTGCTGATCATGGCGAGATCTCAGCCACGCCGAGATCAGTAGTCAGATCCAGGGCGGTTCGAGCCCCATCGGGGCACGGGCGGTGTCACGGTCCAGGCGCAGCGCGTCGAGCCGGGCCAGCCAGCCGGCGATCCCGGCCGCGCCCTGCATGAACCCCGGCTCGGGCGGCAACTCGGGCGGGGTTCGAGTGTGTTCGGTATTGGACCAGGCGACGCCGTCCGGCGTGGTGACGGCGCGATCAACGACGTCGGCGGCCAGTCGGTCGGCCCAGTCGAGAAGGACGGCGTCGCCGGTTGCCTGGTAACGGTCCAGCAGCAGTTGTCCGACGCCGGCGGTGCCGCAGCATCGAGCGAGGTTGTCCCAGTAACCGGGATAGAGCCGAGCCGGCAACTGGCTGTCGGCCAACGCCTGGACGCAGGCGTCGACGGCGTGCTGCCACTGCGGCTGCGGGTCGATAGCGTCCAGCATGAGGAACAGCCGCGCGGTGCCCGCCGGACCGTGACACCAGCCGAAGTTCACCGCCGGCCCGTTCGGCCGGGGTGGGATCGCGAGCGGCAAGGCCCAGCCGTCGGGTGTGTGCCCGAGGGCGAGCAGGGTTTCGGCGCCGCGGGTCGCGACCGCGATCAGATCCGGCCGATCCAGGCGGCGGCCCGCTGCGGCCAGGGCATAGGCGTTGCCGGCGGTGCCGTGAGAGAAGCCCGGCATCAGATATCCCCAGTCGGCGGTCATCTGCCACTGCAGTCCGTCCGGACCCGCCTCAGCCAGCTTCACCAGAGCGTCGGCCAGGACGTTCGCAGCGTCATGCGCAGCGGCGGACTCGTCGGCCAACAAGGCGAGCAGGATGCCGGCGTCTCCGGAGATGACGTCGGTGTACCGCGTCGGGTCGTCCGGCCGGCGAAGGATGCGCTCGGCGATCTGCGACGTCACGAGCACCGCGGCCGCTCCCGCCTCGCCGTCGTCGACCACGTCGGCCCACGTGCGCAGCGCAACTGCGACTCCCGACCATCCGGTGAACAGTCCGTCATCAGGCAGCGTGGCGGCTCTTGGGCCGTAGTCGGCCAGCTGTCGCAGTCGGGAGACCGCACCAGCCGCAACCGCACTCGTGTCGAGCCCGCTGGCCGCAGCCTCCGCACAGCCCAGAAGCACACCGGCCGTGCCGCAATACAGATTGTCGGCCAGTTCCGCGGCCTCGCGCCATCCCTGCCCGCCGTCGACCTCGACGGCGGCCGACCCGATCCAGTCGAACGCGTCAGCCGCGAACCGCTGCGTGTCGATCTCCACCGGACAAACACTGCACTAGATGTCAACCGCGATCGGGAGTGGGTGACCGGGCGATCAGGTCGTCGACCCACGTCGTGACGGCCTCGCTGACCCTCGCGATGGCACCGTCGGTTCGAGCCGGGACGTTGAACGTGTGGTTGGCCAACGGCACATCCACCAGGGTGAACGTCGGGGGTAGCGGCGGGAAGTCTCGCGGGGTGCCGTAGGGGTCGTTCCCGCCCTGAACGATCAGCGTGGGCAGGTCGGTGGCCAGCAGTTCGTGCGGGCTGCCCGGCCCCAGCAGCGGATAGGACAGCGCGATCACTCCCCGAGCGCCGAGGGACTTCGCGGTGCGGCAGGCGACTTGCGACCCGGCGCTGCGTCCGCCGGCGATCGTCGGCAGCCCGGATGTGGTCAGGTGCGGCCATACAGCTCGCCACGCCGTGTCGAGTGACGCCTCGTCCGATGCGGTTGCGCCGTGAGCGCCGAGGCTGCGGGCCAGCCGGTAGGGCTGGGTGACCAGGGCAACGGTGATGCCGCGTGGTGGTAGAGCGGCTGCGAGCGCCTGCAGGTCGGCAGCGTCGACGCCAGTGGCCGACCCGTGACCGAGGGCCACAACGGCCCGGGTCGGCGCGGCCGACTCGTACCAGGTGATCTGGGCCGGACCGACCGGGGTGTCGACGTACTGCTCGCTCATTGCTCGACCCGGCTCGACGAGCGGGCGTTCAGGAACCGAGTGATTCCGTCCACGACAGCGGGCGTGTTCGGGACGATGTGCCCGCCAGAGTGTTCGAGCACCAAGGGGTTCTCGAATTGCTCAGCCAGGCTGTGCGATTCACGGGGCGGGACGATGCCGTCGGTGCGACTGATGATGTGCAGCGACGGCACCGTGAACCTGGACCGGTACAGCTCCGCGAGCTCGGGCGCGTCGTTCTTGAAACCGCTGACCAGCATCGCGAAGTCGAACCGGACCGTGGACGCTCGTTGCATTCCGGCGAGCAGCCCGGTCAACGCGGCGCCTTGGCTGAAGCCGAAGACGCCGTCGAATCCGGGCTGCCCGCCGAGAACGTCGATCGCCCAGTCGCGCGTGCGATCCCATCCCCGCGCCGGCGAGTGCCACCATCCGAAATCGCGCTCGACCAGCGAGGGCGCGTCGACATAGACGAACTCGACCTCGCTGATGGACGATGCCAGCGGCGCCATCTGCCGCCGCAGAATCTCGGCGCTTCCGTGGTAACCGTGCAGGCACAGGATGCGAAGCATTGCGACTACTTCTTCACCTTGGTTGGGCAGATCAGGGTGGCCCGGGCGATCGTGTGCCCGCCGATGTTGAAGCCGAGGAACGCCCCGCTCGCGTCGGCGCCCAGCCCGGACTTCGCCTCGTCCAGCGCGGTGATCGTGATGTAGTAGTTGTGGATGCCACTGCCGGGTGGCGGTGCGGCGCCGATGTAGCGGTGCATTCCAGCGTCGCCGCCGAGCTGGACCGCTCCGGCCGGGAGCAGCTTGCTGTTCAACGCTCCGGCGTTGAGCGGCAGCGAGGTCGTCGTCGCCGGGATATCCGCCACGACCCAGTGCCAGAAACCGCTACCGGTCGGCGCCTGCGGGTCATACATCGACACCACGAAACTCTTGGTGGCGGCCGGGAATCCGGACCACGACAACTGAGGCGAGATGTCCTTGCCGCCGGGTGCGCCGAACGCCGCCGAGAGCTGATCCGGCGGCAGCGGCCGCCAATTCTTCACCGTCGTGCTAGCCACTCGGAAGGACGGGACGTGCGGCAGGTACTGGTAGGGGTCAGGGCCGAACGGGTGCAACGCCGCAGCCTCCGATGCAGCCACCGTGGTGGCCGGCGCGCTCGTCGATGAGCGCTTGGCGGCATGGTCGCTACTGCTGCACGCCGCGACGGCGGCCAGGATGCCTACGCACCCGGCCACCGCGATGTAGCGGAGAACGGCCCGCGAGATCGGACGGGGGTTCATGCGAACTCCATGATCGTTTCGATGGGGGTCAGCTCGTCGCTGATCGGACGAATCGATCCTGCGGTGGCGTTAGCCATATGTCCAACAGATAGTTCTTCTCATTGCCATAAGCTCTGCGCATGACCATCACGCTCCGTCAGCTCGAGTACTTCGTTGCTGTCGTCGACGAGGGGTCCTTCACCGCGGCCGCCGCCCGGCTGCATGTCACTCAGCCCGGCCTGTCCCACCAGATCCAGGCGTTGGAGCGCGACCTCGGCGGACCACTACTGGAGCGGCTCCCCCGCAACGTCCGGCTCACCCCCGCCGGGCGTACCGCGCTCCCCCACGCCCGAGCCAGCCTCGCTCACGCTGACCGCGCCAGCAGCGCGGCCAAACGCGCCTCCGGGGTGGACGCCGGCGAGTTGCACGTCGGCACGCTGTACTCGATCAGCGTCGGTCTGCTCCCCAAGGCGCTACGCCAATGGCGGCAGAACTACCCCGCCGTCCAGGTCCGCCTCGTCGAATTCCGGCGAACCCAAGACCTCATCGCCGCCATGGAAGCCGGGCAGGCCGACCTCGCCGTCGGCCCGACTCCCCCGGACTGGACCGGCCCGGTCGAGGACATCGGCAGTGAGGAGTTCGTCATCGCCGCAGCACCCGGAGCGACGATGCCGGGCGACGGCCGGACCGTCCGACTGGCCGACCTCGCCACCCACGAATGGGTCCACTTCACCCCACCCAGCGGACTGTCCGACATCCTCGACGACGCCTGTCGAGCGGCCGGATTCGAGCCCCATGCAGCCGTCCGTACCGAACAGGCCCCATCGGCACTCACCCTCGCCTTCGAGGGCCTGGGGCTGACCCTCATCCCCGGCAACGTCGTTCCACCTGGCTTCGCCGGGCTACTGCTCTGGCCGGACCCACCCGTGCGCCGTCAGCTGTCGGTGTACACCCGCGTCCGTCCCGACCCCATCACCGCCGCCTTCGTCGGCGCGATCACGCAGGACACCCTCGCCACCCCGCCGCACCTGCTCGAGCGGCTAGGTAGCCCGTCCTGAGCGCAGCGGCAGCCACACCGCGAGCGCCATGATCGCCAGCGCCAGCGGCACGTGCACGGCGGTCAGGGTGTCCTTGCCGTTGTCCCGGATCAGGCCGCCGAGATACGACTCGAGTCCGAGCAGGACCACTAGTACCGCGGCGCCGAGCAGCAGGTCGCGTCGCGACCGCAGTCGCACGATGGCAAAGACCAGGGCCAGGGCCGAGAGCGCGAGGGCGACCTCGCCACCGCGGGCGTGGGCGTCTATCCAGCCACTCGAGCTGTCCCGCTGACCGTCGTGCTCGAGGAAGATGCCGGCCCACAGGCCCTGCAAGAGAACAGCGAGCGCGGCGAGGCCGGTCAAGACACGGAACACGCCATAGGCGCTGGCACTGCCCGGCTTGCGTACCCGATCCCGATCGGCGGTGGAAACTGACACAACGTTGCTCCTTCGATCGCTGTCACTCGTCATGACGGAACGATGGTCACGCCGAATGAACGATCTGTGACTTTTTCCTCTGAATTTCCGCTCAATGGGTGATTTACCGGATCTCGGGACGTCACTGCAGCGATCGCGCGACACCGACAGCGCCGTCGCGCGACAGGTCCGATTCGATCCGGACGGTCACCCGTCCGGCGTCGATCACCAGAGTCTGAGCCGCTTCTCGCTGCTCGATCGGAATGCCGTTCGCGTCCAGTACGAGCAACGGGTGCCGCGCGGCGATCCACCGCGCTTCGTGCCCGTCGATCACGAGTCGTTCGGCGGCGACGCCGTAGAGCAGTTTCTCGAGCAGCGGAGCCGACTCCGGGTCGAGGACGTCGATCATGACGCCCACCTGCGTACCGGTCAGGGCCGGGAAGCCCGATCGCGCGCGCCAGAGCATCGTCACCGCGCGGTCGCCGCGCAGGTACACCTCGTCGGGCGGGCCGAGCGACTGAGGGACGACCACCGGGAACGAGACGGCCGACCGGGCGGCTTCCAGGGCGACCGGGTGGGTGAGTCCCAGCGGGCCACCGAGGCTGCCGTCCAAGCGCCGCGGCGCGGACGGGACGGGCGGGGCGTGCTTCTCACTGGTGTTGAACAGCACGCCGGGTATGTCGTGGACGAAGTCGGCAACCGCGCTGCGGACGTCGGGAACCAACGCGGCGGCGACGGCCAGGACCAGAGCCGCGATCGCGATGCGCAGCCATGGACGCCGGCGCTCGACCCGCGGCGGCTCCCGCAGCCGGCTGAGTACGGCCGGCGCCACGTCGGGTACCGGCCCGGTATCCATCGCGGCGGCGAGGTCGTGCAGTGCCTGCTCGAGGGCGTCAGCCACGGTCGGCCACCTCCTCGGGCAAGTACCCGGCCAGGGCGGGCGCGCTGCGTAGACGCTGCAGCGCGCGGGACAGCCGGCTCTTGACCGTGCCGCGGGGCAACGCGAGCACGGTCGCGGTCTCGATTTCGGAGAGCTCGAGCAGGTACCGGCAGGTCACCACCCGCCGATCGCGCTCGGGCAGCGCCTGGATCGCGGCGAGCAGCGCCGTGCGGCGTTCTGCGCTGATCGCCTCCTCCTCGGGCGAAGGGGCCGCCACACCCGAGGAGGAGGCCGTCTTGTTCGCCTCCAGGCGAACCGGCAGTACCGCGCGACGACGTTCGGCCCGACGGCGGTTGCGCGCCTCGTTCGCGACGATCCGCAGCAACCAGGGCCGGAACGGGGCGTCTCCGCGATACCGGTCGAGTGCGGCGTAGGCCTTGACGAACGCCTCCTGCACAGCGTCATCCGCGTCGGCGCCCGCGAGCAGCACCGCCGTCCGATGCGCGATCGGCGCGTAGCGGCGGATGAGCTGCTCATACGCCGCCACGTCGCCGTCGCGAGCACGACGCACGAGTACGTCGTCGTCCCTGTCGTCCCTGTCGTCCCTGCCGTCCACGTCGTCCACCCGGTCGGCCCTCCGGGAATCTGTTCTGAGCCTCACCTGCTCATACACCGCTCGACCGGCCGAGGTTCCCACATCCGCCCGGGAACCTCGGGCCCGCGAGCGGTGTATGAGCAGCAGGAGGTGGTCGGGATGAGATGGGGAATCGTCGCGGCGGTGGCCGCCATCGCCGTCACGGGCGCGTGCACGACGACGCGTGCCCAGGACACACGGGCGCCGGCGCCCACGGCAGGGTCGGCGAAGATCGCTGACGGCCGAGCTACGTTCGACGTTCGGACCGAGCAGCGCAGCACCGTCGTGAGCGCGCCCGGCCGTGGCCAGCTGGTGATTCCCGGCCGCTATGTGCTGCCGGTGATCTCGGCCGACGGGGCGGTCGGCGGGCTCTCTCAGGACGGCAAGACGCTCGCCCTCATCGCCGTCGCGCGCACGCCGACGAGCCGGTTCGCCCTGGTCGACACGACCCTCGAGCGCCCGGCGACGTTCGTGCAGCTGCCCGGTGACTTCAGCTTCGATGCACTGTCGCGATCCGGCTCGATGCTCTACGTGGTGCAACACCTGGCCCCCGCGACCGCGGGGCGATACGCCGTCCGCGTCTACGACGTGGCGCTGCGGACGTTGCGCCCGGACCCCATCGCGGACAAGCGGGAGCTGGAGACGGTCATGTCGGGCTACCCGATGGCCCGGGTGACGAGCCCCAGCGGCACCTGGGTATTCACCCTGTACCGGAGCACCGAACATCCCTTCGTCCACGCGCTCAACGTCGAGGATGCCTCCGCGATCTGCCTCGACCTGCCCCGGACCGCCCGGCCGGGCGGCACCTGGAAGCTGACCCTGGCCGCGGACGGTGGCACGTTGCAGGCGGTGCACGACGGCGTGGCGACCACGATCGACACGCAGCAATTCATTGCCAACAAGGCAGACTGAGCAGGAGGCCGTCCCATGATTCGACACCGTGCCGGGCCGATCGCGGTGGGCCTCATTGCCGCCTCGACGGTGGCAGCGTGCGCCGGCCGAGCGCATCTCGAGCCGGCGGCCCACTCCGTCGCCCCGACCTCGACGTCGTCGGGCTCCCCGTGTGATGTGAAGACTCACCTGCTGCCGACCTGGGCGCGAGGCGGCTTCAGCTCGCCTACGCCGACCATGCCCTACGTGCTCGGCGCGAACGGCGACATCGTCGCGATCCTGTTCGGCCAACCGCTGCGGTCACCACCAGCGCCGGACCGGAACAACAAGATCCTGTGGGTGTCGCGGGTGCCCCTTCAGTACGCCGGCAACGATGCGCTGAAGATCCAGGCGCGGCTCAACGGATCCGACCTTGCGACTACCCGCTCCGTGAACGGTGGCCCGGGCCCCTCGATCATCGACCTACCCGCCGCGGGCTGCTGGAGTCTGACCCTTTCCTGGGCCGGTCATCAGGATCGGATGAGCATCCTGTACTACCCGAGCTGATCAATTTCGGCTGCCGAGGTTCGTGGCGTACTGTCCGGCCCACGGATAGCACGAGCCTGAGTCGCCCACCGTGTCCAATCCGTTCAAGCCCGCTTCCTCGGCCGGGAAGGCCCCGTATTGACTGCGTCAGTCGCACCCAGCGTCATCGACATGCCTGGCTGGCGTCCGATAGCCAAGCGCGCGTCCACGACGGTGGTGATGGTGTCGCTGCTGCCGATGGCCGTCTTCTACAGCTCGATGTCGCTGTTCGGTCTGCGGACCGCGGTGCTGACGACCGTGGGCTGGTACTACGCGGGGCTCCTGCTCAAGGTCGTCCGCCGCAAGCCGGTTCTCGCCGCCGCGATGGTGGGCGCGGGACTGCTGTCCATTCGCGCCGTCATCACGTTTCTCACCGGCAGTGCGTTCATCTACTTCCTGCAGCCGGTGGCCGGGACGGTCGCCACCGCGACCGTGTTCGCTGCGACCGCGCTGGCCGGCCGCCCGATACTGGATCGGCTCGCCCACGAGTTCTGCCCGATCCCGGAGGACACGGCGACCCGGCTGCGCGATGCCCGGTTCTTCTCGCGACTGTCGATCGTGTGGTCGATGACGTACTTCCTCAACGCGGCCGGCACGGTGTGGCTGCTCACCACCTCCTCGCTCACCGGGTTCATCGTGATGAAGTCGGTCATGTCGCCCGTGCTGGTGATCGCGGCGATTGTCGCCACCTACCTGCTGTTCCGCCGGACCGTCCGCGGCCAGAACGTCGTGGTTCGGTGGCGCCACCATCAGCCGTGGGCCGGCGCGACCACCTGAGGCGCCGCGCCTATTCCGCGCGCTGCAAGCCCTCCCATGACCAGTGCGGCATGGCGGTGGTGGCGGGAACGACGACGTCGGGTGCCGAGTAGGACAGCACGTCGTCCACCGCCCACTGCATGTAGGCCCGTAGCGCGGCCCGGAACTCCGGATCGGCGGGTAGCCCGGCATCGTCGGCGGCTGCGACGAAGCATTCGACGAATCGCCGACCCAGATCGCTCATGTCTCCGTTGCCCGCGTGCATCTGGAGCATCGTCGCGTGCTCACCGCACGACTTCGAATAGCGCGGCGGTCCACCCATCACCTCCGCCCAGTAGGCGGCCAGCCGTTCGACGTGTTGGGGATGTTGGCCGGGATGGGAGAACGGATGGTTCAGCTCAGGATCTCGCAGGCAGCGCGCATGGTGCGCGGCCGCCAACGCCTGGAACCCGGCGTCGCCGCCGGCGAAATCGAACAGGGTCGGACGCATGACGCGATCGTGGCACAGCTCGCCGACAGCGCAGCGCTCACTTCGGCGATAGCGACCGGGCATATGCGACACCCCGACTGACCCAGCGCTCGAGCTCGGCGTCGGTCGTCAACCCGTCGGGATCGATGCGCAGCCATCCGTCCAGCTCGCGGCCGCGCATCACGAACGGCCGCGCATGCGGGGCAGCGACCAGGGCGTCGGTCTGCTCCGGGTCGATCCGCAGGAGCAGACCGCCCTCCCGGCTCGCGGCGACGGCCATGTGGCCGTTGATCAGGAAGGCCAGCCCGCCGAACATCGCCTCCTCAGTCACTCCGGTGTCCCCCTGGACCTGCTCGCGCAGGCGATTCGCGAGCTCGATGTTGTACGCCATGGCGCCAGTATCTGCGCTCGGTCTGTCAAAGCGCTCCGTCGGTCAAAGCGCTCGGTCGGTCAAAGCCAGTGCCGGCGCTTGAAGATGGCGTAGAGCGTCAAGCCCAGCGCGATCATCAGCAGGATCGCCAACGGATAGCCCAGCTGCCAGTGCAGCTCCGGCATGTGACGGAAGTTCATGCCGTAGATCGAGGCGATCAGCGTCGGGGCGAAGAGGATCGCCGCCCAGGCCGAGATCTTCTTGACCTCCTCGTTCTGCGCGAGGCTCGTCTCGGTGAGGCGGCGCATCTCCTCGTTCTGCCGCTGGGCGACGAGCGTGCTGTTGACGGTCAGCGCACTCTGCAGCAGCGCCCGGAACGAGTCCACCCGGTCAGCGATGCGCAGGATGTGGTCGAGCACGTCGCGCAGGTTGCGCTGCAGTTCGACGTCGACGCCGTACTTGTCGAATCCGTCCTGCAACGACCGGACGATGCCGGCGAGCGAGTGCGCGGCCCGCTGCATCTCGATGACCTCGCCGGACAGCTCGTAGATGCGGCGGGACACTGCAGCGTCCTCGTTGAACAGCTGGTCCTCGATCTCGTCGATGTCGTTCTCGAGACCCGACACCACCGGGGCGTACTCGTCGACGACCTGATCGAGGATCGCGTACAGGATCGCCTCGGGACCCATGCACAGCAGCCGTGGGTTCTCCTCCAGCCGCCGGCGGACGTGGCCGAGATCCGGCGACTCGGCGTGCCGAATGGTGACGACGAACTCCTTGCCGAGAAAGACGTGCAGCTCGCCGAATTCGACCTTCTCCACGTCGTCCAGGTATCGAGCCGGTCGTAGCACCACGAACAACGTCTCGCCGTAGCGTTCGAGCTTCGGCCGCTGATGAGCGGCGACTGCGTCCTCGACCGCGAGGTCGTGCAGCTCGAACTCCTGCGCGACGGAGCGGATCTCGTCGGGGTCGGGCCGGTAGAGGCCGATCCAGGCCATGCCGCCGCGTTGGCGCAGCAGCTCGTAGGTCTCGTCGAGACTGCTCGGGTCGGCCGTGCGATGCCCGTTGACGTACACGGCGTTGTCGACCAGCGTCATGTCTACAGACGCTAGCTCGCCGGGCCGAGCTGGGACGGATGCGGCCCACGTCACCTGAGCGCGATCATCACGAGATGATCACTCGCGATCACGGGACATCGCCCCGACAAGTGCTTAACCTCGATGTATGGGAAACATCGGTAAAGAGCGACGGCGCATCGAGGTGCTTCCACTGCCGGCCCCGCGCGAGCAGCCAGTAGAGCCCGCGCGCCCGGTGGAACCACAGCGGGAACCAGCCCCGGCGAAGTAGCCCGTGGACGCCTACGCGGGATTCGAGCCGCAGGTCGGCGAGATCCGGGCCGTGCGGACTTTCCGCATCGGCCCGGGCGGCCTGCTGTACCCGCTGTTCGGCAATCAGGCCTGGAACGAGGGGACGAACACCGCACGGTGCCGCGCGCACCGTCCGAACGGCGCCGACGCCGGGCCGCACGAACCACCCGAGCCGGATTGCACGTGCGGCTTCTACGCCTATGCCTCTCGGACCAGCGCGGCGGAGTATCCGAACGCCCGGCACGTCGTCGCGGTCGTCGCCTGCTGGGGCCGGGTGGTGGCCGGCACGCGGGGCATCCGCGCCGAACACGCCCGCGTCGAGGCGATCTGGATGTCGGACACCGTTCCGCCCGACCTGGTCAACCAGGTCCGGGCGCGCTACCCGTCGACGTCGGTCTACGCCGACCAGGAGGCGATGCTCGCCGAGCATCCGGCGACCGATCTCGACTGTTACGAGGAGCCGGCCCCGCGCGAGCGCGCCTGGCGGCGCATCGGCCTCTGGACGGCGACCGCCGTCGCGTTGATCACCGGCGTCCTGCCGGCGCAATGGCTGGGCAACAACCACGACGCCCGCATCGTCTGGGGCGTGGAACTGGCCTTCTTCGCGCTCGGCGCGCTCGTGCTGCGACGCCGGCGCACCGATGTCGCCGCCAAGCGCCGCGGGCTGCTGTTCGTCGCCGTTGCGCTGTGGCTTTTGGCGCCGTTCGCCGGAACGGTCGGAGTGCTCATGCTCCGGCTGCCGCTCATCCAGATCGGGACGCTGTTCTTCGTGCAGCGCGTGCTGCTCTCACGGGCCGCCAGCACCTTCCCAGCCGAAGTGGTCTAGCAGCGCCGCGGCGCGGCCGCGCCGAAATGGAAAGGCCCGCCCCGTGAGGGCGGGCCCTTCGTATATTTGCGGATCAGCGCTCGTCGAGCGCCGCGACGGCAGGGGTTTCGTCCAGGCGCTCGGTCTCGTCCTGGATCGTGGCCGCGACCTCACGCAGTCGCGACTCGTGCTCGCGGGCGTGGTGCGCGCAGAAGAGCAATTCGGCACCGGAAGCCAAGATGACCCGGACGTATGCCTGGGCGCCGCATCGGTCGCACCGGTCGCTGGCAGTCAGCGAACTCGCTGTCAAGGTGGAGGTCATGTGCGGCACCTTCTTTCGCTCTCACGGGCGTACCCGGCGGGCCTTCGTTTACGCAGTCACTACATCCAACCAGGAGCAGGCTCGGGACATGCCCGATACCCGCTCGGGCGCGCCGTGTTTCGCCGTCGGCGAACGACTCAGGCCGCCTGGCCGGCCAGTCGAGGCGCGGATTTTTGGGCACTCACGCTGAGCAACAGCCCGGACACGACCCCGATAACCAGCGCCGTGAGATGCCCCACTGCGGCCACATCCAGTGACGTGATGCCATCCAGAAGCGCGGGCGACAAGGCCACCAGCACGATCGAGGCCAGGATCCGCCCGAGCCTGGGCGCCACCACCACGGCCGCCGCCAGGACACCCGCGACCACGTAGGAGGCGCCGACGTCGAGCTGATGCTGCGCGCTGGCCGGCAAGGCGCGGTCGTTCACCCGCCACCACACGATGCCTTCGCTGACCAGCGTGCCGACCACGTGGGCGGCCAGTGCGGCGACGAGAGCCCGCCACCAACCCAGGCGCCATTCGACGATCGCGAACGCGGCCCCGCCCACAATCAGCCAGGCCAGCGGATCCTCCTGGACCACGAACGCCGACACGATCATGGGCCCGAACGGCTCGGTACGCAGTCGGGCGACGTTGGTGCTCGCCCAGGCCGCGAAGCGCAGCTCATCGTCGTGGGTCAGCAGGGCGTAGCTGATCTCGGCGATCGCCAGCAGGACGACGAAGGAGACGGTGACCGGCACACGGCGCGCCGAGATCACCGCCTGGTGCACCGCCGGCATGAACGCCACCTGTCCAGTTTGCCGCGACGGTCGGACGAGGGGCGCGCATTTACGGCGCGTTCACAGGAGCGCGGGGCGGGCACAATGCCGCAGGACGGAGGTGTGACCGGATGACTCGCGGCACGCTGCGGATCTACCTCGGCGCGGCCCCCGGCGTCGGCAAGACGTACGCGATGCTCGACGAGGGCAACCGGCGCCGGGACCGCGGCACCGACGTGCTCATCGGCTTCGTCGAGGCGCACGGCCGGGCGAAGACCACCGCGCGGATCGGTGCGCTGCCCATCGCGCCGCGCAAGCCCGTGACGTATCGCGGCGCCGCCTTCGAGGAGATGGATCTCGCGGCCGTGCTGGCACGAAAGCCCGAGCTCGTGCTCGTCGACGAGCTGGCTCACACCAACGTGCCCGGGTCGGGGCCGCACGAGAAACGTTGGCAAGACGTCGAGACCCTGCTCGAGTCCGGCATCAACGTGCTGAGCACCGTGAACGTCCAGCACCTCGAATCGCTCAACGACGTCGTGGAGCAGATCACCGGCGTGCCGCAACGCGAGACGGTGCCCGACTCCGTGGTGCGGGCGGCCGAGCAGGTCGAGCTGGTCGACATGACACCTGAGGCGCTGCGTCGCCGGATGGCGCACGGCAACATCTACCCCGCGGAGAAGGTCGACGCCGCGCTCGGCAACTACTTCCGTACCGGCAACCTCACGGCATTACGCGAACTGGCGCTGCTGTGGCTGGCCGATTCCGTCGAAGAAGGGCTGCAGCGCTATCGCGAACAGCACGGCATCACCGGCACGTGGGAGACGCGCGAGCGGGTGGTCGTGGCGCTCACCGGAGGTCCGGAGGGCGAGGCCCTGATCCGGCGGGCCGCCCGCATCGCGGCCCGCGCCGGCGGCGGGGAACTGCTGGCCGTGCACGTCAGCCGCAGCGACGGCCTGGCCGAATCCGGTGTCGCGGCGCTCGGCGCGCAGCGGCTGCTGGTCGAGTCGCTCGGCGGCAGCTACCACTCGCTCGTCGGCGAGAACGTGCCCCAGACACTGATCGATTTCGCGCGCAGCGTCGACGCCACGCAGATCGTCCTCGGCGCTTCGCGGCGCCGGCCCGTCGTGGCCGCGCTCACCGGCCCGGGAACGGGCGGCACCGTCGCCCGGCTGTCCGGGTCGATCGACGTGCACATGGTGAGCCACGACTACACGGGACGCGGCCGCGCCCTGCCGTCGCTCTCCGGCGGGCTGACCCTCCGGCGGCGCATCGCCGGGTTGATCACCGCGGCGATGATGCTGCTGGCGCTCACGCTCGCCTGCGTGGCACTGCGCAAGCACCTGTCACTCGCCGCCGACGTCTCGCTGTTCCTGCTCACCGTGATCGTGACGAGCCTGGTCGGCGGCTTCTACCCGGCGCTGGCCGCGGCGGTCGCGGGCAGCCTGCTGCTCAACTACTACTTCGTCGAGCCGCTGCACGCGTTCTCCATCGATGGGGCGGGCAACATCCTCGCCCTGGTGATCTTCCTGCTGGCGGCGCTGCTCGTGTCACAGGTCGTCGACCTGGCGGCTCGACGTTCCTCCCAGGCGGCGCGGGCCAGTGCCGAGGCGGAGACTCTGTCGACGTTCGCGGGCAGCCTGCTGCGCGGCGAGCAGGGTCTACCGGCGTTGCTCGAACGGGTCCGGGAGACGTTCGCGATGCGCAGCGCCAGCCTGGTGCAGCGCCGCGGCGAGGCGCCGTCCAGCACGGGTCCGGCCGGGCAGTGGGAGCTGATCGCCGCGGTGGGCGCGGACCCGCCCCGCGGCCCGTCCGACGGCGACGCCGTCGCCCCGATCGACGACCAGCAGACCCTGGTGCTTCGCGGCCGAGCCCTGCCGGCGGAGGATCAGCGCGTGCTCACCGCATTCGCGGCCCAGGTCGGCGTGGCGTACCGGCAGCGGCAGCTCGCCGAGGCCGCCGCCGCCGTGGAGCCGCTCGCCGAATCCGAACGGCAGCGCACCGCCCTGCTCAACGCCGTCAGCCACGACCTGCGCACCCCCCTCGCGGCAGCCAAGGCAGCGGTCACCAGCCTGCGCGCGCCCGACGTGGAATGGGCAGTCGACGAGCGTCACGAGTTGCTCGGCACCGCCGACGGCGCCCTCGACCGACTCACCGAGCTGCTGACCAACCTGCTCGACCTGACCCGTCTACAAGCCGGCGCGCTACCGGTGCTGCGCGCACCGGTGGGCCTGGACGACGTCGTGTCCCGGGCGCTCGACCACGCGGCCGCCGACAACGACATCGACGTCGACGTGCCGCCGGACCTGCCCGAGGTGATCGCCGACGCCGGCCTGCTCGAGCGCGTGATCGCCAACCTCGTCCAGAACGCGGTGCGCTACTCCCCCGCCGGGCAGCGGGTGCGCATCGCCGGCAGTGCCTACGGCGATCACGTCGAACTGCGCGTGATCGATCGCGGCCCGGGCATCCCGGCCGAGGCCGTCCCGACCGTGTTCGAGGCATTCCAGCGCCACGATGACTCCCCCGTGTCGGGCGCCGGCGTCGGGCTCGGACTCGCCATCGCGCGCGGGTTCACCACTGCCATGGGCGGGACGATCAGCGCGGACGAGACACCGGGCGGCGGGGCGACCCTGGTCGTCACCTTGCAGGCCGCGACGTGACGCACGTGCTGATCGTCGACGACGAGCGGTCGCTGCTGCGCGCGCTCGCCATGAACCTCGTCGCCCGCGGGTACACCGTCACCGAGGCTGACACCGGCACCAAGGCGCTCACCGCCGCGGCCAACGCCGAGCCGGACGTCATCGTCCTGGACCTGGGCCTGCCCGATCTCAGCGGCCTGGACGTCATCCGCGCGGTACGCGGGTATGCGGCCACCCCGATCATCGTGCTGTCGGCGCGTACCGGCAGCGGCGACAAGGTGCACGCCCTCGACCTCGGCGCGGACGACTACGTGACCAAGCCGTTCAGCATCGAGGAGCTGCTCGCCCGAATCCGGGCGGCGACCCGCCGAGCGTCGAGCGTCGAGGCAACGGCGACCGTCACCGTGGGCCACACCCAGATCGACCTCGCCGCCAAGACCGCGACCGGACCGGACGGCGAGCGTGTGCACCTGACCCCCACCGAGTGGCACCTGCTCGAGCAGCTGCTGCGACGTCCCGGGAAGCTGATCAGCCGACGGGCGTTGCTGACCGAGCTGCGCGGCGCACCCGAGCACACCGATCCCAGCTACCTGCGCATCTACATGGCTCAGCTGCGGCGCAAGCTCGAACCGGATCCGAGCCGACCCAGGCACCTGATCACCGAGCCGGGCATGGGTTACCGCTTCCAGCCGTAACATCGCCCCCGCCGTCCGGTATGTCAGCGCACTCAGTGCCACGGGCACTGACGGATCTGCGCGATGGGACGCGGCCTGGGAGGGTGACCTCGGATCCGGGAAGGGACGGGGTTTCGCGATGAGAAGACTGACGGTAGTGGGCCTGCTCGCCGCCGGCGTCGTGGTCGCGGCCGGCATCACGCCGATCGCCGTGGCCGCGCCCAACCCGACACCGAAGGCATCCATCAGCTGGGGCGCGTGCGACGACCCCAATCTGGCGGACGCCGGCGCTCAGTGCGGCCTCGTGTCCGTCCCGCTGGACTACGCCAAGCCGAACGGGGCGAAGATCAAGCTCGCGGTGTCGCGCATCAAGCACACGGTGCCCGACGCCAAGGCTCAGGGCGTCATGGTCGTCAACCCAGGCGGGCCCGGGGCATCGGGGCTCGGGCTCGCCACGTTGGGGCAGTACGTGCCGAACGGAGCCGGCGACTTCTACGACTGGATCGGGTTCGATCCGCGCGGCGTGGGCTCGTCGCAGCCGTCCATCTCGTGCGACCCGAACTACTTCGGCTTCGCCCGGCCGAACTACATCCCGGTGCAGCCGTCTGACCTGCAGGCGTGGCTCGCCCGCTCGAAGGGCTACGCCGACGCGTGCAGATCGAACGGCCCGATCCTGGCGCACATGACCACGATCGACAGCGCGAAGGACATGGACAGCATCCGCGCTGCGCTCGGCGTCGCGCAGATCAACTACTACGGCTTCTCCTACGGCACCTACCTCGGCCAGGTCTACAGCACGCTGTTCCCCTCCCACGTGCGGCGGATGGTGCTCGACAGCAACGTCGACCCGCGTAATGTCTGGTACCAGGCCAACCTGAACCAGGACATCGCCTTCAACCAGAACATCAAGATCTGGTTCGGCTGGCTGGCCAAGTACGACAACGTGTACCACCTCGGCCAGACCGAGAAGGCCGTCGAGACGCTCTTCTACAAGATCGAGGCCAAGCTGGCGTTCCATCCGGCCGACGGCAAGATCGGCGGCGACGAGTGGGTCGACATCTTCCTCTACGCCGGCTACTACCAGCAGACCTGGCTCGACCTCGGCGACGCTTTCTCGCGCTACGTGCACGGCAACGACGTGGCCAACCTCGAAGCCGAGTTCCTGGGCGCGGACGGGCTCGGCGACGACAACGGCTTCGCGGTTTACAACGCCGTGCAGTGCACCGACGTCCAGTGGCCGCAGAAGTGGAGCACCTGGGCGCACGACAACTGGGCGACCTTCGCCCAGGCGCCGTTCGAGACGTGGGCCAATGCCTGGTACAACGCGCCCTGCCTGTACTGGCCGGCGGCCGCGCACGCCAAGAAGCCGATGAAGATCGACGGCAGCAAGATCAAGAGTGCCCTGCTCATCGACGAGACGCTCGACGCGGCCACGCCGTACGAGGGCAGCCTCGAGGTGCGCAAGCTGTTCCCGCACTCGAGCCTGATCGCCTTGCCGGGCGGTACGTCACACGCCAACTCGCTGTACGGCGACGCCTGCCTCGACGACCAGATCGCCGCCTACCTCGCCGACGGCACGCTGCCGGGCCGCAAGCCCGGCAACCGCGCCGACACGACCTGCGCGCCATTGCCGGTGCCGGTGCCGGACTCCGCGACGGCGTCCGCGCCGACCGCCGTCCCGGCGCAGGGAGCAGCCCGGGCGGCCGCGCGCTCGGCCGTGCGAGCGCGTTAGGCGCAAGGCGGCTCGGGCTGCGGAGACTCCCGCTGCGGCGGCGTCCCGCGGTGTGGGCGGTTCAGCGTGCGGGAGCGTCCGATCAGGTACACGCCGAGGATGACTGCGGCCCCGCACGCGGCCTCGACGGCGAGCCGTCCGGGCGTTACGGCGACCCGGTCGGCCAACAGGCTCACCCCGAGCCCGATGCCGGCCAGTGGCTCGGCTGCGGTCAGCGGCGGCAGGGAATGGGACAGCTCCCCGATCTTGAAGGCGCTCTGCGACAGCAGCAAACCGGTGATGGCAGCCACCAGCACGAGGTAGGCCCACGGGCTGATGAATAGCTTCGCGACGCCGTTGTTGTCGGCGCGCAGCAGGGCCTGGCGCGTGGCGGCGTCCTGCAGGCCGTACAGCAGCCCGGCGCCGGTGGAGAGCAGGATCGCCTCGGCAATCACCTGCTGCTTCTTCGCGACGATGACCAGGATCGTCACCGTCACCGCCACCACGATCAGCGCGACCATCGTCCAGAACCGGTCCGGATGCGGGTGCCGGGAGCTGCGGGGTTTGCCGACCACCAGGAAGGCAGCGAGCGCCAGGCTCAGCAGGACCGCGCCGCCGACCTCGTGCCAGCGCACCTTGCGGTCGGAGAGCACGGATGCGATGACGAACGCGAACAGCAGGCTGGCCGAGAGCAGCGGCTCGACGAGCGCCACCGACGCCAACTGCAGGGCCAACCCGCCGAGCAGCTGTCCGGCCACCATGCAGCCCACGCCCCACAACCACACCCGCCGGTGCAGCAGATCGAGCAGCAGTCGCCAGGACAGCACCTCCTCGACCGGCACCATCGACGCGGCGCGTTGCTGCAGCACGTAGCCCAGGCCGAGACACAATGCCGCCGCGACACCGACCAGATAGACCACGGCCGCGCCTCAGGCCGGATGTGGGCAGGCGGCCGGGTCGTCGGGACGAGGGCTGGCCACCCGCGGTGCGTCCTCATTCGACTCGAGAAGGGGCGAGTGGGCCAGGACGAGCACGCTGGCCAGCATCGCGACGGCTCCCAGCGCTGCGACCAGGAAGTAGATGCCGCCTTGGGTCTGCTCGTCGAAGACCAGGACCCCCCACAGCGTCGACACCAACGGATCCATCAGCGTGATGCCGGGCTGGGCCGCCACCAGCCTCCCGGAGTGCAGAGACGCCTGGACCAGGATGACCCCGAGTACGCCGAAGCAGATCGCCGCGTAGGTCTGCCAGGTGGACACGAGCCCGAACAGTCCCCGATCCGACAGCTGAGTCATCGACTCTTTCACCAGGCTCGCTGTGAGCCCGAAGCTCGTTCCGGCGGCCGCGCCGAGCGCCGCGGTACGCAGCGGCCCACGCGTCAGCCGCCCGACCAGGCACAGCAACCCGACGGTGCCGGCCGTGCCGCCGCCGGCCAGCACATAGGTCATGTGGCTGACGCCGGTCGGCTTGCCGGGCGAGGGCGACAGTGCGGTGAGGACGACGATCACGCCGCCGGTCAGGGTGATGGTGCTGGCCCATTCGAGCCGGCCCAAGCTCGGCGAGAACGCCCACGAGGCGAACAGCAGCGAAAGCGGAAGCTCCAGGGCGATGATCGGCTCGACCGCCGAGAGCTCGCCCAGGTTGAGCGCGGTGGCGTGCAGGACGAATGCGGCGACCATCGCCAGGATGCCGACGATCCAGACGCGCATGTGCACCAGCCGGCGGAGCACGCCGCGCCCGAACTCGGCGTCTTGCGTCTCGAGGGCGGCCTTGCGTTGGAGCACTGCCCCCGCCGCGTTGCCCGTGGCGGCTAGCGCGGCGAGCACCAGACTCAGGACAGGCACGTCGACAAAGTAACGCGTCGACGCCAGCGCTTACGACGCGGAGGGTCAGAACTCGCCCGATTCGGGGCCGCTTCCGGCAACCCGAACGACGGTCGATTCTGCGGAGAGAGGCCACGAAGCCCGGCCGTAGGGCTCAGCTGGCGACGAGCGCCATGAGGTGGTCGCGGCGGCGTTCGAGCAGTTCCGCGCTCGCCGACGCCGACGGGGGTCCCGGCACGGCTTGCCGCAGCTGGGCGTGTACCTGCGCGTGCGGCTGACCGCTCCGCGACGCCACCACGCTCACCAGGCGGTTGACCTCGCGGCGCAGCTCGCCGGCCGCGCGCCAGCCCGCGAGCGCCGGTGCCTCCTCCGTATCGGAGGCGGAGGAGGCCCGGCGGCGGGCCACCGCGTCGCGCTGGGCGAGCAGGGTCGCGGTCTGCTCGGGCGTGAACAGCCCGGGCATACCGAGGTACTCCTCGTCGTCGTCGGTGAGCTCGGTGATCTCGGCGGCGACGACGGCCCGACCCCCGTGCAGGATGTGGGCGAACTGCGCCTCGGCGTCGAGCGCCTCGTACTCGTCGACCTCGCCCGCCTCGCGCTCGACTTCCTCGATGTCGAGAGATTGCTCGTCAGTGGCGGACGGCGGCGGGATGACGTGGTTGCGTTCGTCCTCGAGCTCGGCGGCGAGCGTGAGCAGTGGACGCACCGCGGGCAGGAACACCGTCGCCGACTCGTGCCGCCCCCGAGCGCGCACGACGCGTCCCACGGCCTGGGCGAAGAAGAGCGGCGTGCGGTACGAGGTCATCCAGGCCAGGCACGCCGCCCGCGGGATGTCGACGCCTTCGGAGATCATCCTTACGCAGACGGCCATGCGCTGGGTGCCGGCGGCGAACGCGTCGATCTTGGCACTGGCCTTCGGGTCGTCGGAGACGATCACGACCGGGGCCTCGCCGGTGACCCGCTCGACGATGTCGGCGTAGGCGCGGGCGTCGTCCTGGTCGCTGGCCAGCACCACCCCGCCGGCATCGGACATGCCGGTCTCGCGCAGGTGGCTGATGCGCTCGTCCATGGCCGCGATCACGTGCGGCACCCACTTGCCGTTCGGGTTCAGAGCCGTGCGCCACGCCGTCGCCTCGGTGCGCTTAGTGCCGCCCTCGGACAGGCTCGCCGCCACGACCTCTCCTGCGCTGTTTCGCCACCGCGACGTCCCGGTGTAGGCGGCGAACACCACGGGCCGCACGACCTGGTCCCGCAACGCCTCGCGGTAGCCGTAGGTGTAGTCGGCGTGGCTCTGCATGCCGCCGTCGGTGTCGGGGTCGTACTGCACGAACGGGATGAGCTCGTCGGGCCGGGTCCGGAACGGCGTGCCGGTCAGGCACACCCGGCGAACCGCGTCGGCGAACGCCTCACCGACCGCGTCCCCCCACGCCAGACCGTCGCCGGCGTGGTGCACCTCGTCGAGGATCACCAGCGTCCGCTTGGCCGACGTGCGGGCCGCGTGCAACCGCGGCTTGGCGGCCACCTGCGCGTAGGTCGTGACGTACCCGAGCACGTCCGGGCGCACCGGTCCGACCGAGTTGGGCAGCGCGGGGTCGAGCGTCATGCCGACCCGCCCGGCCGCCTCGGCCCACTGCGTGCGCAGGTGGTCGGTCGGGCAGACGACGATCACCCGGTCGACCGAGCGACGCTCCAGCAGCCGGGCGGCGAGGGTGAGCGCGAACGTCGTCTTGCCGGCGCCGGGGGTTGCGGTGACCAGGAAGTCCCGCCGGGCTTCCCGCTCGTACGCGGTCAGCGCCTCGCGCTGCCAGGTCCGCAGCACCTGCCCGTGTCGCGTCACGCCACTCCTACCCGTGTCCGTCCTGCCTCGGCGCGAGAAGATGCCCCGCGGCGTGCAGCCCGGGGCATCATCGAGCCCGATCGTAATGCCTGCTCAGGCCCCGGCCTGGTCCTCCGTCCACCTCGGGCGTGGCGCGGCCCAATGTCGCCGGATCGCGAGCACCCGCAGGCCGAACACGGCCACCGCGGTCGCCACCTGCCACGCGGCACCGAGCTCATGCACGCCGTCGCCGACACAGACCAGCACGGCACCCACCCCGGCCGCGAGCGCGTAGATGTCGCGCCGCAGGACGAGCGGGATCTCGCGCAGCAGCACGTCGCGGATGACGCCGCCCCCGATCCCGGTCAGCACGCCGAGCGCGCACGCGCCGGCCGCGCCGAGGCCGGCCTGCAGAGCCTCGCGCGTGCCAGTCACGGTGAACAGACCGAGTCCCGCGGCGTCGGCCAGCAGCATCAGGCGGCGCAGCCGGGCGACCTGCGGATGCCAGTAGAAGACCACGATGGCGGCCGCTGCCGGCACGGCGAGATACGGCCAGTGGCGCAACGACGCCGGCGGCGTTTCGCCCAGCAGGGTGTCCCGCACGATGCCTCCGCCGATGGCCGTCACGGTGGCCACGAACACGACGCCGAACAGGTCGAGGCGTACCCGCACGGCGGCCAATCCACCGGACAGCGCGAAGACGAACACGCCCGCGAGATCGAGCGCGACCGTGCCCCCCAGCACCCAGCCAGCCTGCTGCGACACGCTCGAAGGCTAGCCAGATGCGCGCCGCGGGTCCGGCATCGGCACACTCTTCAGTCGTGAGCGTCGGCGGCCGTGCCCTCTGGCTCATCCGACGCACCCTGGCCAAGGCCTGGAACGACCGCGTTCTGGGTCTCTCCGCCGAGGCCGCGTTCTGGCAACTGCTGAGCCTGCCCTCGCTGGCGCTGGCCGGCGTGGCCATCCTCGGTTACGTCTCGCGCTGGTTCGGCCCGGACACGGTCAACCGCACCGAGTCGCAGCTGAACTCGACGTTCAGCCGCGCCTTCAGTCCGGATGTCGTGGGCCAGATCGTCGCGCCGACGCTGCACGAGGTCCTGCACGGCCAGCGCATCGACGTCATCAGCATCGGTTTCATCCTGGCGCTGTGGGCCGGCTCTTCGGCCACCTCGACCTTCGTCAACACGATCACGATCGCCTACGGCATGCGCGAGGAGCGCGGGGCGGTGCGCAGTCGCCTGCTCGCGCTGTGGCTCTTCCTCGGGTCGGTGTTGCTCGGCGTCATCCTGCTGCCGCTGCTCGTGCTCGGACCGAGTCTGCTGCCCAGGCTGTTCCCGAAAAGCGTGCGCGGAACGGCCAGCACCGTCATCCATGCTTCGTACTACCCGGTCGTCGTCGCGCTGCTGCTGCTCGGCCTGACGAGCCTGTACCACCTCGCGCCGCCCCGACGGCTGCCCTGGCGACGCGGGGCGCCGGGGGCCGTGCTGGCGATGGCGGTGTTCCTCGGGGGTTCAGCGGGCCTGCGCAGTTACATCACGTTCATCCTCGACCACAACCACGCCTACGGCACGCTCGCGGCCCCCATCGCCGCGCTGCTGTTCTTCTACATACTGGGCCTGGGCGTGCTGCTCGGCGCGGAGTTCAACGCGGCGATCGAGCAGATGTCACCGACACCGGCACGCCCGCCACGGGTGCTCGACCCGCGGGGCTGGCAGAGCCTGGACGACGTCGACGAGGCAGCTCGGGATCAGTCCGGTGGCGGCCCGCCGGACGGCAAGGACTCGTAGATCTCCTTGCACTGCGGGCACACCGGCGAACCGGGCTTGGGGACGCGGGTCACCGGGAACACCTCGCCGCACAGCGCCTGCACCATCGTCCCCATGACGGCGCTCTCGGCGATCTTCGCCTTGCGCACGTAGTGGAACAGCTCGTTGCCGGTGTCGGCGTCGGATGTCCGCGGCTGCTCGAGGGTCTGCGTCGTGGTCACGGGGGTCGATTCTGCCATCGGGCTCACCCCTCGATCGTGTGTTCGTCGGGGTCGGTCGGTGGCGACTTCTCCCGGGAGGTCAACTGCTTCTCGTCCGGCCCCCCGTAATAGCGCCGCACCGGGCGGCGAGCCTTCTTCGGTGGCCGATCATTGGCGAGGATCACCGCGCACCAGGGCAGCACGGCGCCGCCGACGATGCAGACGACGGCGAGGATCCACGACACGCGATACAGCAACGCCGCGGCGATCACGCACAGCGCGCGCAGCGACATCATGATCGCGTAGCGCTTGCGGCGGCGGTCGAACTCGTCGTCCAGGCTCTCCGGCGCGTCCGTGATCAGAACCGGCTGATCCTCACGGGGGTGGCGCACCCGTCCATCGTCTCACCGCCCGCGTCATTTGGCGCCGCCCGTCGGGCAGGATTCGGCGATGACCGATCCAGCAGACACCGGGCGCGCCGCATGAGGGCGCTCGTGCAACGCGTCGAGCGCGCGGCCGTTCGGGTCGACGGCGAGGTGGTGGGCGCCATCGGCACCGGCCTGCTCGTCCTGCTCGGCGTCACACATACCGACAGCGCGGCTGATGCCGTCCGGCTCGCGCGCAAGGTGCACACACTGCGGATCCTGCGCGCCGAGCGCTCGATCGCGGACTCTCCGGAGGCCGGAGTGCTCGTTGTGAGCCAATTCACTCTCTACGCCGACACCCGCAAGGGACGCCGCCCGTCCTGGAGCGCGGCGGCGCCGGGACCGGTTGCCCAGCCGCTGGTCAGCGCCTTCGGCGCGGAGCTTCGCGAGCTGGGCGTAGCCGTCGAAACCGGTATTTTCGGCGCAGACATGCGGCTCGAGCTCGTCAACGACGGTCCGGTGACCCTCCTGCTCGAAAGCTGACCCCGCCCGCACCCGCGCGCGTGCCCCGACGCTGACCTCACCGGGGCCTCGAATCCTGTCGTCCGAACCCCTGTGCGAGCCCTGAGAACTGTTTACCGGCCAGGCAACGCCGGGAACACCACGGGCGTCAAAGCGTTAATGACAGTGAACCGAACGGCGCTCACTTTCGAAGTAGCTAGTGAGACGCCAGAGGCGCCGAACAACGCACATTAGGTGGTCATATTCCGTGGCAACTCCTCGCACCACACGAACCCGAGCCACTGGCCGGCAGTCCGGCGAGCCGCGCATTGCGACGCGCGGCCATCGCACCGCACGCCGCGGCAAGGTTGCCGAGGCTGCGACCGACGTCGTCGAGCCGACGACGGGGGCCGTGACCGCGGTCGATACCGCGACCCGCGACGACAAAGCCGACCGCACTTCTGGCGACACCACGACGACCGATTCGACTGCTACCGACCCAACGCCCGCCAGCACGAGCCTGGCGACCGCGGCTGACCTCGACGAGGTGGCCGCATCCGCTGATCTGGTCCGCGTCTACCTGAACGAGATCGGCAAGGTGGCGCTGCTGACCGCTGCCGATGAGGTCGAGCTGGCCAAGCGCATCGAAGCCGGCCTCTACTCGCAGCATCTGCTCGCCGCGTCGAACAACTTCGGTGCCGCCCGCAAGCGCGACCTGCGAGCGCTGGTCCGCGACGGCGAGCGGGCCAAGGATCACCTGCTTCGGGCGAACCTGCGACTCGTCGTTTCCCTGGCCAAGCGCTACACCGGCCACGGCATGCCGTTCCTCGACCTGATCCAGGAAGGCAACCTCGGGCTGATCCGCGCCGTCGAGAAGTTCGACTACACCAAGGGCTTCAAATTCTCGACGTACGCCACGTGGTGGATCCGGCAGGCGATCAGCCGGGCAATGGCCGACCAGTCCCGCACCATCCGGCTGCCCGTCCACCTGGTAGAGCAGGTGAACAAGCTGCAGCGCATCCGCCGCGAGCTCAACCAGCAGCTCGGACGCGAGGCCACTCACGCCGAACTCGCGAGCGACCTTGACCTGACCGAGGAGCGAGTCCGCGAGCTGATCGATCTCTCGCGTGACCTGGTCAGCCTCGACCAGACCGTGGGCGCCGATGACGACGCCTCGCTCGGCGACTTCATCGCCGACGACACCGCCCCCGCGGCCGAGGCGGCCGTCGAGGCCGGCCTCATGCGCCGCCAGCTGCAGTCCGTGCTCGGCACTCTCGAGGCCCGCGAAGCTGCCGTCGTGCGGATGCGGTACGGCCTCGACGACGGTCAGCCGCGCACCCTGGACGAGATCGGCCGGGCGTTCAAGCTTTCTCGCGAGCGCATCCGGCAGATCGAGCGCGAGACGATGGCCAAGCTGCGCCACCCCTCGCGGGCCCAGGCACTGCGCGATTACCTCGACTCGTAGTCAGGAGCGGGTGGCCCAGACCGACCGGTCGGTCTGGGCCACTGCTGACGTTCGGGTCGGATCGGTTACGTCTCGTCGCCGGTTGCGATGGGACGGGTCGGATCGGTGATCCACTCACTCCACGAGCCCGGGTACAGCGCGCCGGTGAATCCGGCCAACTCAAGGCTGAGAACGGTGTGCGCCGCCGTGACACCAGAGCCGCAGTACGCACCGACGACGGTGTCGCCACCGACGCCCAGCTCGGCGAATCGCTCGCGTAGCCGCGCCGCCTGGGCGAATCGGCCGTCGTCGCCGACGTTGCCGGTGGTGGGCGCGCTGCGAGCTCCCGGGATGTGGCCGGCCACCGGGTCGACGGGCTCGAGCTCACCTCGGTATCGGGGCGCCGCTCGCGCATCGAGCAGGACACCCTCGCGCGCGAGCTTGCCGGCACCGGCCGCATCGACGACCGGCATGGCGCCCGGCCCTAGCGTGACTGCGCCGGGCGGCCGTCGCCGCGCCGGACCGGTCTCGAGCGTTCCCTCGGCAGCGACCCACGCGGCGAAGCCTCCGTCAAGAACGCTGACTGCCGGCAGACCCGCCCAGCGCAGCACCCACCAGGCTCGCGCGGCCGCCGTGGAATCAGCGTGGTCGTACACGACCAGCTGCGAGTCGTCCTCGACACCGAGGTCGCGCAGGCGATCTTGCAGACGGCGTGGATCCGGAAGCGGGTGCCGCCCACCGGCTCCGGGTGGATCCGCGAAGTCGACGTCCAGGTCGGTCCAGGTCGCTCCGGGCACATGGCCGGCCAGGAATTCCTCGTACGTCGACGGCCCGCCCAGCCGCCATCGCACATCGAACACGACGACGTCCGACAGCCGTTCGGCCAGTGTTCGTGGCCCTATCAGCGGTCCCAATTGCCCACCTCCGCGCCTGATTTGGTCCCGCCACGTCCGGCCGGTCCCCATGATGTCCCGCGTTCGTTCTAACATGACAGCAGTCCAGCAACCGGAGATTGGTCCGTGAGCCACCACAGCGAACTCATCGACACGACCGAGATGTATCTGCGGACCGTGTACGAACTCGAGGAGGAAGGGGTCGTACCGCTGCGCGCGCGCATCGCGGAACGACTCAATCAGAGTGGACCGACCGTCAGCCAGACCGTCGCCCGCATGGAGCGCGACGGCCTGCTGCACGTCGCCGACGACCGGCACTTGCAGCTGTCCGAGCAAGGCCGCCGCGAGGCGACCGCGGTCATGCGCAAGCACCGGCTGGCCGAGAGACTGCTCGCCGACGTGATCGGGCTGGATTGGGAGCACCTGCACATCGAGGCCTGCCGGTGGGAACACGTGATGAGCGACGCCGTGGAGCGGCGCATCGTCGCGTTGCTGAAGAAGCCGCTCGTCTGCCCGCACGGCAATCCGATCCCTGGGCTGGACGAACTCGGAGTTCCGTTCGCCACGGGCGACGTTCCGGCCGAGCTGGTGACGCTCACGGCGGCGGCCCAATATCCGGACGCGGTTGTGCGCGTCGACCGGATCAGCGAGCAGGTTCAGGCCGACGCCGACTTGATGGGTCGGTTCAACGCCGCGGGGCTGCGGCCGGGCAGCACCTTGCACATCGCACCGACCGCGAGCGGCATCGAGGTGTGGGGTAACGGCGAGCGCACGCCCTTCCCGCATTTCGTCGCAGATCACGTGTTCGTCACGCTTACCGGCAAGGCGGCAGCCCGCCGAGTCGCCTGAGGATACGAGCCTCCGGCGGGTCGTGCGGTATTGATCACCATGTCCCACCGATGATCCCGGATAGACTTTCTTCAGTTTCGCGAGCCACCGCAGCCTCGCCGATGCACAGCACATACGCACCCACCTGGGCTTTCGCTTGCCGGTAGTGCGTGCGAATCCAGGTCGAGATCTGTGAGAGGTGCGCCGGTGGCTCATGACCCGCAGGGATTCCTCAAACACGCCCGCGCTGACACGCCGAAACGCCCGGTTGCCGAGCGGGTGCAGGATTGGCAGCCGATCTATCTGCGGGCCCGCGACGAGGTGATCTCCGAGCAGGCCTCGCGCTGCATGGACTGCGGGGTTGCGTTCTGTCATGCCGGATGTCCGCTGGGCAATCTGATCCCGGAGTGGAACGAATTCGTCGCCCGCAACGACTATCGGAGCGCCAGCGAGCGGCTGCACGCCACGAACAACTTCCCTGAGTTCACCGGCTGGATCTGTCCGGCGCCGTGCGAGCCGGCCTGCGTGCTGGCTCTGAATACCGATCCAGTGACGATCAAACAGGTGGAGATCTCGATCGTCGAGAAGGCCTTCGCGGAAGAGCTGCTGCCGCCCCAGCCGGCCACGGGCCGCAGCGGCAAGGCGGTGGCTGTCGTGGGCTCCGGGCCGGCCGGTCTCGCCGCCGCGCAGCAACTCACCCGTGCCGGCCACGAGGTGACCGTGTTCGAACGCGACGACCGTCTCGGCGGCTTGCTGCGATACGGGATTCCCGACTTCAAGATGCCCAAGGACATCATCGACCGGCGGCTGGCCCAGATGGCCGCCGAGGGAACCACGTTCCGGGTCAACACGCGGATCGGACCCGACGACGTCGCGACACTGCGTCAGGATTACGACGCGGTGGTGCTGGCCGTCGGCGCGCTGCGCCAACGCGAGCTGTCCAATCCGGGCCGCGACCTGCACGGAGTCCATCAGGCAATGGACTACCTGCCGCTCGGCAACCGCGTACAGGCCGGCGACATCGACGCGCCGGCGATCACAGCAGCTGGCAAGCACGCGATCATCATCGGCGGCGGCGACACGGCCGCGGACTGCCTCGGTACGGCGAACCGTCAAGGCGCGCTGTCGGTGACCGTGCTCGACCACAACCCTCGTCCTGACCCTCGGACGTCGCTGATCAATCCGATCTGGCCCTCGGCACCCAGCACTCGCGGGGTTTCCCCGGCCCACGACGAGGGCGTGCACGAGGCGTGGTCGCGCGAGGTGGTGGAGTTCCTCGACGATGGTCACGGCGCCGTGCGTGCGGTGCTGGTCGAGGAGGTCGAGATCGTGCGCGTCCGAGGGCAGCGGGAGTTTCGTCCGGTAGCCGGATCCCGGACGGAGCTGCCGGCCGAACTCGTGCTGCTCGCCGCCGGATTCGTCGGCACCGACGTTCCCGACCTTCTCGATGGCCTCGGCGTCGAGCAACACCCCGGTCGGGGAACCGCCGCGGTGGACAACGAATGGCGAACCACGGCCGATGGGGTCTACGCGTGCGGGGACGCGACGCGCGGCGCCAGCCTCGTCGTCTGGGCGATCGCTGAAGGCCGCGCCTGCGCCGCCGCCGTGGACGATGCGCTGACCGGCGGATCGCAGTTGCCTCGTCCGGTGCAACCGCACGCCGCCGCGTTGTAACCCGAGCGCGTTCACGCCGACCTCGGCATGCGCAGCCGTGGCGTGCGGTGCGGATCCAGCCCGTGCGCGAGCGCGCCGAGCAGCAGGTCCGCCGCCGTGTAGTCGGGATCGCTCGCGAGCGCGCGCTCGGCGGCGATGCCGGCGCTGGGACCGTTGCCGTCGCGCCACGACGCCCAGCCGAACAGGAACAGGGGCGCCGCGTCGTAGGGCGGCGGCACTCGCCGCGCCAACTCTCGCCACAGCGCCCGGCCGTCGAGGCGGCGCTGGTCGACGGCGAGCCACACGGCGTCGCGGATCGACGTCTCGGCGAGTGCGGCGACGAACCGGCAGACGTCGTCGTCGGGCAGGCCGTCGCCGCCGTCACCAGGGAAGAGCGACCCGTCGGCATCGCGCGCCGCCGCGAAGATCGCGCGTTTCACCGAGCGCTGGCGGCGCTTGTCGTACCCGCCCACCACCGCGGACACAGCGAGGTTCTCGTGCTCGGCGATGGCGGGTTCGAGGCGGGCCCGGTGCGCAGCGTCGTCTGGTTCGAGCAACCCCGCGAGCTCGTCACGGTCCGACAGCGCGACCAAACCGGCGTAGGTCGCCGCGGCTCGACTGGGCGACGCGTCGCCGGGCAGCTCGCGGCCCTGGGCCGGGCAGCAGCGCTCGTCGGCACAGACGTAGGACCACCATCGGCCCCGCGCCACCAGCACGGCTTCGACCAGATCGACGCCGAATCCAGCGGCGCACACACCCAGATCGTGGACCAGCTCCCGGTGCGGCAGCGCGGACTTGGCGACGTCGGACAATGCGCCGTCATAGATCGCGGCGATGAGCCTCGTCGCGTCGCTGTTGGCCAGTACGCGCAGCGTCTCGGCCAGCACCGCCGCATCAGTGAGCTCGCCGAGATCGACCCGAGCGGTCACGGTGACCCGGGTATCGGCCAACCCGACGACCACGATGCTGTCGCGCGGATGGAAGCCGAGCAGGTATGGGATCGCCTCGATCAGGTCGCCGGGGTTGCGTACCCGCAGGACACTGGCATCGTCGGAAACGCTGTCGGAAACGCTGGTCGTGTCAGTCATGCCAAGCACTCTGATGCGGCGGCGGGGCGACCGGAACGGCTCGCGCCGATCTGTGGACAGCCGATGGCCCTGTGGATGACGAGCGCGGTTTGTGTCGTCAGGGTCTGCTAGGGCGCGTTGACCAACTCGCCCCAGGCGTGGCGCCGAGCGTCAGTGCAACGTCCCCGCCCGCCAGGCCGCTGCGGCGGCGGCGAGGTCACGAGCGACCCGATCGTTGCGCGGGGCAAGGTCGGGGCCGTCGGCAGCGATGGCGCCATCGGCACCCGTCACGGGCCGGCCCTCGCGGCGCCCGGCGGCGATCACCCGGAAGAACGCGGCCGCCCGATCCAGGGCGATCGCGAAGTCGCCGCCGTAGGCACTGCCGAGGATCGAGTCGGCCAGTCGCAGCATCGCCTCGCTGTCGGGGTCCATGCCGGCCCCGGCCACGACGGCGTCCGGGGCCTCGTAGGGCTCGCCGTCGCGCCACAGTCGGGCCACTTCGTCCGGATCCGATCGGCACCACTGCCGCAGCAGGTAGAGCACCCACAGCGCGCCAGGCAGGCTCACCGGGTCGCAGTCGCGCCACAACTCGGCCAGCGTGTCGATACCGACGGCGTCGGCGAGGGTGACGAAACGCTCGCGCTCCCCTTCGGCCGCAGCGGCCAGCAGCGTCTGAGCCGCGGCGGCGGCCACCTCGGCCCGGCTGCGGGGCGAGTCGCCGCCGGCCGCGTCGATCAGCGCGGTGAGGTCGGCGTAGCGCGCGGGACGATGCGGTCGCCTCTGACCCTCGGACATGGCCACCTCCATCCCGCTCAACCGGCCAACAGAGTGTCTCTCGAGTCCGGCTCGTAGAAGCGGGATCCAAGAGACACGCCTAGCCTACGGGCCCATAGTGACCAGGTACGGTTGAACCCGACGTCGGCCCGATCCATGGCCCCCGGACCCACATCCGCCGCTACGAGCGGCCTTGCGCCGAGAGGCGACCTTGGCGGGCCGACGTCAACCACGGATCCGTTGCACCCGGCGACGGGATGGGAAGCTTCGCATGGGCGGTGACGGCGACGGCTGGGTGCACTGCGCTCAGGGACATCGTCACTGGGGCCGCTTCGGCGCGGCGGGCCTGTTGATCGCCGAGGAGCAGCAAGCCGTACTCCAACATCGCGCACCGTGGACGCACGAAGGCGGCACCTGGGGCCTGCCCGGTGGAGCGCGCGACAGCCACGAGGACGTCGTCGCCACCGCCTTGCGTGAGGCGCACGAGGAAGCGGAGATCGAGCCGGCCGCCGTGGCTCCGCTCGGATGGTGGCGCGATGATCACGGCGGCTGGTCCTACACGACCGTCGTGGCCCACCCACGGGTCAGCATCCGCCCGCACGCGGCCAACGCCGAGAGCACCGAGATCCGCTGGTGGCCCACCGGCGACGTCGATCAGTTGCCGCTGCACCGCGGCTTCGCCGGAGCCTGGCCGAGACTGCGTCACCCGCCCGCCCCCCTGGCGGTGATCGTGGACTCGGCGAACGTCGTCGGTTCCCGCCCGGACGGCTGGTGGCGCGACCGGCTCGGTGCCACCCGTCGCCTGCACGATCAGCTCGGCGTCCTCGCGCGCGACGGCATCCCCGCGCCGTCCCTGCCTCGAGGTGTCTCCCCAGGCGGGCTGGACGGGATGCTCCCCGGCATCGCGCTCGTCCTCGAAGGCGCGGCCCGCCCGCTCGCGCAAGAGCGGACGCAGACGCAGACCGACGAACACTGGTGGGACGCCGCGGTCACCGTGCTGGCCGCGCCGCGCGACGGCGACAGGTCCATCGTCGACGCAGCGAACGAGTCGGCCGCGGCCGGGCGGCAGACGGTCGTGGTGAGCGCCGACCGCGGGCTGCGCCAACGCCTCGACGACGGCGTGCACGTCGCCGGGCCGGGCTGGCTGCTCGAGCAGCTCACGGCCAGTGACCTACATGCCTAGCGCGCGCCCACCGTCCACGACGATGCGCTGACCGGTGACGAAGCTTGCGCCCTCCGAGGCGAAGAAGCTCACCGCGTGGGCGATGTCCTCGGGCGTGCCCATGCGGGCCGCCGGGACGGTCGCCAGGTAGGACGTGAAGACGTCCGCGGGCAGGTCGTCGTGCCGCTCCACCGGGATGAAGCCAGGCGCGACCGCATTGACCGTAATTCCGGACGGTGCGAGCTCACGCGCCCAACTCAGGGTGAACCCGATTTGAGCGTTCTTGGCCGTCGCGTAGGCGGAGCGGCCCGGTGGTGGGCGGTGCGCTGTCTCGGAGTCGATCGAGACGATCCGGCCGAACTGTCGGCCTTGCATGCCTGGCACCAGTGCCCGGCCGAGCAGCACCGGGCTCTTGACGAAGAACTCGAGCTGCGCGAGGTGATCGTCCCAGGCGACGTCCAGCAACGCGCCATCCGGCTGCGGGCCGGTCGCGTTGAGCACCAGCACGTCGACCGGGCCGAGCCGCTCGGCGATCGCTGCGGCCAACTCGGCGACCTGCCGTTCGTCGGTGACATCGGCCAGGAACTCCTCGGCGACCCCACCGGCCAGCCGAATCCCGGCGGCGACGTCGCCCGCCTGCGAGTCGCCCCGGATGCTGTTCACCGCCACGGCGAAACCGTCCGCGGCCAGCCGGCGCGCGATGACGCTGCCCAAGCCGCGGGAACTGCCCGTCACGAGAACCACCCGTCGTCGCACCTGCGTCATGCCCAGATCATGGCAGGCCGCCACGCCGGGCCGGGTTCTTAGCAGTGTGCCGACAGTGACCGGGAGGGGCCCCGGGGTACTCGGCGAACACACGTGGTCCACGATGTCCGCATGCGTCTGGACCACCTCTCATACGCGGCCGGCCCGGAGGGCCTCGCCTCGTGTGTACAGCGGTTGGGAGCACGCTTGGGGGCCTCGTTCAGCGACGGCGGACTGCATCCGTCTTTCGGCACACGCAACTTCGTCCTGCCGCTCCAGAACGGCAGCTACCTCGAAGTCGTCGACGTGCTCGATCACCCTGCGGCTGACACCGCACCGTTCGGACAGGCGGTGCGGGCCCGTCGTCACGCCGGCGGCGGGTGGCTGGGCTGGGCCGTCCGGGTCGACGACATCACCGCGATCGAGTCGCGACTGGGGCGCCGCGCGGTGACCGGTCATCGTCGCCGTCCGGACGGGTTCGACCTGCGGTGGAAGCAGATCGGCATCAAGGATCTGACCGTCGACCCGCAGCGCCCGTTCTTCGTGCAGTGGCAGACCGACGACCAGCACCACCCGTCCTCCGGCGAGTCGCAGATCGCCGTGACCACCATCGAGTTCGCCGGCGACGAGTACACCGTCGACGAGTACCTGGGCGTGTCGTCCACCCAGCCCCTTGATGGCATCGAGGTGCTCTGGGAGGAGCCCTTCGAGGAGGAGACAGGTGTTGTCGCCGCGGTGTTCAGCACCCCGGCGGGCACCGTCCGGCTCGACTAACAGGGCAGGCCACCCTAGCGAGCAGCTATCCGTCTTGGATCGTCGTTCAGCTCACCGCGTCCAGCAGACTCACTACGTGCTTCCAGGTGCTGGCCGACGCGACCGCGTCGTACTCGGGCAAGGTCACGTCGGTGAAGAAATGGCCCACTCCCGGGTATTGGTGAGCCGACGCTGCCGCTCCGGCCCGCTCGGCGCTGTCCCGGAACGCGACCAGCTGGTCAGGTGGGGCGAAGGGGTCGCTTGCCCCCACGTGTAGTTGCACCGGTGCGCCCGCGCGCAGGCCCGGCGGCACGAGGGTCGGCGCATGCAGCAGAAAGGCACCCGCCGCTTCCAGCCGTTCGGGCCACAACGCCCCGACGACACCGACTCCCATCGAGAACCCTCCCAACACCGCCTCAGCGGGCACATCGGCAAGGGCGTCGTGTGCCCGCTGCACGATGGTGTCCCAACCGACCCGCCCCATGAGGGATAAACCCGCGTCAAGTTCGCCGGCGACCGTCGCCCCGGCGAACAGATCGGGGAGGACAACGTGATGCCCGGCGGCGCGCAATCGCTCGGCCGCAGACAGCTCGACCGCTCGGAGCCCGAACATGGAGTGAAACAGAGCCACGAACACGGACGTAGTGTGTCTCAGTCGCAAGAACTCACCCGACGACACCCGCGACAGTCACGCAGACGTACCGCCGCTTCCGAGACGCACGCTAAGACGGAGCCGGCTCCGCGACCGGAGCCGCCGCGGCCGATTGCCGCGCCGTTCGCTTTCGGGCCGCGAGGACCGAGCCGAGCAGGATCAGCGGGAATCCCACCGCCATCCCGACGGTGAAGTGCTCGTCCAGGAGCAGCACGCCGAGCAGCACCGCGACGGCCGGGTTGACGTAGGTGATCACCGTGGCCCGGGCCGGCCCGATCGCCGCGATCAGCGCGAAGAACACGATGAACGCCAGCGCGGTGCAGATGGTCGCGAGCCCGATCACCGACCAGACGACGTTCGCCGGCAGGTGCTCGGGCGGATTGAGCACCGCCACCGGCAGGTAGCCCACGGCCGTGAGCGCCAACGACAGCACGACGACGCCCATCACCGGGACGTCGGACAAGTGCCGACTGATGATCGCCGGACCGAGCGCGTAGCAGACCACGACGACGGCCACCTCGGCCAGCGGCCCCGCATGTACTTCGCCCACGTCGAGGCCGAGCAGGGCGACGACGCCGCCGATGCCGAGCAGCAGTCCGAACCCCCGCACGGCATCGACCGGATCGTCGGTTCCTTGCCGCCGCGCGACCGCCACGCCCACCAGGGGGACGGCGGCCACGAGCAGCCCCGTCAGCGAGCTCGACAGCTTGGTCTCCGCGTCGCCGAGCAGCAACCAGGGGACGGCCACCTCGATCGCGGTGTAGACGACCAGGGGACGCCACTTGCGCAGCACCGGGCGGAGCGCGTTGCGCTTGATCGCGATCGGCAGTAGGAGCAGCGCGCCGAGCGTCGTTCGGGCGAACACCAGCGTGCCCGGTGACACCTCACGGACAGCGACCCGAATCATCAGGTACGGCACGCCCCAGATGACACACATCGCGGCGAACAGCAGCCAACTGCGCCGGGACATGCCACCTCCGAGTTGTTCGCGACTCGCCTAAACGTACGGTCAACTTTGTCGGTCACGAGCGAATTCCGGACGTCCAACCCCGAGAACCGGCCGCCCGATCGAGCGCCCGCGACCGCCTCGTCAGCGACGACCCCGGGCGGGCATAGTTGGCGAGTGCACAACATCGCCTTGTCGTGGCAGCAAGGGGCCGTACTGGCCGCCGCGCTGTTCGCCGGCGGGTTGGCGATGTCCGCGTCCGGGCGCCCCCGGCTGGTGACGCTGGGGCCGTTCGCCCGCGAGTCCGGCTTCATCGCCGCGCTGTACGCGCTGTGGCAGCTGGCTGCGTCCGCGACGGTGATGGGTACCTCGGGCGCATTTTCCCGAGCGCGATGGATCGAGCAGTTCGAGCGCGACGTTCACCTGCCCAGCGAGGTGGACGCCCAGCACCTGATCACGCCGCACCCGTTGCTGGCCCAGGCCTGCAACCTCTACTACGCCACGATGCACTTCGCCGCGCTCGGCCTGCTGATGGTGTGGCTGTTCGTGCGGCACCGCGACCGCTACCCGGCCGTGCGTACCACGATCGTGTTGCTGACCGGGTCCTGCCTGCTGATCCAGCTCGTCCCGGTCGCGCCGCCCCGGCTGCTGCCCGACCTTGGCTACGTCGACACCGCCGAGAAGTACGGCCAGTCGGTCTACACGGCGTTGCAGGCCGTCGGCCCGGATCAGCTCTCGGCGATGCCGTCGGTGCACGTCGGCTGGGCCGTCCTGATCGGAGTGGTGGTGGTCCGGATCAGCCCGAGCCCGTGGCGCTGGCTGGTGCTGATCCACCCGGCGCTGACGATCTTCGTGGTGGCGGCGACGGCCAACCACTTCTGGTTGGACGGCATCGTCGCGGTCGCCCTGCTGGCCTTATCGCTCGGCGCGCAGTGGGCCGGCCGGCGCGTACTCGCCGCCGTGCGGCGTCCCGCCCCGCCGCGCGCGGTACTCGAACCAGACGTAGTAGCGGTCACCGACTGAATGTCGGTGCTTGTTTAGGGCCCCTAGATCGTTCATCCTGCGGGGATGGACGGCGCTGCTGCACTCGGTCATGGCGTACCTCATCCGGCTACGCCGATGCGGGTGCCGATCGGCGACTACGGATTCCTGTCCGACGGCGAGACGACCGCACTGGTGGCGCCGGGCGGCTCGGTCGAGTGGATGTGCCTGCCCCGCATGGACTCCCCCAGCATCTTCGGCACGCTCCTCGGCCGGCACGCCGGCAACTTCCGGGTGGCCCCGTCGGACGTCCTCGTGCCCGCGGCGCGGCGCTACCTGCCCGGCACCATGATCCTCGAGACCAGCTGGGGTACCGCCACCGGCTGGATCATCGTGCGCGACCTGCTGGTCATCGGGCCGTGGCGGCACGAGGACGAGCTCTCGCACACGCATCGCCGCACGCCGACCGACTACGACTCCGAGCACGTGCTGCTGCGCACCATCCGATGCGTCAACGGCGAGGTGCAGACCGCCGTGGAATGCGAGCCGGTCTTCGACTACGGCCGCTCCTTCGCCAACTGGAACTACACCGACAAGGTCTATCACCAGGGCGTGGCCACGGCCGAGGGCTGCGACGTTCAGTTGACGCTCACGACCGACCTGCGAATTGGCTTCGAGGGCGGCCGGGCCACCGCGCGGACGTTGCTCAAGGAGGGTGACGTACGGTTCGTGGCCCTGTCCTGGGGCAGCAAGGCGCCGCCGCTGACCCACGGCGACGCCTACCAGCGGCTGGTGTGGACGGCCCATCACTGGCAGCACTGGCTCGGACGGGGCCAGTTCCCCGACCATCCGTGGCGCAGCTACCTGCAGCGCAGCGCACTGACGCTGAAGGGTCTGACCTACGCCCCCACCGGCGCCATCGCCGCCGCGGCCACGACGTCGCTGCCCGAGACGCTCGGCGGCGAGCGCAACTACGACTACCGGTTCAGCTGGATCCGCGACGCCACGTTCGCGCTGTGGGGGCTGTACTCACTCGGCTTCGACTGGGAGGCGATCGACTTCCTGTCGTTCATCGGCGACGTCGCCGACAGCGACGAGGACCTGCAGATCATGTACGGCATCGGCGGTGAACGCGACCTGCCCGAGTCGACCCTCGATCACCTGCCCGGATACGCCAACTCGCGCCCGGTCCGCATCGGCAACGCCGCGCACGCGCAGAAGCAGCACGACGTGTGGGGCGCGCTGCTCGACTCGGTGTATTTACACAGCAAGGCTGCAGACCATCTCGACAACCGGGTCTGGGCGATCCTCGGCAAGCAGGTCGACGCCGCGCTCAAGCACTGGCGGGAGCCGGATGCGGGCATCTGGGAGGTGCGCGGCCAGCTGCAGCACTTCACGTCGTCGAAGATCATGTGCTGGGTCGCCCTCGATCGGGCCTCCAAGCTCGCCGCCTACATCGGCCAGGACGCGATGGCCACCGAGTGGGAGATGCACGCCGACGAGATCAAGGCCGACATCCTGGCGAACGGAGTGGACGAGCGCGGCGTCCTCGTCCAGCACTACGGCACGACGGCGCTGGACGCCTCGCTGCTGCTCGCCCCGTTGCTGCGGTTCCTGCCGCCGGACGATCCCCGCATCCGCGCCACCGTGCTCGCTATCGCCGACGAGCTGACCATCGACGGCATGGTGCTGCGCTATCGCGTCGAGGAGACCGACGACGGCTTCACCGGCGCGGAGGGCACGTTCACGATCTGCTCGTTCTGGCTGGTCTCAGCGCTCTCGGAGATCGGCGAACACAAGCGGGCCCGCGAGCTGTGCGCCAAGTTGCTCTCCTTCGCCGGACCGCTGGAGCTCTACGCCGAGGAGATCGATCCGAACACCGGGCAGCAGCTGGGCAACTTCCCGCAAGCGTTCACCCACCTCGCGCTGATCAACGCCGTGCTGCACGTGATCGACGCGGAGCAGCCCGGCGAGGGCCTCACCGACTCCTCGCGTCCAGGCTGAAGCGCTCCGGTGGACGCGGGCCGTCGAGGGCGAGGTCGGCGAGCATCTCGCCGACGAGCGGCGCGAACTTGAAGCCGTGCCCGGAGAAGCCGGCCGCGAGGACGATGTTGCCGACCGCGTCGATCACGAAGTCCTCGTTGCCGGTGGACGTGTAGGTGCAGCTGATCGGAGCCCAGGCCTCGACGTCGACGCCGGGTACCCACTCGGCGATGTAGTCCAGCAGCGTCGCCAGGCGAGACGGCTCGGGGGCGAAGTCGCGGGCGTCCGGATCGCATTCCGGCCCGGCGTGGTGGAAGCCGACCTTGACTCCCTCGCCCGGCGTGCGCATGCCGTAGACGAACTGGAACGGCGCGAGGTCGGCGCCGCGGTGGTGGATGAAGCTCGGCCACTCCCCCTCGATCAGGGGCGCGAAGTGCAGCGGCTGCTCCTGGGTCACCCGCAACGGAGGTAGCCGCAACTGCTCGCCGAGCAGCCGCTGCGTCCACGCACCGGCCGTCACCACGACCCGTCCCGCCCGGTAGATGTCCTCACCAACCTCGACGCCGGCCGGGTCGCTGTCGATGCGCGTGACCTGCGCGTGGTGGCGCACGCGCGCGCCGGCGGCGACGGCGAGCTGCTGCAGCGCGCTCACGGCGGCGTCGGCGTCCACGCGCGCGCCTTGCGCGTGGTAGAGCACCTGCGTGTCGAACCGCAGCCCGGGCCAGCGCTTCGCGGCGTCGTCCGGATCCAGCCACTGCCCGGGCACGCCCGCAGCATCCAGCGCGGCCGCGATCGCCTGGAGCCGGGACGCCTCGCCGTGGTCGACCCCACCGGTGACGGCGAGCAGCGGCACGCCGGCAGCGGCCTCGACGCCGCGCCACAACGGCAGTGTGCACGCGACCAGCTCCACGTAGAGCGGATCCGTATAGGCGTACCGGAACATGCGCGACGCCCCGTGCGATGCACCGCGCACGTGGCCCGGCTCGAAGCGTTCGAGCAGGACCGTGTCGGCGCCCCGCGCGGCCAACTGCCAGGCCGCGGCCGAGCCCATGACTCCCCCGCCGACCACGACCACGTCGGCCTCGATGACACTCACCGCACCGTCCTACCAGACGGGCACCAGTGTCCCGTGAAGGAAGTCGTGAACATACCTCCTTCACGGGACACTAGCTTGGACGGTCATGAGAGCGGTCATCTACAGCGAGAACGGCCCCTCGGACGTGTTGCAGGTGGTGGACCGTCCGATCCCGGAGCCCGGCCCCGGCGAGGTGCGCGTGCGGATGCGCGTCTCCGGTGTGAACCCCACCGATTGGAAGGTGCGGGCCGGGACCCCGCCTGCGTTCCCCGAGCAGGTCCCGAACCAGGACGGTGCCGGCGTGATCGACGCCGTCGGGCCCGGCGTCGATCCGGCGCGGGTCGGCGAGCGGGTCTGGGTCTGGCTGGCCGCCCATCAGCGCCCGGGCGGCACCGCGCAGGAGTACGCCACGCTGCCGTCGGAACGGGCGGTGCCGCTGCCCGACACAGCGTCGTTCGACCTCGGCGCCAGTCTCGGCGTCCCGTTCGTGACCGCGCACCGGACGCTGACCGTGAACGAGCACGGCCCGCAGCGCCTGGCGGCCGGCGTTCTCGACGGGCGGTGCGTGCTCGTCGCCGGCGGGGCCGGGGCCGTGGGCAACGCCGCGATCCAGCTCGCCCACTGGGCCGGAGCCACCGTGCTCACCACGGTGAGCAGCGCCGAGAAGGCGGCCCTGGCCACCGCCGCCGGTGCCCAGCACGTGATCAACTACCGGTCGCAGGACGTCGTCGATGAAGTCCGCCGGATCGCGCCCGACGGGGTCGACACCATCGTTGAGGTGTCGCCGTCGACCAACGCCGCTATCGACGTGGCCGTGCTCGGCCGGCACGGAACGGTGGCAATCTATGCGGGCAAGCCGGACGAAGAGCTGGCCGTGCCCTTGCGCCCACTCATGACGCTCAACGCGCGGTGGCAGTTCGTGCTGCTCTACACGCTGCCCGAGGCGGGGAAGGTCGACGCGGTGGCCGGGGTGAGCGCCGCGGTGGCCGCCGGTGCCGTCGACGTGGGCGAGCAGGTGGGGCTGCCGCTGCATCGCTTCCCGCTCGAGCAGACCGCCGCCGCGCACGATGCGGTCGAGGGCGGAGCGGTCGGCAAGGTGCTGATCGAGATCGGCTGATCACCAGCCGTCGACGTGCAGCACCTCGTCGAGCGGCTGCCGGGGTGCCGGCCGGAACGTCTCGCCGGTGTAGTAGGCGGTCGGGATGAGCGCCGCCTGGCGCACGGTGTCGGGCAGGCCGAGCAGCTGCGCGACCTCGTCCTCGTGGGTGAGGTGCAGCGTCGTCCACGCGGTACCCAGACCCCGGGCCCGCGCGGCGAGCATGTAGTTCCAGGCCGCCGGGAGCAGCGAGCCCCACATCCCGGCCTGGTTGCCGCTCGGCAGTCCGCCCCGACCGATGTGCAGGCACGGGATGACGAGCACCGGCACCTGCCCCATTCGCGGACCGAGCCAGGCCACGCTGTCGCCCACCCGCTGCTGCACCGGCGCGCGGTCCGGATCGTCACCGAACAGCTTCGCGGCCGACCCGGACGAGTCCAGATAGCCCTCGACGGCCCGCCGGTATACGTCGCCGACCGTCGCTCGGCGCTGCGCGTCGGTGATCACGATCCAGTGCCAGGTCTGCCGATTCGACCCGGACGGGGCCTGCAGCGCGATCTGCAGGCACTCACGCACCAGATCGAGTGGCACGGGACGGGTCAGGTCCAGGCGCTTGCGGACGGTACGGGTGGTGGTGAGCAGCTCATCCGGGCTCAACGGCAGGGTCGCCATGACGGCGATCCTGCCAGGCCGGGCTGATGAGTGGTCAGCGCATCGAGTGCTGCAGGACGAGGACGCCCACGCCGGTGGCCAGCAACATGAACAAGGCAACCGAGATCATCACGACGATGTCGAGGAAGCGGTCCGCGTCGCGCGGCTGCATCTCGCGCAGCGCCGCCTTGGTCGCGGCCTTGGTCGCAGCCCGGCCCGCGGCTGCACCGGCGCTCCAGCGCTTCGGCGCGCCGTGCGGTCTACGAAGAGCAAACGTGCCGGCCACGCTTACCGGTTTACCTCCGCCCGGCCGGATTTGGCCACGTCACGCTGGTGATCGCAACCCGACTGTGATCGCGGATTCATTCCACAGTCCGAATTTCACGGGAAAACCGGCCTTGCTCGCTGACCGTGCCCACTGCCCTACCCGGACGCTACGGCCCGTCCGTCGAGCTCCGGTCCGCGTCCGACGACCGCGGTGTGCACCGCGGTACGGGCGCGGCGACGTCCATGGCGCCGCGCCCGTTCGCGGTCAGCTGCAGCCGCTTGTGCTGCCGCAGCCCTCGCAGACGAAGCAGCTGCCGGCCGGGCGCATCTTGGTGCCGCAGTTCATGCACAGCGGCGCGTCGGCCGACGTGCCGATGATCGACTCGAGCAGCTCCGTCGAGCTGTGCACCTTCGGCGGCGCCTCGTGGGCCGTCTCGGCCACGATCGGGTCAGCCTCGGCCGGCACCGGCATCAGACTGACCGGAGCCGACTGCGCCAGACTCTCGAAGTCCTCCTGCTCGTCGGGCGGCGTGTAGGAACCCGTCTGCAGCTGCCGCGTGCGCTCGTCGGCGGTGTAGATGCCCAGCCCAGCCCGCGTCTCGAACGGCAGGTAGTCCAGGGCCAGCTTGCGGAAGATGTAGTCGAGCACCGACTGCGCCATCCGGATGTCCTGGTCGTCGGTCAGGCCGGCCGGCTCGAAGCGCATGTTGGTGAACTTCTGCACGTAGGTCTCCAGCGGCACGCCGTACTGCAGCGCGATGGAGATCGCGATCGAGAACGCGTCCATCACGCCGGCGAGCGTCGAGCCCTGCTTGCCCAGCTTGAGGAACACCTCACCCAGACCGTCGTCGGGGTAGGAGCCGGCGGTCATGTAGCCCTCAGCACCGCCGACGGTGAACGACGTGGTCTGCGACGGGCGTGACTTGGGCAGGCGCTTGCGGGTCGGCCGGTACTCGACGACCTTCTCGACCGCCGGGTTGGCGGCCTCGGCACCGTTGTTGTCGCCCTTGCCCGCCGACAGCGGCTGGCCGACCTTGCAGTTGTCGCGGTAGACGGCCAGCGCCTTGAGGCCGAGCTTCCAGCCCTGCAGGTAGACGTCCTCGATCTCCTCGATGGACGCCGTCTCCGGCAAGTTCACCGTCTTGCTGATCGCACCGGAGAGGAACGGCTGGGCGGCCGCCATCATCCGCACGTGCCCCATCGGCTTGATGGCCCGCTCGCCCATCGCGCAGTCGAACACCTCGTAGTGCTCGGGCTTGAGGCCGGGCGCGTCGATCACGTGGCCGTGCTCGGCGATGAATTCGACGATCGCCTCGACCGACTCGTCCTGGTAACCCAACGCTCGCAGCGCCCGCGGCACCGTCTGGTTCACGATCTGCATCGAGCCGCCGCCGACGAGCTTCTTGAACTTCACCAGCGCGAGGTCAGGCTCGATGCCGGTGGTATCGCAGTCCATCATCAAGCCGATGGTGCCGGTCGGGGCCAGCACCGACGCCTGCGCGTTGCGCCAACCGTTCTTGTCGCCGAGCTTGTTGCCCTTGGCCCACTCGTCGGCCGCCACCTTGAACAGCGTGCGGTCGTTGTCGTGCATCGGCCGGGCACCGTCGTTCGCGGCGGCGTGCTTGCGCATGACCCGGGCGTGCGCCGCGGCGTTGCGCGCGAAGCCCTCGTAGGGGCCGACGATGCCGGCGAGCTCGGCCGAGCGCCGGTAGGACACCGCGGTCATCACCGACGTGACCGCGCCGGCCAGCGCCCGGCCACCGTCGGAGTCGTAGGCCAGCCCGGACGCCATGAGCAGCGCGCCGAGGTTGGCGTAGCCGATGCCGAGCTGGCGGTAGGCCCGGGTGTTGATGCCGATCGCCTCGGTCGGGAAGTCGGCGAAGCAGATCGAGATGTCCATCGCCGTGATGATCACCTCGACGGCCTTCACGAACTTCTCGGCGTCGAACCTGTTGTCGGTGCCGAGGAACTTCAGCAGGTTCAGCGACGCCAGGTTGCAGGAGGTGTTGTCCAGGCTCATGTACTCCGAGCACGGGTTGGACGCGGTGATGCGTCCGGTCTCAGGGTTGGTGTGCCAGTCGTTGATCGTGTCGTCGTACTGGACGCCGGGGTCGGCGCACTCCCAGGCTGCCTGGGCCACCTTGCGGAACAGCGTCTTGGCGTCGACGGTCTCGATCACCTCGTGCGTGCTGCGGGCCCGCAGACCGAAGTCGTCACCATCCTCGACGGCCCGCATGAACTCGTCGGAGACGCGCACCGAGTTGTTGGCGTTCTGGTACTGCACACTCGTGATGTCCTGGCCGCCGAGGTCCATGTCGAAGCCGGCGTCGCGCAGCACGCGGATCTTGTCCTCCTCGCGCGCCTTCGTCTGAATGAACTCCTCGATGTCGGGGTGGTCGATGTCGAGCACGACCATCTTGGCCGCCCGCCGGGTCGCGCCGCCGGACTTGATGGTGCCCGCCGACGCATCGGCGCCGCGCATGAAACTGACCGGTCCCGACGCGGTACCGCCGGAGGAGAGCAGTTCCTTCGACGAGCGGATGCGCGACAGGTTCAGCCCGGCGCCGGAACCGCCCTTGAAGATCAGCCCCTCCTCGCGGTACCAGTTCAGGATCGAGTCCATCGTGTCGTCGACGGCCAGGATGAAGCAGGCGCTGACCTGCTGCGGCGAGGTGGTGCCGACGTTGAACCAGACCGGCGAGTTGAAGCTGAACACCTGGTGCAGCAGCATCCAGGTCAGCTCGTGCTCGAACACGATGGCGTCCTCGGCCGAACGGAAGTAGCCGAACTGCTCGCCCGCCGCGCGGTACTTGCCGACCACCCGGTCGATCAGCTGGCGCAGCGACCACTCGCGCACCTCACTGCCGACCGCACCGCGGAAGTACTTGGTGGTGACGATGTTGGCCGCGTTCACCGACCAGAAGTCCGGGAACTCGACGCCCCGCTGCTCGAAGTTGACCGAGCCGTCGCGCCAGTTCGTCATCACGACGTCGCGCCGCTCCCAGGTCACCTCGTCGTAAGGGTGCACCCCGGGCGTCGTGTACACGCGCTCGGTGGCCAAGCCGTTCTTGGCAAATGCGGGGCCGCCGTCAGCGACCCCCCGGCCGCCCCGCGTCGGCTTCTTCTCGACTGCCTCGGTCATTCGCTTGCTCCCTCTGATCGGTACTTGTTGCTCAGGTGTTGCTGATGTCGGTGCTGATCCCCGTCAGGAGTTCTCGTGCCGCTCGGCCGCGCGGTGGGTGACCCGCAGCTCCGAGATCGCCTTCTCGAAGTCGTCGATCGAGCTGAACGCCTGGTAGACGCTGGCGAAGCGTAGGTAGGCGACCTCGTCGAGCTGGCGCAGCGGCCCCAGGATCGCGAGCCCGACCTCGTCGCTCTGCACCTCGGCAGCGCCGGTGGCCCGGATCGCCTCCTCGACGGTCTGCGCCAGCTGAGCGAGCGCGTCCTCGTCGACGGGACGGCCCTGGCAGGCCCGTCGCACACCGTTGATCACCTTCTGGCGGCTGAACGGCTCGGTCACGCCGCTGCGCTTGATGACCGCGACCATGGCCTCCTCGACGGTTGTGAACCGCCGGCCACACTCCTGGCAGCTGCGTCGCCGCCGGATGACCTGGCCCTCGTCCTGCTCACGGGAATCGACGACCCGTGAATCCGGATGACGGCAGTACGGACACCGCATCGTGGCGCCTCCTCTCCGACTCGATCAGCCTCTGGTCATTCCCCGAATTGCCCCGGTCACCCGCAGCGCCTGTGGATGAAGCTGCTGACAACGTGGGGACGAACTGTGGATCATCAGCCCCAACCTGTGGACCACTAACCCCAAGCTGTGGATGACTTACACCAGTGTAACTACTACATGTAGGGGTTGACCGTAGAACGGCGGCGCACTTCGCGCAAGGCGAAACGCGGTGAGTCGCGCGCCGATACACGGCGCCCAAACGTCGCGGCGCGATTCAGCGCGTCCGCAGCACCTGCCCCGGTTGGAGCACCGGGTTGCTCAGATGATTGATCTGCTCGAGCGCGGCCACCACCGTGCGCAGATCGCGCTCCGGTGCGATGCGCGACGCGATCGACCAGAGCGTGTCGCCGCTGCCGACGGTGACCACCGCCGCATCGGTCGCGGCCGCGGGACGCGCCGAGCCGGCCGACGAGTGGGCGAGCCAGAGCAGCCCCGCCGCGAGCACCGCCGCCAGCAAACCCACGACGACGTAGCCGCGCCGGGTCAGGTGAAGCGGCACCGTGGCCTGGCCCACCGCCGAGGGAGACGACACGCGCGTGGCCCGCACCGGATACATCCGCGACGTCTCGTCCGCCGCGTGCCGCAGGGATCCGGCGTCCGCAGCCCGGTCGGGCACGACGGCCGGCCCACGTGGCGGGAACACCAGGACCGTCGCGGTACGCGGACGAGCCGGCGCCGGGATGTAGACGTCGGGCGGAAACTCGGTGGCAACGGACATCTGAACTCCTCCGGAAACGCCTCGCCGGACCTTGCCCCGGCCCGACTCAGCGGTATTCTTGCCTCGAACGGTCGTTCGATCGAACGCCTGTACGAAGATGTACCACTACCGTCTGACAGAATCCAGAATCGCTCGGCGTGTTGTTCGAACAGATGTTTGAGATCGGCCCGTCATCCGGCTAACGTCGAACTATCCGGACGACAGCATCCGGACAACAGAGGGAGCTGAACCAGTGCCGCGAGAATCGCAAACCAAGCCGACGCCGAAGACGACGCCGAAGACGAAGACGGTGGCGAAGCCGGCGGCCAAGTCGGCAGCCAAACCGGCTGTCAAGCGAGGTGCCCCGAGAGGCAGCCGGACCGCACCGCTGGCCGCGCCCGGCCTCGCCAAGGTCACCGAGCTGCCCGAACGCGATCGCGCCGACGGCCTGACCACCCGCCAACGCGTCATCCTCGACGTCATCCGCGACTCGGTGAACCGGCGCGGTTACCCGCCGAGCATCCGCGAGATCTGCGAGGCGGCAGGATTGGCCTCCACATCGAGCGTGGCCCACCAGCTGTCCGTGCTCGAACGCAAGGGCTACCTGCGGCGTGACGCGAACCGTCCGCGAGCGGTCGACGTGCGCTCGGCCACCACCGGGTCCAAGCGCTCGCGGCGTCCCGATGACGGGAGTGCCGAGGCAGCCGCACCGGTGTTCGTGCCGGTCGTCGGTCGAATCGCCGCCGGTGGACCGATCCTGGCCGAGGAGATGGTCGAGGACGTCTTCCCGCTCCCCCGCGCTCTGGTGGGCGAAGGCACCCTGTTCATGCTGAGCGTTTCCGGGGATTCGATGATCGACGCCGCGATCTCCGACGGTGATTGGGTGGTCGTGCGCCAGCAGCCCGACGCCGACAACGGCGACATCGTTGCCGCCATGATCGACGGCGAGGCCACCGTCAAGACACTGCAGCGCCGCGACGGTCAGGTGTGGCTGCTGCCGCACAACGCCGCCTACGCTCCGATCGACGGCACCGACGCCACGATCCTCGGCAAGGTAGTCAGCGTCCTGCGAAGGATCTGATCCACCGGAGTGATGAACGCTCGACGGCCATCAGCTCCTGGCCGCTGCCACGGTTTTGGTCACCCGGCGTCATATACGCGGCCCGGTGACCAAAACCGTTGGCCAACGCAACCACGAACGCGGACGCTACCGCCCGCTGTGGAGGTGGCCGGTCTGGATCAGCGTGATGCCCGAGCGACGGTGGACGAGCTTGCCGCGACCGGGCGGCAGCGGCTCCATCTTCGCCGAGCCGAGCACCGCCCCTTCGTCCTTGGTGCCGGAGAGCAGGATGCCGGGCGAACCCATCTCCCTGACCCGCTGCATGACCGCGTCGAACATGCCCCGGCCCGCGCCGCCGGCCGCACGACTCAGGATGACGTGCAGGCCGATGTCGCGGGCTTGCGGGAGGAACTCGGTCAGCGACAGCAGCGGATTGCCCTGGGCACCACCCACCAGGTCGTAGTCGTCGATCAGCAGGAACAGCTTCGGCCCGTTCCACTGCGGCACCTCCGAGGCGGTGGGGTCGACCTGGATGCCGGCCAGCCGCTCGCGAAGTGCATTGCCGATGTTGTTGACCATGTCCGGCGCCGCGGCGGAGGTCATCACGTAGCCGATCTGGTGCGGCGTGGTGATCGCGCCGAGCAGGCCCCGCCGGTAGTCGAACGTGATGATCTTCGCCTCGGTCGGGGTGTAGCGAGCCGTGATGCCCCGCGCGATGACCCGCAGCAGGTTCGACTTACCCGACTCGACGTCGCCGATGACGATGAAGTGCGGTTCGCTGTCGAAGTCGACGAACACCGGCGACAGCGTGCTCTCGTCGATTCCGACCGGCACCGCGGCCTTGGTCATATCGACCGGCGGCAGCGCGGTGAACGGCAGATCCGCCGGCAGCAGCCGCACGTCCGGCGCCGTCGGGCCCGACCACGCACCGGCGACCCGCTTGACCATGGCCGCAACACCCTCGGCGACGGTCTCCGCCGAGGAGTCGCCGTCGATACGCGGCAGCGCCGACAAGAAGTGCAGCTTGTCCGGGCTCAGGCCCCGTCCCGGCGTCCCGGCGGGCACGTTCGCCGCGGAGCGACGATCCACGTCGGACTCGGTCGGATCGCCCAGCCGTAGCTCGAGGCGGCTGCTGATCAGGTCGCGAAGCGCCGGGCGTATCTCCATCCAGCGCTGGATGGAGAGAACCACGTGCACGCCGAAGCCCAGACCCCGAGCCGCGATCTGGGTGATCTGCTGCTCGAGTTGCTCGTGGTCGGTGCGGACGGTGCCCCAACCGTCGATGAGCAAGAACACGTCGCCGAAGCCGTCGCGGGGCACCTGCCCCGCCGCGAGCATCCGCCGGAAGGACCCCATCGAGTCGATGCGGTACTGGGTGAACACTTGCTCACGATGGTCGAGCAACGTGACGATCTCGGCGATCGTCCGGCGCAGCCGGTCGGGTTCGAGCCGGGTCGCGACCGAGCCGACATGCGGCAGGTCGGCCAGACCCGTCAGCGTCCCACCGCCGAAGTCGAGGCAGTAGAACTGCACCTGCTCAGGCGTGTGGGTCAGCGCCAGCGACGAGACGAGCGTGCGCAGCACCGTGCTCTTGCCGCTCTGCGGCCCGCCCGCGACCAGAAAGTGGGCGGTGGCGAGGTCGAGCCACATCGGGTCGCGCCGCTGCTCGAACGGCTTGTCGACCAGGCCGATCGGGAAGGTCAGCGGCGGCACGCTTCCCCACTCGGCCGGACGCAGGCCGCGATCGGTGTCGATCAGCCGCGGCAGCAACTCGTCCAGCGTCGAAGGCACCTCCAGCGGCGGCAACCACACCTGGCGCGCGGGCGACCCGCGTCCCTTGAGCCGGTCGACGATGATGTCCATCAACGTGTCGGCCGGGCCGGTCGGCTCGGGCTCCGGCGTCCCGGTCGCCTGCTCCGCGGTGCGCGGCGCCACGTAGGACAAGCCGTAGGGCAGCATCTGGTACTGCGTCGTGTCGAGCCGTCCGCCCACCGCGGTAGGACGCTTCGAGTACGCCCCAGAGACATAGGCCGCCTTGAACCGTACGAGCGGCTCGGTGCCCTCCTTGAGGTAACCGTTACCCGGCGCGCTCGGCAGCTCGTACGCGTCGGGCACGCCGAGCACCACCCGGCTCTCCATCGCCGAGAACGTGCGCAGACCGACGCGGTAGGACAGGTGTGTGTCCAGCCCGCGCAACCGGCCTTCCTCGAGGCGCTGCGAGGCCAGCAGCAGGTGCACTCCCAACGATCGGCCCAGCCGTCCGATCATCACGAACAGGTCGATGAAGTCGGGCTTCGCCGAGAGCAACTCGCTGAACTCGTCGACGACGACGAACAGCGACGGCATCGGCTCGAGCGGGGCGCCCTGCTCGCGGGCCCGCTCGTAGTCCTTGAGCGACGAGTAGTTGCCGGCCTCGCGCAGCATCTCCTGGCGGCGGTTCATCTCGCCGGCGAGCGCGTCTTTCATCCGGTCGACGAGGATCAGCTCGTCGGCGAGGTTCGTGATGACGGCCGACGTGTGCGGGAGCACGTCCAGGCTGGCGAACGTGGCGCCGCCCTTGAAGTCGACGAGGACGAAGTTCAACGCCTGCGACGAGTGGGTCATCGCCAAGCCGAGTACGAGCGTGCGCAGCAGCTCGGACTTGCCCGAACCGGTCGCGCCGATCACCAGCCCGTGCGGACCCATGCCGCCCTGCGCCGACTCCTTGATGTCGAGATCGACCGGTTGCCCACCCGAGCCCACTCCGATCGGCACCCGCAGCCGGTCGCGGGGCGCGCGCGGACGCCAGGTCAGGTTCGTGTCGATCTCGTACACGTCACCGAGCCGCAGCAGGTCGGGCAGGCTGAGATCGGCGGTCAGCGCATCGGTCGGCTCGGCCGATGCGGTCGACATCCGCAACGGGGCAAGGGAACGTACGAGGGTCTCCATCTCGGTACGACTGAGATGGTCCGCCATACCGAGACGCGTCGTCTCGTTAGTGCCCGTGCGGTCCTGCCGAACCATCGACAGCGACCCGGCATCCAGCTTCAGCTGCAGGACGCCGGCGTTGTGGTCGGTGCCCAGCACCGAATTCAGGTCGAGCACGGTGACGCCTTGTACGAGCCCGGTCGCCAGTTGCGCCTCCGGCGGGACCCGGCCGCCGTCGATCACCACGATCACGTGCGGGCCCTCGCCGCCTCCACCCGCGATGCCGAACCGGGGTCGGCTCGTCAGCATGTCTCCGAACATGGCCTCCAGCGCCAGCAGGTCGTCGCTGATCAATCGCGCCTGACCGACGGCGTCGAAAGTCTCCAGCGCCAGGCCGTGCGGCAGCCACTTGATCCACTCCCACGAGTCCTGTTCGTCCCGTCCCGCGCAGACCGCGACGACGACGTCGTCCGGCGAGTGGAGCGTCGTCAGTTGCGCGACGATCGCCCGGGTGAGCGCGCGGATGTCCTTCTTCGGCCCCGACAACCCGATCCGCGCGAAGGCGCTGAACTGGATTGCCACCGGCAGGTCGGCTACCGAGGAGTGCGTCCGGACGAAGCGGCGCAGCGAACCGGCCGAGATCGGCTCGAGGTCCTCGATCGGCTTCGTCTCGGGCGTGACGAGTGAGACGCCGAGTCGTTGCGCGCCCCGTGCCACCCGGATGGACAGGAAATCGCCGTCGATGGGTCGGCGTTCCCACAGCCTGGTGCCGAGCGCGATACACCACAGCGAGCTCGGATCGGGGTGGTGCCACAACGCGGCGGATCGCTGCTGTTCGGCCGCCCGCCGCACTCGCCGACGGACCTGGCCGAGGTAACGCTGGTAGTCACGACGGTCGCCGTCGAGGCGCCTCCGCTTCTCGCCGGACGCGCGGCCTATGTTGCCGGTCATCATGCCGACCATCGACAACGCCATCATGCCGCTCGCCAGGTAGGTAATCGGCGAGCCGCCGCTGCCGCTCACCAGCAGGGCTGTCGAGCCGGCACCCGCGGCCATCGGGATGAAGGTCAGCGCCTGCCCCATTCCGCCGGCACTGACGGACTCCGGCAACTCCGGCGGCGACTCGAGGACGATCTCGCCCTTCGGCTCCGGAGGTGGCTGCCGGCGCAGCGGCCGCCGGAACAGCTCCGTACTCACTCAGGACCTCCGATACGGTGACGACTATCTACGGTTTGGCTACTGGTTAGGTATCGTGCCCGACCAGGACAAACGTCAGATCATGGGCTCGATCGTAGGGGTCCAACGGCGAAAGCGAGAGTGCCCGTGGCCGGCGCGAGCGTCATGTCCAGCACCTGCCGCCTGACCGTTATCACTCCGAAATGGCGGGTCGACCTGGCGGTGCCCGTCGACATTCAGGTGTCCGATCTGCTGACCACCCTGGTACGCAGCATGGGCCCGGAGCTGGCCGACGACGGCGCGGCCCACGGCGGATGGGTCCTGCAGCAACTCGGCAAACCGCCCCTCGACCCATCGTCGACCCTCACCACCGCAGCGGTACGCGACGGCGACGTGCTCCGCCTCCGGCCGGGTTCCAGCCAGCTGCCGGAGCTGGCTTTCGACGACGTGCTCGACGCCGTAGCGTCCGGAGTGAACGAGCGCACTCCGCGTTGGCGGGCACAACACACGGCGCGCGCGAGCGTGCTGTTCGCCTCCGCCGCCTTGCTGTTCTCGCTGTTCACCGCCCTGCTGACCGGGCCGAAGTGGACCGGGTCAGCGGTCGCGTCCGGGGTCACCGCGGCGATGCTGCTCGGCGCCGCCGCGGCCTTGGGCCGCGCCTTCAACCAGCGTTCCGCCGGGGTGACCGCGGGCAGTTTCGCCATCGCCTTCGCTGCCGTCTCGGGCGCTACGGCACTCGGCGACAAGCATCAGCTCTGGGCGTTCGGCTCGACCCAGTTGTTGCCTGCGCTGTGCGCCGCGGTGTTCGCGTCCGTGGTCGCGCTGCTCCTGCTGGGCACCGGCGTGACGATCTTCGTCTCGATCATCACCGCCGGCATCCTCGGGGCGATCGGCACCGGCGTGTCGAACATCGCCAGCCTCGGCGTGTACGGCTCGGCGGCACTGGTCGCGGCGATCACGCTCGCGTGCTCGCCGTTCCTGCCGATGCTCGCCTTCCGGCTCTCACGGCTACCACTACCGTCCATACCCACAGGTACGGAGGATCTGCGGCGGGACACGAGCATGGTCCGGGGCGCCACCGTGCTCAGCCAGGCTGTACGAGCCGACCAGTACCTCACCGGACTCACGTCGGCAACGGCGATCACGATCGCGGGATCGGCTGCGCTGCTGGCCACCGGCGGGGTCAGCGACCGCGTGCTGGCCGGCGTGCTCGGCGCGATCTGCCTATTGCGGGCCCGGCTGTTCACCGGGCGCGGTCAGCGCGGTGGCATGCTGATCGCCGGCGGGGTCGCCGGGCTGGCGTTGCTCGTGACCCGCGCCTTCGCGACGCATGAGATGACGCGAGTGCTGGCGTTCGTCGTACCCGTGGTCGTCCTGGGCCTGGCGTTCTTCGTGATGGCGGTCGCGCTTCCGGAACGGCGCCTCGCACCGACCTGGGCCCGCTTCGCCGACATCGTGGAATCGATGCTCATCCTGTCGGTGATCCCGCTCGCCCTCGGCGTGATCGGCGTCTACGGCGCGGTGCGCAACCTGTCGAACTGAGGCATTCGAGCGACGTCAGCGGGCGCTCTGCGCGAGCAGCTGGCCCTCGGCCTGCGTCGGGTCGAGCGCCACGTAGTGGATCGTGCCTCGCGACACCAGCGCCATCGAGCCCGGACCAAGCGCGGGCAGCTGCCCGACCAGCGCCATGCTCAGCCTCATCATGGTCGCGAGCGTGCTCGCGATCGCCGAGCTGACCTGACCGAACACCAGCACGTCGGCGTGGGCGAGGGCGCCTAGATCCGACGGCGACATCAGCGCGCGGATGTCCAGGCGACACTGCCACGGTCCGGCGTCGCCCAGTCCGCCGGCTTCGGTCGGACGATCGTCGACGACGAGCACCGGCGCGTGCGGCGTGCCGGGCGGCGGCAGGCCTGCGCCCGGCGGGGCCACCGAAACGTTGGCCCCGTGGCGTACCACCGGACCCCAGGCCTGGGGGCGAGGGCTCTGCACCCGGACGGTCGCCCCGACCGACGCCGCGCGTAGCGCCACCAGTTGCGCGGGAACGGCGCTGGCCAGCACCGCCACCCGGGTGCCCTGAGGGCGGAACAACCGCAGTGACATCGGCCGTTCGCGACGCATTCCGACCCGGATGCCGGACGGCTGCGCCAGGGCCTCGTCACCGTCGCGGATCGCGACCTGCATCGAACCGAACATCAAGCCATCCCCTCCGTCAGGCCGAGTGGCGTGGATGCGCGCAGCAACGCCCCCTGCTCTCCGTCGACCCGTTGCACCGGCAGTCCCGCCTGGTTGAGCGCCTTGCGGACCCGCGCGCCGAGGTCGTCGGACGACTTGTCGGCGGGCGTGCTGACCCGCACCAGCAGCGTGCTCTGCGCGGTGCCGCGGTGCCGATCGGGGGTGAGCACCAGCGACGTCGCTGCCACCCGGCCGGGAAGGTAGGGCAGCACGTCGGTGAGCCGGCCCAACGCGACGGCGGCCGGTCCCCCGACGACGACCGTCGTCGAATATGTGCCGCCGACCCGGATGCCCGTCGCCCATTCGTCCGTCGCCGCCGCCGACGGCTTGGCCATCGGTGCGGCCGGGCCGAGGCAGCTGTCGAGCATGCGATGCGCCGCCGCCTCGTCGAGCGTCTGCAGACTCATCCGGGCGCTGCCGAGTACCTCCTCGGCGCGCATCGCGCACCGGCGCAGGATCTGGGTGATCGCCGCGTCCGAGCCGCCGCGGTCGGCGAGCGCGCCTGCTGCGAGCATCGTGTCGAGCGTCAGGATGCAGTGCCGGGTCGCGCTGCGCGCGAGCAGTGGCGTCGGGCCGGCCGGTGCCGAGATCGGCACCACCGGTGGCATAACGACGTTGAGCAGGCGCACGCTGGCCAGCTCCACGTCCTCAATCTTGAGCAGCGAGGCGAGTCCACCGAGCGGAACCCCGGCATCGTCGTTGAAGATGCCGTCCTGCCGCAGTTCGAGCGGCAACGCCCAGGTCGTGCCCGCTCGGATCACGGCCGTCGGCGAGCCGCCGGACGTCGCGACGTCGACGACCTCGTAGGGACCGGCCAGCGAGGCCAGCCCGGTGTAGCGGCGTTGCCCGCGCTTGCGGGCGCTCAGGCGCAATCGCGAGGACAGCGACTGGTACAGCCAGCGGCGCTGGGCCGGGATGATGCTGAAGATCGCGAACAACGCAGCGACGGCGATACCGACGATCTGCCAGCCGTGCTTGGCCACCAGGCCGCATACCGCCGCCGCCGCCGCGATCTCGAGAAGCACGAGCTGGACCAGGGTGAAGCGCGGCGTCAGCGCCGGGCTGCTCGGCGGCGTCACCTGCGCGGTACCACCTTGGCGTTCGCGCCGGTGGCCGCCGCCGGTCCCGGTACTCGCGTGCCGCACCGTCGCCTGCGACCAGTCGCCGGATGCCCCCTCACCGGACGAGCTTTGCGCGTACCGCACGTCGGCCACGGACCCTCCTTGCGCTGCATGTCGCCTGACGAGTGCTGTCGCGCATCATCGCAGGTCGTGACGTTCCACCCCGAGCCGTATCCTTTCCGGCGGTCGTTCGGTTCGCGAGCGGCTGGCTACGGAAGGGGCGCCCGTGCAGTCACGTCGCGACCAGCTGCAGGCGTACAAGTTCCTCACCCGGCGGGCGCTCGCCGCGCTCGTGACCGGTGAGCCGGATGTTCCCGAGGCGCCGATGCGCCGGCTCTCGGTCACCACCGCCACCGGGATCATGGTGGCCATCCTGGTCGCGGCGGGCTTCGCCGTGTTCGGCCTCCTTCGCCCGGGCAGCAACACCAAGATCGAAGCCGGAACGATCTACATCGAGCGGGAGACGGGTGCCCAGTTCGTCCTGCTCGACGACGGGCAGCTCCATCCGACGCTGAATTACACCTCGGCCGTCCTCGCCGTCGGGAAGCAGCAAGGCAAGGTCGGCACGAAGACCGTGTCGGCCGGTGCGCTCTCGCACAAGAAGCACGGCGCGACCGTCGGTATCAGCGGGGTTCCGCAGTCACTGCCCCGCAGCACCGGGCGCCTCGTCCGCGAACCGTGGAGCGTCTGCTCCCAGATCACCGAGCAGGGCGCCAGCAACAACAAGGCCACGGTCACCGTCACGGTCGGCGACACCGCCGGCGCGACCCCGCTGCCCCCCGACGACGGCGTGGTCGTCACGACGCCTGGGGTGAACCAGCCGTCGTACCTGCTCTGGCACGGCCGGCGCCTCAAGATCGGCACGTCGGAGATCGGCACGGCGCTGCGCCTCCAGACCGGCAACGCGCTGATCGTCGGTTCGAGCCTGCTCAACGCCCTGCCGCAGGGTCCCTCGCTGGCGACGCCCACCGTGCCCGACGCCGGACAGCCCGGTCCGACCGTGGGCACCACTCCGACCCTGGTGGGTCAGCTGGTCGAGGTCACCGACGATCACACGTTCCAGGTCGTGCTTCGCGACGGGCTCACGAGCGTGAATCCGGTCGCGGTCAGCCTGTTGCGAACGCTGCGCATCGGCGGCCAGCTGCGGAACCCCATCCAGGCCCGCGTGCGGGACGTGTTGCCAGCCCAGTCCAAGAATCCCCAGCCGTTCCTGCAGCAGTTCGCCGGCTTGCCGCCCGACACACCGCCCGTCCCGGACTCGCCGGCGCAGGCGGGCGGCGCCTGCGTCGTCTTTCACGAGAACGCTCCGCTGAGCCTGTCCGTACCCCCCGGTACGGCGCCGACCAACGGCGGCTCGGTCGGCGAGTCGCCGCAGTCGGCGCTGGGCGTTGCGGACGTGGTTAACGTTCCTGCGGAGAAAGCTGCGGTCGTCATGTCCGACAACGGCGCGGCGGCCCGCTTCGTCATCGCCGCACCCGGCCGGAAGTTCGCGGCGAACGCGGGAGCGCTCGCCAGCCTCGGTTACGGATCCATCACGCCGGTCACGATGCCGAGCCAACTGCTCCTGCTCGTACCGAACGGGCCCGCCCTCGACTCTGCTGCGGCCCAGCATCCCGTGGTCGGGTCTTGACGTAGCCCGTACGTGGCGCAACTACTCGCGTTGGTCCTGTCTGGTCTGTACGTTTATTCAACGCACATGCGTCCCAATTGGGGGGGCGCTAACCATCGAGGAAGGTTAGGGAGCATCGTGAGCCAGTTCAGTACTGAACAGGGAGCAATGCAGGCCGGCGCCACCGCGGTCGAGGAAGCACAGCAGGCGATCCAGGGCCACATCGGCACCCTCCGCGGCGAGGTCGAGCAGATGCGGAGCCAGTGGCAAGGTCAGGCGGCTGGCGCGTTCACCAACGTGCACAACACCTTCGAGGAGAACGCCGGCCGCATCAACGCCGCCCTCCAGCAGATGCACGAGGCGCTCGTCGCGACGCACAAGACCTACGGCACGCAGGAGAGCGACCAGAGCCAGACGTTCACCTCCATGCAGCAGAACATCAACGGCTGATCGCCACCACAACTCTGCTTTCCCAGAAGGGTCTTTCACGATGACTGAAATCAACGTCAATTTCAACGCGCTGTTGCAGGGCCAGGCCGGCATCGCGCAGACATACAGCCGCCTCACGAGCACGCTCGAGGAACTCGAAGGCAGGCTCGCGCCGATGCTCCAGACCTGGAGCGGTTCGGCCCAGGAGTCCTACCTGCAGTGCAAGAAGCAGTGGGACGAATCGGCTGCCGCCCTCGCGACCGTCCTCAACTCGATCGGCTCGGCCGTCGGCGACGCTCATCAGAACTACCAGGCCGCCGAGAACTCGGCCAAGGGCAACTGGGAGTAGATCGCTCGGTCGGGCGTCCGGGCCAAAACTCAAGGACGTCCGGCGCGGGTACCTCAACAGCGGACAGGGGGAACATGGGCACCGGAACGAGCTTCGATCCGAACATCCTCGACGACGCGTGCGACGCTCTCACGAGGATCGACACGATCATCAAGGACAGCGCGAGCCTCAAAAATATCAACGAGGACAGCTCGATCACGAGCGATGTCAGCGGGCTCGACGACACCAAGGGCGGCTGGAAGTACGTCGACGACCAGGTTTCGGGAGTCGGCACGACGGTCGCGCAGTACGTGACTGATCTGCACACCACCGCCGGGCAGGTACACCAGGCGATGCAAGCGTCGATCAACACCCTGACTGGCGCGGACACGTCGAGCGCCTCGACCGTCACCCAATCGGGTTACGGCGCGAGCGATCCGGGCAACGCCCCGGCTGGGCGGGGATGAGATGGCAGATTTCGACACCACTGACCCGCACTACGATGCGATCCCGCTGTACAACGGGGGCACCATCTTCGTCGAGGGCGGAACCGGGAACACTGACGGGGACTGGCTGGACAAGCAGATCCAAGGCGTCAAGTCCGGCAGCATCCACTCGAAGGGCGACACCTGGTACGGGATCTCCTCGACGCTCTCGAGCATCAAGTCGCAGCTCGACACTGCGATCAGCAAGGCCCACGAGGCGGGCTGGAAGGGTGATACCGCCGACGCCGCGCTGAAGAACCTTGGCCAGCTGTCGGCGACGTCCGGCTCGTTGACGACGACCTCCGGCAAGCTGAGCGAGGGCCTGCACGGCATCGGAGACGCGTTTACCTACGCCCAGGCAAACGGCAAAGACGACCCGGACGCCCGTTACCAGAGGTTGCTCGACGACATCAACAAGGGCATGGGGCACCTTCCGACGAGTACCGAGGTCTGCATTCCCGGATCGGGCAACGTCTCGGGTCGGCCCGGTGGTCCCGGCCCCGGCCCCGGTCCCGGTCCGGGCCCCGGCCCCATCGGCGGTCCAGGCCACGGTCCCGGTCCGATAGGCCCCGGTCCCATTGGCCCCGGTCCCATTGGCCCCGGTCCAGGTCCGGGTCCAGGTCCCGGACCCGGTCCAGGCCCCGGCCCCATCGGCCCTGGTCCCATCGGCCACCACGGTCCCATCGACGGTCCGGGTGGCATCGGCTCGGGCACTGGCATTGACAGCGGCTCGTCGCTGGCCGGCGTCGGCGGCGGAGGCGCGGGTGTGAGTGGTGGCCTCGGTGCCGGAGGCGGCGGCGTCGGTGCCGGAGGTGGCCTGGGTGCCGGCGGCGGCGATCTGGGAGCGGCGGGCGCCGGTGGCAACCTCTCCGGCGCGGGAGCGGGCCGCAACGGCCCCGCCGTGGGCTTTGGGCCCGCCCCGGGAGCCGGCGCAGCCGGCCGCGGCGGTCTTGCGCCGATGCACGGCGCAGGCGGTAGCGGCGACGAGCAAGAGCGGGAACGCTCGACCTGGCTGAGCGAGGACGAGGATGTGTGGGGGGATTCGGACGCTCCACCCCCGGTCATCACGTGATTACACTCGCGACACGACGACCGTGGCGACCGCTGATAGCGGTCGCCACGTCCGTGTGTCTCACGCTCATCGGTGCGCCGCCTGCGAATGCGCAATTGCCTGAGCAGTACTGGTTCGGGCAACTCAGCCTCTCGAAGGCGTGGACGGTCACCAAGGGCGCCGGCGTGACCGTCGCTGTCGTCGACTCGGGCGTCAAGGACACGCTCGGCGACCTGCGCGGCCAAGTGCTCCCCGGTGCCGACTTCTCCGGACAGCACACCGACGGACGCTCGGACTCCGGTGCTCAGTGCGACAAGTCCGGGTGCTACGGCCACGGCACCGACATGTCACTGGTCATCGCCGGCACCGGCGCGGGCACGGGCTACGAAGGCGTGGCGCCCGGCGTCAAGATCTTGCCGGTAAAGGTGTCGACGCGGACCGGCCTGGAGGCATCCGCGCAAGCGATCGCGGACGGGATCCGGTGGGCGGTCGACCACGGCGCGAAGGTCGTGAACGTCTCGCTGGAACACGCCGGCTCGTGTGACGCGGTCGAGGGACCAGCGGTCAAGTACGCGTACCAGCACGACGTCATCGTCGTCGCGGGCGCTGGTAACGACGGGATGGCCGCGGTCGGCGCTCCCGCCGACTGCCCCGGCGCACTCGCGGTGTCTGCCACGAACGGCGGGCCGAAGAAGGGCGCCATCCCGATCTGGTCCGGCAGCAACTATGGCCCGGAAGTCGCCTTCACCGGCATCGGAGTCGACATGCCGCAGGAGCTGCTCACCGGCGTCAAGGTGCTGCACGCGAACGGCACCAGCCAGGCCGCGGCCATCACCTCGGCGAACCTGGCGTTGATTCGGGCGCACTTCCCGAAGCTGTCCGCACGTGAGGTCGTCGCGCGCGCGCTCTGGAGTGTGCACAACGGCGCCGGCGTGAGCACGATCGGTCATCGAATCAACGACAAGATCGGGTACGGCATGATCCTGCCGTACGAGGCGTTGAGCGGCGACGTCCCCGCCAACTTCCCGAACCCGATCTATGACGCCTGGCAGAAGACGTTGTCGTCGGCCCCGTCGGGCTCGGACTCGTCGCCCGGCAGCAGCCCGTCGTCAAGTCTGCCGACCATCCCGACCGGTCCGGGTCAGGCGCCATCACCAGTGCGTCGAGCGGACTCCGGCGGCTCGAGCAACGGTGTCCTGATCGGCGTGATCATCGGCATTGTCGTCCTGCTGATCATCATCATCGTCGCGGTAGTGCTGTCCCGGCGGCAGCGAAGCACGGTCTCGCCCGGCCCCGGTAGGACCTGACCCGCGCGAACGTCTCAGTCGCGGGCGGGTGGCGGCGGCGCCGGCGTATGCACGCCGCCGAACCACGATCCGCGCCGGATGATCGCCGAGACGAGACCGGCGAGGACGGCCAGCCCGAGCAGGGCGACGCCGACTCCGAGCGCGAGATGTTGGAGGTGCCGGTCGGTTGGCGGCGGCGGCGGCACCGCCGGGATTGCCGCCGGTCTCGCGACCGGCGGCGGGCTAGCGGCATCGTTACGGACGGCCGTGACCGCCAGGTACGGGTTGACGATTCCGTAGCCGTATTCGGCGCTGGGCACGGTCAATCCGGGTGGCGCGTCGGCGGTCGCCTCGATACGCGACACGACCTGGGCGGCGGTCAGCTTGCGGTGAGCGGACCGGACGAGGGCGACTGTCCCAGTGACGATCGGTGCGGCGAAGCTCGTTCCCTCCTGGTTGCCCAGGTAGGTGTTCTTCGGCATCGGCAGTTCCACGCCCTTGCCGGGCGCCGCTATGTCGATATAGCTGCCGCGGGTCGAGATTCCTGACACCCCGTCGTCCTGGTCGGTCATCGACACGGCGAGCACGTTCGGATACGTCGTCGAGTAGGCGGCGGGGTAGGCCGGCAGGTTGCTGCTCGAGCCGTCGTTGCCGCCGGCGGCAACAATGACGATGTCGGCGGCAGCCGCAGCCGCGACGGCCTGCTCCAGATCCGGCGTCGGCACCGGCGTGGTGATCGAGATGTTGATGACGTTGACGTGCGCCTTGACGGCCTCGAGGATCGCCTCGGCGATGTGGTTCGTGTCCTGCTGCTGGTCCGCCTGCTGTTCCTTGATCGGCATGATCTGCACGCCGGGCGCGATCCCGGCGAAGTACTTGCCCTCCGTCATCGGCGCCGCGATGATGCCCGTCACGGCCGTGCCGTGGTAGACGCAGTCGCGCGTGTCGGTCGGGCCGAACACGCCCGAAACGTTCACCCCGGGCCGCAGGTGGATCTTGCTCAGCTGCGTCCCTTCGGTGTTGAAACCACTGTCGATCACCGCGACCAGCACCCCGGAGCCGTCGCTGATCGGCCAGACCTGCCGGACGTTGAGCCGCTTCTGCTCCCACGGCGGGCCCGCCGGTTCGTCCTTGCTGCCGATCTTGACGTTGCACTCGACGGCTGCCCCGACGCGGGCCGGCGTCGACACAACCGACCCTGCGATCAGGAGCGCGGCGACACCCAGGCCGGCCAACAGGGGGCGATGAGGTCTCATGGCTGCCCTAGCTTCGCAGATCGGACCGGTGGGCAAACTAGCGCACACCGATCCGTCGCCAGACAAGCCGATCTATCCGAGCCGCGGCGTCGCTCCACGCCGGATGCAGCACGACCGGCAGCAGCAGCGCGCCGGCACAGGCACCGCCGATGAAGTCGCTGACCCAGTGGTAGTCGAGCAGCGTCATGCCGACGACGACGGCGATGGGAGCCACGATCCGGACAGCCCGTAGGACCATGATCAGCCGCGCCGGTGCCCCGGCCCGGATCGCGCACCAGCTGACCGTCCCCCAGATCAGGACGCTGTTGGCGAGATGTCCGGACGGGTAGGAGTCCGGATGGTTGACCTGGTCGGTGGCGAGTACCGGGGGGTAGCGATCGACAGCGTGTTTGAGCGCGTAGACCACCACGATCAGCGCCACCAAGGCGATCAGGAAACGCAGCACGCTCTCGCTGCTGCGGGAGCGCCAGGTCAGGTAGACGATCACCGGGATGGAGACGTAGAGCACCGGCGTCCGGTTGCCGAACATCACCAGCGCCTTGAGGAACGGCTTGACGCCGTCGTTGTCGCGCAGGCCCCAGTCGAGCATCCGCCGCGACACGGACCCGTCGAGGTGGGTCAGCGGACCGTGGTTCGCGACATCCAGAGTGGTGTAGAGCAGTACGAGACCGAAGACACCGACCAGCCACCAGGGCGGCGCGCCGGCAACGCGAGCCGGAGCCGCTCGACGCAGCTCAGTCAGCACTCGGCTTGGTGGCCCCCGGGTCCGAGGACTCGGCCGGTTTGTCGGCCGGCGGCACCGGCGCCTGCTCGATCGCCTCGGCCTTGTGCGCCTCGCGGGCCGAGTCGTCGTCGCTCATGCCCTTCATCTCGGTCTTGAAGATGCGCAGGGACTTGCCAACCGACTTGGCCATGTCTGGCAATTGCTTCCAGCCGAAGAACAGGATGGCGGCGACGATGAGCAGCGGAATCAAATGTCCCGGCGAAAAGATCTCCATGACCGCCTGCTCCTTAAAAAATGAGTCAGCCTTTGGGCGTCGCGTGAACGTGGCCAGCGTACGGCTACGAGACTACGCCAGCCGGCGCGGTGAACGGTCGCAGAGTTGCGGCGAGATCACTGTTCACTCGGGCGTTGACGAGCGTTCCCTCGGCCAGGTGGTCGGTCGAGAGCACCTCGCCCGCCTCGTGGATCCGGGCCACGAGGTCGCCCCGCGCGTACGGAACGAGCACCGTCACGTCCACGTCGGGGCGGGGCAGACGATCGTCGATCACGGCCTGCAGCTTGTCGATGCCCTCGCCGGTCTGCGCCGACACGAACAACGCGTCGGGCGCCAGGCGGCGCAACCGCATCAACATCTCCGGGTCGGCCGTGTCGACCTTGTTGAACACGAGCTGCTCAGCGACAGCCAGCGCATCGATGTCGGCGAGCACCTCGCGAACGGCCCGGATCTGGGCCTCCGGGTCGGGGTCGGCCGCGTCGACGACGTGCAGGATGAGGTCGGCGTCGGCGACCTCCTCGAGCGTGGAGCGGAACGCCTCGACGAGCTGATGCGGCAGATGCCGGACGAAGCCCACCGTGTCGGCGAGAGTGTAGACGCGCCCGTCGCTCGTCTCGCAGCGGCGGATGGTCGGATCCAGGGTCGCGAACAGGGCGTTCTCGACCAGGACGCCGGCGCCGGTGAGCCGGTTCAGCAGCGAGGACTTGCCGGCGTTGGTGTAGCCGGCCAGCACCACGGCCGGTATCCGGCGCTCGACGCGTTGCGCCCGCTTGGCGTCTCGGGACGTCTTCATGTGCGAGATCTGCTTGCGCAGCTTGGCCATCCGGGCGGTGATGCGACGGCGGTCGATCTCGATCTTGGTCTCACCGGGACCGCGTCCACCGATGCCGGCGCCGCCGGCCGCGCGGCCACCGACCTGCCGGGACAGCGACTCGCCCCAGCCCCGCAGGCGGGGCAGCAGGTACTGCATCTGGGCCAGCTCGACCTGGGCCTTGCCCTCCCTGGACCGGGCGTGCTGGGCGAAGATGTCGAGGATCAGCGCGGTCCGGTCGACGACCTTGACCTTCAGCTTGTCTTCCAGGTTGCGCAGCTGGGCCGGTGCGAGCTCGCCGTCCGCGATCACCGTGTCGGCGCCGACGGCGGCGACCAAATTGCGCAGGTCCTGCACCTTGCCGCTACCGATGAAGGTGGCGGCGTCAGGCTTCTTACGGCGCTGGATCAGGCCTTCGAGCACCTCGGAGCCGGCCGTCTCGGCGAGCAGCTTGAGCTCGGCCAGCGAGTTCTCGGCGTCCTCGATGCTGCCGTCGGTCCAGACTCCGACCAGGACGACGCGCTCCAGCAGCAGCTTGCGGTACTCGACCTCGCTGATGTCGGTCAGCTCGGTCGACATGCCAGCCACGCGCCGCAGCGCCTGGCGTTCCTCCAGTTCCAGGCCCTCGGTGTTCAGGGTCTGGGGGTCACGGCCCGCCGACGATTCGTCCTCGTCGTCGAGCACGTCGTCCTGGATCAGGTCGAGGTCGGCGGCGGTGGTCTCGTCGTATGCGTTCGATTGGGTCGTCATATACCTTCCATCGTGGCACGGGTGGCCCGGACGGGCGACCCGATTTCGGGCCACACGGGCCCCGAGGCGTCCAGCCAGCCATGGCGGACACGTTCTGTCAACGTCTCGGCGATGACCCGAATTCCCTCAGGCGGGCAACCAGGCCCGCGAAAACATGCCCCGGGCGTGCACGACGGCCG
>DASXYL010000043.1:0-4042 GCA_036502575.1 Jatrophihabitantaceae bacterium | reverse complement strand
CGACCACGCAGTAGAACGCGTCGTACGAATCCTGCATCGACACCCATTGCCGGACCGCGCCGAGATAGTTGCCGAGATGGAACGACCCGGCCGTCGGCTGGATGCCGGACAGCACGCGCGGAGTGGCGGATTCGATCATGATCTGTCGATTGTCCCACCGTCGGTCTCGGCGATTCCCGCGACGCCGACCACGGACAGCCGAAGCCGCGCGGCCCGCCGCCCCTCGACCCGCACCACGGCCAGGCGGACCCCCTCGTGCTCGACGGCGTCGCCGATACGCGGCAGGCGCCCGAGCGCGGCCATCACGTAGCCGGCGACCGTCGCGTAGGGGCCTTCGGGCAACTCGACGCCGGAGATCTCGGCGATCTCGTCCAGGTTCAGCTTGCCGTCGACCTCGACCGGCCCGTCGGCCAGGCGCCGCAGCGGGCCGGCGTCGGTGTCGATGGGGTCGTACTCGTCGCGGATGTCGCCGACGAGTTCCTCGATCAGGTCCTCGAGCGTGACGATGCCGTCGGTGCCGCCGTACTCGTCCACCACGATCGCCAGGTGGTAGCCCTCGCGCCGCATCTCGGAGAGGGCCGCGAGCACATTCTTCGAGCCGGGCAGCCGCTTGATCTCGCGCGCGGCGTCGCCCACCGTGCGGCCCCGGTGGCCGCTCTTGCCGTCGAGCAGCAGGTCGCGGATGTGCACGAAACCCAGGACATCGTCCTGGCCCCGGCCGACGACCGGGTAGCGCGAGTGCGGCGACTCGGCGGCCACCTTGGCGGCCCGGCTGATCGTCAGCGACGCCTCGAGGAACGTCACCTCGGTACGCGGCACCATCACCTCGCTGACGGTGCGCTCGCCGGCCGCGAACACGTCGTCGATCAGCCGCCGTTCGTCGGGCGAGAGCGACTCGTGGGCTGCGACCAGCCCACGCAACTCTTCCTCGGTGATCGCCTCGCGGCCGATGGTCGGGTCGCCGCCGAGCAGCCGCACCAGCACGTCGGTGCACTTCGACAGCAACCAGATCACCGGCCGGGACGCCCGCGCAACGCGCTCGAGCGACGGGGCGACCAGCCGGGCCGTGCCCTCAGCGCGCTGCAATCCCAGCCGCTTGGGCACCAGCTCGCCGACCACGAGCGTGACGAACGAGATCAGCAGGGTCACGCCGACGAAGCCGACCGGGCCGGCCAGACCGTCACTCATTCCGTGGTCGACCAGCGCGTCCTTGGCCTGCTCGGAGAGGGTGATGGCGCCGAACGCGCTCGACAGCAGTGCGGTCAGGGTGACGCCGATCTGGACGGTCGCGAGGAAGCGGTTCGGGTCGCTGACCAGGCGGGCGACGGCGGCCCCGCGGCGCCCGGACTCGGCCAGCGCTCGCACCTGACCTTCGCGCAGTGACACCAGCGCGAGCTCGGACGCGACGAATAGGCCCTCGATCAAGATCAGCGCCAGCACGATGGCGATGTTGAGCAGGGTAGAACTCATCAGCGGGCACGCCCCAGGCTGCTCACGCCGCGCAGTCTACGGCGGGTGGTGCTCGCTCGGCCGCTTGGACCAGTGTCCGGGCGATCGCTCGTGCGGATGCTGGTACGGCGCAAGTGGATCATGACCTCATGCAGTGGTATTCGCCGCGCCCAGCGGACGCGCCAGCAACGGTCGTCCTGCGATGGTCGACCGCGTAGCGGCGTAATCACGCCCGCACGGTGGTGCGCCACCGCACCCTGCGGTGGATACAACGCCGAGGGGTCGACCACCACAGCCAGCCAGCCCGCCCTCGGCAGATCCCGCATCGCGGTACTTACCGCGCTCCGCGGTAGCTGGCCGGGCTGGGCCGCGCCGAGCCGATGGGAGCGCCGCCGAGGCTCGGCGGAACCGAGGCCCGGATCTGACGCTCACCTCCGCACCGGATTACGTTCGGATCTGTTTGAATGTGTCTGATTGGTGTGGCACACCGAGAGAGGCTGAGCTGATGCGGGTTCTGGTGACGGGCGGCGCCGGATACATCGGCAGCGTCGTCGTGGCGATGCTGCTGGACGCAGGCCACGAGGTGACCGCCGTCGACGATCTCTCGACCGGCCACGAGGACGCCGTCGCACCGGGCGCGGAGTTCGTCAAGACGTCGATCACCGAGGTCGGGCGGGTACTCGATGAACGGCGCTACGACGCCGTCATGCACTTCGCGGCCCGGTCACTGGTCGGCGAGTCGGTGCAATATCCGGATCGGTACTGGCACAACAACGTCGAGGGCACGCTCGCCCTGCTGGACGCCATGCGCGTGCACGACGTGCCGCGCCTGGTCTTCTCCTCGACGGCCGCCACCTACGGCGAGCCGGCGACGGTGCCGATCACCGAAAGCGCCGCGACCGCGCCGACCAATCCGTACGGAGCCAGCAAGCTCGCCGTCGACCTGGCGCTCACCGACTACGCCCGGGCGTACGGCCTGGCCGCGGTGAGCCTGCGCTACTTCAACGTGGCCGGCGCCCGGCTGGGCTCCGACGTCGCCTACGGCGAGCGGCACGCGGTCGAGACGCATCTCATCCCGATCGCGTTGCAGGTGGCCGCCGGCGCGCGAGACGCCCTGGACATCTACGGCACCGACTACCCGACGCCGGACGGCACCTGTGTCCGCGACTACCTGCACGTGGTCGACCTCGGTGAGGCTCACCTGCAGGCGATGGCCGCCGCCGTTCCCGGCCAGCACAGCATCATCAACCTCGGCAGTGGCTCCGGCTACTCGGTACGCGAGGTCGTCGAGGCGGTGCGCCGGGTCACCGGGCGCGACGTGCCGGTGCGCGAGGTGGAGCGACGGCCCGGGGATCCAGCGGTGCTCATCGCCTCGAACGCCCGTGCCGCAGCTGAACTCGGCTGGACGCCGACCCGCAACCTCGACCAGATGGTCGCCGATGCCTGGACGTTCGTGCAGCGGGCGTCATCGTGACGAGCTGGCGGGCGCCCGGGCGCATCAACCTCATCGGCGAACACACCGACTACAACGGCGGGTTCGCCCTGCCGCTGGCGATCGCCCAGGGCTGCACGGCCACGGTGCGCACGACGTCCGACGACGTGCTCCACGTGACGTCCACGCAGCGCGACGACGACGTGACGCTGCCCCTCGCCGAACTGCGCGGCGCCTCCGTCGAGGGTTGGGGGGCCTACCCGATCGGCGTGTTGTGGGCGCTCGCCGAACGGGGGGTGCAGCTGCCGGGGCTGGAGATCCACCTCGACAGCGACGTACCGGGCGGCGCCGGGCTGTCCTCGTCCGCTGCCCTGATCTGCGCCCTGGCGGCCGCGGTGAACGACCGGCTCGAGCTGGGCCTGACCCGGCCCGAGCTCGTCGCCCTCACGCACCGGACCGAGAACGACTACGTCGGCGCCCCGACCGGCGGCATGGACCAGATGGCCGCCCTGCTCTGCGAACCCGACCACGTGCTGCTGTGCGACATGCGCGCCTGGTCGGCCGAGCAGGTGCCGTTCGACCTCGACGCGGCGGGTTTGACGTTGCTCGTCGTCGACACGCACGCCCGGCACCGCCACGCCGACGGTGAGTACGCCGACCGCCGGGCCAGCTGCGAGAAGGCGGCCAGCCTGCTCGGCGTCAGCGCCCTGCGCGACATCACCGACCTGAACGCCGCCCTGGCCCAGCTGTCCGACGACGTGTTGCGCCGGCGCGTCCGCCACGTCGTCACCGAGAACGAACGGGTGCTCTCGACGGTGCAGCTGTTGCGCGGGGGAGGGCTGCGTGACATCGGCCCGCTGCTCACCGCCTCACACGTGTCGATGCGCGACGACTACGAGATCAGCGCGCCCGAGGTCGACACAGCCGTCGAGGCACTGCTCGGCGCCGGTGCCCTCGGCGCCCGGATGACCGGTGGCGGGTTCGGCGGCTGCGTGATCGCGCTCGTCGCGCCGAACGGCGTTACCCGGGCGACGAACGCCGTCCAGAGGGCGTACCGGCAACAGCGCTACTCGCCGGCCAGCACCTTCACCGCCCGAGCCTCCGCGGGCGCCCACCCCGTCTGACCGGCCGTCCCTCGGTTTTGGTGGGGGGGGGGGGGCG
>DASXYL010000042.1:0-52776 GCA_036502575.1 Jatrophihabitantaceae bacterium | reverse complement strand
CCGCGCCGACCGCGATCGCGGCCCGGGACAGCGGCAGCACCAGGTCGCGGCGGCCGCCGGAGTGCGACGGGTCCACGATCACCGGCAGGTGCGACAGCCGCTGCGCGACCGGCACCGCGCTGATGTCCAGGGTGTTCCTGGTGGCCTTCTCGAACGTCCGGATACCCCGCTCGCACAGCACGATGTCCAGGTTGCCGCGCTGGGCGATGTACTCGGCGGCCATCAGCCACTCCTCGTACGTCGCGGTCAGGCCGCGCTTGAGCATCACCGGCTTGCCGGCCGCGCCCACCGCCTGCAGCAGCCCGAAGTTCTGCATGTTGCGCGTGCCGACCTGCAGCATGTCGGCGTGCTCGGCGACGACGTCGACGTCCGCGGAATCGGTCACCTCGGTGACGACGGGCAGCCCCACCTCGTCACGCACGTCGGACAGGATGCGCAAGCCGGCCTCGCCCAGCCCCTGAAAGGCGTAGGGCGAGGTCCGGGGCTTGTACGCACCGCCCCGCAGCAACGTGGCTCCGGCGCGTTTGGCCATCCGGGCGGCCGCCAGGGTCTGCTCGGCGGTCTCCACCGCGCAGGGTCCCGCGATCAGGGTGAACGTCTCCGGACCGATCGGCACGCCGCCGACCCGTACCGTGGTGCGCCGCGCGTGGTTCTGCGCCGACACGAGCTTGTACGGCGCCGTGATGCGCATGGTCTCCGTGACGCCCGGCAGGCCGCTGACGTCCAGCGTCTCCAGGACGTCCTCGGAGCCCACGACGCCGATGATCGTTCGCATGACACCGCGGCTGACGAACGCCTGGCCGCCATGGGCGTCGATGTGCGCCGTCACGGCGGCGACGTCGGAGTCGGTGGCGGCCGGAGCCATGACGATAACCATGGCTGCGCAGCTTACGGGCTGCCCCGTCCGCGATCATGTGCAGATCGGGGTGCTTGGGCCCCGCAATCTGCACGTGACCGGCTACCGGCCGAGGGCGCGCGCCAGCTGAGCGGCGACCAGCGCCGGTTCAGTACGCACCACGACGCTCGGGAAGCGCAGCACGATCGCGTCGGACAGGGTCAGCTCGTTCTGCCGCAGCTGGTCGCTCCACCACCGGCTCGCGGCGAGGTGTAGCGCACCGTCGACTTCCACGACTACGTGGCGCCCGTCGGATCGTCGCCACATGACATCCAGGTAGCGGCGCTGCCCGGACCGATCCACCCGGACCGCCTGCCGCTCTGGCTCGGGCAGCTGAAATCGCCGGCACAGTCTGACAAAGTCGATCTCGCTGAGAGCCGCTGAACCTTGACCGATGTCCTCGGCCGCAGCGAGCAACGCCGCCCGGTGCTTGACCCGACGGACGCGTCGAGGGTCTCGCGCAACCGCTGGGCACTAACGAGGCGTTGCTGGACCGCTGCGGCGAGCCGCCCACACGCCGGCCGCGCCGACGTGAACGTCGCGGCGGCGCGCATGAGCGCGTCGGGCAGAGCTTGGACCATGCCGCCGGCATGGGTGGTGACCTGACCCCAGCCCGAGGCGAGGTGCAGCACGACCGGGACCGGATAGTCGCGTCGTAGTCGGGTGCCGGCGGGGCAAGAACGTGTACCGCCTCGCGGGTCCATCCGGTCAGACCGAACGCCTGCGCTGCGGTGAACGCCGTCAGCACGGCCTCGGGACCGGCGTGCAGCCGGGCGATCATCCAGCGCTGGCGTTCGGACAGTGGTCCGTTGTGCAGGGCGACGGCGTGCCCGACTCGCTGCCGGCGTCGCGCCGCGAGCTGCGCCCGGACGCGGTCCGGGCTGACACCGCGCTGGCGCAGTGCCGTGCCCGTGGTGACCCGTCGAGCGTCGGCTGGGGGAAGGTGCTCGAGATCCATGCTGAGACTGTGCGCGTCGATAGACACGGTAGCCCGACGGATAGCGAATCTGTGGATGACCCGTTCGAACAGTCGATGAAGTGCATATCCCGGGGCTCCGACCCCGCGATCTGCACATGATCCATCCGCCTCCTGGAAGGTCAGATGACGTAGAGCGTGATCGTGTCGCCGCGGTGCACGTCGGTGCCGCTCGGTGGGTCGGCCTGGAAGACCTGACCGCTGTCGCCGCCACCGCCGCCGAAAACCCGCTGCACCTTGACCTTCAGCCCGGCCTTCTGCAGGGCCTTGCGCGCGTCGGCGACGGAGGAACCCTCCAGGTTGTCGGGCACGGTAACCGTCTGCGAACCCTTCGAGACGGTGAGGGTGACGGTGCGGCCCTTCTCCAGCTGCGAGTTGCCTTCCGGATCCTGGGAGATGACCTTGCCCTCGTCGACGCCGTCACTGAACTGCTCGACGATGTTGACCTCGAAGCCGGCGTTGCGCACCGTGTTCGTCGCGTCGTTCTGGTTGTCGCCCGTGACATCGGGCACGTCGAGCATCTGCGGGCCGCTCGACACGATGAGCGTCACCGGGGTGTTGGCGCGCACCTTCTGGCCGGCGGGCGGATCGGTGCCGATGACCGCGTTCTTCGGGACGCTGGCGTCGAAGTGCTGGGTAGAGGTCACCTTCAGGGTCAGCTTCTCGAGGGCCTTCGTGGCATCGCTCTCGGACTTGCCGCGCACGTCCGGCAGCGTGTACAGCTTCGGACCCAGCGAGATCAGCAGCGTGATCTTGGCGTGCCGGCGCACCTGGCTGTTGCCGCCCGGCCGGGTGCCGATCACCGCGCCCTTCGGGACGTTCTCGTCGTTCACCTGCGAGACGGTCACCTTGTCGAATCCGGCGCGATTCAGTGCCGTGAGCGCGATGGCGCGTGACTCGCCGCCCACCGACGGCACCCGGGTGTATCGCCCCGCGACGAGCCACCACCCGCCGAGCCCCGCCGCGGTGCCGATGAGCAGGAAGACGAGCAGGATGATCAACAGACCGCGGCGGCGCCGGCGGCGGTGGGCGAGATGGGGGTTGACGGGCGGCGGCGGCGGCAGGCGCTGCGGCATGGGTCGCGGACCGGCGGGCGGTGCCGCCGGAGGCCCGGCGACGCCGAATCCGGCCGGACCGCCGATCGCCGTGTCGTGCACCCCGGCACCGGGTCCGATTTGCTGGGTGGCGCCGATGTCGGGGCCGGCGGTGGTGGTGTCCAGGCTGGCGCTCGGGTGGTGGCCGTTCGCGCGTTGGCGCGCTGGAACCGGCACGACTGGAAGTCCGAGGTCGGAGCGGACGTCGGCCAGCTCGGCGAGGAACGCTCCGGCGTCGAGCGGACGGCCCGCGGGATCACTGTCCGTGGCCCGCACCACCAGGTCGTCGAGCTGCGGTGGAATGCCGTCGACCCGCGACGACGGGGCGGGGACCCGGCTGTGGACGTGCTGGTAGGCCACCGCCATCGCCGAATCGCCGACGTAGGGCGAATGCCCGGTGAGAAGCTCGAACATCATGACGCCGGCCGAGTACACGTCCGAGCGCTGATCGGTGTTGCCGCGACTGACCTGCTCCGGCGAGCAGTACGCGACGGTGCCCATCATCAGGCCGGTGCGGGTGGCCGCCCCCTCGGTGCCGACGGCCCGGGCCAGCCCGAAATCGGCGACCTTCACCACGCCTTCGTCGGACAGCAGGATGTTTTCGGGCTTGACGTCGCGGTGCACCAGCCCGGCCCGGTGGGCCGCCGAGAGGGCGGCGAGCACCGGCTCCATGATCGAGACGGCCTCGGCCGGACTCAGTCGGCCCCGCTCTCGGAGCAGGTCGCGCAGCGTGCGGCCGGTGACCAGCTCCATGACGAGGAACACATGACCGCGATCCTCGCCCTGGTCGAACACGGCGACCGTGTTGATGTGCGCGAGCTTGGCCGAGGCGCGCGCCTCGCGGGTGAACCGATCCGCGAACGCGGGGTCGGCCGAGAGCCCGCTCGACATGACCTTGATCGCGACGAAGCGGTCGAGCCGCTCGTCGACGGCGCTGTACACCGTCGACATCCCGCCGCGGGCGATGCGCGTGCGGATCCGGTAGCGGCCGTCGAGTACTCGGCCGACCAGCGGATCCGCGGTGGCCGTCTGCACACCCGGATTCTAGATGTCCGATCCGGAAAGGGCCGGTGACGACACCCGATCACGTTCGCGCCCGGGCCCCGGTGAGCTCGCGCGGGCTGCACAGTTTTGGGTTTAGCGTCGCCGTATGGGCAGTATCCGCCGCCGACTGCGCCTGGAGCTGGCCGAGCTTCGTTCGGCGCTGCCGTCGACGGCATTGCGGTTGCTGCGCCTGACCGGCGCGGCTACGGGCGCCTATCTGGTGGCCGACGCGACCCTGCCCGAGGCGCGGCCGCTGCTCGCGCCGTTGACGGCGTTGCTGATCGTGCAGGCAACCCTGTTCGGCACGCTGGCCGACAGCGTCCGGCGGATCCTGAGCGTGCTGGCCGGGGTCGCCGTGGCCCTGGTGTTCTCCCGGTTCGTCGGCTTCTCCTGGTGGAGTCTGGCGTTGCTGATCGCGGCGTCGATCCTGATCGGCGGGCTGCTGCGGCTGGGTCCGCACCTGCTCGAGGTACCGATCAGCGCCATGCTGGTCCTGAGCGTGAGCAGCAGCGCCGGCACGGCCGCCGACGCCCGCATCAGCGAGACGCTGGTCGGCGCCGCCGTCGGGATCCTGGTCAACGTGTTGTTCCCGCCGGCGCTGCAGACCCAGACGGCGGGCGCGGCGGTCGAGGCCTTCGCGAACGAGCTCGCCGGGCTGCTGGACCGGGTCGCCCGCGACCTGCAACGGCGGGTGACGGTCGAAGACGCAAGGCTCTGGCTCGACGAGGCGAGTCGGTTGGCCCAGCAGCCGGCCACGCTCGACGATCTGGTGGACCGGGCGGCGGAGAGCCGGCGGCTCAATCCGCGGGCCGCCGGGACGGTTGACGTCGGTACCGGCCTGCGCAGCAGCGTGGACGCGTTGGAACACACCGCGCTGTCGTTGCGCACGATGTTCCGGGCCCTGGCCGACCGGCTGCGGGATCAGTCGCCGGACAGCCAGCTCTACGAGGAGGACGTCCGGCAGGCGTTCGCGGTGTTGATCAGCGATCTGGCCCACGCCGTGCGCACGTTCGGGGCGATGGTTCGGGTCGAGGCCGACGAGGACGACGTGCCGCATCCGGGCCAGCTGGCGGAGGCGCTGCAGGCGGTGGCCGAGGCCCGGGTGCGGCTCACCGAGCTGCTGCTGGTCGACCCGAGGGAGCAACCACAGGTGTGGGCGCTGCACGGCGCGTTGCTCGCGTCGATCGAGCGGGTGCTGCGGGAGCTGGACATCCAGGAGCGGCTGCGAGAACGCGAACGAGCCGCCGAGCAAACCCGCGGAGCGCGGCTGCGGGAGCAATCCGCGGATCGGCTACGGACCGCCTCCCGGCAGGTAGGTGAGGTGACGCGCCACGTTGCCGAGGTGACTCGCCAGGCGGCCGGCAAGCCGTCGCGGGGGTGGCCCCGTCGTCGTCGGCCGTGACAGACAACTCGGCGGGAGGTACGCCACTAGGGTGGCTCGACGTGAGCGAGCAGACGGTTCCGGGCGGCGTCGCCGTCGGTTCGGGCTTCGCCGAGCTGCTCGCCGACGCCGATCGGCCGGGCGGCTGGCTGCTGGTCGTCGACCGGATCCGCCAGTCCTACGTCGATCTGGACGACCCGACCTACCTCGACTTCGAGTACCTGCGCGGCATGGCCGACGTCGTCGACGCGCTCGATCCCGGCCCGTTGGCGGTGACGCACGTAGGCGGTGGCGGCGCCACCTTCGCGCGCTACATCGGGGCGACCCGGCCGGGCTCGTCCCAGATCGTCTTCGAGCCGGACGCGGCATTGGTCGAGTTCGTCCGGGCCCGGCTGCCGTTCGCTCGGGACGTGCGGATCCGCATTCGCCCGGAGGCGGGCCGGCCCGGGGTTGCGGCCCTGGGTGATGCCAGCGCTGACGTCCTGGTCATCGACGCCTACCTGGGCGGCCGGGTGCCGGGCGACCTGACGACCCGCGAGTTCCTCGCCGACGTGGCCCGGGTGCTGCGGCCCGACGGCGTGCTGCTCGCCAACCTCACCGACGGACCTCCGCTGACCTACACCCGCCGGGTTGTCGCCACGGCCCGGACCGTGCTGCCCAACGCCGCGCTCATCGGCTCGACCGGCGTGCTCGGCAAGCGTCGCGTGGGCAACATCGTCCTGGCCGCGAGCCGGGCCGCACTGCCGCTGCGGGCCGTGCGGCAGGCCGCCGCGTCGGCCATGTTCCCCACCCGCGTGCTGGCCGCCTCCCCGCTGGCCGCCGTCGTGGGGCGGGCCGAGCCGCTGCGCGACGACGCCCCGATGCGCTCGCCCCGTCCCCCCGAGGAGGGCTGGCGCGTCGAGCCGGGATGATCGAGTCATGCCCCAGCAGTCTGACCGCATCCACACCAACCGCACCCGGGCCGAGTCCTTCGGCGCCGACGCCGTGGCCTATGACCGGGCCCGCCCGGACTACCCGCCGGCGCTGATCGACGACCTGCTGGCCGATCGGCCCGATACCGCCTTGGACGTCGGCTGCGGCACCGGCAAGGCCGCGCGGTTGATCGCCGAGCGCGGGGTGCAGGTGCTCGGCGTCGAGATCGACGAGCGGATGGCCGGCGTGGCCCGCGAGCACAGGATCGACGTCGAGATCGGCAGCTTCGAAACGTGGGACGCCGCCGGGCGCAGCTTCGACCTGATCGTCAGCGGGCAGGCGTGGCACTGGATCGACCCGGATCGCGGCGCGGCGCGAGCGGCCGAGCTCCTACGTCCGGGCGGCCTGCTGGCTCCGTTCTGGAACTTCTCGACGCTCGACGAGGATCTGCGGCGTCGCGTCGATTCCGCGTACGACCGGGTGGTGCCGCAACTGCGAACGAATTCGATACTGCACGGCGCCGGGCCGGGCACGGTGCCGCCGCTGGTCGAAGGCCTGCGATCCAGCGGCCGATTCGCCCACGTGGAACACCGGCGCTACCCGTGGGACCACACCTACACGCGCGAGGAGTGGCTTGATCTCATGCAGACGCACAGCAACCACAGCACGTTGCCGCCGGCCCAACTCGCGCAACTCGTCGCCGCCGTGCGCGAAGCGATCGGCGAGGACGCCGTGCCCGCGCACTACGTCACCGAGGCGATATTCGCTCGTCCACGCTGAGGCCCGTGGGCCTGACCGTCACGATCGACGTGTAGCCATCGGCGGGCCTGTGGCAGGCTGGTTGGCATGCTCGACGACGTGGCCGACATCGATCTGATCGCCGTTTCCGAGACCGCGCAGACGCTGGGCGTCCCGGCGACGCGGATCAAGCAATGGATCCGGGACGGCGCCCTGGTCGTGATGCGCGATGCCGAGGGCACGCGCTGCGTCCCGGCGGCATTCATCCAGGACGCTGCCCTGGTGAAGGGGCTGTCGGGAGTGGTCACCTTGCTGCGCGATGCGGGCTATACGGACGACGAGGTCGTCGGCTGGCTGTTCCGAGCCGACGAGTCGCTGCCGGGGACGCCGATCCAGGCATTGCGCGAGAACCGGGGCACCGAGGTGAAGCGCCGCGCGCAGGTCGCCGGCTACTAGTGATGGTGGCTGGCTGACCGTCGTGCGTCACGCCGTGTACCTGGCGCTGCTCGTCGGCTGCCTGGTCGGTACCGCTCCGCTCGAGGTGCTGCTCCATACCCGGGTGTACGCGCGGTGGCGCCGCCTCGTGCTCGCCCTCATCCCGACGGTGGTCGTCTTCGTCGCGTGGGATCTGTACGCCATCCATCGCCATCAGTGGTCCTATGACCGGCGGTGGATGACCGGCGTCCGGCTACCCGGCCGGTTGCCGCTCGAGGAGCTGCTGTTCTTCGTCGTGATCCCGACGTGCGCGATCTTGACCCTGGAGGCGGTGCGCCGGCGGCGTCCACAGTGGACGATCGGCGACGAGTCGTGAGTTACACGGTGCTCGCTCTCATCGGGGTGGCCGGCGCCGTTCTCGTCGACCTGGCGCTGCTGCGCACGAATCTGCTGCGGCGTAAGGCATTCTGGACGGCCTACGCCATCGTGCTGTGCTTTCAGCTCGTCGTGAACGGCGTGCTCACCGGCCTGCCCGTCGTGCGCTACGACCGCGACGCGATCACGGGCGTGCGGATCGTGCACGCCCCGATCGAGGACCTGCTGTTCGGGTTCGCGATGGTCTTGCTCACCCTGGCTACGTGGGTATGGATCGGTCGCCGCGAGGTTCGCGCCGGGCCGCGAGGGCGCCGATGAGGCCGCGCGCCGCGACGCCGGCCCGCTGGGCCGCCGGCACGGACAGCCGTCGGCCGAACACGTTGTAGCCGGCGTCCTCGATCTCGTCGAGGATGCGGCCGTAGAGGATGAGTGCGGTTCGCAGGCAGTCCCGCGACGTGGGGTGCACCAGTTCGATGCCGGGCGCGGCGTGCCGGTACAGGTCGCGGGCCCGCGCGATCTCGGTGGCGAGCAGGTTGCGGATCGGCTCGTCCACAGTGGCGTAGCGCGTGGCGCGCTGCAGCCGATCCCGGTCGATGCCGAACGCGCGCAAAGAGTCCTGCGGTAGGTACACCCGCCCGAGTCGCAGATCCTCGGCGACGTCGCGCAGGAAGTTGGTGTACTGGAACGCCAGCCCGAGGTTGACCGCGTACGGCTCGATCACGTCCCAGCCCATCGTCGGGTCGGCCCGCTCCAGGATCGGCAGCATCTGCAAGCCGATGACGGCGGCCGAACCCCACATGTACTTCGCCAGGTCGTCGTAGGTCGCATAGCTCGTGACGGTGAGATCGGCCCGCATGGCTTCCAGGAAGTCGGCGAAATGGGCTTTGGGGATGTCCCAACGCGTGATCGTGTCGATGACGGCGCGGCAGACCGGATCCGTCGAGGTGCCGAGGTCCAGGTCGGCCAGGAACTCCGCACTCCAGGCCTCGAACCGGTCCGCGTCGGCGTCCAGGTTGTCGACGATGTCGTCCGCGTAGCGCGCGAAGGCGTAGAGGGCGTGCACGTAGGGCCGCTTGGCCACTGGCAACAGGAGCGTGGCGAGGTAGTAGGTCTTGCCGTGCTTGGCGTTGATCCGGCGGCACAGGTCGTACCCCGCGCGCAGCCGGGACGACGTGATCCCGGCGGCCGCCAGCTCACGCGTGCCGGCCAGCCCCATCAGGCAATCGTCGCAGAGCCGACGCGCGCCCCGACGACCCGCTCGGCGGCGAGCCGTCCGGAGACGAGCACCATCGGCACGCCGACGCCGGGCTGGACGTTCGAGCCGCAGAACACGAGGTTCTCGATCCGGCGATCCAACGTCGGCAACCGGAACGGTCCGGTCTGCGCGAACCGGTGCGAGGCGGCGAACGGCGCGCCGGCCGCGATGCCCTGGGCGGCCCAGTCGGCGGGCGTGGTGACGTGCCGGACCTCGGGGTCGATCGAGAAGCCCCGCGCCTGCAGGGTGGCCAGCAGGTGCTCGGTGTAGCGCGGTGCCTCGGCCGTCCAGTCGATCGGGCCGCGATGGTCCAGATTCGGCGCGGGGAACAGGGCGTAATGCGCGTGCGCGCCGTCCGGGGCGAGCGAGGGATCGGTCACCGTCGGCGTGGTCAGCAGGAAGGACGGATCGCTCATCAGCCGTCCCTGCTCGATGATCTCGTCGAACGTGGACTGCCAGGCCGCGCCGAAGGAGATCGTGTGGTGCGCGTCGGGGTCGCCCCCCGGTGCGCCGGCGTGCAGGACGACGCAGGACGGCGAGTAGCGCAGCCGGCGCGGTTCCCGGGCCAGCAGCTCGCGGTAGGCGGTGGGGGCGTCGGCGTTGACCACGACGACGTCCGCGCCGATTCGCTCGCCGGCGTCGGTGATGACCGCGGTCGCCCGTCCGTCGCGCACCTCGATGCGCGCCGCGCCGGTGTCGTACCGGAACGTCACGCCGTGCTTGGTCGCCGCGCCGGCCAGCGCCCGCGGCACGGCGTGTACGCCGCCCATCGGGAAGTACACGCCGGCCACGCAGTCCAGGTAGGTGATGACGCCGTAGATCGCGAGCGCCTGCGCGGGCGCCAACCCGGCGTACATCGCCTGGAAGGTGAACAACCGTCGGAGCCGTTCGTCGCGCACGAACGAGCCCACCTTGGGCGCCAGGCGGCGGAATGCGCCGAGCCGGACCAGGTCCAGCAGCGGGCGGCGCAACAGCGCGAACGGCGAGTCCAGGTTGCGGGCGATGAAGTGCGGCATCTCGATCTCGTACAGCGTCTGCAGGTAGGCCACGAGCCGGCGATACCCGTCGGCGTCGCGTGGCCCGCACACCGCGCCGATCGCCGCCGCCATCGCGTCGGCATCAGCATGTACGTCGAGCGCCGACCCGTCGGCGAAGCGCGCCCGGTAGGCCGGGTCGAGCCGGCGCAGATCGAGCCAGTCGTCGAGATCTTCGCCCACGGCGGCCAACGCATCGTCGATCAGCGACGGCATGGTGATCACGGTCGGTCCGGTGTCGAACGTGTAGCCACCGTTGCGGATCACGCCGGCCCGTCCGCCGGGTTCGGAGGCCCGTTCGAGCACGGTCACCTCGCGGCCGGCTCCGGCCAGGTGGAGTGCGGCCGCGAGACCGCCGAGGCCGGCGCCGACAATCACCACTCGATCCGTACGCCCAGGTACGGTCCTCATGTGTGACGTTCGGTCGCAAGCACAGCCAGGCTGTTGAGTACGTCTCGGGCATCGGTCGCGATGACCGGGGTGAGCGCCTTCCGGGCCTGCCCGGCGCGCTCGGCGATACGCGCCTCGACCCGTTCGAGCGCCCCGGTGTCGACGATCACCTCGCACAGCGTCGCCACGCCCGGATCGTCCAGTCCGCGGTCGCCGAGGCCGTCGCGCAGCAGCTTCGCCTGCGCCGGATCGGCGGCCTCCATCGCCAGGGCGACGAGCATCGTGCGCTTGCCCTCGCGCAGATCGTCGCCGCTCGGCTTGCCGGTACGCCCAGGATCGCCGAACACGCCCAGCACGTCGTCCCGCAGCTGGAACGCCTCCCCGAGCGGCAACCCGTACCCGCTGATCGCGTCGACCACGGCCGGCGAAGCGCCCGCCGCCGCTGCCCCGAACTGCAGCGGTCCCTCGATCGTGTACTTGCTCGTCTTGTACCGGGCGACCCGCAAGGCGTCCTCGACCGAGAAGTCGCCCCGGGCCTGGACGAGCATGTCGAGGTACTGCCCGGCCATCACCTGTTGCCGCATGTCGTCGTAGACGCCGCGGGCCCGCCGGGCGTCGGCCTCGGCGAATCCGGCCCCGGCGAACATCGCATCGGCCCACGACAGCAGCAGGTCACCGACCACGATCGCTGCGGCCGTGCCGAACACGTGCGGGTCTCCGGTGAAGGTTCCGTCGCGGTGGATGGCGGTGAAGCTGGCATGCACCGACGGACGTCCGCGCCGGGTGCTCGAGCCGTCCATCACGTCGTCGTGGATGAGCGCGCAACCGTGCAGCAACTCCAGGCTCGCCGCCGCGGTCAACATCGGGCCGTCGCCGTCGCCGTCGCCGTCGCGAACGCATCGCCAGCCGCAGTAGGCGAATATCGGGCGCAGCCGCTTGCCCCCGTCCAGGACGAAGTTGCGGGCGGTATCGGCGAGCGGGACGAGGTCGTCGCCCAGCTCGGACAGCCGGGCGTGACGCGTATCGAAGAACGCGGCGAGCTCCGCATCGACCCGCGAGATCACGGGGCCGAGGTCGATCACAGCGCGGACACTACGCTGAAGGGCATGCCACGAACGGTGCGGGACGTGCTGGCTGCGGGCCAGCGCACGTTCTCCTTCGAGTTCTCCCCTCCCAAGACGCCCGAGGACACCCGCGTGCTCTGGCAGACCATCCGGGAACTCGAGCCGCTGCGGCCCTCGTTCGTGTCCGTGACCTACGGCGCCGGGGGCTCGACCCGCGATCGCACGATCGAGATCGTCGAGCGGATCGCGTCGGACACGACGCTGCTGCCGGTCGCGCACCTGACCGCGGTAGACCACTCCGTCGCCGAGCTGCGCGCCATCATCGGACGCTTCGCCGACGTGGGCGTGGTGAACATGCTGGCGATCCGGGGCGACCCCCCGGGCGACCCGATGGGGGAGTGGGTCAAGCACCCGGAGGGGCTCGAGTACGCCTCCGACCTGGTCGAACTGTTGCGCGCGCACGGCGACTTCAGCGTCGGCGTGGCCGCCTTCCCGTACAAGCATCCGCGGTCGGCCACCATCGACGATGACACTGCCCGGTTCGTCGAGAAGTGCCGTTCCGGCGCCGACTACGCGGTCACACAGATGTTCTTCGACGCCGACGAGTACTTGCGGCTGCGCGATCGGGTCACCGCGGCCGGGGGCGGCGACGTGCCGATCATCGCCGGCATCATGCCGGTGACGACGATGCGCACCATCGAACGTTCCGAGCAGCTGTCCGGGGCGCCGTTCCCGCCGGCGCTGGCCGCTCGGTTCGACGCGCTGGCCGATGACCCCAAGGCGGTGCGCGCCCTGGGCATCGAGGAATGCTCGCGGATGGCGCAGCGGCTGCTGGACGACGGCGTGCCGGGCATCCACTTCATCACCTTCAATCGCTCCAAGGCCACTCGCGAGGTATGGGCCAATCTGCGGATCACCGCGCCGCTCTGACCGATCTGCGAGTGGCGACCACGAGGCTCGTGATCAACAGCCATTCAGCTGCCGATATCGCACGCTGAATGGCTGTTGATCATGAGGTGGAATGGTCGCGGCTGCACCAAGGGTTGACGCCGTCGCCGCTGGTCCGTCGCTGGCTGCGCCTGGTGTGGACGCTGGCCCGTCCGCTCGCCGGGGTCCGCGTGCCGCCGACGTCGGTCACGGTGGTTGGCGTGGTGCTGGCCGTCCTTGCGCCGGTGATCGCCGCTGCGCTACCGCTGGCGGCGTTGGCTCTGGTCGTCGCGGCCGCGCTGTGCGACGGGCTGGACGGCGCGATCGCTGTCGTAGGCCGGCGGGCGACCCGATCAGGCGCGGTGGCCGATGCGGTGGCCGACCGGGTGGCCGACACGGCGTTCGCGTTGACGATGTGGCGCTGCGGCGCGCCGTTGTGGCTGGCGTTGCTGGCGGGCGGGCTGTCGCTCGCGCAGGAGCTGGCTCGTAGACGTGTGGTGATTACCGTCGCCGAGCGGCCGACCCGGGTGATCTGCGCGGCGTTGGCGTGCGGGTCCGCGGCGGTAAGCGGCGCTGCCTGGCCACCGACCGTCTGCGCTGCCGTGTGGGTGGCCGCCACCGTCGTGGCGCTGGCTCAGCTGTCCCGGCCCGCTGGGCGCTAGATGAGCTCGTAGGCGATCTGCTCGGCGGCGGCCGCGATCCAGCCGCGCGTTCCCGGGTCGTCCATCGGCCGGCTGAACAGCGGCCGGGCCGGGAACGTGTCGCGCGCGGCGGTGAACATGGTGACCTCGGGTTGGCCGGTCATCGCCGAGATGTGCCACAGCCCGTCCAGGGTCGGCCAACGTGAGTAGATCGCCCGGGACCAGCCGCGGCAGAGGTCGTGCGGTCCGGTGTTGAGCAGATAGGAGGCGCCGTTGCGGATGGGCCAGGTGCCGGTCAGGTCGAGCAGGTGCAAGGCGCGGTTCGGCCGCCACGCGGTGAGATACGGCGCGCCGCGTGAGGTGTCGATGGCGCGGCGGTCCTGGAACACCTCGGCGAGGCAGGTGGCGATGTCGAGCGCGGCATAGGTGACACCGCGGTCCTGATCGTGGGGCGGTGGCTCCTGCGGATCGAAGCGTGCGTGCGACGGTCCCCAGAACCGCAACTCGTTCCACGGGATGACGTTCTCGCCCGCGCAGCGATGCAGGCGCCACAGCACGGTGTGCTCGGCCAGTGCGGACAGGTCGGCGTCCTCACGCGTCAGCGCCTCGGGCGCCGGCGCGAGAGGAAGCTTTACCACCGGTCGAGGTCGGCTGCGTGTGCCGCGACCTGCGCGGCTTCGCCCCCGGTCAGCAGCCAGTCCCGCGGGCTGACGTTGCGTCCGCCCAATCGCAGATCGTCCTGCGGTGTGGTCATGAAGCCCTCGACCTCGCGCGGATGCATGCCTTCGGGCAGCGCCGCCAGCACCACGCCGAGCCCGGGCAGGGGGCGCAGGTCGTCGTCGAACTGCCAGGTCGGCAGCCGCAGCGCCCGGCCCACCCGCATGCCGTAGAGGACACGGTTGCGGACGCGGTGGCGGATCCGCGAGTCGTCCACGCCCCACTTCGAGGCGATGTCGTGCGCGGTGTAGGACCGGCGCAGCAGATCGAACTCGACCCGGGCCCGATCGACCGTCACGTGCCGCGGGTTGCCGAGCCGGGCGGCGGCCGCAGGGTCGACGCCGCCGTGCTCGGCGAGCACCGCCGCCTCGGCCTCGGTGAGGGTGCTCGAGCCGGCCCGGGGCTCGCGCACCAGCGCCGCCCGCAATGCCGACACGAAGTCCGACTCGCTGCTCGAGACTCCGAAGTCCGCGAGCAGCGCGGCCACTGTGGATGTCATCGTCGCCACCTCCACCGCACAGTTTACGACACCGTCGCAAGACGTGCTGTGGTTGATCCGTTGAAAACAGCCACGGGCGGCGCTCGCGGACAACGTGCGGGATCGGGCGGCTAAGCGGGGCCGATGAGGTTGGCGACGATCTTGGCCGACAGGGCGACCAGGGGCAGTCCGCCGCCGGGCTGGGTCGAGCCGCCGACCAGGTAGAGGCCGCGAACCTTCGACGCGTTGGTCGGACGGCGGATGCTGCTGCGCAGGCCGTGCATGGCCGAGCCGTAGATGGCCCCGCCGGGAGCGCCGGTGCGCCGCTGCAGGTCAGCCGGTGAGAGCACCTTGCTGAACAGCAGCCGCTCGCGCACCGGCAGTCCCCGGGCGGCGAGCAGCGACAGGACCCGGCCCTCGTACCCGGACGCCAGCCCCGCGCTGTCCCAGTCGAGGGCGCCCCGGCTGCCGTCCACGCCGTGGCGCGGGGCGTTGACCAGGACGAACCAGGCCTCGTGCTCGGGCGGGCAGATCGCCGGGTCCTCGGGCGCGCTGACGTACACGGCCGGGTCGGTGACCGGACGGCCCGGACGGCCGAAGACGGCGTCGAACTCGGCGTCGTAGTCGGAGTCGCCGAACAGCACGTTGTGGTGAGCGAGGCCGGGCGTCCGGCCGCGCACGCCCAGCAGCAGCACGAACGCGCTGAGCGAGTCGGCCCGGGGAGCCATTCGCCGGGGCGGCTCGAGCAACTGCCGGTACACCGTGCTCGCATCGGCGTTGGCGACGACGACGTCAGCCGGCAGCTCGGTGCCGTCCACGAGCGCGACGCCGCTGGCCCGCCCGGCGGAGGTCATGATCCGGGCGACTCGGGCGTTGGTGCGGATGACGCCACCGCGCTCGCCCACCCGATGGGCCAGCGCCTCGACGAGCTGGTGCAGGCCACCCTCGACGTACCAGGCACCGAAGGCGTGCTCGAGGAACGGGATGACGGTGAGCGCCGCCGGAGCGCGCCGCGGGTCGGATCCGGTGTAGGTCGCATATCGCTCGAGCAGCATCCGCGGTCGCGGGTCCTCGAAATGCCGGCTGGCGACCTGGCGCAGGGTGCGGCCGGGACCCACCGCGGTGAGATCGCCGAGATTGGTCAGCCGCTGGACGACGCTTCGGGCGGTGACGCTCTGCCCGAAGACGGGACGCTCGACGGCGTCCCAGATGCGCGATCCGCGGGCCACGAGCGTCGCCCACGCGGCGCCGGCGCCGGGCCCGAAGGCCTGGTCGAAGCGGGCCACCTGCTCGTCGAGATCTCGAGTCGTGGTCAGGATCGTGCCGTCGGCGAAGCGATGCCGCACGAACGGATCCACGGCACGCAGGCTCACGACCGAGTCGAGCGGATCGCCGGTGTCGGCGAACAGATGCACGAACACCTCGGGCATGGTCAGCACCGACGCGCCGGTGTCGAACCGGAACGTGCCGGCCGACACGCGATGTTCGAGCAGCCCGACCTTGCCGCCGACGGCGTCACCTGCCTCGACCACGGTGACGTCGTGTCGCAGTGCCGCGAGCCGGGCCGCGGCGGCGAGCCCGCCGACTCCGGCGCCCACGACCACGACGCGTGCCATGTGCAGATATTGCCCCAGCTGGGTGCACAGCGCGCGCCCACGTCGCTCACTGGGAGATCGGCCGCCCCTTCCAGGTGAGGGCACCGCGCCGTCGGTCGACCAGCGAACGGGCCGTGAGGTACGTCAGCGCCGCGATGGAGACCGGGTGCGCCAGCGCGTCGGGCCAGGCCCGCCCGCCGGTGCGGCGGGCGGCGATCACGCGTCCGGCCACCCCGGCGGCGTAGCCGAGCGCACCGAGGCGCGAGCCGCGCAGCGCGGCGAGGGGCGGCACCAGGTACGCAACGCCCAGCGCCGCGGTTACCCCGATGGCGCCGGCCGGTCCGCCGAACGCCGTCCCCAGCGACTTGCCGTACCCGTCACGCAGCGCCGGCCAGTCGTCATACATCCGGCAGCTGGCGAGGCGCGTCCCGTCGACGATGCCGCCCCGGGCGCCGCTTCGCCTCAGTTCGCGGGCGAGCGCGATGTCGTCGAGGACGTCGTCCGGCCGGTGCCCGCCCGCGCGTTCGTAGCTGTCGCGACGCACGACCAGGAACTGTCCGTTCGCGGCGGCGAGTGACGGCCGCGGCGACCGCTCGGCGATGCGCAGGGGGAGCAGTGTCAGCCACGACCATTGCAGCAGCGGTTGGACGAGCCGCTCGGCGGCGGTGTGCGCGACCTGGCGCGGATAGGGCGACACGAAGTCGAGCCGGTGCCGTCGCAGCAGTTCGACGGCGCCGGCCACGGCGCTCGGCTCGAGCCGGACGTCGGCGTCGACGAACACCAGGACGTCGCCGCGGGCCTCGGCCGCGAGTTGGCGGCACGCGTGTGGCTTGCCGAGCCACTCCGGTGGTGGGGGAGTGCCGGCAATGACCCGCACCCGGGGATCGCCCGTTGCCAGCGCGACTTCCCTTGTGCCGTCGGATGATTCGTCGTCCAGGACGAGAATCTCGGCCGCCTCCTGGGCGATCAGGCTGCGCAGGCAGCCGGCGACGTTGTGCGCCTCGTCGCGCACCGGCAGCAGCACGGAAACGTCCACTGTGGACGGTGCTGCGGGCGTCTCCGGTCGACGCAGCAGCCGGGCGTTGATCGCCGCGTGCAGCGTGCCGGCGAGCGCCGCGGCGGTGCCGACCCCGACGAGCCGTCCGGTCATCGGGTCCCCGCCCGCAGCCGGTTGGCGAGCGGCCCGGCCATCACGCCCATGCCGAGCGCGCCCCACAACGCCGCCGCCTGGAGATGCAGGAAGGCCAGCAGTCCGACGACCGATGACCCGTACGTCCACAGGTACAACGCGAACATCCAGCTGTCCTGCTGCTGCGCCGTCCGGCTCAGAATTGCCTGTACGGCAAGGGAAATCGCCATCGACACGAGGAGCCACCCGGCGAAGTTGGTCAGCGGAACGGTGGGCACGCCGGGCAGGTGCGGATCGGGGTGAGCCCACCGCCAGTGTCCGGCGGCAACCATCTGCGGATCGAGGAACAGATCCCAGGACGCCAGCGCCCAGCCACCGATCAGGACGCGCATCGGTGCCGACCCGGCCAGCCGGCGAGCCACGAGCGCGGCCGGCCAGGCGAGCATCGTCCACGCGAGCCCGGCGATGATCGGCACGCCGGCCACCTGCCAGCCGAGCGATTCCGAGTAGCTGTAGTCGCCGAACGGGACCCCCGTGTGGACGCCGACGACCTCGGCGCTCAGTCCCACGCCCGCCGCGACGACGCAGCACGCGAGTCCGCGGCGGCCGCGGGTCAGCGTGGCGTGGCCGATCGAGGCGGCAGCGACCACCACCACGGTGGCAATGGTGATCCGGTCGCGCGCCGTGCCGTGGGTCAGCGGATAGGCGAGCTGCAGGCCGATGGCGGCCAGGACCGGTACGCCGAGTGCGTCACTCGCCCGGCGCGGCATCCGGGCGGGAACCGTCGAGGGGCAACCGCGCACCGAGCACCGCGAACGGCCGGGCGTCGCCCGGGAAGCGGTGACCCCGGACGAGGTCGAGGAAGCCCAGCGAACGGTAGAGGCGAAACGCCCGGGTGTCGGTATCCGGTGTCGACAGCAGCATCGCGCGGTGCGGGATCGCCCCGGCCAGCGAGGTCAGCAGGCGGCGCCCGATGCCGCCGCCCTGGTAGTGCGGCAGCACGTGCATCTCCGACAGCTCGAACGCGTCGCGCATCCAGTCGGCGGCGATCTCGTCGGTGACGGCCCGGCGCACCAGGTCGTGCCACCACTGCCCGGCCGTCGAGGTGTAGCCGTAGGCGAAGCCGACCAGCCGCCCGTCCGCGCGTAACGCCGCCCGGCAGGCGAAGCCCGCGTAGTTCGTATGGCCCTGGGCGGTGACCGAGCGTTGGGCTCCCGCGTAGGTGGGGTAGTTCATCGCGACGACGTAGATCGCCATCGCCTCGTTGATCCGCTGGGCGAGCTGCGGGCCCGTCCACGATTCGATCGCGACGTCGGCCGCCGCGGGCAGCGCACTCATGACGCCACCGCCAGGGGATCACGTCCGTCGATCGAGCCGGACGCGCTCAGCACCGCGAAGCGAGCGAACAGCTCCTCGGCGTACCACCGGCGAGCGGCCGTCTGCCGGATCGCCTCGCGATGCGCTGCGTCCTCGTAGGCGTAGGAGTGCAGCGAGTCGGCGTCGTGCCAGAGGCTGAACGTGCCCTGCACACCGAATGGGGCCTCGCCCACCCCGAACGCGGCGCACAGTCCAGGCCGGTGCGCGAGTGCCGCGGCGACGGGCGGCACCGACCGCCAGAACGTCACCGCCCGGCGGGGCGCGAGTCGAGCCCGGGTGAGCGCGGCGACCGGTCCGTCCCAGGGCGTTCCCGGCTCGACGTCGAAGGGCGTGGCGCGCGACCACCGGCCGCGGCTGGCCAACGGCCGCAGCACGGCCTGCCACGACTCGCGCGATCGGTCGTACCACCTGCGCGGAACGGGGCTGCCGTCGAAGCCGCGCGCCGCCTCGCGCGACGCCCAGCTCACCAGTAGCGCCCACCGGGTCGGATCAGCGTCGCGGACGGCGAAACCGCGGCTCGTGCCGAGCAGCTTGGCGAACCGCACACCGGCCAGGGCCCGCACCCGGCGCCGATCGAGGGCCATCGCCCCGATCGCCGACGGGACGCGATGCGCGCCGACCCGCCACACGTGCATCGTCACCACCGCGGTCATGCCGACACCCTATGACCTTCACCGCCACGATCGGGTGACCGCACGCCCCGCCAGGCCGACGCCGAGCACGATCAGCGCGGCGACGATCGAGGCCAACGGCAACGTCACCGCCAACGTCACGCAGCCGATGACGCCGAGGACGTTCAGGGCGCGCGGCCACCGGCGCTGCGCCGGCGGCTGGGTGAACGCCGACGCGTTGGCGATCGCGTAGTAGACGAGCACCCCGAACGACGAGAAGCCGATGACGCCGCGAAGATCGGAGGTCGCGACGAGAACGCCGACCACGACGGCCAGCGTCAGCTCGGCATGATGCGGCACCCGGTATCGCGGATGCACAGCGGCCAGCCATCGCGGCAGGTCGCCGCCCCGGGCCATGGCCAGGCTGGTGCGGCCGACCCCGGCGATCAGCGCCAGCAACGCGCCGAGGCTGGCGACGGCCGCGCCGACCCGAACGACCGGGACGGCGTAGGCCGCGCCGGCGGCCTTCACCGCGGTGGCGAGTGGCGCGGTCGAATGGGCGAGCGCGGCCGGCCCCGCCGCGAGCAATGCCGATACACCCACCACGGCGTAGACGGCGACGGTCAGCCCCAACGCGATCGGGATCGCCCGCGGAATCGTCCGGGCCGGGTCGACGACCTCCTCGCCCATCGTCGCGATGCGCGCGTAGCCGGCGAAGGCGAAGAACAGCAAGCCCGCGGCTTGCAGGATGCCGTAGCCACCGCCAACCGAGCCGAGATGGGAATCGCCGGGGTGTCCACCGGTCGCGATAGCCACCACCAGGACGGTGAGTGCGATCAGGGTCCCGGCGACGAGCACCCGGGTCACGGTCGCGGTCCTGGTCACGCCCCGGGCATTGATCGCCGCGAGCGTCAGAACTCCGGCAACGGCCACCAGCCGCTGGGCCCACGTCGGCCCGGGAACGGCGTACGTCGCGAACGTGAGCGCCATCGCCGCGCAGGACGCCGTCTTGCCCACGACGAACGCCCACCCCGCGGCGAACCCCCACCACGGCCCGAGCCGCTCCCGGCCATAGACGTACGTGCCGCCCGAGGTCGGATACACCGCCGCGAGCTGCGCCGAGGCAGTGGCGTTGCAGTACGCGACGAACGCCGCCGCGCCGAGTCCGACGAGCAGGCCGCTGCCCGCTGCGCGCGCCGCCGGGCCGAACGACGCAAAGATGCCGGCGCCGATCATCGAGCCGAGCCCGATGACGACGGCGTCGAACGTCCCTAGCCGCCGGGCGAGGGGAACGCCGGCGTCAGGCGACGTCGGCGGCCGGTCCGGCATCGACGGCCACGCAGTTGGGATGCATCCCGGTCATGTGCGCGACCGTAGCGGCTCTCGGATCAGAACACGGAGCCGACGTCGGTGCGCGTGATCTTGTCCAGGTTGCGCTCGGCCAGCGCGGCGATGGTCATCGACGGGTTGCAGGCACCGGCCGAGCCGGGGATCAGCGAGCCGTCCATGACGTAAAGCCCCCGGTGGCCCTGCACCCGGCCGTACAGATCGGTGACCGAACCGAGCGGCGCGCCGCCGAGCGGATGGAAGGTGGTCGGATCGGTCTCGGTCGTGTCGATCAGCACGCCGATCGTCGAACCGGTGATCTGCAGGATCTTGTCGTGGATCGCTTGGTTGAGGACGGTCTCCGTGTCGTGCGGGTAGTGCACCACGGCGTCGTCGGTGGCGGAGTCGTACTGGAACGAGCCGCGCACCGGAGTGACGCCGAAGCCGATGATCGTCATGATGTGTGACTCGACCGGGACCGGGACGGGTCCGTGCACGACGGTTGTCGCCTTGCTCGGGTCGTCCCAGTCCTTGACGCCGATGCAGGCCGGGCCCCCCTGCGGGGCGCCGGTGTTCTCCGGGATGTTCACCCATGCGTAGATGCGGTCGCCGTTGGTGCCCACCTGGGTGCCCAGGCTGTCGGGCAGATCGGGGATAGTGCCCTTGCCCTGGGCCTTCATCAGCAGTCGGGTCGTGCCGGCGACACCGGCGCCCATGAATACCGCATCGGCGGTGATGACTTTCTGCGCGACGGTGTCGCCCCCGGTGTTGATCTGGTTGGCGGACACGACCCACTTGCCCTGCGCGTTCATCGCGATGTCCTGGACGACGTGCAGCGTCGCGATCTCGAGCCGTCCGGTGGCCTCGGCCGCGGCCAGGTAGGTGACGTCGAGGGAATGCTTGCCGCCGTTGTTGACGCCGTAGGTGACGTCGCCGGTGGTGTAGGCCGGCTTCATCACGCCGGCGAGCTCGGCCCGCGCGTAGTCCCAGTTGATCGGCATGGGAATTCGGGACGGGGTCAGGCCAGCGGCCTTGATGTGGTCGATGAAGATCTGGTTGGACAGGTACTGCTTGCTGTTCAACACATCGTCGGGGATCGTCGCCGGGCGCAGCATGCTGGCCACGCGGGGGTAGTAGGTGCGGTGCATCGGGGCGTAGTCGAGCTGGGGCAGCACTTCGGCGAAGAGGGGTTCGGGCGGTTCGAGCGTCATGCCGTGGTAGACGAGGGAACCGCCACCGACGCCCGCGCCGCAGATGATGTCGAGCCCGTCGCCGTGGACCCGATCGATAACGCCCGGGTAGCGGTCGAAGACCGCCGGCGGTGTGCTGGTCAGCGTCGGCGACGTCGACAACCAGGCGCACCGCTCGTCCGGGGAGTACATGTGGGAGAAGGTGTCGGCGTTGGGCCCGGTGGGCCAGCGGATGCCACGCTCGAGCAACAGCACCGGGACGCCGGCCTGGGCCAGGCGCAGGGCCGTCACGGAGCCGCCGAATCCGGAGCCGATGATCACGACGCGGCGGTTCTCTTCGGTAACCGGAATGGTTGCGGGTGTCGTCGTGGCGCCGACTCGAGAGAATCCCGTTGCCGCTGCGACACCGGCGGCGGCTGTGGTCGCTGCGACGCCTCCCAGGAACCGTCGTCGACTGATGTGGGGCACGGTTGCCTCCTCGTTGTCAGCTGATCGTTCCGCGGACTGTCGCGGATGTTCATGGGGGTCCGCTATGAGTGGGGCTGACCATAGCGCACACTATGTGTTGAGAGCTAGATACTGTATGTTTTATATGGGCTCCGCCCACAACCTAGTTCGGCGTCGGCGAATCTCGCGTGCTCGTGCGCATCCAGGGAGGGAGGATGCGCCCGAGCAGGTCGCGCCTAACAGCGAGACTTGACCACAGCTAACGCAACCACCGGGCGATGAGCGCTCGCGCGAAGAGCCCGCCGGCCGCGACGCGGACGCGCCGAAGGCGCGTTCGGATCCGTGATTGCCCCCGAAGCGAAGCGAGTGGGGCGAGCGCGTATCCGATTCCGGCGGATGGGCTTATGTGTGCAGGCCGCACTCGATCTTGCTCGTGCCGGCCCAGCGTCCAGCTCGGGCGTCCTCGCCCTCGAGGAGGCGCCGGGTGCACGGGGCGCAGCCCACCGAGCCGTAGCCGTCGGAGAGCAGCGGGTTGACCAGTACGCCGTTGTCGGCGATGTAGGCGTCGACGTCGTCCTGCGTCCAGGCGGCGATCGGGTTCAGCTTCACCATGCCGCGCTTGGCGTCCCACTCGACGACGCGGACGTCGCTGCGGCTGATCGCCTCGTCGCGGCGCAGCCCCGACGCCCAGGCCCGGTAGGGCTCGAGCGCCTTCTCGAGCGGTGCGACCTTGCGCATGGCGCAGCACTTGTCGGGGTCGCGCTCGAAGAGCCGCGGGCCAAATGACGCGTCCTGCTCGGCGACGGTCTGGGCGGGCGTGATCGTGCGGACGGTCAGCGGCATGGTGGCCGCCACCGCGTCGCGGGTGCCGATCGTCTCGGCGAAGTGGTAGCCGGTGTCGAGGAAGACCACGTCGACGCCGGGCAACGCGCGCGAGGCCAGGTGGGGGAGCACCGCGTCGGCCATCGACGACGCCACGCACCAGGACGAGCCGAACTGCTCGGTCGCCCAGGTCAGGATGTCGAGCGCGGACGCACCGTCCAATTCGTCGCCGGCCTTGGTGGCCAGCCCTTCCAGATCGGTGAGCGCGGTCATGTCGACTCCTTCGCCGCCTCGGACGTCCACGTCGGCGCCATGCCGATGTAGCCCAGCCGGAATACCCGTTGGCAGGCTCCGCAGCGCCATTCGCCGTGTTTCTCGCCGAACGGGCGCAGGTCCTCGTCCCCGCAGTACGGGCAGTAGAACGGGGCCGCGCGCTCGGTCATTCCGCTACAGCAGCCAGGCTTCGTCGGCGCGGGCGACGTAGGACGCGAACGTCTCGCTGTTTTCGCGACGGTCGAGGTAGCCCCGCAGGATCCGCTCGGCGTAATCGGGCGCTTCGCCGGCGAGGACCTTGAGACCGCGGAACTTGCGGCCGAACGCCGCCTGCGCGCCCAGCTGGCCGCCGAGGTGCACCTGGAACGCCTCCTGGTCGGAGCCGTCGGCGCCGCGCGTGACGATGCCCTTGAAGCCGATATCGGCGACCTGGAACCGGGCGCACGAGTTGGGGCAGCCGTTGACGTTGATGGTGATCGGGGTGTCGAAGTCGGGTAGCCGGCGCTCGAGCTCTTCGCGGATGACCTCGGCCCGGGCCTTGGTCTCGACGATCGCCAGCTTGCAGAACTCGATGCCGGTGCAGGCGATGGTGCCACGGTGGAACGCCGATGGGCGCACCGACAAGCCCAGCTGATCGAGCTCGCCGACGAGCGGTTCGACGTCGGACACGCCGAGGAGCACCAGACCCTGTTGCGGCGTGGTGCGGATTCGGCCGTCGCCGAACCGATCGGCCAGGTCGGCCAGCGCGGTCAGGACCGAACCGGACGTCCGGCCCGCCTTGGTGGTGGCCCCGACGGCGAAGCGCCCGTCGCGCTGGCGTTCGACGCCGACGTGGTCGCGGTGCGGTGGCGACGCCGGGACCTCGGGGCCGTCGGGCAACGCCCGACCCAGGTACTCCTTCTCGAGAACTTCCCGAAACCGCTCCGATCCCCAGTCGGCGATCAGGAACTTCAGCCGGGCGTGGTTGCGCGAACGGCGATAGCCGTAATCGCGGAACACCGACGTGATGCCGGCCCACACCTCGCTGACCTCGCCGGGCTCTACGAAGACGCCCAGCCGCTGGGCGAACATCGGGTTGGTGGACAACCCGCCGCCGACCCACACGTCGAATCCGGCGACTCCGTCGTCGTTCACGACACCCATGAACGACACGTCGTTGATCTCGTGGTTCGTGCAGTGCCGGGCGCACCCGGTGATCGTCGTCTTGTACTTGCGGGGCAGGTTCGAGAACTGCGGATCGCCTAGGTACTGCTCGACGGTCGCCTGCAGGGCCGCGCTCGCGTCGAGAACCGAGTCGGCCGCGACGCCCTCCAGCGGGCAACCGAGCATCACCCGGGGCGTGTCGCCGCAGGCCTCGGTGGTCGACAGGCCGACGGCCTCGAGCTTGTCCCAGATCGTCGGGACGTCCTCGATCCGGATCCAGTGCAGCTGCACGTTCTGCCGGTCAGTGACATCCGCCACATCGCGCCCGTGGGTCGTGGCGATCTCGCCGATCACGCGCAGCTGCTCACTGGTGAGCGCGCCGCCGTCGATGCGGATGCGGAGCATGAAGAACTCGTCCTCGAGCTTTTCGGGTTCGAGCACGGCGGTGCGTCCACCCGCGATGCCGGGACGCCGCTGGGTGTACAGCCCGTACCAGCGGAACCGGCCGCGCAGGTCGGCCGGGTCGATGCCGGCGAAGCCGGTGTGCTGGTAGATGTCGACAATGCGCTGGCGGACGTTCAGCGGGTTGTTGTCACGCTTGCTGCGCTCATTCGGGTTCAGCGGTTCGCGATAACCCAGTGCCCACTGGCCTTGGCCTTTACGCGCAGGCATCTGCGTGCTCCTCTCCGACGATGCGTGTCTATGGCGACGACGGACCCACGGCCGAGTCGAGCGCGGGTCAGCGCGGAGCGCGACACGCCGCGGCGATCACTCGCAGCAGGTCGACGTGCCGGCGCGCCGTGAGACGCAGCGGGAGAGGTCGGTGCACGCGTCCAGGGTGGCACAGGTGGGGCGGCAGCGCGAAATGCGCCTGTCGCCGCTCCCCGGTCGAGGCGGCTGCGGGCGTCTAGCTTGTCGATATGCCTTGTAGACAAAGGGGATTCTCGGCGAGGCGCCGGCCACAAGTCGCTGGCTAGGCGCGGCATCGTGTGCGACCATTGCTCTCGTGTCCGCCGTCCTGCTTGTCGCACGCCTGCACGTTGATCTGCAGCGCGTCGTCAGCGCGGCGTGTCGTCTGTCCTGAGCAGTCGGCTCCCTGAGTAGTCACCGCCGCCCGTTTCGGGCCGCGGGACGAGCCGTCCGAACCGCATCCAGCTGAGCCGTCATGTGCGCACACGCGCATCCTGACCCGGTTTGCGAAGGACCTTATGTCGACAGACACCGCTCCGGCCCCTGGCGCCACAGTGTGGCTGACCGGTCTGCCCAGCGCGGGCAAGACCACCCTTGCCGCAGCGCTGGCGCAACGGTTGCGGGCCGAGCGCCGACCCGTCGAGGTGCTCGACGGCGATGCCGTGCGGGGCGTGCTGTCTCCAGAACTCGGGTACTCCCGCGCCGACCGCGACGCGAACGTGGCGCGCATCGGCTGGGTGGCCGGTCGGTTGGCCGGGCACGGCGTGCTAGTGCTGGCTGCGGTCGTGTCGCCGTTCGCGGCCGCCCGCGATGCCGTACGCGCCGAGCACGAGGCCCGCTCAGTGCCGTTCTTCGAAGTGCACGTCGCGACACCGGTGCAGGTCTGCGCCGATCGCGACGTCAAAGGCCTCTACGCCCGGCAGCGCGACGGCGCGCTGGCCGGGCTCACCGGGGTGGACGGCGACTACGAACCGCCCTCCACCCCGGATCTTCGACTCGATACCAGTGGCCGCTCGGTCGACGACGCCGTCGACGAGCTGTTTGCCCTGCTGCGCAAGGAGAATCTGGCATGACCGCTGTCGCGACCCGGCCTGTCTCAACTCGTTCCTGGCTCGGTGACCTCGAGGACGAGGCGATCCACATCCTGCGCGAGGTCGCCGGTCAGTTCGAGCGTCCGGTGCTGCTGTTCTCCGGCGGCAAGGACTCGATCGTGATGCTGCACCTGGCCCGGAAGGCGTTCTGGCCGGGACGGGTGCCGTTCCCGGTGATGCATGTCGACACCGGGCACAACTTCGACGAGGTGATCGAGTTCCGTGACCGGCACGTGGCCCAGCTCGGCGTGCAGCTCGTCGTCGCGAGCGTCCAGGACTCGATCGATCGGGGACGGATTCGCGAGACGCCCGGCCAGTCGCGCAATCCGCTGCAGACCGTCACCCTGCTCGACGCGATCGCCGAGAACCGGTTCGACGCCGTCCTCGGCGGCGCCCGTCGGGACGAGGAGAAGGCCCGCGCCAAGGAGCGGGTGTTCAGCGTCCGCGACGACTTCGGCCAGTGGAACCCGCGTAATCAGCGCCCCGAGCTGTGGGATCTCTACAACGGCCGGCATCGGCCGGGCGAGCACGTGCGCGTGTTCCCGCTCTCCAACTGGACCGAGCTCGACGTGTGGGCCTACATCGAGCAGGAGGGCATCGAGGTGCCCAGCATCTACTACGCCCACGAGCGGCCGGTGTTCGAGCGCGACGGCATGCTGCTGGCGGTGACGCCGTGGACCCAGCCGCGGGACGGCGAGGTCGTCACCACCGAGTCGGTGCGCTACCGCACGGTCGGCGACGCGACCTGCACCGGTGCGATCCGCTCGATCGCGGGCACCGTCGCCGACGTTCTCGTCGAGACCGCGGCGGCCACGATCTCCGAGCGCGGCGCCAGCCGAGCCGACGACCGGGCCAGCGAAGCCGCCATGGAAGACCGCAAACGCCAAGGTTATTTCTGATGCATCCCGCCCTTCGCGAAACCGCCCGCCACCACTCGCTGACGCTCGGGTGGACACGCGGTTCCGCACCACTCCTTCGGCGCGGGCCGCGTAGCGGCGGCGGGGCTCTTCGCGCGAGCGCTCATCGCGTTGTCGGTCCTGTTGGTGTGGGCTGATGCCCGGTTCGTTGCTTCGCGTGGTCACGGCCGGGTCGGTGGACGACGGCAAGTCGACGCTCGTCGGCCGATTGCTGCACGACGCCAAGGCGGTGTTGGCCGATCAGCTGACCGCCGTCGAGGTGGCGAGCGAGCGGCGCGGCTACGACGGCGCCGACCTCGCCCTGCTCGTCGACGGGCTGCGAGCCGAGCGCGAACAGGGCATCACGATCGACGTGGCCTATCGCTACTTCGCCACCGCGCAGCGCACCTTCGTGCTCGCCGACACCCCAGGGCACGTGCAGTACACGCGCAACACCGTCACCGGCGCCTCGACCGCCGATGTGGCGGTGATCCTGATCGACGCCCGCAACGGCGTCGTCGACCAGACCAAGCGGCACGCCGCCGTGGCCGCGCTGCTGCGCGTCGAACACGTCGTGCTCGCCGTCAACAAGATGGATCTCGTCGGGTACTCCGAGCCGGTGTTCGACGCCATCGTGGGCGACTTCGCCGCCGCGGCGGCCAGCCTCGGTCGGGACACGTTCACGCCGATCCCGGTCGCGGCGCTCGCCGGCGACAACGTGGTCGACCGATCCACCCGGATGGACTGGTACGCGGGCCCGTCGCTGCTCGAACACCTGGAGCAGATCGAGCCGACCCTCTCCGCCGAAGTACCGGCCCGGTTCCCGGTGCAGATGGTGATGCGGCCACGCACTGCCGAGCATCCCGACTATCGCGGTTACGCCGGGCGGGTCGAGGCCGGGCTGTTGCGGGTGGGCGACCCGATCGTGGTGCTGCCGTCCGGGCACACCTCGACGGTGATCGGCATCGACACGCCGGACGGCTCGATGGACGAGGCGACCCCCGGGCGCTCGGTGATCGTTCGCCTCGCCGACGAGGTCGATATCTCGCGGGGCGACCTGCTCGCCGTCGACCGCGACCCGCGGCCGGCGGTCGTCCGTTCTCTCACGGCAACGGTGTGCTGGTTGACCGACCGTCCACTGCGCGTGGGCGACCGGTTCGCCCTGCGGCATGCGACTCGCGACGTCCCGGCGATCGTGGACGCCGTCCTGAGCCGCCTCGACATCGCCACCCTCAAGCAGGACCAGAGCGACCAGCTGGAGCTGAACGACATCGGCACCATTCGCCTGCGTACGGCCGAGCCCGTCACGGTCGACCCCTACGCGCTGAACCGCTCCACCGGCGCGTTCCTGCTGGTAGACGAGGACGGCGGCGCCACGGTGGCGGCCGGGATGGTCGCGTCCGACGCGTGACGATCACAATGGTCAGGTGACCGGCTTCCCCTTGCTGCTCGACCTCGCGGGACGTCGCGTGCTGGTCGTCGGCGGCGGCCAGATCGCGACCCGCCGGGCCGAACGGCTGGCTGAATCCGAAGCAGCGATCGAGGTCGTCGCACCGCAGGTCTCGGATCGCCTTCGTGCGTTGGCCTCTCGCGTGTCCACTCGCCCGTTCCGGCCCGAGGACATCGACGGCGCCTGGCTGGTGCTCGCCTGCACCGATTCGCCCGAGGTGAACGCCGAGGTCGCGGCCGGGGCAGCTGATCGCCGGATCTTCTGCATCCGCTCCGACGCCGCCGGCGGGGGTACGGCCCGCACGCCTGCGGTGGCCCGGCGCGACGGGGTAACCCTGGCGGTGTCCGGGGGCGATGATCCGCGCCGGGCGGTCGCGCTGCGGGACGCGATCACCGCGGCGCTCGATCTCGGCGAGTTGCCGCTGCGGGCGCACCGGCCGGCCGCCGCCGGATCGGTCGCGCTGGTGGGCGGGGGACCGGGGGATCCCGAGCTGATCACCGTCCGGGGCCGGCGACTCGTCGCGTCCGCCGACGTGATCGTCGTCGACCGGCTGGCGCCGCGGGCGTTGCTGTCCGACTTGCCGCCCGAGGTCGAGGTGATCGACTGCGGCAAGTCGGCGCACCGGCACAACCTCACCCAGGACGAGATCAACGCCGTGCTGATCGATCGCGCTCGGGCCGGCAAGCGCGTCGTCCGGCTCAAGGGCGGCGACCCCTTCGTGTTCGGACGCGGCGGCGAGGAATGGCTGGCGTGCCTCGCGGCCGGCGTCGCGGTGACGGTGGTCCCGGGGGTCAGCTCGGCGCTCGCCGCGCCGGTGGTGGCCGGCATCCCGCTGACCCATCGAGGGCTGGCGGCCGACTTCACGGTCGTATCTGGGCACCTCGACCCGGGACGCCCGCCCGACACCGGCCTGGACTGGGCCGCGCTCGCCCGGGCGTCGACGCTGGTATTGCTGATGGCGATCGAGCACCTGGACCTGATCGTGAAGGCGCTGGTGTCGCACGGCCGCGACCCCGAGACGCCCGCGGCCGTGATCGAGCGGGCGACGCTGGCCGGGCAACGCGTCGTGCGCGCGCCGCTGGACCGGCTGGCCGGCGAGGTGACGGCCCAGGGCGTGATGCCACCGGCGGTGATCGTCGTCGGGGACGTCGTCGACGCGCTTGCTTCGAACATGCGTTCGCGATAGGCTTCGAACGCGAGTTCGAGCTAGGGAGTTGCCCAATGGCTACACGGTCCCGTCCCGTCACGACGATACGGCCGCCGACGAGTCGATCCGCGGCCTCGTTGGTCGAGCAGGCGCGAGCGATGCTGCGCGAGGCGGAGTACGCGGGTGAATCCGGCGAGCGGTTCCGGTTGGCCCATCTGGCGGCGCTGCGCGGGGCAGCGGCGTTGTTCGCCGAGCGCGCTCGGCCGGCGGGGCGGCGTCGCCTCGTCAGCGCCTGGGTGCTCGTCGAGGCCGTCGCCCCTGAGTTGGCCGACTGGTCGGCCTACTTCGCCGGGACGGCCGGCAAGCGGGCGGCGGTCGAGGCCGGCGCCCGCAGCGTGGTCTCCCAACGCGAGGCCGATGATCAGGTTCACGCCGCCGAGCAGTTCCTCGCGCTCGTCGAGCAGTCACTCGGGCTGCTGGCCGCGCCGCTGGCCAGCTGAGCGAATCGCCCGTGCCCGGCGCCCCGGCGGCCCTTCTCGGAGGGCAGGTGTCGGTGTCGGGCACTAGTGTTCGGGTCGTGGAGACCGCCAGCCGCCGGGAACGCGTCGCGCCGCTACGGCAGCGCCTCGTGTCACGGCTGCTGGCCGACGCGATGCCTTCGGTGGCCGGATCCAGCACCGTCCCGACGGTGTTGGACTGCGGCGGGGGCAGCGGTAGCACCGCCGTTCCACTGGCTCGCGCTGGGGCCCGGGTGACGGTGGTCGACGTGAGCGCCGATGCCCTGGCCACGCTGCGGCGACGCGCGGTTGAGGCCGGCGTCGACGACCTCGTGCAGGCCGTGCAGGGCGATGTCGAGGCGCTCGCCGACCTGGTGCCCCCGGCGTCCTTCGACCTGGCGTTGGCGCATGGCGTGCTCGAGGCGGTCGACCATCCCGAGGTCGCGCTCGGGGGCATCGCGGCCTCGGTGCGCCCGGCCGGGGGGGTGAGCATCCTGATCAGCAATCCGGTGGCGAGCGTGCTGTCGCGGGCGCTGGCCGGTGACGTGGCGGCGGCGCTGCTCGAACTGCGTGCGCTGTCGGCCGGATCGTCCGGTGCGCTCGATCTGGCGACGCTCGTCGCGATGTGCGATCGGCTCGGCCTGGTCGTCGAGCAGTCGCTCGGCGTCGGCGTGTTCACCGAGCTCGTCCCCGGGTCCGACCTCGATGCCGGGACGGCCACCGGAGCGAGCGCGCCGCACAGCGAGGCGCTGGCCGAGCTCGAGGAGCTCGCTGCTGGCCGGTCCCCGTTCCGCGAGATCGCCAGCCGCATCCACCTGCTGGCCCGTCGCCCGGGCTGACCCCATGGGCCGCAGCGCTGACGTCCCGCGCGCCGCCGGTCAGACCGACGGCGACGACACCGGCTGCACGATCCTGCACGTCGACATGGATGCCTTCTACGCCAGCGTCGAGATCCGCCGTCGCCCCGAGCTGCGCGGCAAGCCGGTGATCGTCGGCGGGGCCACCCGAGGCGTAGTCGCCGCCGCGTCCTACGAGGCGCGGCGTTTCGGGGTGCGCAGCGCGATGCCGATGGGGCAGGCCCTACGGTTGTGCCGCCACGCCGTGGTGCTGCCGCCCGACCGCGCCGCGTACAGCCAGGCGTCGGCCCAGGTGATGGCGATCCTGCGCGAGGTCACCCCGCTGGTCGAGCCGTTGTCGCTGGACGAAGCGTTCCTGGATGTCAGCGGTGCCCAGCGGCTGCTCGGCCGGCCGCTGGCGATTGCCCAGACGATCCGGGCGCGCGTGGCCGAGTCGTTGGGCCTCACCTGCTCGGTCGGGGTCGCGTCGACGAAGTTCGTGGCCAAGCTCGCGTCGGCCCGATGCAAACCCGACGGCCTGCTGGTGGTGCCCGCCGCCGACACGTTGTCGTTCCTGCATCCGCTTCCGGTCACCGTGCTCTGGGGGGTGGGTGAGCGCACCGCGCAGCCATTGCATCGGCTCGGTGTACGAACGGTCGGTGACCTGGCCGGCATCCCGCTCGACACGCTGCGCCGGGCGGTGGGGGCAGCAGTCGCCGATCACCTGCACGCGCTCGCGTCCGGACGCGACCCGCGCGAGGTCGAGGAGCAGGACGTCGAGAAGTCGATCAGCGCCGACCACACCACGGCCGTCGATCTCACCAGCGAGAACGACGTCGACCGCGAGCTGCTGCGGCTCTGCGTCGAGGTCGGCCAGCGCCTGCGCGAACGAGCCTGGGTCGCAAGGACGATCGGTATCAAGATCCGGTTCGCTGACTTCCGCACCGTAACCCGCGTGCGCACGGTCGCGGATTGGGTCGATTCCACCGCCGGGCTGCACGAGATCGCCCTCGATCTCTACCGTGCCCTGCAGCTGGATCGGCCCCGGATCCGCCTGGTCGGTGTGAAGGCCGAGCAGTTCCGGGACGCGGCCGACACGCCCCGGCAGCTGACCCTGGACGCGGTGGACCCGGCGGCCGCCGCGGCCGTCGACGGCGTCGCCGACGCGGCCCAGGCCAGGTACGGAGCAGCAGCATTGCGCCCGGCGACGCTGATCCGGGGCCCCGAACGCGGATCCAGCGCCCACCGGCACGCCGGTTGAGGCGCCCTAAACCCCCGATGTGACAGGAAACCTCGCAGGCAGAGGGCAGGTTAACTTTCCCCCGGGCCACTGGGCTCGTATGCTCGACAGTGTCAACTCTCAACCGAGGGCTGACCACACACATGGATCGCAGGCCGCCCTGCTGATGGCCTGACCGGGCATCAGCGGAAGGACGTAAGGAGGGCACGGTGCCGCTCTCCGAGCATGAGCAGAGACTCCTTGAGCAGATCGAGCAGGCGCTCTACGCGGAAGACCCCAAGTTCGCCTCTGCGGTGCGCGCGGGACGCTCTCGAGTGCATACCCGACGCTGGATCATCATCGCGTCGATCGGCGTTCTCGCCGGGCTGACAGTTGTCCTGGTCGGTCTCCTGGCCAAGCTGATCGTGCTGGGCGTCGTCGGCTTCGTGCTGATCGTGGCGTCCTGCGTGTACGCGGCGACGATGCTCGGGTCCAAGTCGACGAGCCGCAGCGCCGAGGTCGGCGACGTGAGCGCCCCCAAGGCCCGCCGCCCCGGTGTCCGGTCCCGCATGGAAGACCGCCTGCGCAAGCGCTTCGACGAGGAGTAACGCGACCTGATCGCGCGGGAAGGATCGATTTCCTTCTGTTCCGCCGGCGCGGCTGCAGCCTCGCGGTGCTCACCAGGTGGCCGCCCAACGCGTTGTCTCCGGTCGCGCCGGAAGGATCGATGGCGCGAGCCGCAAAGTTGTCCGCGCTAAGCGGCGTTATGGCGTCGCGAAGCGCGGACAACTTCAGATGGTGACCACCAGCGGACGGTGACCAGCCTGAACGCAACCACGAACGCGAAGAGTCCGCAGGCCGCGCCGAAGGCGCGTGCGGCGGATAGGCAGTCAGTGGCGGCGGCCGACCCGTCCTAGCCAGCCGAGCGACTCGGGCAGTAGCCGGGCCTTGATCCGTTCCCAGCGGCTGCGCGACGCCCGCAACGAGACCTCTACCCGGCGCAGGTCGGTGACCAGTTCTCGGGTGGCGACACCGTCTCGCGGTGCGGCATAGCGCGAGACCTCCACCGCACCGGCGAGCGTCTGCAACGCGCCGTCCGCCTCACCGCGCACGCCCTCGCGCCGCAGCCAGATCACCACTTGTCGGGGGGTCCGCACCGGCGACCACACGTAACCGAGATCGATCGCGGTGTCGGCGAGCTCCCGCCACAGCGGATCGGGTCCGCGCGCGGATGCTCGTAGCCGGCCCCGGCGCCGCCACAGGCGCACGCTCGCCGGCAACAGGAACACGATGATCACCACGGCCGCCACGCCCAGCAGCAGCCAGGTGCCCCACGCCGGTAGTCCGCCGCCGCCGTTCGTGCTCGTCGAGGTATCGCCCCCGGCGGCGGCGCTGCTCTGCTTGTCCGCGGCACTCGGTCGATCGATGCTTGATCCCGTGGCCGGCGCATTGGGCGCCGATCCGGTCGCCCGGGGTGCCCACGGCATCTGCGCGGCCCGCCCGGCATCGGCGCCGGTCAACGGCGTGGGATCGAACGGCAACCACCCAGCACCGGCGAAGTAGCCCTCGACCCAGGCGTGCGCGTCGTTGCTGGTGACCGTGAACTTGCCGTCCTTGTCCGGCGCCGGATGCGTGTAGCCGACAACGACCCGCGAGGGAACACCGGCCATCCGCAGCATGATCCCCATCGCGGCCGCGTACTGCTGGCAGAAGCCGGTCTTGTTGCGCAGGAAATCGACGAGATCACTTCCGGAGTCACCGGTCTTGGTCGCGAGGCTGTAGGTGAAGCCGTTGTCGGTGCCGAAGTGCTGGAGAATGGCCACCGCCCGCGCATACGGCGACGACTTGACTCGGATGAGCGACGCGACAAGCGTCACGACCTCAGACGGCATGACCGGGTGTTGCAGCCAGCGTTGCAGGGCAGGGGATTTCGCCAGTGAACCGGACTCCTGGAGCGCGGGGATCGACGGCTGCGGTTCCTGGACGGTCTCGGTGTAGCTGTCGCCCTTCTGGACGCGGCCACCGAGAAGTGCGGCGTCCTGCCTGCTCCACACCCAGTTGTCGGACAACCCCTGGATGCGCGTCGGCGACTTGAACAGCGGCGCGGCGACGTCCGAGAGATTCTTACTGGTCACGGTGGCCGTGTAGTCGACCGTCGGCATGATTGGTTGTGCGGTGTCCGGATCGGCACCGAACGACGTGGTCGGCAGCGGTTCGGTCTGGCCTCTGGGCCCCGCGCGCCACCCGCTGGCGTTGTAGGTATCCAGCACGAGTTCGTTCAGGTACAACGGACGATGCTCACCGAGACCAGTGGTCGATACCTCGAGCAGGTCGATCGGATTGGTGCGGTTGAGCTGCCCCTTGAGCGCGACGAAGGGATCCAGGCTCACCCCGCCGCCCCCGCCGCTGCCGGTGCCGCCGTGAATCGCGTCGGCCAGCAGGTTGCTCTTGCGGATGGGCAGCAACAGCGGAATGGCCAACGCGACCACGATCGCGATCACGGCGATTCGCCGGGCGGACAGCGCCTTGACCGCGGCTCGCGACGCCCCGGCTGTGTGCGGCATCAGCCGTCCCCATCGGGACACCTCGTCGCGGGCGTCGGAGCTGAGCAGCAGGAGGTAGCCCAGTGCTGCCAGAGCGAACCAGAGCCAGCCGACGGCATGGCGGGGCATCGCCCCGGCCAGGGTGAACAGCAGCAGGAACGGGACACCGGCCAGCGCCGGGCGGCGGGCCACGACGGCGACCAGATCGACCGCGACGGCCAGCAGGACGAGCAGCGCCGCGAGCACCATCCGCACGGCCGGGGTGGAGTGCAAGGGAGCCGCGCTGTCGCGGAGCGTGTCGTGGAAGTCGCCGTTGAGCACCGCGATGTCCGACCACGCACCGTGCAGCGGCAGGAAGCCGCCCCAGGCATGGTCGGGAACGAAGCGCGCGGTCAGGAAGCACGCCGCGATCACCAGGCCGGGCAAGAGCTGGAGGCCACTGGCGGTCCAGCGCATCCGCAGCAACGCCGCGGGCCCGATCGTGAGAAGCATCGCGATCCACACGTTCGGCAGCCACGCCCAGTCGGTGAAGATCTCGTGCAGGGGCAGCACCGCCAGGGCCGATGCGACCAGTCCAGCGAGCGTGCGGCGGGCGGCGTTCTCGGGACCGGCGAATCGATCCGCCGTGGCCCTGACGTCCGACTGGGTCATCGTGCTCACCGCAGCGGGCTCAGACGTGAGCTGGCCACCGTGTTGGCGCCGGGCGACCCGGCCCGCTGGCGTAGCAGCCGCGTCCACACCGCGGGGATGGTGTCGTTCGCCCGAGCAGGCACCACCCACCACCCGGCGGCGCGCAGTGTCTCGGCGACCCGGCGGCTCTCCTCGGTCCAGATCGGCCCGGCCGGCGCGGTAGCGCCGTCGGCATCGTCGGCATCGTCGGCCTCCGTGGGGCCGGCGCGCCAGGAATCCACGTCCAGCAGGATCGCGAAAGCCGGCGTGGCCGACCCGCGCGGGTGGGCTTCGGCGAGCGCGTGGACGCTCGCGTCGTCGACCCGGCCGAGCACAGCGACCACGGTGGAGTCACGCATGGCCTGGCGCAGCTGCGGCACAACCGATAGCAAACTGCTCTCGTTGCGCGCGGTGACTTCGGCGAGATGGTCGACCAGCGCGCCCTGCGACGGGAAGCGCGCACGTTCGCGGGCCGCGAGGTCGGCGATGAGGCTGACCTCGCGACCGGTGAGGAACAGCTGGCTGCCGATGCCCGCGACGGCGCTGATGGCCCATTCCATGCTGCGCTGGTGGCGGTCATCGCCCGGGCCGCCGACCTGGTCGGCCGCTGCGTGCGCCGCCGCCCGCAGGTCCAGGAGCATGGTGGCGTGCCCCTGCCAGGGACGCTCCTCGTGACGGACCATCAACGCGCCGGTCCGCGCGGTGGACCGCCAGTGGATCTTGCGCAGGTCGTCGCCTTGTCGCCACTCGCGAGTCGAGGCGTCGTCGGCGCCCCTGGAACCGATCGAGTGGCTGCCGGCGTTCTCGCCGAGGTCCCACGAGTTGGGCAGGTGCAGGTCGGGCAACTGGTCGACGATCGGGGTGATGACGAATCGCGACCGCGCGGTGAACGAGCGGGTGGCGTCGATGAGCCCGAACGGATCGGTCAGTCGCACCCGCAGTGGGCCGGCGTCGTAGTGGCCGCGGGGGAGCGCCGGCACGTGGTAGGCGACGGTGCGCGTCTCGCGCCCGTTGAGGCCGTCCAGCACGAACCGGGCCCGTCCGGTCAGGCGGGTGGGCAGCCGATCCTCGAGCATGAGCGAGCCGGTCGGGATCAGCGAGCGGTTGGTCACCGTCAGCTGGATGACGACCTCGGAACCGGCCTGCGCGCGGGCGTGCGACACACCGCGCCGGCTCGCGATGGTGACCTGCGCCCGATGGACGATGATCGCGGCCACCACCGGGACGGCGACCACCAGGCAACCGGCCCGGATCAGGTCGACCTCGCCGAACAGCAGCCCGCACAGTGCGGCGGTGATGCCGCCCGCGACGAGGCAGCGGGCCCGCGTCGTGAACCCCGGCCGGACGCGTCGCATGACGGCCGGCCTAGCGGTGGGAGTCAGGCGCCGGGATGGGCACCGTCGCAACCACCTTGGACAGCACGTCCTCGGCGGTTCGGCCGCCGATGCTGGCGTCGGCGGTGAGCAGCAACCGGTGCGCGAGCACCGGACTGATCAGGGCCTGCAGGTCGTCCGGGATGACGTATTCACGTCCGTTGAGCGCGGCCCAGGACTTGGCCGAGCGCAGCAACTGCAGCGTGGCGCGCGGCGAGGCGCCCAGCCGGACGTCGGCCGCCCGCCGGGTGGCCTCGGCGATGTCGACGGCGTAGGCCTTGATGCCCTCGGCGACGTGCACCTTGCGAACCCGCTCGATCAAGGCCTTGATCTCGGCGGCGTCCGACACCGGCTGCAGGCCCTCGAGGGGGTCGGTGGCCGAGTGCTCGGAGAGCATGGCGATCTCGGCGACGCGGTCCGGGTAGCCCATCGAGATGCGGGCGGTGAACCGGTCGCGCTGGGCCTCGGGCAGCGGGTAGGTGCCCTCCATGTCGATGGGGTTCTGCGTGGCGAGCACGAGAAACGGCGTCTCGAGGAAGTACGTGACGCCGTCGACGGTGACCTGACGCTCCTCCATGCACTCGAGCAGCGCGGCCTGGGTCTTGGGTGAGGCGCGGTTGATCTCGTCGCCCACCACGATGTTCGCGAACACCGGGCCGGGCTTGAACTCGAAGTCGCGGGATTCGGAGTTGTAGACGCTGACCCCGGTGATGTCGCTGGGCAGCAGGTCAGGGGTGAACTGCACGCGCCGCACCGTGGAGTCGATCGATCGGGCGAGCGCCTTCGCGAACTTGGTCTTGCCCACGCCGGGGACGTCCTCGATGAGGAGGTGGCCCTCGGCGAGCAGTACGGCCAGGCCCAGGCGGATAGTCGCCACTTTGCCTTCGATGACCTGCTCGATGTTGGCGATGATCCGCTCGCCCACGGTGCGGATTGCGTTGATGTCGCCTGACTCCCCTGGATCCACCACAGCTTGCAACCCTGCCCTGGAGTGCTTCGTCGGCGCTACTGCCCCGGAAGTGGATGAACGGTCGTCGCGGTACGGGTAATCCACCTGATCCACCAACCTGCTGCCCCCCAAGGCGCGGCTCTTTCGGCGTCATGTGCGCCGTGTCACGTGAAGTATCCCTGAGCTCGAAAACATCCGGGTAACGCGTGGTCCGGCCTTCCACCTTTCCCCACCGACTCAGTGGCCCGGATTTCCGGGGGAGTTCAGCGCCGCGACGCACCGAATGAGCCCTGGTTGACGTTGACGGTGGAAGGAAGTGGGGTACGGTGGGGCACTGTGGGGGTATGGAGCGATCGTATGAGGGGTGGTGCCGGTGTTCCTCGGGACGCACACGCCACGCCTGGACGACAAGGGACGGCTGGCATTGCCGGCCAAGTTCCGCTCCGACCTGGACAGCGGCCTGGTAATCACCAAGGGTCAGGAGCGCTGCCTGTTCGTGTTCCCGATCGCCGAGTTCAACCGGCTGACCGAGTTGCTCCGGACGGCGCCGGTGACCGACCGGCGGGTGCGCGACTACGGCCGCATCTTCTTCGCGAGCGCCTCGCACGAGGTGCCCGACGGCCAGGGCCGGATCACGGTGCCGCAACCGTTGCGCCAGTACGCGGGGCTGACCAAGGACTGCGTCGTCATCGGTGCCAACACCCGCGTCGAGGTCTGGGACGCGCAGGCGTGGCAGGCCTACCTCGACAACACCGAGCAATCCTTCGCCGACGCCGAGGAGGAGGTGCTGCCCGGGCTGCTGTGAGATCGCGGCCCGTCATCGCAGCGTGACGTCCGATCCGGCCTCCTCCCGTCGCCGGTTCCCACTTGGCGCACCTTCCCCGGTGCCAAGCGGGACCTCCGGGCCACGGCGGGCGGGGACCCGACCGGACGTCACAACGATCAGGAAGCGATCAGGAAGCACGGCCAGTCGCGGGAGGAGGTAGCGCTGATGGACGAACAGGGCGGCACGCACGTCCCGGTGATGCTGGATCGCGTCCTGGCGCTGCTCGCTCCGGCGCTGTCCGGCCGGCCGGCCGTTGTCGTAGACGCGACAGTCGGTCTCGGTGGTCACGCCGAGGCCCTGCTCGCCGCCCATCCGCAGCTCACCCTGGTCGGGCTCGACCGGGACCGGGCCGCGCTCGAACACAGCGAGCAGCGCCTGGCGCCCTACGGCGAGCGGCTGCACCTCGTGCACGCCGTCTACGACCGGATGCCGCAGGTGCTGGAATCCCTCGGCCTGCCCCGCGTCGACGGCGTGCTGTTCGACCTCGGCGTCTCGTCCATGCAGCTCGATCAGCCCGAACGCGGATTCGCCTACGCCCACGACGCCCCGCTGGACATGCGCATGGACCAGCAGGCCGGACGCACCGCCGCCGACGTCGTCAACACCTACCCGGTCGGCGATCTGGCGCGGGTGCTGCGTGAGTACGGCGAGGAGCGCTTCGCGATGCGGATCGCGCAGGCCATCGTGCGGGATCGGCCCCTGAACTCGACGGCGCGGCTCGCCGAACTCGTCCGCACCGCCATCCCGGCCGCGACCCGGCGCACCGGCGGGCACCCGGCCAAGCGCACGTTCCAGGCGCTGCGCATCGAGGTCAACGCCGAGCTGGACGCGCTGCGGACGGCCGTGCCCGAGGCGGTGACCGCGCTGCGGGTGTCCGGGCGGATCGTCGTGCTGTCCTACCAGTCGCTGGAGGACCGCATCGTCAAGCAGGCGATCGCCCCGCTCGCCGCCGACTCGACGCCGCCCGACCTTCCGGTGCCGATCGCCGAGCGTGGCCCGCAGCTGCGGCTGCTGAGCCGGGGCGAGGGCCCGACCCCCGACGAGGTCGCCGCGAACTCGCGGGCCGCGTCCGTCCGGCTGCGAGCCGCCGAGCGCATCAAGGAGCCGGCGTGAGCTGCGCTCCCGTCCCGTTGAGTGGCGCGTTGTGGGCCGAGTGGCGCGTTGTAACGCGCCACTCGACGCAGAACGCGCCACTCGACGAGAATGCCGGGGGGCCGGCGTGAGCGCCCCGGCCCGGGTGCCACCGACCCGTCGGGCCGCGCCTGCTCGTCCTACCCGGCCGGTGCGTCCGACATCGCCGCGTTCTACGGCGACCGGGTGGTCGCAGACCCGGCTCGTCGCCGCGAAGGCGCCGCAGGCGGTGACCCGCACCGGTCCGCGTCGAGCGCCGTTCGTGCTGCTGATCGCGGGCCTGCTCATCGGCGGGCTGTGCGCGCTGCTGGCCCTGAACACCGCGGCCGCGGCGCAGGAGCTGCGCCGGCAGTCGTTGACCCAAGCCAACGCCGACTCGTCCGACGATGTCCAGCAGCTCAAGGCCGAGCTCGCCGCTCGGCAGGCGCCGGGCGCCCTGGGCAGCGCGGCGGCGGGGCTCGGCATGGTGCCGGCCGACCATCCGGCGTTCCTGCGGATCCTCCCCAACGGGACGGTGAAGGTCATGGGATCGCCCCAGCCGGCGACTGCCGCGGCCCCACCGCCGAGCCCCACCCCAACCCCAACCCCCACCCCAACCCCAACCCCCACGCCAACCCCGACCCCCACCCATTCGAAGCCGACTCAGCACTCTTCGACCCCCGCGAAGAAGCCCCCCAAACCGCCGACGAAGCCGACGCCGACACCGACCGGGGGTCATCGATGACGCGCCCACCCGACGACGGGCGACGTGGTCGTGCGCCCGGGCCTGGTGGTCGCGTCCCGCGACCTGCGGCCACGCCCGGACGGGGCGCGCAGCCGCCCCGGCCCCGAACTCCCGGCGCCGCTCCGCGCTCGAGCGATCGCACCGGTCAGCCGTCGCCGCGGCGCCAGGCCCCACCCCGGCCGGCGCGGGCGCCCCAACCCAAGCCGGCCCGGGCGACCCAATCGAAGCCGGCGCGGGCGCAGCAGCCCCGGGCCCGGTCACCGAAGGATGAGCCCCGGCGGCGCCCGCCGAACCCGCCGAAGGCACCCAGTCGCAAGCCCCGTCCGCCGCGGCGCAAGCGACGCCGTCGTTCCCTCGTGCTGGGGGCACTGGACAAGCGGCTGCGGGTGGGCTTCGCGGCGGTCTGCACGCTGCTGGTGATCGTGGGTGGACGGCTGGTCCAGCTGCAGGGCGTCGACCACGCCAACTACGCCGACGCGGCCGCCGCGCAGCGCCTGGACACCATCGATCTGCACGCGCTGCGCGGGCAGATCGTCGACCGCAACGGCACCGTGCTCGCGTACACGACCAGCGCTCAGGACATCACCGCCGACCCCGCTCAGATCGCGGCCGGTGACCGGGCCAGCTACGCGCTCAAGCTCGCGCCACTCGTGCAGCGCTCCCAGCTCGACGTGCTGAAGCTGCTCGCCGGACCCGGCCAGTACGCCGTGCTCGCCCGCGCGCTGCCGCCGCAGACGGCCCGGCAGGTCGAGAAGCTCGACCTGCGCGGTATCTACACCCAGGCCACGACGCAGCGTCAGTACCCCGGTCAGACGACGGGCGCGAACGTCATCGGATTCGTGCACTCCGACGGCAGCGGCGGGGCCGGCGTCGAGTACCAGTACAACGATCTGCTGGCCGGCAAGGACGGGCGGCTCACCTACGCCGTCGACGGCACCGGCAAGGTGAATCCGAGCGGCCCCAACCAGCGTCTGGACGCGGTAAACGGCGGCACGGTTCGGCTCACGATCGACCAGGATCTGCAGTACACGGTACAGAAGTACCTGGATAGGGCAGTTGCCCAGTCCGGGGCTCGGGGCGCCCAGGTAGCGGTGCTGGACGCGCGCACGGGGCAGGTGCTCAGCCTCGCCTCGAACGGCACGTTCAACTCCGCCGATCCCTCGACGCTGGGGCCGAACGAGACGGCGAATCCGGCCATCCAGACGGTGTTCGAGCCCGGGTCGGCCAACAAGGTCGTGACCTTCTCCGCCGCGGTCGAGAAGGGGCTGATCAAGCCGTCGTCGAGGTTCACCGTCCCGAGCGCCATCCAGATCAACGACGTCAGCGTGCACGACGCCTGGTGGCACCCGACCGAGACGTTCACCGCGACCGGCGTCCTGGCCGAGTCGTCCAACGTCGGCACGCTGCAGATCGCGCAGAAGGTCGGCGAGCAGTCCTGGTACGACTACGAGAAGAAGTTCGGCATCGGCACGGCGACCGGTATCGAGTTGCCCGGCGAGAGCCAGGGAATCCTGCCAGCACCGGACACCTGGTCGGGCTCGTCGTTCGCCAACCTGCCCATCGGGCAGGGCGAGGCGATGACGGTGCTGCAACTGGCCTCGATGTACCAGACGATCGCCAACAGCGGGGTGCGCGTACCGCCCCGCATCACCGCGTCGGTGACCGATCCGGACGGCGCGACCCGGGTGACCCGACAGCCGGCCGGCGTCCGCGTGGTGAGCGCGAAAACGGCCAAGACCGTGCGGACGATGCTCGAGTCGGTGACCCTGCCGGGCGGCACCGGCACGAAGGCCGCTATCGACGGCTACCGCATCGCCGGCAAGACCGGCACCGCCCAGCAACCTGATCCGGCCCGCGGCGGCCAGTACAGCGACTGGATGAACTGGGACACCTTCGCCGGGATCGCGCCGGCCGACAACCCGCAGTTCGTCGTCGCGATCATGGTCGACAACCCGGCGCACGGGCTGGTGGGCGGCGACGTCGCCGCGCCGCTGTACCACGAGATCGCGACGTACGAGCTGCAGCACGCACGGATCCCGCCGACCGGGTCGCAGTCCAAGCACGTGCCCTTGCAGGTGTGCGACGCGACGACCCGAATGGCGAGCCCCAGTACCGTGTGCTGACGTGTCGCACGCCAGCACAATGGAAACCCTGCCCCGGCCGGGCCACGTGGAGCCCCGATCGCTCGGCGAGCTCGCCGACCTGGCCGGTGGACGCCTCGTCGGCGCCGACGTCGCGGTCACCGGCATCACGTCAACGAGCGGGCGGGCGCGTCCCGGTGACCTGTTCGCGGCACTGCCCGGACGGGCCTGCCACGGTGCTCAGTTCGCGCCCGAGGCCCTGGCGTCGGGCGCGATCGCGGTGCTCACCGACGCCGCCGGGGCGGCGATGCTCCCGGCCGGTCCGGTGGTGGTCGTCGACGACGTGCGGGCGCGCCTGGGGGAGGTGTCGGCCGAGGTCTACGGGCGGCCGAGCCAGGCGCTGTCGGTGCTGGGCGTCACCGGGACGAGCGGCAAGACGACGACGACGTTCCTGGTCCGGGCCGGGCTGGCCGCCGCCGGGCGCTCGTCGGGGTTGATAGGCACCGTCGCCACGATGATCGGCGACGACGCCGTCAAGACGGGCTTCACCACTCCCGAGGCGCCCGACGTGCAGGCCCTGCTCGCCGTGATGCGTGAGCGCGGCGCCGACACGGTGGCGATGGAGGTGTCGAGTCACGCGCTCGCGATGGGTCGCACCGACGGCATCGAGTTCGCGGTCGGGGCGTTCACCAATCTCTCCCAGGACCACCTCGACTTCCACGCCGACATGGAGGACTACTTCGCCGCGAAGGCGCGCCTGTTCGACGGACGCGCGCGCCGGCCGGTGATCGTCGTGGACGACGAGTGGGGCCGGCGGCTGGCGGTGTCCGTTGGTCCGTCCGCGGTGACGGTCAGCACGTCGGGCAGCGACGCGACGTGGCGGGCGAGCGGCGTACACGTCGAACCGGACGGCAGCACCGCCTTCCGGGTGCACGGCCCCGGCGTCGACCTCGCGGCCGGATGCCGCGTGCCGGGCGCCTACAACGTGGCGAACGCGCTGCTCGCTCTGGCCGTCCTCGACGCGTCGGGAGTGCCGCCGCAGGTGGCCGCGCCGGCGATCGCGGCCGCCTCCGTACCTGGACGTATGGAACGTATCGACCTCGGCCAGCCGTTCCTCGCCATCGTCGACTACAGCCACAAACCCGCTGCCGTCGACGGGGCGCTCCGCGCGCTGCGGCCGCTGACCCAGGGCCGGTTGATCATCGTGCTGGGCTGTGGCGGTGACCGCGACCGGGCCAAGCGGCCGATGATGGGTGAGGTCGCGGCGCGCGATGCCGACCTGCTGATCGTCACCGACGACAACCCGCGATCGGAGGACCCGGCGGCGATCCGGGCGGCGATGCTGGCCGGCGTCCCGGCCGAGCTGCGCGAGCGGGTGTTGGAGATCGGCGACCGGGCCGAAGCGATCGAGGCGGCTGTAGCGGCGGCCGGGCCGCACGATACGGTGCTCGTCGCGGGTAAGGGGCACGAGACCGGGCAGGAGGTCGCCGGGGTGGTCCACCCGTTCGACGATCGAAACGTGGTGCGTCGGGCGATTCAGGAGCGCATCGGTTGATCGACATGACCCTCGGCGACGTCGCCGCTGCCGTACACGGCCGCCTGTCCGGCGCCGACCCGGACACCCGGGTATACGCGCCCGTGGAGTTCGACTCGCGCAAGGCCCGGCCCGGCGGACTGTTCCTGGCATTGCCGGGCGAGCACGTCGACGGCCACGACTACGTCGACTCCGCCCGCGCCGCTGGAGCCGTTGCGGCCATCGTCACGCGACCGGTCGACGGGCCCAGCATCCTGGTCGCCGACGGGCTGGCCGCGCTCTCGGCGCTGGCCACCGTTGTGATCCGCCGGCTGCCCGACATCCTGGTCGTGGGCATCACCGGATCGTCGGGCAAGACGTCCACGAAGGACCTCGTCGCGCAACTGCTGGAACGCCTAGGTCCCACGGTCGCCCCGCCCGAGTCGTTCAACAACGAGCTCGGCCACCCCTACACCGTCCTGCTGTCCACAGTGGACACCAAGTACCTGGTGCTGGAGACGAGCGCCCGCGGACTAGGCCACATCCGCGAACTCGCCGAGATCGCGCCGCCGCGAATCGGGGTGGTGCTGAACGTCGGCTCGGCGCACCTCGGCGAATTCGGTTCGCGCGCGGCCATCGCGCAGGCCAAGGGCGAGCTGGTCGAGGCGTTGCCGGCTGCCGGGGTGGCGATCCTGAACGCCGACGATCCGCTGGTCGCCGCGATGAGCGCGCGCACGGCCGCCCGGGTCGTGACCTTCGGCGAAGGCGGCGACGTGCGGGCCTCCGACGTTCGCCTCGACGAGCTCGGCCGCCCCGGCTTCACGTTGCACGCCGGTGACGCCAAGGCCGAGGTGTCCTTGCGGCTGAGCGGCGAGCACCAGGTCGCCAACTCCCTCGCCGCCGCCGCTGTCGCCCTCGAGTTCGGCCTGCCGCTACCGGATGTCGCGGCCGCCCTTTCCGCGGCGACGCGACGGTCCAAGTGGCGAATGGAGATCACCGAACGTCCGGACGACGTCGTGGTGATCAACGACGCCTACAACGCCAACCCCGAGTCGATGCGGGCGGCGCTGAACGGGCTGGCCGAGATCGGCCGCCATCGGGCCGGACGCACCTGGGCGGTGCTCGGCCCGATGGCTGAGCTGGGCGACATCGCCACCGAGGAGCACGAGGCTCTGGGCCGCCTCGCCGCATCACTGCACGTGTCCCGGGTCGTGGCGGTCGGCGAAGCGGCTCGAGCCACCGCCCATGGCGCGGCCCTCGCGGGCGGCGACGCGCAGTGGGTACCCGACGCCGACGCGGCCATCACCCTGCTGGAGAAGGAACTGCAGCCCGGCGACGTCGTCCTGGTGAAGGCGTCCCGCGCCGTTGGGCTCGAACGGGTCGCCCTGGAGCTGGGCCGGTGAGAACCTCCCTTGCGGCGGCGCTGGCAGCCCTGCTCTGCTCGATCCTGTGCACGCCGCTCGTCGTGGCCTACTTCCGGCGCCAAGGCTTCGGCCAGGAGATCCGCAACGACGGCCCGCCCCAGCACCTGGTCAAGCGCGGCACGCCCACCATGGGCGGGGTCGTGATCATCGGCTCGACGGTGGTGGGCTACTTCGTCGCCCACCTCGTGACGGCCTTCCAGGGCGGGCGGGGTCCGACGGCATCGGGGCTGCTGGCGCTGTTCATGATGGTCGGGCTCGGCGTCGTCGGATTCCTCGACGACTTCATCAAGCTGCGCCACCAGCGCAGTCTCGGACTGCGCGCCCGGGCCAAGTTCGCTGGGCAGCTCGTGGTCGCGGTTACCTTCGCCGTGCTGGCGTTGATGTTCCGGAACAAGTTGGGCCAGACGCCGGCCTCGACCCACGTCTCCTACGTTCGCGACATCGAGGCCCTCGGCATCGGCTCGGTCGGCTTCGTCGTGCTCGCCTACATCATCGTGTCGGCCACCTCGAACGCGGTGAACCTCACCGACGGCCTGGACGGGCTGGCCGCCGGGGCCGCGGCCATGGTGTTCGGTGCGTTCACGTTGATCGAGTTCATCCAGGCCCGGCACCTGTGCGGCATCGGCGGATCGGCGCACGGGTGCTACGAGGTGCGTGATCCGCGCGACCTGGCCATCGTGGGAGCCGCCGCGATGAGCGCGTGCTTCGGCTTCCTGTGGTGGAACGCCTCACCCGCGCAGATCTTCATGGGCGACACGGGTTCGATGGCGCTGGGCGGTCTGATGGCGGCGATGGCGATCCTGTCCCGGGTCGAGTTGCTGCTGGTCGTACTCGGCGGCCTGTTCGCCGTCGTCACGTTGTCGGGCCTCATCCAAGCCGGCTGGTTCAAGTACACCCGGCGACGAACGGGCACCGGGCGACGAGCGTTCAAAATGTCGCCCCTGCATCACCACTTCGAGATGTCCGGATGGGACGAGGTCACGATCATCGTCCGGTTCTGGATCATCGCCGGCATCGCGGTCGCATTCGGGGTAGGCCTGTTCTACGCCGAGTTCGTCAGCCATGGCTGAGCAGTTCGCCGGACGCACCGTCCTCGTGGTCGGGGTCGCCTTCGCCGGCGGCGCCGCGGCCCGCGCCTTGCTCGCGCGGGGTGCGACGGTCCTGCTGACCGACCGCCGCACCACCGACGCCGTCGCGTCGCTGGAGGCAGCGGGCGCGCGGTTCCTCGGCGACATCGACGCGCTGCCGCCCGGAGTGGACCTGCTCTGGGTGACTCCCGGGGTGCCGCCGAACCATCCGCTACCGGTGGCCGCGCTGGCCGCGGGGATCGAGGTGATCGGCGAGGTCGAGCTGGCCTGGCGGCTGCGCGACGCGCACCCGGCCCCGTGGCTCGCCGTCACCGGGACGAACGGCAAGACCACGGCCGTCCGGATGCTGGAGGCGATCCTGCAGGCGGCCGGGCTGTACGCCCCGGCGGTCGGCAACGTCGGCGTGTCGATCATCGACGCGGTGACCGGCAGCGAGCGGCCCGACGCGTTGGCGGTCGAGATGTCGAGTTATCAGCTGCACTGGTCCTCGACGGTCGTTCCGGAAGCCGGCGCCCTGCTCAACCTGGCGCCTGATCACATCGACTGGCACGGCTCGATGGGCGTGTACGCCCTGACCAAGACGAAGGTCTGGGATTCTCCCGTCGCGATCGGCAACCTCGACGACGAGTACGTCGCCCGGCTGCTGGCCGGGGCCGAGTCCCGGGCCCAGGGACGCAAGGTCGGATTCACGCTGAATCCTCCCCAGCCGGGCCAGCTCGGCGTCGTCGACGGCGTGCTGGTCGATCACGCGTTCAGCCCCGAGCCGGTCGAGCTGATCCCTGCGGACGAGGTCCGGCCGACCGGCGCGCACAACGTGGCGAACGCGCTCGCCGCGGCGGCGCTGGCCCGGGCGCACGGCGTCGGCGCCGGCGCGGTGCGCGACGGCTTGCGGGCGTTCGTCCCCGACCCGCACCGCAACCAGTTCGTGGTCGAGCGCGGCGGGGTCTGCTACGTGGACGACAGCAAGGCGACCAACCCGCACGCCGCGCTCGCCTCGCTGCTGAGCTATGACCGCGTTGTCTGGATCGCCGGGGGGCAGCTCAAGGGCGCGCCGGTCGACGATCTGATCGCCGTTGCGGCCCCGCATCTGCGCGGCGCCGTCGTGCTGGGCGTCGATCGGGCAGAGATCATTACCGCGTTGGCCCGACACGCCCCCGAGATCCCGGTGATCGAGGTGGCGAGGAACGACGATGGAGCCATGACCGAGGTGGTAGCCACCGCGGCCGGGCTCGCGCGTCCCGGCGATACGGTGCTGCTCGCTCCGGCCGCCGCGTCCTACGACATGTTCGCGGGCTACGCCGCCCGCGGCACGGCATTCACGGCTGCGATCGACGCGCTCGCCGTCCCGTGAGCGCGGCGGCGGAATCGACGCCGAAACCGAGCCGTCGACGGTCCGGGGCCGGCGCGGTCAGCCGTTACCTCGACCGTCCGTACGCCTCGGCGCAGCTGATCCTGCTGGCGGGCGGTGGGCTGCTCGGGTTCGGCGTGCTGATGGCGGCGTCCACCACCATCTCGGCGTCGAACGATCAGGGGTCGACGATCTGGACCCAGATCGTCCGCGAGATCGAATTCGTCATCGTCGGCCTGCCGATCTTCTGGTTCGCGATGCGCGCCGCGCCCCGGCGCTTCCGTACCCTGGCGTATCCGGCGATGTTCATCGCGCTCGTGTCACTGGCGGCCGTGCTCGTGCCGGGCATCGGCGTCGGCGTGTACGGCGCGCGGCGGTGGGTCGACATCGGCCCGCTACAACTGCAGCCGTCGGAGTTCGCCAAGCTCGCGATCCTGCTCTGGGCGGCCGACCTGCTGGCCCGCAAGCAGCACCTGAAGACGCTGACCCGGGCCCGACACGTCTTCGTCCCGCTGCTGCCCGTGTTCGTGCTCGTCTGCGCGCTGGTCATGCTCGAGCCGGACCTCGGCACGACCATGTGCTTCCTGCTCATCCTGCTCGGCCTGCTCTGGACGCTGGGGCTGCCGATGCGTTACTTCGCCGGCGTGCTGCTGTCTGTGGGCGGTGCGGTGACGATGCTCGCGGTCGCCGAGCCGTACCGGCTCAAGCGGTTGCTGACGTTCGTGCATCCGTTCCAGGAGCACCGCGGCGCGGGTTACCAGACCGTGGAGGGGCTCTACGCCCTCGCTTCGGGCGGCGTGTTCGGTGTGGGCCTGGGCAACGGGACGTCCAAGTACGAGTGGGTGCCCAACGCCAACACCGACTACGTGTTCTCGGTGATCGGCGAGGAACTCGGTCTGCTCGGGTGCGTCGCGGTCCTCGCCCTGTTCGCGCTGTTCGCCTACACCGGCATGCGGATCACCCGGCGCAACGCCGACCCGTTCGTGCGGCTCGCGGCCGGGGGAGCGACGGTGTGGATCTGCGGGCAGGCCGTCATCAACGTCGGATACGTCACGGCGCTGCTGCCGGTCACCGGCATCCCGCTGCCGTTCATCTCCGCCGGCGGGACGTCGCTGCTCGCCACGTTCCTGGTGTTCGGCATGCTCGTCTCGTTCGCCCGGCACGAGCCGGCTGCGGTCGCCGCGGCCCAACGGGCGGCGGCGAGCGGCACGCGCTCACGCATCGAGCGATGGCTGCGGGTGCCGGTGCCCAAGGCGTACGCGGCCCCGAAGCGTCGATCCAAGCCGAAGCCGAAGCCGGCGCCGCGACCCAAGCCGAGACCGGCTCCGGCAAAACGCGCCCAACCCGCGACGCGGGCCCAACCGGCCAAGCGCGCGCAGCCGCAACGGGGCGCCCCCGTCCGTCGCCTGCCCGCCGCCCCCCGCAGCACCGGGACCGCCTACCGTTCCACCGGGACGCAACGGAGGCGGGCATGAGCGAAGGGGCGCGGGTACTGGTCGCGGGCGGGCATTCGGCCGGGCACATCGAGCCGGCGATGAATCTGGCGGACGCGTTACGAGCGCTCGACGCCACCGTCGAGATCACCGCACTGGGCACCGAGCGCGGCCTGGACACCACCCTCATCCCGGCCCGCGGGTATCCGCTCGAGCTGATCCCGCCGGTGCCGTTGCCGCGCAAGCCGGGTCGCGCGTTGCTGGCCACCCCGGGCAAGCTGAACGCCGCCGTGCGCGCCGCCTCCGAGGTGATGGAGCGCCACGACATCGAGGTGGTGGTGGGCTTCGGTGGCTACGTCGCGATGCCGGCCTACCTCGCCGCCCGGCGGCGCGGCATCCCGATCGTGCTGCACGAGGCGAATGCCCGGCCCGGAGTCGCGAATCGGCTCGGTGCGCGCCTCACCCGGCACGTGTTCACCGCATCGGCGGCGGTGCGCCTGCCACATGCCACAGCCATCGGCATCCCGCTCCGTCCGGAGATCGCCGAGTTGGATCGCGCCGACCTGCGGGCCGACGCGCGGCTGAACTTCGGGTTGTTGACCGATGCCCCGACGTTGCTCGTCACCGGTGGCTCGCAGGGTGCGCGGGCGATCAATGCGGCGATGGAGGGGGCGGCCGCCGGCCTGCGCGACGCTGGCGTGCAGGTGCTGCACATCGTCGGGCCCAAGAACGTCGTCGACGTGCCCGAGGGCAAGCCGCCGTACGTCGTCGTGCCCTACGTCGAGCAGATGCGCTACGCCTACGCGGCCGCGGACTTCGTGCTGTGCCGATCCGGTGCAATGACCTGCGCCGAGCTCACCGCGGTCGGCCTGCCGGCGGCGTACGTGCCGCTGCCGTTGCGCGGCGGCGAGCAGCGTTACAACGCGCTGCCCATCGTCGAGGCGGGCGGCGGCCTGCTCGTCGACAACGTCGACTTGTCGCCGCAGTGGATCCTGCGCGAGGTCGTCCCGCGGATAACTGACGCCCAGACCTTGGCGGTAATGTCTCGGGTGGCCGGGCATGCCGGTGCGCGCGATGCCGGCACCGTTTTGGCCCGGCACGTTCTGACGGTGGCCGCCGAGCGGCGCCGGTTCGGTACCCGGCCCACCGTCGCGCATCCAGGGAGCCCGATGACGACTACCCCGACCCACGACGCCGACGCTGACCGGCCGACCGGCTGGGAGGCACCGGGGGCCGCTCTGGTGCGCAGCGCCGCCACTGACGCGGTGCCGCCCCTGGCCGAACTCGGACGGGTGCACATCATGGGCATCGCCGGCGCGGGCATGAGCGGGCTGGCTCGCATCCTGGTCGCGCGCGGCGTGCCGGTCAGCGGCTGCGAGGCCCGAGAGTCGAACACGGTGGCCGCGTTGCGGGCGGTCGGTGCCACCGTCCACATCGGACACTCGGCCAGCCACCTCGACGACGCCGACACGTTCGTCTACACGACGGCGATCAGCCCCAAGCATCCCGAATTCGTCGCTGCCCGCGAGAGCGGCAAGCCGGTGCTGCGTCGCGCGGCCGCGTTGTCGGCGGCGCTGGAGGACAAGCGGTGCGTGGCCATCACCGGCACGCACGGCAAGACGACCACCACCTCGATGCTCACCGTGGCCGTGCAGGCCTGCGGACTGGACCCGTCCTTCGCGATCGGCGGAAATCTCTACGAGACCGGGCTCAACGCCCACCTCGGCACCGGCGAGCTCGCGATCGTCGAAGGCGACGAGAGCGACGGGTCGTTCCTGCTGCTGCACCCGTCCATGGCCGTGATCACCAACGTCGAGGCCGATCACCTCGAGAACCACGGCGATCTCGAGGGCATCTTCCGGGCGTTCGAGCAGTTCGTCGAGCGCATCGACCACAACGGCGTGCTGCTCGTCTGCGCCGACGATCCCGGCGCGCGGCGCATCGCCGCCTACGCCCAGAGCTCGGGTCGACGGGTGCGCACGTACGGCGAGGCTGCCGACGCGGACGTCCGGGTCACCGACATCGCCGAGCACCCCGACAGCGTCGAGTTCACCGCCCACGGTGAGGGTTTGGACGGCGTGCGGGTGCGGGTCGGCGCCCTGGTCGGCCGGCACATGGCCCTGAACGCCGCCGCGGCGCTGGGTCTCGCCGTCGAGATCGGCCTCGACCTGGACAAGGTGCTGGACGCGTGGCGCGAGTTTCGCGGCGTGCATCGGCGCTTCGAGTACCGCGGCACGTCGAACGGCATCAGCGTCTACGACGACTACGCCCACCACCCGACCGAGGTGGCGGCCGTCCTCGCCGCGGCCCGGGCGGTGGTCGGCGGCGGGGGGCGGCTCATCGCCGTGTTCCAGCCCGGCACGTACAGCCGCACCCAGACGTTCGCGGCGGAGTTCGCCCAGGCGATGGGCATCGCCGACATCGCCGTGGTCATGGACATCTTCCCGGCCCGCGAGGAGCCGATCCCGGGTGTGACGGGGGCGCTGATCGCCGACCAGATCCCACTCCCGCCCGACAACGTCATCTACGAGCCGAGCTTCTCGGCCACCCCGGCGCGCATCGCCGAGGTGGCCGCGCCGGGCGACGTGATCGTGACGATGGGCATCGGCAACGTCTACCTGCTGTGCCCGGAGATCCTGGCGGCGCTCGCCGGACCGGAGCGCGATGGCTGACACCCTCACCCGCGACAGCGACGACGATCTCGCCGCCCGGCGTTCGGCTCGTCGCATCGCGTTGGTGGCGGGCGCGGCCGGCCTGGTCGCAGTGCTCGTGTGGGTGGTCGTGTTCAGCTCGGTGTTGGGGGCCAGGCGGGTCGTCGTGCACGGCGCGCACTCCGTGTCGGCCGCCCGGATCCAAGCGGTCGCTGACGTCCCACACGGACGTCCGTTGCTGCGTCTGGACACCGGCGCGATCGCGCACCGGGTCGAGGCGGCCCTGCCCGATGTCGCCGCAGCGAGCGTGCAGGTGAGCTATCCCTCGACCGTGGTGATCACCGTGACCGAGCGGGTCGCGGTCGGGTATCTGGATGCCGGGGGCAGCCCCACAAAAGTGATCCTCGTGGACAAGAGCGGGCGCCAGTTCCGCACCGTGTCCACGGCGCCGAGCGCACTGCCGCACTTCGACATTCCGGCCGGTGCCGGCCAGCCCGCCGCGACCGCCACCGGTCAGGCGGTCGCGACGGTCGCCGGGGCGCTGACCCCGGCCGTGCTGGCGCAGCTGTCCTCGATCGGGGCGAGCGACCCGTCGGCGATCACCCTGCACCTGCGCGACGGACGCACCGTCGAATGGGGGACCGCCGACCGCAGTGCCGACAAGGCCCAGGTGCTGCCCGCCCTGCTCAGTCGCGCCGGTACGACGTTCGACGTCAGCAACCCCGACGTCGTCAGCGTGCGGTAACTGTCACGCCGCTTCTCGAGTTGTCCGCGCTTCGCGACGTCGTAGAGCCTGTTGCTAAATGGCTGGTCGGGTCGGGTCGGTGGGGTGGGTTGTGTAGTGGGCGGGGGTTTGCTGTGCGCTGATCGCTGTTAGGCGATGGCTGCTCGGTGGAGTTTGAGCAGGTTCAATGTCGCTGCGGCGAGG